>NZ_JANHDH010000002.1:0-600000 GCF_026616195.1 Haloarchaeobius amylolyticus
TGAGACCACTCGTAGAAGACGAGTTCGATAGACTCGGGGTGTACGCGTCAAGGCAACGAGACGTTCAGCCCGCGAGCACTAACAGGTCGAGCCACACAATCATACCGCATACTGGGATCTTCACCGTTCTGGTGGAAGGTCCAGGCGTTAACTGGATTGCGTTTACACACTGGTTTCAAGACCACCGATATTGGATCATGGTCGCGGTTCGATTCCGCGAATCGGCGTTAAGGCGGCCAGAGCGGTGAGGTTACACCCGTACCCATCCCGAACACGGAAGTTAAGCTCACCTGCGTTTGGGCGAGTACTGGAGTGCGCGAGCCTCTGGGAAAACCCATTCGCCGCCTCCATTCATACTACGAGCCACACACCCGTCGTGGGTGTGTGGCTTTCTTCATTTATGGCCCGGGAGTGCCGACAGTGCGCTCCGGGCAGCTACCAGCCCACAGTGGCAACACCGTATCGCTACGTTTAAACGCCAGAAAGCAGTAGTATCTGCTGCGTGCCAAGGTGGCAGAGTCCGGCCGAACGCAGCGGCCTGCAGAGCCGCCCATCGCCGGTTCAAATCCGGCCCTTGGCTTCTTTCGTACTCGATCCGTGAGCGACTGCTCTCTTCCGCCCCGTCACCCCCAGTCGAGACCGGTGGCCGCGTCCGGTGCGGGAAGCGGACTCTCCGGCAGGTCGTCGGCGAGTTCGGGGTCGTTGTAGCCGCCCGGAGCCACGTCGTTTGGCGCCTCGGGGTAGAACAGCGAGGCGAGTGTCTGGATGTGCTCGCGCCCGACCGAGAGTTCGAACTGGCCGCCACCGTACATCGTGATGTCGTGTTCGTCGCAGTAGTCGATGGTGTCGAGGAGGGACTGGACCGTCCCGAACCGGGAGGGTTTGATGTTGAGCCAGTCGGGGGCGAACGGGAGTGATTCGACGCTCTCGATGCCGGTTATCGGGTAGTCCCAGCTCACGCGGCCCTCGTGGCCGTCGAAGACGTGGCGGGTCTCGTCGGTGAGGGCGGGGTCTTCGATGACGGCGTCCGGGAACCCCTCGACGACACGGCGGTAGAGCTCCGGGTCGGGTTCCTGGTCGACGCTGGTGCCCTCGTAGAGGCCCTTGAGGTCGAGGACGCGGACGGCGTCGGTCGCGGCGAGGTCGGCGACGAGGTCGTCGTCCCAGTCGGGCGTCGGGTCGAGTTTGAACTCGGCGTCGGGGAAGACGTCGTGGATGTCGTCGATACGGTCGAAGGTCGGCGGGTCACCGAGCCGGGTGCTGACGATGAAGCGAACCGGGTCGTAGGACCGGCCGAGCACCTCACCCAGAGAGGTCCCTGCCTGTTTGAGCGCGAGGTCGAGCGCGGCGCTCTCGACGGCCCAGCGTCGGTAGTGGCGGGCGGTGTCGCGCTCGGGGGGCTGTGGAAAGAGGGACACGTCGTCGAGCGATTCGGAGAAGGTCTCGTGCGTGTACGTGCCCGCGAAGTCGAAGTCGTGTGCGTCGAGGAGTGCGTCGTGGTCGGGGGTGTCGTAGGTGACGTCCTCGCCGCGCCCGACGTGGCCGTCGCCGTGGAGTTCGAACACGGTCGAGACGCGGGTGAAGTCACTGGAGGTGTCGCGTTCGTGGCGGGTCAGCTCGTAGTCGTCGACCTGGAGGTCGAGGTCGGCCAGAGAGTCGTACAGTCCCATGGTACCGTGATTGATGGGGCAGTGGGAAGGGTCTACCGCCGTGGGATTCGCGCCAGCAGGACGTGTCGACAGAGAACCGGCTGTGAGGGGCGCTCGAACCGGTTGCGGGAGTTAGTAATCGTTATACGCGGGGCGTACTACGCCCCACACATGCAACGACGAGCAGCGGCGGCGTACGTCGCCTTATTCCTCGCACTCACGGCGGGGGCGTACGCGTTCATCACGATCGCAGAGGCCCCGGAAGTGGGACTCGAGAATCCGGACGCGACGCTGACATCGGGGGACACCCTCACAGTCGACGGTCGACAGTACAACGCGACCGAGGTGTCCGCCAGTGAATCGTCCGGCGGCGGCCACGGCGGTGGTGGCGGCGTCACCTACACGGCCAAACTGGTCTGGGTGAACGAGTCGGCGACGACCTCCGAGACGTGGACGAACAACACCACGGTCACCTACCAGAACACGACCTACCGCGCGTTCATCGCGAACACCTCCTCCCCGAACGAGGTGACCCTGCGCTGGGAGCCCGGTGACCAGTACAGCCCGCAGTGGGTCAACGGTACCCAGTACATCGACGGCGACCTCGACCAGCCGGACCGCCAGGCTGTCACCGTCGAGGAGTACATCGCGAACAACGACTCCATCGGCCGGCAGACGCTCGAGATCACCGGCGACACCTACAACTTCAAGGGCAACCAGAGCACGGTGACCCGCGAGCCGGAGACCCTCACGTTCACCTGGACGCAGCCCAAGGAGAACGAGGTCTCGTTCGGCCAGAACGCGAACGTGACGCTCAACGGCGTCGAGTACGCGGCACACTTCCCGGACGGCGAGTCGGTCCAGCTCAAGCGTGGTGAGGCCGCCCAGAAGGAGCTCATGGCCTCCCTCGAGACCGAGGACCGCTTCCACGAGCGCATCAACGGGCTCTGGGGCGTCGTCCTCGTCGGTGGCACCGCGCTCGTCCTGCTGGTCGGACTGGCGTTCCTGCCGCGCAAGGAGTAACGGCCTCGCTTCTTCCCGTCTCGTTTCGATTCAGGATTCCACCACGCTAGTTGCTCGTCTCGTTCTCCGCGCTGGCTGCTCACCAGCGTCGCTACTCGACGGACCGGTCTCTTCAGGTCCATCCAGTCGCGCCGCTCGTCACGTCCGTGACTTCGCAGAAGCGGGCCGGGAGGGACGTGAACCTCACTCGCTCCACTCACTACGTTCGTTTCGCTCGCTGGTTCCAGTCCTCGATGGCGTTTTCACTGCTCACTGTCGTTCGCAGGAAAACGGGCCGGGAGGGACTTGAACTACCCCCAGACGTGCTCGCTTCGCTGCGCGCGCCTGGTCTCTTCAAGACCCTCTGGCCGCGCTGCTCGTCACGTCCGTGACTTCGCAGAAGCGGGCCGGGAGGGACTTGAACCTCACTCGCTCCACTCACTATGTTCGTTTCGCTCGCTGGTTCCAGTCCTCGATGGCGTTTTCACTGCTCACTGTCGTTCGCAGGAAAACGGGCCGGGAGGGACTTGAACCCCCGACCGTCTGGTTAAAAGCCAGACGCTCTGCCGAACTGAGCTACCGGCCCCGTACCCCGAAATTGGCCCGGGCACGGTTAAATGATTATCGTTCTGTCGGGGTCGTTGCGAGAGTGTTTTCACGGGCGCTGTCGTGCTCGCAACCATGACCGAGTTCGCCAGCTGGGACGCGGAGTTGCGGGGGTTCCTCGAAGAGCTGTTACGATTCGACACGACCGACGGTGGCGAGCTGGCGGCCCAGCGCTGGCTTCGCGAGCAGTTCGAGGCGTTCGGGTTCGAGACGTACGAGTGGCTCGCCGACGCCGACGAGCTGGCAGAGCACCCCTCGTTCCCGGACGACCCCGCCGAGATCGAGACGGTCGCGCGGCCGAGCGTCGCTGGCGTGGTCGAGGTCGGTGACCCGGCGGCCGGGCCGACCATCGTCCTGAACGGGCACGTCGACGTGGTGCCGGTGACCGAGAGCGCGTGGGACACCGACCCCTTCGAGCCGGCGTGGGACGGTTCGCGCGTGACGGCCCGGGGTGCGGCCGACATGAAGGCGGGGCTGGCGGTCGCGGTGTTCGTGGCCCGCCACCTCGCAACGGAGGGGGAGTTCGACGGGCGCATCGTGGTCGAGTCGGTGGCTGGCGAGGAGGAGGGCGGTATCGGCGCGGCTGCGGCGGCGCTGTCGAACCCGTACCCCTTCGACCGGGACGCGGCCATCGTCACCGAGCCGACCGAGCTGGACGTGGTGACGGCCGTCGAGGGGAGCGTCATGATGGAGCTTCGCCTCGAGGGGCGGTCGGCACACGCGGCGACGCGCTGGCGCGGCGAGTCGGTGCTGCCGCACTTCGAGACGGTCCGCCACGCGTTCGCGGACCTGGAGACCGAGCGCGAGGAGCGCGTGACCCATCCCCTCTACGAGGACTTCCCCATCAAGTGGCCGGTGAGCTTCGGGACGGTCGATGCGGGGAACTGGGCCTCGGCGGTGCCCGACGAGCTGGTCGCACAGGTGCGCATCGGGGTCGCACCGGGCGAGACTGTCGCCGACGTGGAGGCCGAGTTCCGCGAGCGCCTCGAGTCGGTGGCCGAGGAGAGCGAGTGGCTCAGCGAGCACCCGCCCGAGTTCGAGCGCTTCTCCATCCAGTTCGAGTCCGCCGAGGTCGACCCCGGAGAGCCGGTCGTCGGCGCGGTGCAGGCCGCGGCCGCGGCGGCCGGGCTGGACAGCGAGCCCCGGGGGGCGACCTACGGGGCGGACAGCCGGCACTACGAGGCGGCCGGTATCCCGACCGTGCTGTTCGGGCCGGGGAGCATCGAGCAGGCGCACTTCCCGAACGAGACCGTCGACTTCGCGGAGGTGCTGACGGCGGGCGCGGTGCTCTCGGACGCGGTCGAACGCTTCTGCCGCGAGAATCAGAGGTAGTCGGAGAGGGCGTCCGAGACGGCCTCGTCGACGGACTTGCTCTCGATGGCGGCGTGTCGGCGGAGTTCGCGGTAGACGTCGGCGGGGAGCGTCACGGTGAGTTCGCCGAGGGACACGTCGTGTTCTGCGAGCGCCTCCTCGACGGGGACGCCGTCGTTGACGGCGCTGGCGACGGTGCGGACCTGGCGGACCGTGAGGTCGCCGTCGAGGGTGGCCCACGCGAGGTGGAACCGGGCCTCGCCGCCGACGCGGGCGATGTGCTTGGCGGCGGTCGGGGCGATGTGGCCCATCGCGACGTGCCGGCGGATGGACTGGGGGAGGTCGTGGACGCGGGCCCACTTCCGGATGAACGAGACGGTCGCGGGGTCGCCGGCGCGCTCGGCTGCGACCTTGTAGGAGCCGGTCCCGCGGACGAGTGCGGCGCAGGCGGCCGCCCCGCGGAGCATGTAGACGTTGTCGCTACCGCCGACCGTGTTCTGTGCGAACCGGCGCACCGTGTCGGCGGCCTCGGCGACGCTCTCGGGGTCGTCGGGGTCGAACTCGACCGCGTCCCGGGCGCGTTCGCCGGTCACCGCGGGGTCGCCGCGGATGACGGGCTCGCCGACCGGCGATTCACGGCCGGCACCGGTCGGAGGGTCGTCTGTCATGGGGGAGGATTCACCGTCATCAGTGAAAAGCGCCTCGCTGGTGTGCGCCGGTCACTCCTCGTCGCGCTGGTCGGAGAGGTGCTCCCAGATCTCGGTACAGCCAGCGCCGACGTCCACGTCGCGAAGGTGCTCGTCGTGGCGTTCGTTCTCGGTGTCGTCCTCGTCGGGGTCGCGTTCGACGTTCTGGCGCGTCATCGCTCTCCCTCCGGTTCGTACAGCTCGGGAGCGACGTCTGCTGACGCGTGCTGGCGTTCGGGTGTCGACTCGTCGGTCATCGATGCCTCCTATGACAGGAAGGGGTATAACCGACGCTCCAGACACAATCGTGTCCGCCACTACCCGATACCGGATACTGCCGCCGGTACCTGTGACGGCACGTGGTCGGGTGATCCGGCCGCCTGCTGGCGGTTCGGGCCACGGGTGGCGTCACCGACGACGCGAACCCTTGCACGAGGCGAAGGACGAAGGCGTCCCGGTGTCGTACTGACGGTATGGCCACGCAACTGCGGGTCCTCGACGACGGCGCGTGGATCAGCGTCAACAACGAGCGACAGGTGCCCAACAGCGACATCTGGCCGCTCGCGACGACCGACTTCTGTGACTGTGAGGTCGCCTACGTGGTCCTCGAGGCGTTCACCGAGGTCGGGGTCGACCGCCACCGCGTCGAGGTGTGTGCGGTCGGCCAGTGCATCGACTGCGGGACCGAGGGCTTCCTCGACTGGCTGCCGGTTGGCCGGGTCAGCGACGGCGACTTCCACGCCTTCGACCCCACCGAACTCCGGGCGACGCTCGAACCTGGCAAGAATCTCCGGTAGGCGGGAGTACCGGGGCTACCTGACGAGGGAGGGGCTGGTTTAGTGCTAGAGCCGGTATGCGTTTCTATGCCGACCGACGTCGAGGAGTGGAAGTCCGAGCTCTACGGCACGGACATCCGCGCCCACATGGAACGGTTCGCCGAGGAGGGCTGGGACGCCATCCCGGAGGACGAGCGAGACGCGTGGTTCGAGCGCTTCAAGTGGTACGGCCTGTACCACCAGCGCGCCGGCCAGGAGTCCTACTTCATGATGCGCATCGGGCCGCCGGCAGGCGTGCTCGAACCCGGCCAGCTCCGGAAGATCGGAGAGGTCGCGAAGGAGTACTCGCAGGGCCCCGCCGAGAACCCCGAGTTCGGGAACGGCTGGGCCGACGTGACCACCCGTCAGGCCATCCAGCTCCACTGGATCAACATCGAGGACGTGCCCGACATCTGGGACGAACTCGAGTCCGTGGGCCTCTCGACCCTGCAGGCCTGCGGTGACTCCTGGCGCAACATCGTCGGCTGTCCGGTCGCCGGCAAGGACAAGCACGAGCACGTCGACGCGCTGCCGACCATCCACGAGCTCAACGACCGCTTCAAGGGCAACGAGGAGCACTCGAACCTCCCCCGGAAGTGGAAGGTCTCCGTCACCGGCTGCCGCGAGGGCTGTGGCCAGGGCGACATCAACGACCTCGCGCTCGAACCCGCCACGAAGGAGATCGACGGCGAACAGGTCGAGGGCTACAACATCCGCGTTGGCGGCGGCCTCTCCCGGAACGAGCCCCGCCTCGCCCGCGACATCGACGTGTTCGCGACGCCCGAGCGCGTCGCCGACGTCGCCGGCGGCATCTCGGCGCTGTTCCGCGAGTACGGTGACCGCGAGGACCGCTACAACGCCCGCATCAAGTTCCTCGTCGACGAGTGGGGCACCGAGAAGCTCCGCGAGACGCTCCAGGAGGAGTTCGTCGACTTCGAACTCCACACCGCCGGCGAGGACCTCCGCTCGGAGTACACCTACAACGCCGGCTACGAGAAGGGCGGCCACCACGACCACGTGGGTATCCACGAGCAGGACGACGGCAACTACTACGTCGGCCTGAACTGCCTCGTGGGCCGCGTCGGCGCGGACGACGTCATCGCGATGGCCGACGCCGCCGAGGAGTACGCCTCCGGCGAGGCACGCCTCACCCAGCGCCAGAACATCATCCTCACGGACGTCCCCGAGGAGAACCTCGACGACCTGCTTTCGGAGCCGGTCTTCGAGCACTACTCGCCGGACCCGCACCCGTTCATGCGTGGCTCCATCGCCTGTACCGGCACCGAGTTCTGCTCGCTCTCCATCGTGGAGACGAAGAACCGGCAGGTGCGCTACGCTCGCTGGCTGAAGGAGCACGTCGACCTGCCCGAGGGCATCGAGGACTTCCACATCCACCTCTCGGGCTGTACGGCCTCCTGCGCCCAGCCCCAGATCGCCGACGTCTCCCTGCGCGGCATGAAGACGCGCAAGGACGGCGAGCCGGTCGAGGCCCTCGACATCGGCCTCGGCGGCGGCCTCGGCGAGGAGCCCCAGTTCGCGGAGTGGGTCACCGAGCGCGTCCCGGCCGACGAGGTCCCGGGCGCCATCGAGAACCTGCTCGCGAACTTCGAGGCCCAGCGCGAGGGTGAGGAGAGCTTCCGGGCCTTCGTCGCTTCGCGCGACGCCGAGGAACTCGCGGAACTCGTCGAACCCGAGGAGACCAGCTACGAGGACCCGTTCATGCACAACACGAAGCGGACGTGGTACCCCTACGCCGAGGAGGACTCGATGGACGCGAGCCCGGCCCCGAACGCGGCGGACGGCACGCCGCTGGCGGACGCCGACGACTGACCGCGCTCTCGTTCTCACTTTCGCGCTCTCGCTCTCTCGGTTTCGTTCTCACTCTCGCTCTCGCCCTCACTGCCCGGCGAACAGCAGCAATCGACCGCTGACGAAGGCGAAGTAGGCCATTATCATGTAGAACCCCTCCCTCCTGCCGAGGCTGCCCTTCCCGAGCGTCCACAGCCAGCCGAGTACGGCGACCCCCGCGAGGACCTTCACCGGGAGGTCCCACACCACGACCGCCTGCGGGACCTGGTACGTCGAGATGGCGCCGCCCAGCCCGATGGCGAGCAGCGGGTTCACGATGTTGCTCCCGACGAGCGTCCCGATGGCGATGTCGGGGGCGCGCCGGCGCAGCCCCTCGAAGACGGTCGAGAGCTCTGGCAGGGCAGCCGCGAGCCCGATGGTGACGAGGCCGACCATCGACCCGCCGAGGCGGAGCCGGTCGACGACCAGCTCGACGGCCTCGAGCACGACGTAGGCCCCGACGATGACGCCGACCAGCCCCAGCACCGCGATGGCGGCGTCACGCCCCACGCGCTTGCTCTCGGGCTCCGGGGGCACCCCACCGCGCTCGCGGTGGGTCACGGCGTAGTACGTGTGCGCCGCGTACGCCGCCAGGAGCAGGAGGCCGTCGAGGCGCGATATCGTCCCGTCGACCGCGACCAGCAGGACGAGCACGGACGCCAGCACCATCGGGACGAACGTCGACCTGAGGAAGGTGCTGCGCGGGTGGTAGCGCCCGTACCCCACGAGGAAGATGCCGAACAGCAGCAACTGCTGGGTCACCGACGAGCCCATGTTCCCGCCGAGGACCGTCGCCGAGGCCACGGTGAAGTCGAGCGTCCCGGAGACGATGCCCAGCGACGCGATGACGTGCGAGCCGATCTCGGGCAGGCTCGTCCCGACCGCGACGATGGTCACGCCGACGACCACGTCGGGGACGTCGTAGTGCTTGGCGAGTCGGATGAGCGCCCCGACCGCCCCCTGCGCGCTCTTGACGAGGACCGCCAGCGCGAGCACTCCCACGAGCAACGGTTGGATAGTCGAGACGTCGACCATACCTGTCCGGTCGCGCGGCTGGTATTTGAGGATTACCTGGGGGACCGTCGCGGGCAGTCGGCCTCGACGGAGAACGGCTGTCTCTCACTCGACGGCGACGGGGTCGAAGTACTCGCTGCTCCGGCGGCGGGCCAACACCCGTGACCCGGGCGCGAACCGCGAGGGGGTGACCCCCGTCGGTTTCGCGCCTCGGACGAGGTTCAGGCTCCCGAAGGCGTCGGGGGAACCGTCCCTGTAGAGGTACACCTCGACGCCGGGCTCGATGGGGTCGTCGAGGTGGTGCTCCCACGCGTTCGGGCCGTTCTCTTCGGGGACGTAGACGACGCTCTCCGGTTCGATCCGGGCGCCGGAGTCGATGGTCAGTTTCACGAACCGTCGGTCGTCGGTGAAGGTGGCCGAGACCGTTGGGACCTCGTCCGCCGCGGTGGCCACCCACGCCGGTTCGCTGACCGACACCTGCCCGAGGGAGTCGAGTTCGAACCTGCTCAGGAACGCCCTCGTGTCTCCGTCGGGCTGGTCGACTCGGTAGGTCGCCTCGACCGACCGGATGATGGCGTTCTCGTCGACCTCGGCCGTCACTGACAGGTCCTGTAGCGTCCCCCCGTAGTGGTCCGGGACCGCGGTCTCGTCCGCGATCCCCGCGGATTCGACGCGCCAGACGGCAGGGTACTCCTCCGTGACGAGTGTCGGCTTGTTCCACGCCGCCGCACGGAGCAGCGGTTCGAGTTCCAGTTTCCAGGTGAGCTCACGGACCGCGTAGTCCTGCCGGTCGTTCCCGTAGGTGTAGTGGTCGCCCACGTCCTCGCGCCAGAAGCCGTCGGTGCTGTCCCGGTATATCTCGCACGGGGTGCCGAGGTGGGCCCGGGTCCACGAGCCGTAGGCCGTCCCGTCGTCGACCCGGTACTCCTTCTGCCACTCCATCCGCGAGTTGTCGGCGTCGACCTTCGACCACTTCGTGTGGAAGCTCGCCTGCGAGAGCGCCTGCGTGTGGAACGCGAAGAGGAACCGGCCGATACCGTCGTCGGAGAGCCCACTCGGGTACTCCAGCTCGCCGACCCGCCCGGTGGTCGTCTGCGGGTCGGTCTCGGCCGCCGTCTTCGTCGCGGTGGCCGTACTGCTCGTCCGGACCGACATCCGTCCTGTCCGGTCCTCCTCACCGGAGCTCAACCGCAGGCAGCCGGCCACGGCGACCCCCGATAGCGCCCCCAGCAGCGCCCGTCGTTTCATACCCGCAACCTATCGATAGCTGCTGAAAAGTTTACTGGCTGTCACGTCTGGTTGCCCGCGCGGCGCAACTCGCGCCCAATCCCGCCGCCGACGAGCGGCCTAAGTGCCCTGCCCTCCTCACGCCGCACATGGCCGACCGACTGCTCAAGGTCAACGCGTACACGACCCTCGACCTCGTCGACGCCGAGGCGCGGGGCCACGACTTCACAGAGGAGGGCTTCTCGGTGGCGAACGTCACCACCGACGACGACGGGAACGTCCTCCTGCAACTGGAACTCGACAACATGACGGAACAGCACCTGCCCGCCCACGTCGACGAACTCTCGCTCGACCCGGACCAGGCGCGGACGCTGGCGGCGGCGCTGGAGAAGTCCGCCGAGACGGCGGCTGGCGGCGACGAGTAGCCCCGGTTCAGACGTCGAGCGTCTTGAACGGCGTCTCCGGCGGCGGACTGCTCGTGTTGAGTTCCCACTCGATGCCGTAGGTATCGACGACGAAGGCGGCGGTCTCGCGCTGGTCGACGCCGCAGTCCAGTTCGCGGGCGCGGTCGCAGATGGCGCCGAGTTCCGCGTCGCTCACGGTCAGTGCGATGTGGTCGACGTGACCGCCCTCGGGCGTCGAGGGGTCGTGGGCGAGCGCGAGCGCGAGGTCGTCGCGACCGACGAACGTCAGCCCCGGGTCGACGCCGGCGGCGTCGGCTTCGGGCCACTCCATGCCCTCGGGGAGGGCCCCGAAGTCCCCGTCGAGGCTCCCCTCCCGGAACAGCACGTCGAGGTCGAACAGCTCGCAGTAGAACGATTCTGCGGTGGGGACGTCCGGGACGCCGAGGGCGATGTGGTGTAAGCCACCGAGTGTCATGTATAAGAAAACGGACTGGAGAGGGAAAAAGCCCGTACCGGTCGCGGGGGCGGTCGGGTGGGTCGTCGGCCGCGTCGACCTGTCAGAGCGACGGGTACCAGGACGCGGCGGCGCGCTGGACCGCCTGGAGGTAGTCGGACCAGGCGGCCAGCGGCGCGAACGCGAGGCCGGCGCGGCCGTCACGCGCGTCTGACTCGTCGAACGTCGGGCGGACGGTGATGGTCGTCTCGCAGTCGGGGCAGTCGTAGGCGGTGCCGGAGGGGTGGTCCACGAGGACCCAGTCGCCGTCGGCCGGGGACGCGTGGTCGCAGTCCGGGCAGAACAGCGTCGCCTTCGGTCGGCTCTCGCTGGCGCCCGGTGTGGAGGGAATGGTGGGCATACGCGAGGGTCAGGGCTGGAAGACCAAAAGCACACGCTGAGGATGTGAAACGTACGCAACAGAGCTGTTCACACTGTGCTGGCGGCCGCCTCACCCGAGCGCCACGTCGAGCGAGAGCATCACCATCACGCCGACCATCGTCCCGATGGTCGCGACGCGTTCGTGCCCGCGGGCGTGGGTCTCGGGGACGATCTCGTCGCTGATGACGAACAGCATCCCGCCGGCCGCGAAGCCCATCGCGTAGGGGAGGATCGGCTCGGCGAGCGACACCGCCAGCGCGCCGAACAGCGCGAGCGGAATCTCGACGAGGCCGGCCCGGATGCCGGCGAAGGCGGCGTAGAAACGCTTGCCGAGCCCGGCGTTGATGGCCGCGATGGACACCGCCAGCCCCTCGGGGATGTTCTGGATGCCGATGGCGAGCATGAGCGAGAGCGCGTTGCCCAGCGCGCTCTGGCCGTCGAGGGTCGCGCCCGGGTCGATGGCCGCGGAGCCGAAGCCGACCCCGACCGCCAGCCCCTCGGGCATGTTGTGCAGCGTGATGGCGACGATGAACAGCAGGACGGACGCGACCCGGGCGTCGTCGCCGCGACCCTCCAGTCGCTTCCTGCCCGTGATGGCGACGTGGACGTGGGGCACCCACTCGTCGGCCCGGTCGAGCAGCGCCACGCCGGCGAAGAAGCCGACGACGACCGGCAGGAGGCGCCCGCCGGCGAGTTCGATGCCCGGCAGGATGAGGCTCGTGTAACTCGCCGAGAGCATCACGCCGGCGGCGAACCCGAGGGCCGCGTCGAGGGCGCGCTCGGACGGGTCGTCCCAGACGAAGACGAGCAGCGCGCCGAGCATGTTCATCGCCGCGATGACGACGCCGCCGACCAGCCCCCAGAGCAGGGCGCTGTGGCCGAACCACGCGGTGAACTGCTGTTCGATGGCGGCGACGAGTCCCGGCATTCGCGTCGGGGTACTCCCGCCGCCGAGAAAACCGTTACCGAATCACGGCCTACTCGCCGGCCGCGGTGAGCCGCGACACCTCGTCGTCGGTGAGTTCGATGGCCGACGCGGCGACGTTCTCCTCTAAGTGCTCGATGCTCGACGTGCCCGGAATCGGGAGGGTCACGTCGGAGCGGTGCAGCAGCCACGCCAGCGCGATCTGCTGGTGGGAGGCGTCGTGGGCGTCGGCCACGTCGTCGAGAGCGTCGCCGACCGAGTCGAGGTCGCCCGCGGCCAGCGGGTACCACGGGATGAAGCCGATACCGTAGTCCTCGCAGGCCTCGAGGACGTCGGCCTCGTCGCGATAGGCGACGTTGTAGCGGTTCTGTACCGTCGCGACGTCGACGACCTCGCGGGCCGTGTCGAGTTGCTCGACCGTGACGTTGCTCACGCCGACGTGGTCGACGACCCCGTCGTCCTTGAGTGCGGCGAGCGCCTGCATCGATTCCTCGAAGTCGGTGTCCGGGTCGGGCCGGTGGTACTGGTAGAGGTCGATGCTCTCGACGCCGAGGCGGTCGAGCGAGCAGAGGTGCGCGTTCCGGAGGTAGTCCGGGTCGCCCATCGGGAGCCACTCGCCCTCGCGGTTCCGGAGGAGGCCGCCCTTCGTCGCCACGACGAGGTCGTCGCGTGTCGTGTCCAGCGCCTCCCCGATGAGGCGCTCGGAGACGCCCGGGCCGTAGGAGTCCGCGGTGTCTATCATGTCCACGCCGAGGTCGACCGCGCGCTGGAGGACCTCGTGTGCGTACGCCTCGTCCTCGGGCCGACCGATGATGTCCTCGCCCGTGAGCCGCATCGCGCCGAACCCGAGTCGCTTGACCGTGTACTCGCCGCCGATGTCGAAGGTATCCGCCTGGTTCTGGACTGGCATCGTGTTCGTGAGAACCGTCGCGGGCGGGACTGAAATGTGTCCGTGTCGCGGTGGACTGGGCGGGGCTTCTGGCGATGGTGACCGACGGTGACCCCGCCCGGACGGACCGCCGACAGCAGTACGACCTTCAACCCCCGCCCCCTATACGACAACCAACATGAGCAAGTGGACGCGAGACGACATGCCCGCCCAGCGCGGCAAGGTCGTCGTCGTGACGGGGGCGAACAGTGGGCTCGGCTACGAGGCGACGAAGACCTTCGCCGAGAAGGGTGCGACGGTCGTGCTGGCCTGCCGGAGCGTCGAGAAGGGCGAACGGGCGGTCCGGGAGATCCAGCAGTCGGTCCCGGACGCGGACCTCGACGTGCGCGAGTGCGACCTCGCGTCGCTGGAATCGGTCCGCGTCTTCACGGAGGCCTTCCAGGAGGACTACGACGAACTCCACGTCCTCTGCAACAACGCCGGCGTGATGGCCATCCCCCGGCAGGAGACGCGAGACGGCTTCGAGATGCAGTTCGGCGTGAACCACCTCGGGCACTTCGCGCTGACCGGTCACCTCCTCGACGCACTCCACCAGACCGAGGGCGAGACGCGCGTCGTCACCCAGTCCAGTGGCCTGCACGAGCGCGGCCGCATCGACTTCGACGACCTCCACGGCGAGGACGACTACGACGAATGGGACGCCTACGCCCAGAGCAAGTTGGCGAACGTCCTGTTCGCCTACGAGTTCGACCGCCTGCTCGACGAGGCCGACATCGAGAACGTCCTCAGCGTGGCCTGTCACCCCGGCTACGCGGCCACGAACCTCCAGCGCCGCGGCCCCGAGCAGTCGGGCTCCACCCTGCGGCTCTGGATGATGAAGGTCGCGAACGCGGTCATGGCGCAGTCGGCGGCGCAGGGGGCGCTCCCGATGCTGTACGCCGCGACGGCCTACGACGTGGCCGGCGGCGAGTACGTCGGGCCGGGCGGGTTCATGGACATGCGCGGGTCCCCGGAGAAGCAACGCTCCAGCGACCGCTCCTACGACGTGGCGACCGCAGAACGCCTCTGGGACGTCTCGGAGGACCTCACCGGCGTCGAGTACGACTTCGGCGTCCGGGCGACGCTCGACCGCGACCGGGACCGGTAGTCGGGCCCCGGCGACGGTGGCTCGCGCCTCTGCTGCTGTCGTGTTCTCGTCGTCCTACTCGCCGCCGTGGTCGCCGCCCCCGGCGGGGGCCTTGCTCTCGGCGGCGAGGTCCTCCCAGGAGACGCGGCCGGCGTCGAGGATGGCGTCGGGCGCCAGCGCCTCGTCGTTGAGGACGCGGACGGCGGCCTCCATCGGCGGGCGGAGCTGGCCGGTCTGCTCGGCGGTCGCCTGCGACGCACCGGGGCCGGTCGCCTCCTCGACGACGACGCGCATGACCATGCCGAAGGTCTCGTGGGGCGTGCAGACGAGGTCGTACACGCCGGTGGTCTCGAACTCGTAGAGCCAGTACGAGCCGGGCTTCAGCATGGGTGAGGTCAGCCCGGGGGTGCCCTCGGGGACGCGGGGCGTCCGGCCGAAGTCGGTGTGGAACGCGTTGACGGCGTGGTCCGGCGAGGCCGCGACGAACTTGACGACGTCACCCGACTCGATGGCGAGGCCGGTCGGCTCGAAGAAGAACTCCGGCGGGCCCTGCTCGCGGGGTCGGATCGAGAGCGTCACGGTGTGGTCGGGCTCCTTCGCGGGCTCGGTGTCGGCGGTCTCGCCGATCCAGCCGTAGGTCGCGTCGATGCTCTCGGTCGGCTCGCCGGTCCCGAGGACGCCGCCGAGGCAGCCGGCGGTCGAGACGAGGCCGGCCGCCCCGAGTGCGCCGACGAACTGTCGGCGCCCGATGGTCGATGTGCGGTGCTGTGTCGAGCGGTCTCCCCCTGTCATAGCAGCCCTCTGGAGGGTCCAAAAGGTAATAAATATTATAGGACGCGTGGTAGCACCGCGCTCACGTGTCACATGGAACCGCGGAGCACCTTCGCCGCGGTCAGGATGGGGTCCCAGACCGGGGCGAACGGCGGGGCGTAGGCGAGGTCGGTCCGTTCGAGTTCGGCGACCGTCGCGTCCTGCTCCAGCGCCATCGCGAGGACGTCGATGCGGATGGCGGCCCGGTCGGTGCCGACGATGGTCCCGCCGAGCAAGCGCCCGGAGGTGCGGTCAGCGACGAGCGTGACGGTCGTCTCGGCCGCCCCGGGGTAGTAGCCCGAGCGCGACCGGGACGTGATGGTCTCGGACACCGGGTCGAAGCCGTGCTCGCGGGCGGCGTCGAGGTCGACGATGCCCGTCCGGCCGCACTCCTGCTCGAACGCCTTGACCACCGCGGTCCCCGCGATGTCGCCGACCGGCTCGGGGTCGGCGTCGGGGCCACCCGCGACGGTCTGGCCGATGGCGCGCCCGGCCCGGTTCGCCGTGAGGCCGAGGGGCACCCAGTCCGGCTCGCCCGTGACGGCGTGGCGCATCTCGGCCACGTCGCCGGCCGCGTAGACCGATTCGACGTTCGTCCGACCGTAGTCGTCGACCGCGATGGCCCCGGAGTCACCGAGTTCGACCGGTGTCCCTTCCACGATACCCGTGTTCGGGCGGATGCCGATACCGACCAGCGCCATCTCGACCGCGATGGCCTGCCCGTCGAAGGCGATGGCCTCGACCCGGCCGTCGGCGTCGCTCCGGATGCCCTCGACCTCGCTCTTCAGGTGCAGGGTGACGCCCTGCTCGCGCAGGTGGTCCTCGACGCGGTCGGCGACCGCCTCCCCGAAGGGCTTCAGGACGTGCTCGCTCCGCTGGAACAGGTGGACGTCGAGGTCGTGCGCCGAGAACGCCTCCGCCATCTCGACGCCGACGTAGCCCCCGCCGACGATGGCGACCGATTCCGGCGGCTCCATGGCGCCGTAGTGGCGCACCTCCTCCTCGTCGACGTACGGCTCACCGCCCACGTCGGCCACGGCGTCGACGTCGGGGTCCAGCAGGAACGCCCGCGTCCGGGCCGCCGAGTCGAGGCCGTGCATCGTGAACGCGCCCTCGCAGTCCGCGCCATCGATGGGGCTCGTGACGGCGTGGGCCCCGGTGGCGACGAGCAGGTCGCCGTAGGGCTGTTCGAACGTCTCGTCGTGGCGCCCCCGGACGGTCACGGTCTTCGCGTCCGTGTCGACCGACAGCACCTCGTGGTTCCGTCGCAGGTCGATGCCGCGGTCGGCCACGTCCTCGGGCGAGAGCGAGAGCAAGCGGTCCAGCGATTCCACCTCGCCCTTCACGAAGTACGGCATCCCGCAGTGGGCGTAGGACACCCACGAGCCCTTCTCGAAGACCACCACCTCGCGGTCGGGGTCCTCGCGTTTGCACTTGCTCGCGGCGCTGAGGCCGGCGGCGTCACCACCGACGACGACGAACGGGTCCGTCATACCGGCACAATCGCGCGATGGCATCAAGATAGTTGCTCCTGCTGGCACCCGAGACGCACGGCCGTGGGGTCCTCCGGGCGGTCGCCGGTACCGACCGCCCCACACCAGCGACCCCTCATCCGGACGTCTCATCGTCCCTGAATACCCGGATAGGAGTTGTCTCACACCCCGACACGACGGTTTAGTGTCTCGGGCGTCCTCTGTACGGCTATGGCAACCCTGGCCACAGATGCGGAGCGCGACGCGTTCGCGGAACGGCTCCTCGGAGCCATGGCCGGCGCGTTCGACGTCTTCGCCATCTACATCGGCGACACCCTCGGGTTCTACCACGCCCTCGCCGGTGACTCCCCCCTGACCGCCGCCGAACTGGCGGCCGAGACCGACACCCACGACCGGTACGTCCGCGAGTGGTGCGAACAGCAGACCGTCTCCGGCATCCTCGCCGTCGACGACCCGGCGAAACCCGCCGAGGAGCGCCGGTACTCGCTGCCCCCGGCCCACGTCGAGATACTCACCGACCTGGAGAGCGAGCGCTTCCTGGCCCCCTTCGCCCAGCTGTTCGTCGGCGCGGCGACCCCCATCTCGGCCGTCGTCGAGGCGTTCCGGACGGGCGAGGGCGTCCCCCGCGAGGCCTACGGCGACGACTACCGCGAGGGGCAGGGCCGGCTGAACCGCCCGGCGTACCTCGACCTCCTCGGCCGGGAGTGGCTCCAGGCCCTCCCGGACGTGGACGCGCGCCTCCACCTCGAGGACGCCCGCGTCGCCGACGTCTGCTGCGGGCACGGGTTCGCGGCCATCGGCGTCGCCGACACCTACCCGACGGTCCACGTCGACGCGTTCGACACCGACGGGCGCGCCGTCGAATCGGCGCGGCGACACGTCGCCGAGTTCGGCCTCGTCGACCGCGTCGACGTCCAGCAGGCCGACGTGGCCGACCTGACGACCGACGAGCCCTACGACCTCGTCCTCGCGTTCGAGTGCGTCCACGAACTCGCGGACCCGGTCGGCGCGCTCTCGGCGATGCGCGACCTCGCCGGCGAGCACGGCTCCGTCCTCGTGATGGACCGCCGGGTCGGCGACGGCTTCGGGGACGAACTGGAGTACGACTGGCTCACCTACGGCTGGAGCGTGCTGCACTGCCTGCCCGTGGGGCTGGCCGAACAGCCCTCCGCGGGGACCGGCGCGGTCATGCGTCCCGACACCCTGCGCTTCTACGCCGACGAGGCCGGCTTCGAGCGCGTCGAGGTGCTCCCCATCGAACACGAGCGCTACCGCTTCTACCGGCTGTATCCCTGAGCAGTCGGGCGGAACTACCCGAGCCGGGACACCAGTGCCTCGAACCCCGTCACCGTCAGGTCCGGGTCGGCACCGAAGGGTTCCCAGGGGGTGTCCTTCCTGTCGACCCAGACGCCCTGCATCCCGGCGTGCTGGGCGCCGAGCACGTCGAACCAGCCCGCCGTGACGTGCGCGATCTGGTCGATGGGCGTCCCGGTCCGCCCGGCGGCGTGGCGGTACAACTCGGCGTCGGGTTTGAACGTCTCCACCTCGTGGGCGCTGATGACGCCGTCGAGCAGGTCGCCGATGTTCGCGTGCTCGACCATCGAGTCCAGCATCTCGGGGTTCCCGTTCGAGAGGACGTATGTGTCGTAACCGGCGTCTCGCAGGCGTTCGACGCCGTCGCGCACGTCGTCGAAGACGTCCAGTTCGTGGTACACCGACAGTATCTCCTCGCGTTCGTCCGCCGAGACGTCGACGTCGTGGGCCTCCAGCGCGTACGTCAGGGCGTCCCGGTTCACCGCGTAGAACGGCTTGTACACGTCGACCTGGTTGCCGACGAAGGTGTACTCGAGCGACCGGGCGCGCCACAGCCGCGAGACCGGCTCCGGGTCGTCGACGCGGGCGGCCAGGGCCTCCTCTGCGGCCTCCACGTCCACGAGCGTGCTGTAGGAGTCGAACGTGACCGTCGACACCTGGGATGCGTCGAAGCTCATACGTCGCCGATGTCCCGGTTCCAGACCGGCGTGATGGGTTCCTCGAGGCGTGCCATCTCCTCGTCGGTCAGGTCGACGTCGAGCGCGCCAACGTCCTCGTCGAGGTGGTCGACCGACTTCGCGCCGACGATGGGGGCGTCGACGAGTTCCCTGTGCAACAGCCACGCGAGGCTGACCTGCGTCGGCGTCGCGTCCTTCTGGTCGGCCAGGTCGCGGACCACGTCGAGGACGGCCCAGCCGTCCTCGGTGAACCGCTCGCGGGTGTACTCGTCGCTCGCGGCGCGGCCCTCCTCGGGCTCCTCGCCGCGCTCGTACTTGCCCGAGAGGAAGCCACCGGCGAGGGGCGACCACGGGATGACGCCGATACCCTGGTCCCGGCAGGCGGGCAGGACGTTCGCCTCCTCGTGGCGGTCGACGAGGTTGTACTCGCACTGCATCGAGACGAAGCGCTCGTGGTTCGCCACGTCGGCCTCGTACAGCGCCTTCGTGAACTTCCAGGCCGGCATCGAACTCGCGCCGACGTACCGGACGACCCCCTCCTCGACGAGGTGGTCCAGCGCCGAGAGCGTCTCCGAAATCGGTGTCTCGTCGTCCCAGCGGTGTATCTGGTAGAGGTCGATGTAGTCCGTGCCCAGCCGGTCGAGGCTCGCCTCGGCCTGGTCGAGGACGTGCTTGCGCGAGAGGCCGCCCTGGTTCGGGCCGTCGCCCATCGGGAAGTAGACCTTCGTCGCGATGGCCAGCTCGGAGCGGTCGTACTCCTGGATGGCCTCGCCGAGGATCTCCTCGCTCTCGCCCGTCGAGTAGATGTTGGCGGTGTCGAAGAAGTTGATACCGTGCTCTCGAGCGCGGTCGATGACGGCCAGTGACTGCTCGCGGTCGTGGTTCATCCACGGCTGCCCGGTGCCGAAGTTCATGCAGCCGAGACAGAGCCGGGAGACCTCGAGACCGGTGTCTCCGAGTCGTGTGTACTCCATGGGACCGACTTCCACGCCCGGGCAGGTGTAGGTTGGGTTGGCGGCAGCCCCGCGTCCGGCGCTAGCCTCCCGATTTATACCTCATACCGTGGCTCGTGTACACATGACCAGAACCGACGAGTTCGTCACCGTCGACGGCACCGAACTCCACTACTCGGCGTGGGGCGACCCCGACGACCCCGTCGTCGTCTGCGTCCACGGCCTCTCCCGGAACGGCCGGGACTTCGACCCACTCGCCAGCGAGCTGGCCGACGATTACCGCGTCCTCTGCCCGGACATGCCCGGCCGCGGCCTGAGCGAGTGGGCCGACGACCCCGACACCGGGTACACCTGGCCGGCACTGCGGGACACGGTCCTCGGTTTCTGTGACGCGCTCGACCTCGACGAGTTCCGGTACGTCGGCACCTCGATGGGAGCACTGCTGGGCATCACGCTGGCGAGTACGGCCCTCGACGGCCGGGTCACCCACCTCGTCTGCAACGACATCGGGCCGGTCCTCACGCAGGCCGACGACGGGGTCGACCGCATCGAGTCGTACCTGACGAACCCGCCGGTCTGCGAGACGGTCACCGACCTGGAGGACTGGTACCGCGAGACCTACGCGACATCGAACGAGAAGACCGACGCCCAGTGGCGCCGGTTCACCCTCACGAGCATGCGCCGGCGCGACGACGGCCTGGTCACCCGGGACTACGACGAGCGCATCGTCACGCCGCTGCTCCGGGGCGAGGACGACGTGTCCGACGCCGAGGCGTGGCGGCGCTGGGAGTCGCTGGAGTGTCCGGTGTTCGTGGTCTGGGGGCGCGAGTCCGACATCCTGCACGAGGCGACCGTCGAGGAGATGCTGGAGCGCCGGCCCGAGACGGAGGTGCTGGAACTCGACTGCGGGCATCCCCCGGGGCTGAACGTCGCGGCCCAGATCGCCCCGATTCGGCGGTTCCTCGCGGGGTGACGGGCCGCCCGGACCGCCCGGAGACCAGACCCACCGGCCCGGTCGAACACAAGAGGTTTACCCGCTACTCTCGATTCGGTGACACAACGACATGCAGCCCTCACGCCGCGACGTCCTCCGCTTCGCCGGCACCGCCGCGGGCCTGGCCGCGACCGCCGGCTGTCTCAGTTTCGGTACCGGCCAGTCGGGCTACCAGCTCCTCGCCCACGACCTCGAGGACTCGCTCGCCCGGCAGTACCTGATCCCGGACCCGACCGACGTCCGGGCCGAGACGCGGGTCGACTACACGAGCGAGCGCAAGTCCGGGTACGTCGAGACGCTCCTCGACACGGGCAGCGTCACGGCCCTCCAGTGGCCCCTCACGGAGTACGAGTACTGGGGCGACCACGCCCGGCCGCGACCCGCCTTCCTCCGGCACGAGGGCACCTTCTACCACGTCCGCGTCGCGGAGACGATGGTCGACCGCGACCGCTGGGTGTTCGGGTTCGAACGGGCCGACGAGCCCGACGGCGACGCCGCGGTCGCGATGGAGCCCTTCGGGTCGCTCTCGGACGCCGACCGTCGCGTGGTCGAGGCGGCGCTCGACGCCATCTACGCCGGCAGCGACGGCTTCCTCGGCACGCCCGACTTCGACGAGCAGCCGGTCGTCCAGTTCCACGACGGGCTGGACCCGGCCGCCAGCGACCTGGTGCCAGAGCCACCCTTCGACTTCGTCGAGTACGCCGAGGACTACTACCGGCCGTTCACCGACCAGCGGACCGTGACGGTACCCGAGCGCACCTTCTCGCTCGAGGCCGTCGGCGACTCGTGGGCCGCCATCGAGGAGTACGTCGAATCGACCGTCCCGGACGCCCGGTTCTCCGAGGTGTCGCTGTCGAGTGCCGCGAGGGACGTGCTCGACACCGCCGTCGACCCGGAGGAGGTCCGGGGCTACCTCGAAGACCCGCCGCTCTCGGACGGGCTGTCGAGCGTGCTCGGGGCGCTCGGCATCGAGGACCACCTCCGCCCCTACGACGAGTACGAGACGCGCACCGTCTACCCCGGCGCGGTCGCCGAGTATCGCGGGACGTGGTACGAGTTCGAGTTGCAGGTCGAGGTGTAGGCGGTGGGGTCGGCCGGACGACCGGCGGGGTCAGACCTCGACGGTCGAACCTAACTCCGGCGCGGCCGCCTCGAACCCCTCTTCGCGCAACTCCGCGGCGAACCCGGCGCAGTCGTCGCCGTGGTTCACGAGGACCGGGGTGTCCCGGTACGAGTCGAGGAACTCGCGCAGGGCGTCCGCGTCGGCGTGGGCCGAGAAGTCGTACTGCTCGGTCTGGGCGGAGATGGGCATGACCCGCCCGTCGATCTCCGCCCGGCCGTGTTCGAGCGCCTGGTGGCCCGGCGTGCCCTCGACCTGATATCCAGTAAAAGCTATCTTGTTCACCGGGTGGTCGCGGATCTCCGGGACGTAGGTCATCGCGGGCCCGCCGTGGAGCATCCCCGAGGTCGTGATGATGACCGTGTTCTGCTTCGCGATGCGCTTTCGCTGGCCGTCCCGGCCGGTGACGAACCGGGCGTGGCCGCTGGCGCGTTTCAGTTCGTCGGGGTCGCGCAGGAACGACGGGTACCGCCGGAAGATGTCGGTGACGCGCGTCCCCATCCCGTCGACGTAGCAGTCGATGTCATGGGCCGCACAGACGCACATTATCTCCTGGGTCCGACCGATGCCGAAGGCGGGGACGACGACGGTCCCGCCCTCCCAGATGGTCGTCTTCAGGCTCTCGGCGAACCGTTTCTCTATCTCCGGGCGGGGGTCGCGGTGGGTGTCGGCGTAGGTCGCCTCGGTGATGACCACGTCGGCGTCGGGCCGGTCGCGCGAGCCGGCGAGGAGGCGCTGGTTCTCGGTGTGGAAGTCGCCGGAGTACAGCAACCGGGTGTCGCCGTCGTCGACCAGCACGTGGGCGCTGCCGGGGATGTGGCCCGCGTTGAAGAACGTCACCTCGTAGCCGGCGGCTTCGAAGGGGACGCCGTAGGCGTGGGTCCACGAGACCTCGGTGAGTCGCTTCAGCTCGGCCTCGGTGAACGGGCAGTCGTAGGTGCCGCCGTTGAGCTTCAGCGTGTCCCGCCCGAGGACCTGCGTGAGTTCGGCGGTCGGCGGCGTCCAGTGGACCGGCGGGCGCGCGTCGCCAGAGAGCAGGGCCGGGATGGTACCGACGTGGTCGAGGTGGCCGTGGCTCACGACCACCGCGTCCGGCGTCGGCTGGTCGACGGGGTACTGCGGGGGGTTGCCCGAGGCCATCCCGAAGTCGAGCAACAGCGAGTCGTCCACGAGGATGGCGCTGCGCCCGATCTCGCCCGCACCGCCGAGGAACCGTAGCTGCATCTACCGGACCTTGCGAGTCGAGGTGTTTCCCTTCGTCGGTTCGGCCTGCGCCCGACGGGGTCAGAACGTCCCGTTCTCGCGCTGGGTCTGCCTGACGGTGAAGTACTGGTACTCGTCGCCGTAGGCCAGCGCGAGCGACCCGAGCCACCAGTTCCATCGCTCGACCACGTCGCCCTCGGGCGCGTCGCGGAGGTTGTCCACGATGACCTCCGCGGTCAGCTCGTGGCCCGCGTCCTGCCGGTACTGTCCGGAGTCGCGGAGGTCCACGGCCTCGCGCACGACGACGTGAGCCTGTCCCCCGAACTCGCGTTCGAGGCGGAGTTCCAGTCGGCCGGGTTGCATACCCGCTGGTTCGACGGCAGACGACTTACCTTTCGGGGTGCTTTCGACGGAGTTTTGAACGACGGTGAACGAGATGGAGGCACTATGGCGAGTTTCAACGTCGTCGTTGCGGACCCCGAGACGGGCGCGACACACCAGCTCGAAGCAGAGGAACAGGACGCGAACCGATTCATGAACAAGGAGATCGGCGACACGGTCGACGGCGCCGCCGTCGGCCTCGACGGCTGCACGCTCGAGATCACGGGCGGCTCCGACGACGCCGGGCGGCCGATGCGCGCCGACATCGCCGGTGCCCAGCTCAAGGAGGTCCTGATGAAGGAGCAGTCGGTCGGCTACAACCCCGACCGTCCGGGCCAGCGCAAGCGCCTGACCATCCGTGGCCGCGTCGTCTCCGACGCGACGAGCCAGATCAACACGAAGGTCGTCGAGACGGGCGAGCAGTCCGTCGCCGAGCTCCTCGGTCTCGAGGGCGACGACGACGAAGACGCAGACGAAGAGTAAGACCACCAGACGGGTCCGTCCCGAGCGCGTCGTAGGTCTCCTGAGGGGTCGCCCCCTCGGCGCGCGCTCGCGGCCCACGACACTTCTTTCGCGCCCCACCCGACGAGCGACAGGTATTCGAGCCGTGACGGTCCATTGGTACGTATGGCTGATCGCGTTTCTTCCGATGCAGTGCCGACGGTGCGAGCGAAGTTACAGAAACACGGGGCGACCGACCGCCTCCGAATCGAACTCCCGGCCGACGAGGCCGCACAGTTCCCCGAGGGCGAGGTCGTCCGGATGATGCTCGACGGGAAGGAGCGTCACGCCCGCATCGAGTCGCACCTGACCAGCGACGGGCTGGTCATCGCGGGCGTCTACGACTCGCCGTCGGCGGCGCGCGAGAAGAACGGCGAGGACCGCCTCGCCGAGTGGTGCTCGAAGCACAACCGCAGCGCTGGCGGGTCGGTGCTGGTCGACGTCATCGAAGACGAGTTCCAGTACGGCCTGCGGGCCCCGGGAGACCGCGCGTTCTACACCGCACTGGAGAAACCCAGCGACAGTCTCGCGTCCATCGCCGAGGATATCGAGGATTAGAGCCGGGGGAGGAACGAGTAGAGCAGGTAGCCGAACGCGAGGTGCTGGAGCATCGTGCGCTCGACGGTCACGCGGACCTGGTGTTCGTCCTGGATGGAGTACTCCTTGGTCCGGACCTTCTTGTGCATCCGGAGAGTGTCGTCGTCCTCTAGCTGGTGCAGGCTGGGGTAGACCGTCCCCGGGCTGAGCTGGGCGTCGAACAGGCGCGTGAGGTCGGAGATGAGCTCCTTGCCGTGGGTCTCGCCGCGCAGCGAGATGAGCATCAGGAGTATCTCGTCGAGGTTCTCCTTGATGATGGTCTCGTCGAAGTCCGCGTGGTCGGCCGGTAGCGCCGCTTCGACCGATTCGAGCATCTCGTCGAGCTCGCGCTCGACGGACTTGTCGTCGGCTTTCGGCGCGGAGCCGATGGTCAGTTCGTACTGGTCTTCACCGCCATCGTCGCCGGTGGCAGCGGCCGTGAGGTCGCTGAACACCGAGCGGGAATCGGGGTCGTCGTACATTTGTCGTCACCTTCTGGCCTTCTCCGAACGCACTGGGATGGGCTTCCACCAGGAGCCTCGTATCGCGTCCAGGTACTGACTGAATCCTAGGGTGCACCTGTAATAAGTCAATTGGCCAACCAAGGTTCTGTGACATAAGGATAACGGCCGAAAACCGGGCGAGTTTGCTAGTCGAAAAATGGAGAAAATTACACTCTAAGAGCACTGAATCCACAGAATAAGTAATAGTAATTAGGATTACATACTGGTGACTCTGGCAGCTATGTATCAGAATTATTTACGTTCTGTCAGTCGTCGCCGATGGCCCTGATGATCTCCTGTCTGGCGGGTTCGTCCTCGTCGAGGTCCTTCTCGACGCGGCGTTCCGCCAGCCGGGCGAGCATCAGGTGCTCTTCGAGGTCGTCGCCGGCCATCTTCGCGATGTACTTCAGCGAGCGGGCGTGGGTCCCGAAGGGGGTCCCCGAGAGCGTCTCGAGCGGGTACTCGAGCGTCGCCGGCTCGTCGTACTTCCGGTTGTGGATCTCCGCGAGGGAGAGCCCCCGGATGTAGGTCACCATCGCGTCGCGGACGGTCGGGGCGATCCAGCCGAGGTGCTCGTAGTACCGCAGGCAGTTGAGCGCCCCGCTGGTCCCGAACGTCTCACCGAGGTAGCGAGCCCACTCCATGGTGGCCTCCATGGCCCCCGGAGTGCTGGGCATCGACCGCAGGTACGGTTTCTCGGTGTGCAGTGACATCCGTGTCTCCTACCAGAATTCTGGGTCCATATCGGTATAAAGGCTCTTGCCGTTTCGAGCGCTGAGTCGCGGCGTGTGTCGTGGCTCACACCGTGATGAGGGCGTCCACGACGTACCGGGTCAGCTCGGCCGTGAGGGCCCCGGTCCAGGTGAGTGCCACGAAGTGGACGTACCCACTCAGCATGTGGCCACGGTCGGTCACGCGGACCATGATGGAGGAGAGGAGCGCGTTCAGCACGATGGTCAGGATGAGCAGGAACTCGATGGTCTGGATGTCGTACTGCTTCGTCGACAGCAGGAAGCTCATCTGGCTCGCGCTCAGGTCCATGTCCTCGGTGATCTGCATCAGCAACTCGACGACCTCCAGCCCGACGAAGAAGGAGAACACCGAGGCGGCGGTCAGCCCGTAGAGGACGCCGATGAGCGTCGTCGTCGCCTGCTGGCGCTGCTCGCGCACCTTCAGGACCTCGCCGAGGTTCCGCGAGATGACCTGCCCGAGCATCTTCGGGTCGCCGCCCATCCGCCGGCCCTCGACGTACATGTCGCCGAACTTCTGGATGAGGTACGACCCCGTCTCGGCCGCAAAGAGCGCCCACGAGCGCGTCGAGTCGATGCGGATGTTCAGGCGCTTGAACAGGTTGTCGATGTTCT
Source organism: Haloarchaeobius amylolyticus (assembly GCF_026616195.1). NCBI lineage: Archaea > Methanobacteriati > Methanobacteriota > Halobacteria > Halobacteriales > Halorubellaceae > Haloarchaeobius > Haloarchaeobius amylolyticus. The sequence continues at coordinate 26,266 of NZ_JANHDH010000002.1, forward strand.
TGGTGAGCGACCCGAAGTCCTTCTTCCGGAGCGATTCGAGGACGTTGCCCGTCGAGGTCTGCTTGACGGACTCGACCGCCCCGAGCGCCCGGATGAAACTCGGGAACTCGCTGTCGCGGTCCTGGACCTTCTTCTCCTCGCGCCGGACTAGCCAGCCCGGAATCAGCAGGGGCGTCACCGGGATGGCCGCCATGATGGGCAGGGGGAGGACGTCGCTCTCGACGGGCAGGTACCCGAGCAGGATACCGCCGACGACGGCGAACGCGACGATGGAGAGCGCGCCCCCGACGACCACCGCGGGCATGGCGCGCTTGAGGGGGTAGTCCCCCGCCGTCTCCTGGATGTACCACACCGGGTCGTACGGGGAGACGGCGTGGATGGCGTAGACGAAGCCGGCCTGGACGATGACGAACATCACGATGACCGCCCCGACCGCGAGCGTCGGGTTCACGCCGACGAGCACGGGCAGGACGATGGCGAACACGAGGACGAACGCGGTCGACAGCATCATCGAGAGGTAGAGCTCTTTCATTACGTCGAGCTTGTTCAGGTCGGCCTCGTACCGGATGACGAACTGCTGGATGATGCTCTCCTGTTCGTCGATGAGGAACTCCGATATCTGCTGGCCGCCCCCGATGGTGTACGCGAGACGTTCGAGGAAGTCCGACAGGAGGGGGGAGTTCACCTGCCGGGCGCGCATCCGGCAGGCGTCGTCGAGGCTCTGGTTCCACGTGTCGACCAGCGCGACGAGGTAGCCCATCTCCTCGGCGAGGGCCTGGTACTCGTCCTCCTCGGCGAGGGTGCGGAAGATCTCGATGCGGTTGATGTTCGTCATCGAGAGGACCGTGATGTGGGTCAGGAACAGGTGAAAGCGCTGGCGTATCTGCTTGCGCTGTCTGTCCTGGACCGCCTTCGGGTACAGCAGCGCCGCGAACACCGAGAAGACACCGAGCAGGACCAGCGGCCCGCCGACCGTCAGCGAGAGCGACAGCGCGAACGTGACCGCGATGGTCCCGACCGCGAACACGAACGACGGCAGGACGATGATGAGCAGGTAGGTCCTGACCGGCATCTCCATCCGGCGGTACGCCTCCTGGATGGAGGACAGCAGGGCGTTCACGTCGCCGGGTTGCTGGCTGGCGGTGGACATGGTCAGATGGTCATCCGGAGGTCGGCCGTCTCGACGGGGATACCCTCCAGCCCGTCGCGCTGGAAGTCGGCGATGAACTCGTTGACCTCGTGGTAGCCGAGGATGTCGGCGTCCATGGCCCGCCGGATGAGTTCGGCGCGGCGGTCGAGTTCGTCGTAGATGAGCCGCGTGTCCTGGTAGCCGAGCAGCTCCGCGATCTGCTCTTCGAGCACGTAGGAGTTGTTCCGGCCGGTGAAGTCGACGGTGTCCTCGCGGGGGTCCCAGTTGAACGCCTGTCGCGTGACGACACCGCCCTCGTAGTCGGAGTAGCCCTCTATCTCCTGGACCGAGGTCACCCGGCGCAGCACCTTGTCGCCCTGCTTGACGCGGTTCTGGAACAGCGCCACGTCGCAGTTGTCCATGAACGTCTCGGGGACGTTGATGGGCGCGCCGGTGAAGCGCTGTATCATCGAGACGATGTCGGAGGCGTGGAAGGTGAGCATCACCGGGTGGCCGGTCTGGGCGGCCTGGAACGCCATCTGGCCCTCCGCGCCACGCACCTCACCGACGATGATGTAGTCGGGGCGCGAGCGCAGCGCGGCCGCGACGAGGTCGAACATGTCGACGTCGGCGCTGTCGTCGCCCGAGCCCTCGCGCGTGAGGAGTTGCTGCCACGTCTCCTGTGGCGGCTTCACCTCGGCGGTGTCCTCGGCGGTGTATATCTTCGAGTCGTTCGGGATGAACGAGAGGCTCGCGTTGAGCGTCGTGGTCTTCCCGGACGCCGTCTCGCCGACGACGAACACCGTCTGTTCGTTCTCCAGGCAGAGCCAGAGGTACGCGCTCAGCTCGGGCGAGAGCGTGCCCCACTTCGTGATCTGGAAGATGGAGAGCGGAATCTCCTCGCCCTGGCGGATGGTCAGCGAGGGCCCCTTGACGGAGACGTCGTCGGAGAAGATGATGTTCACACGCGACCCGTCCGGCAGCGTCGAGTCGATGATGGGGTGCGAATCCGAGACGGGGGTGTCCATGCGCTCGCCCATGTTGCGGATCCAGTTCTGGAACGCCTCCAGCGAGCCGAAGTCGACGTTCGTGCCGACCATCCCGTAGGTCCCGTGGTCGATGTCGCACTGGTGCGGGCCGATGACGTGGATGTCCTCGTTCTCCGGGTCCTGCATGACCGGGTCGAGCGGCCCGAGGCCGACGATGTCCCGTTGCAGGTGGTAGCGCAGCGACTCGTAGGTCTGGCGGTCGACGGTGAGGTTCCCGCCGAGGGCGCCGCCGATGCCCCGGATGGCCCCGCCGACCGTGACGACCTCGTTCAGCAACTCGTCGAGGTGCTTCTCGAACTCCTCGTTCTCGGTCGGGGCGGGGCGGGTCACCGACCGGTCGAGGATGCGCTGGCGGACCTGTGCGTACAGGTCGCGCTCCTGGTCGGAGAGGGTCGGCTCGATGCAGTAGTACGTGGTGTCGATGCCGAGGTCCCCGAAGACGTGGACGAACACGTCCTCGGACACCTGGTAGCAGACGTTCGGCCGGTCGGACCCGTAGTCGCCGGGGTCCTCGACCAGCGTCGGGTACTCGCCGAACTCCGCACCGAACTCCTGGAGGTGCTCCATGAGGTGCAGGTGCTGTTCGGCCTGTGCGCGCAGCTCCGAGGACATCCGGGTGGTGCCGTACTCCGCCATCTCAGGCCACCGTCCGGTTCACGATGGTCAGCCCGCGACCCTGCTGGACGTTGAAGCCGATGGAGTCGTCGACGGGGTCGCGCATGTTGGTGAACCGGCGGACGCGGATGGTCCGCCTGATGGCCTGCCCGACCGTCTCCGTCTCGATCTGCAGGAACACGTCCGCGACGCTCCGGATGGGCGTCATGGCCTTCTCGGTGACGGCGTCGGGGTCGACCGTCAGCACGACCGACTTCCCCTTCGCCGTCATCCCCTGCAGGTACGTGAGGACGTTCTCCATCTTGTGGTCCTCGTCGCCGACGCCGGTGATGGCGTCGAACGTCGGGTCGTTGCGCAGGAACGCGCTGAAGGCGTCGACCACGACCACGTCGCCCTGCCACAGCAGGCTGGGCTGGGTCAGCCGCGAGAGCAACTCGCGGCGGTCGCCGTTGCGGTGCGTGTCCACGTCCGCGTGGAGGAACAGCACCTTCCCCGAGAGCAGGTGGTCGACCACGTCGTAGGACAGCGAGTGCATCTGGCGGATGAACTCGCCGGCCGTGAGTTCGGTCGAGACGTAGCCGACGTAGGCGTCCTCGTCGGCGACGCCGTAGGCGATGCGCTGGCTCAGCACCGACTTGCCGGCGCCGTCGACCCCCTCGACGAGCACGATGCTCCCGGCGGGGATACCGCCGCCGAAGGCGTGGTTCACGCGGTCCGTGTCGGTCAACCCGAGCGAGTAGTAGTCGTTCATACGTAGAACTCGAACACCTCCTCGTCGCCGTTCACGATGACGACCACGCGGTGCGACCCCGCAGAGAGGCTCCGGTCGAGGTCGAGCCGGGCGACGTTGCCCGGCCGCCACTCCGCCCCGTCGACGACGGTCAGCGACCGGTCGCCGTCGGAGACGTACTGGCCGTCGACGAGGACGTCGACGTTGCTCGTCGCGTTCGGCAGGCGCCCGTTCCCGGTGTTCTTCACCAGGAGCGTGATGGTGCCCGACCCGTCGTCGTACACCGCGGCACTGCCGGGGTCGGAGATGATGTCCACCTCGGTGTCGATCTTCTGTGCCGCGTCGGCACTCTTGGCATCTATCGAGCTACTCACCTCGCCGACGTTGGTCACCATGGTGCCGGCGACGCTCACCGCGATGAGCATCGCCGCGATGAACATGATGAGACTCGAGACTGACGTACTCGCCATCTTACACCTCCGTTATCGTTTCCGCGACGCCGTACTCGGTCACCAGTTTCACCCGGTCCGGGGCGGTGGTGACGCCGGTCAGTTCGAACGCGAGGGACTCGCCGGGCATCCAGAGGTCGCGCGCACCGTCGCCCGCGACGCTGGTCGTCGCGTCGGTCCGGTACTCGCCGTCGACCAGCAGGTCGGTCTCGGCGACCGAGAGGGAGCGCGAGCCGGTGTTCGTGACGGTCACGGTCAGCGTGTCCGTGCTCGCGTTGTAGCTCACGTTCGTCACGTTCATGTCCGTGTTCCGGCGGTCCAGTTCGCGCTCGCCGCGGTCGTCGACCGCGTCGGTGACCCGCTCGTTCGCGGTCTCTACGACCGGGTAGGCGGTGCTCACGGTGAGCAGAAAGCCCACGAACAGGATGGCCGTCGCGCCGCTGGTGCTCAGTCCCATGGTTACAGTCCGGTGTCGTCCATCGTCTCCTGGACCGCGCTGAGCTTCATGATGTACTCGTAGCTCTCGGCGTGGTCCTCGGCGTCCAGTTCCTCCGGGTCGCGACTCGGGTCGACGTTCAGGTCGAGGTCCGGCCCCGAGAGCACGCCCTCGAGGTAGGCCTTGACCGCCGGCGAGATCCACCCGATCTCCTCGTAGTACGCGATGGCCCGCAGCGTCGCCGCGGGGCCCGCGCTGGTCACGAGGTCGGTCATCCACTCGAACACGATGATGTCCGTCGCGTACGTGTCCGCGAGGTCCGGCAGTGTCGCGTCGTTCCCGGGCCCGCTGGCCGTGACGAACGGGTCCGCCGCCGCATCGGCCGCCGGTGACTCGTCGTCGCCATCCCGGTCCGGGCGGGCGGGTTCCTGTTCGACGGTACTCATCTCCGCGTCCTCCGTCTCGGCCGTCGCCTCGACCTGTATCTCGTTGTCCGGTTCATCGTCATCCTCCGCATGCGTCGTCTGTTCCGTGTCACCGTCGTCATCGAGTGCCTCGTGGTCCGCTTCGGCGGCCGCCTCGGCCGCCTGTTCCGCCTTCAGGTCGTCGAACGAGACCGCCTCCTCGTCGGCGGCGCCCTCGTCCTCGTCTGCGTCGGCCTCGCCCGTCGACGCGGTCGGCTCGACAGGGACCTCCCTGTCGTCCGGGTCCTCGTCGTCGTGTTCGGCCTCCTCGTCCTCGTCGCCGGCCGGCATCCCGGCCGGTTCCTCGGCGTCGACGGCGAGGCCGAACCCCTCGGCGTCCTCGTCCATGGCCGCCCCCGGTTGCCCGCCCTCCATGAACGGGTTCGCGCTGGCGGTCAACTGGTCGTAGATGCCGAGCAGCTGGCGGACCGTGTCGTTCACGTCCTCGATGCGGTCGGCGACCTGCTCCTGCGAGCCCTGGATGGTCTCGAGCTGGTTCTGCGAACTGTGCAGGTCCTCCTCCATCCCGTCGATACGCTGTTCGAGCGTCTCGATCTGCTCTTCCTGGTCGAGCTCGTCGATGGAGACGCCCGCGGTCTGGGGCTGGGTGCCGGGACCGCCCTGTCCGGGCATGCCGCCCTGGCCACCCTGGCCGCCCATCCCACCCTGGGGCCCCTGCGCCGACTGCTGTTGCTGGCCCTGCCCGGCACCGGGTCCGTTGCCCCGTGCCTGGTTGCCGTCCGTGCCGAGGAAATCGGCGAGGATGTCTCGGAGTCCCATGTGGTGGTCTCAGTACTCGTTCTCGCCCGCGTGCGAGCCGTCGGCTCCCCGACGTGGTTCGAGTCCTGCGACCGTCTCTGTGCTCTCAGCAGTCACCGTCGAACACTACTGCCGTGTGTCGTATAGAGGCTCGTACGAGTTCGCAGGCCGACTCGGTGGGCGTATCGAGCCGTGAGTCGGCGGCCGATTCGGCGTTCGAAATGATACGGGCCTTGATAGGTGCCTGCACCGATGCCACACTCGGGGAACACTCCCCAAGCTGTGATGCTACACATCGGCTCACCCCGGAACGGGGAACGACGTTCGCGGCAGCCCGCGACGGGCGAGAGTGTCTCGTCCTCGCAGCTGCCGGTTGGCCCATTCGGGCCATGCGCAGCTGGTCACGCACCCGTGGGCCATCTCGCCCGCGCGGTCGTGAGTGAGCCGCTCGCACACGGGGTGAAATACCGATGAACGTAACGGAATCAAAAGATGGTGACCGCGGGCAGGTCGGAATCGGCACCTTGATCATCTTTATCGCGATGGTCCTGGTGGCCGCAGTTGCAGCTGGCGTGTTGATCAACACGGCCGGCATGCTCGAAGCGAAGGCGTCGGACACGAGTTCCGACGCCCAGGCCCAGGTCTCGAATCACATCACCGTCGTTTCGGCGACCGGTGAGGTGAACGCAAACGGCACCGGCATCACCAAGGTCAACATCACCTTGATGAAAGCAGCCGGTGCCGGCGACATAGACCTGACCAAGGCGTCCTTCGAGTGGGTCTCCGACACGTCAGCAGTGACGCTGTCGGAGTCCGACGCCGCGATCAATCTCACGAAGATGAGCGGCGACTCGAACACGACGCTGAACGACCGCTCCGACCGTATCCGCGTCACCATCAACGTCACTGACCCAGCAGTCGAAGGAACGTACCTCGCAGAGGGCGAAAAAGCGATGTTACAGATAGTCGACGCGTCGGGCGCAAAGACGCTCTACGGCGTCAACGTCCCGTCGACCATCTCCGACGAGAAATTCGTCAAAGTCTGAGGTACGACGCAACCGCCCCCGCACGGGGCGCACGAACACACATGAACGAACGCACAACCAACGCGGACGCGAACGCAGACGGGGTCCTCTCGCCGGAGGACCTGGCTCCCGACGAGGACCGCCTGACGGTCCTCGACGAGAACCGGTTCGTCGTTACGGCGAACGAGGGCACCCCTGCGAACACGTACGGCGGTGAGAATCGGTTACCGGACGTGGACCCGGCGATCATCCCAGACGGCGGGTCCGACACCTGGGACCGGGACCGGTCGACCAGCGGGTCGACCGACCCCGCCGATACGCTAGCGAACGCGAGTGCCCAGTACGGTGTGGACGTGACGGTGAAGACCGACGACGGTATCGCGCGTGAACAGTTGACCTCGAACGACATCCGGGTCGTGTTCACGAAGTTACTCCGCTGGTACGCACAGCAACTCGACGACGAGCTGCCGGCAGAGGAGACGCTGCAGATCCTGCTCGACGCATCGGACCTCGAAGTTACGTACTGAATCTGGTATATTCTCGGTTGGTTCTCGGCCCGGTAGCGACGACACCCGAGACGATGGACTCGAGATTATCGATAGACAGCAGCGCGATTCTCGGTTCGTTTCTCCCCTCGTATCGAGTCGTGAGTCGAGGGCCGATTCGGCGTTCGAAATGATACGGGCCTTGATAGTAGTATGCTTCTATGGACTATCTGGGGCGCATCCCCACCCAGGAAAATGATAGTGGACAATACAACGAACGGCGAACGCGGCCAGGTGGGCATCGGTACGCTCATCATCTTCATCGCGATGGTGCTGGTCGCCGCGGTTGCAGCTGGCGTGCTCATCAACACGGCCGGGCTGCTCGAGTCGACGGCCTCCGACACGGGCGCGGACTCGCAAGCACAGGTTTCCAACCAGATCGACGTGGTCACGGCTGTCGGTGAGACCGACAGCAACGGTGACGTGGACACGCTGAACTTCACGGTCAAGAAGTCCGCCGGTTCGGACAATCTCGACCTCAACGACACGACCATAGAATATCAATCGGATAACGCGAGGCAAACTCTCGCACACTCCGACTCCGGGGCAAGCGGGACTGCCTTCGGCACTGAAGTCCTCAAGGGCGATACTAACGATGTCCTGGACAACACCAGTGAAAGAATCAAGATTACCATCGACCTCAGCAGTAGCGGCCTCAGTAGTGTCCTACCTGAAGGTGGCGACGCAACGGTTCGTTTCGTCGACCAGTCTGGTGCGACGACGATCTACGGCGTGAACGTTCCGGATACCATCTCCGGCGAGAAATTTGTGCAGGTGTAACAATGTTCGCAACTATTACAGAAGACGACGGCGACCGCGGTCAGGTCGGTATCGGCACGCTGATCATCTTCATCGCGATGGTGCTCGTCGCTGCTGTCGCAGCTGGCGTGCTCATCAACACGGCCGGGCTGCTCGAGTCGACGGCCTCCGACACGGGCCAGGACGCACAGTCCGAAGTCTCGAACCAGATATCGGTGGTCTCCGCGAGTGGGACCGTCGGTGGTAACAACGTGACTGGACTGAACTTCACCGTGATGAAGTCCGCAGGCTCGGGTGACATCGACCTTGGAGATGCTACGGTCGAGTACTCGACCGAAGACGTTTCGAAAACGCTGACGTTCGCGGACGGTGCTGCAGCCGGTGCCGACACGTTCGCAGTCACTAACATCGATGATCTGAGTACCCAGCTCAGCGCAACGAGCAATGACATCGTGCTCAGCAACTCCTCGGACCGTGTCGTCATCCAGATCAGCCCGAGCTCGATTGGTGACGAACTTCAAGAAGGGGAGGACGCGACGGTCCGTTTCGTCGACCAGTCTGGTGCGACGACCATCTATGGTGTGAACGTCCCGGACACCATCTCGGACGAGCAGTACGTCGCGGTCTAGACTAGCGGCTGACACCCGCTCCGAGTCGTCCCGTCTGCGGGCGCATCCATCCCATCGGTTCGGTCTCCGGACCGGGGATGCGCCGGTGAGACCGACCGGAGGAACGGCCGCTCGACGCGTCCGACCCACGGATGCGCTCGTAGACCCGACCCGGGATTTCAGTATCGACGAACGAACGAGACGATGTGGCGTATCCCACACCACATATCGCAGGCAACAACGGACGCGAATCGGTGTCGATTCCCGACACGATAGTGGCATATCCCAGGGTACATCGCGAGGCAACGCGAGACTGACCCGATTCGTCCCGGATTCCTTCTCTGTGCGAGCCCCGCGGGCACTTCCCACGCCCGCGACTCGCGTTCTTTTTACCATTCGAGGCGCTACCGCGCCTATGAGCGATTCACCCCGGACGGCATTCCTCGCCGGTGAACGCACCGACGACGTCGCACTGTACCTCGCGGACTCGTTCGTCGACGACATCGGTCGACTGGAGAAGTACGGCGAGCGCGCCGACGAGGGTATCATCATCGTGGTGGACGGCGAGAGCGGCCGGAACGCGTTCACCGTCGGGACCGGCTCGGACGCCATGGCCTTCGCGAAGGAGGCGATGGGGACCGAGGGGACCATCGCGGCCGACCTGACCGGCGGGGAGTGCCCCGAGTGCGACGGCGGGAAGGTGGACTACGTCTTCGCGTTCGCCGAGGAGCAGAACGAGGGCGTCGGCGGCCTCTACGAGGAGGGTGACGTCATCCACGCCTACGCTCGCTGTGCCTGCGGTGCGGCGTACAGCCACAAGTGGGTCGCCGGCGAGCGGTAGGCGATGCCGACGGTCGTCACGGTCGGGAGCGCCCTGCTCGACCGGCTCTACCCGGTGACGAACCTGCCCGAACCCGACGGCGGCGCGTTCGCCCGCGACGAGCAGCTCGCGGTCGGTGGCGTCGCCGCGAACGTGGCGGCCGGGCTCTCGAAGCTCGGGCGTGAGACGGGCGTGGTCAGCCGGGTCGGCCGTGACGACGATGGCGACCGCGTGCTCGCGGACCTGCGCGACCGCGGCATCGATGCGACGAGAGTGCAACGCGGCGAGGAGCGCTCCAGCTACACGATGATTCTGCGGGACGACGACGGGGAGCGCATGATAATCGCCGGGGGCGAGAGCGTCCCGGCGCTTCGACTCGACGCGGACGACCTCGAGTACTGCCGGGAAGCAGACGCCGTCTTCACGAGCGCGTACGCCCCCGACGCCGCGGTCTCGGCGCTGGTCGAGGCGGCACGGGACGACGATTTTCCACCGCTCGTCTTCGACCTCGCGGGGCCACTCGCGGAACTGGAGGGGCGAGGAACGCGCGAGGAGACCATCGACGACCTCCTCTCCGTGGTGGACTGTTTCGTGTCGAGCGAGGTGCCCATCGAGTCCTATCTTGGCTGTACCGGATACGAGGCCGCCGCCGAGTTGCGAGCGCGGGGGGTCTCCCGGGCGGCGCTGACCCGTGGGGAAGACGGGGCACTGTTGCTCGACAGCGACGAGGTGGTCGAGGTTCCTGCCTTCGAGGTGGAGGCGGTCGATACGACCGGCGCGGGCGACGCCTTCTCGGCAGGACTGGTCGATTCGTGGATCCTGGAGGGCGAGCCGGCACGGCAAGCCGGCCGGTTCGCGGCTGCGGTGGCGGCCGAGAACTGTCGTGGTGCGGGTGCTCGCGGCGGGTTGCCGACGCGAGCGACTGTCGAGGCGACCATCGCGTCGGAGGAATAGTTCTGGTCGCGGGGAGAGTCAGTTCGCCGTGTGACCCGGCGATGCGCCGCGGAGTTTCCCGGCCAGCCAGTCACCGACGACAGCGCCTGCGACGCCGAGGAGGCCACACAGTGCCACGGCGAGGCCGGCGACGACGACCACGAGGCCGACCTGGACCGCGGTGAACCAGGCCGGCTGTGACAGGCCGGCGACGAACGCGAGCATGTCGACCGCGGGCCACAGCACCGCGACGGACCCGACGAGCCCGGTCAGGAGGCCGACGCGGCGGCTCCTGGTCGTTCGGCGACTGTACAGTAGCCCGCCGAGGAGGCCCGCGGCGAACACGGCCTGGAGGTCGAGGAGGTTCGAGGCGGACTGCGCGTAGTCGACGCTCATGACGAGCGCGGCGAGGAGGCCGGCCGGAAGCGCGTAGAGCCACGCCTCGTCCGTGGGCGACCGGCGGAGGGTAGCGAGGGGACGCATGTCTCTGCCTTCTCTCGTACCAGATAAAGAACTTGTCCTCGGTTCGTCAATTGGGTCGCCGGCAGCGGTGTCTCCTTATCGCTCCGTTTCGACACCCTCGTCGTCCTCCTCGGGGAGGTTCCGGAAGGCGTCGAGGATGACCTGCTTCGTCGTCGCGCCGCGGGTCGTCCAGTGGTGGGCGTAGTCGAGCATGTCGTCGTAGATGCGGGGCTTGCAGCCCGCGGCCTTGGGGTGGCCGCCGCCGTTGACCTGGCCGGCGACCTCGTGGCAGCGCTGGAAGGCGTCGGTGCCGCGGATACTGGCCGAGCCGGCGGGCTTGACGATGACGGTGGCGTCGGCGCCCTGCTCGCGGAAGGCCTCGGCGACCTCGTTCTGCGAGCAGCGCCCGTAGGTCACGGCCACGTTCCAGTCGCCGATCTCGCGAATCTCGCCGCGCTGGACCGCCTTCTCGATGAGCGCCTCCTTCTCGACGCGGCGCTCGGCGAGCAGTTCCTCGGCCTCCGGCGGGAGGTCGACGCCGTGTTCGGCGACGATGTCGACGTACTCCTCGGGTTCGAGCCAGTACGCGAGGTCGGCGATGTCGTCCGAGCGGGGGTCCTCGCGGAGCCAGAGGTCGTGGTCGCGGGTGACCGCGGCGAGTTCGGCGTACTGCTCGTCGAAGTCGTAGTCGAGCGAGCGCAGCGCCACGTCGGCGGTGCACTCCTCCTCGCTGTCGCCGACGACGAGGTCGACGCCGGCCTCGCGGACCTTCGCGGCCACGTCGTCGTGCCACTGGTGGTGGTCGAACCACCGGACGGAGGCGCTGTTGGCCATGAGCGCCTCCAGCTCCTCGTCGACGTACTCGAACTTGTCCGGGCAGAGGTCACAGACGAACACCTGCACGTCGGGGCTGGCGTAGTCGGCGACGCGCTGGAGGCCGTCCTCCAGTTCGTGCGGGCCGGCGGGGACGAGTGCACCCTCGCCGAACACCTCGCGGACGAGCGCGACACAGGCGAGGCCGTCGGCGTCGGGGTCGGCGACGACGGCGACCGATTCTCCATCGAGGGCGGCGGCGATCTCTCGTTCCTGTCGCTCCTCGTCGATCTCGTCGGGGACGAAGAAGCCGGTCCCGGGCAGGATAGATTTGCGGGACAGCGGCATGTCCTCGTCGTCGATGACGTCTTCGTACATGCCCGGACAGAACGGGTGGGGCGGGAAGAAACCGCCGGTTCGTCACTCTCGCGCCGCCTCGGCCGCGGGCACCGTCATCTCGACGACGGTCCCCTGCGGGTCGTTCTCGGTGAACGAAAGCGTCCCGTCCGAGAGCGTCACGGTCCAGTAGAGCAGCCAGAGGCCGAGGCCGGAGCAGTGCACCAGTGCGTCCTCCGTCCCGTCCCTGATGGCGGCGACCTCGTCGGCCGGGATGCCGGTGCCCGTGTCGGTGACGAACACCGCGACGGTCCCCTCGCCGGTGTCGCTGACCGACACCTCGACGTCGGTCCCGGGGTCGTTGTGCCGGAGCGCGTTGTCGACGGCCTCGGTCACGGCGAAGCCGAACCGCGGGTGGACGCTGGCCCACGCCGACCCCGGGAGGTCGGTCCGGAGTTCCGTGGTGCCGTGGGCGGACGACGCGGCGTCGACGCTCTGTGCGACCACGGACACGAGGTCGCGGTCGGTGCGGTCGTCCTCCTCCCAGACCTGGTTGAGCCGCTTGGCCTGCCGGCTCAGGCGCTCGACGTCGGCGGAGTGGCGGCGCACCATCCGGAGGGCGTCGCGTGCCGCCGGGTCGTCGACGTCGTCGGCGACCAGGTCGGCGTACCCGCGGATGATGGTCGTCTCGTTGCGCAGGTCGTGTCGAAGGACACGGTTGAGGACGGTCACCCGCCGGTTCAGCCTGTCGACGGCGGCCTTCTGGCACCTGAGCGTCGCCCGCTCGGCGAGCAGTCGCTCCCGGTACTCGGTCACCGCCATGCCGATGGCGGCCGTCGCCCCGGAGGCGCTCAGCAGCAGGACCGGGACGTTCTGGACGAAGACGCCGTCGAGTCGCTGCATCGCGATGAGGACGGCGGCGACGACGAACCCCACGCCGGCCGACGCGAGCGTCCACGAGAGGACCCGGAGGCTGTCACGGACCCCGAGCTCCAGTCGGGAGAGGCGGTAGGCGCCGTAGAGGAGACAGACCGCCAGGAGACACAGCAGGGCGGACTCGGTGACGGTGGAGACCAGCCGGTCACGGCTCCAGGTCAGGTGTGCCACTGCGGCACCCAGGTATCCGAGGCCGAGGAGTGTGAGTGGAACGGACCGGTACCGTCCCGGGACCGACCCGAACATACTGCGTGAGAGCAGGCCAGCGCACTTAGTCTATCGGGCCGAAGACATCGGTGAACCGGCGATTCTCGGGTGCCAGCGCCGCCGGCTGGACTACGACTTCTCCTGTAACTGCCGCACCGTCAGCACGGGGCGGTCACAGGTGCGGACCACGCGCTCGGCGACGCTCCCGATGAGGAAGCGGTTCTCGCCGTGGCGGCCGCGGGTCCCGGTGGCGACGAGGTCCGCGTCGACCTCGCGGGCGTACTCGCAGATCTCGGCGGCGGGGCGGCCCTCGCGGACCGCGGTGACGACCTCGGCGTCGGTCTCGTCGGTGACCGTCTCGAGGGCCTCTTCACCGCTCTCTTCGAGGGCGGAGCGGAACTCGTCTCGCACCGACTCCGGGGACGACTCGACCTCGGAGGCGTCGACGACGTACAGGGCGTGGACGGTCGCCTCGAAGCGCTCGGCGAGGTCCAGCCCGACCGAGACGGCCCGTCTGACGCTCTCGGAGCCGTCGGTGGCGATGACGACGGTATCGAACATACCTGAGGCGTCGCGGCGGGATGGCATAAAGCCCGCGCCCCGGTCCCGGTTCGTGGTCCACGGGGCGCACTGTCCCCTGTAGCTTTTTGGTCCCCCGCGTCGCACTCTCGGACATGACCGACTCCCCGCCCGCGGCGGCGCCGCTCGACGTCGAGATGGTCCTCGTGCCGGTCGACGGCAGCGACGAGTCCGTCACGGCCGTCGAGTACGCGGAGGCCATCGCCGAGAAGTACGACGCCAGGGTCCACGCGGTCTACGTCGTCGGCCAGGACGTGGTCCGGGGCATCGAGGAGGGCGCCATCGACCAGCAGGAGGTCGCCGAGGACGCCCAGACGTTCATCGAGGAGGTCGAGGCGCGCGTCGGCGCGACCGACGTCCCGCTGAACAGCTCGACCGCCTACGGCTTCTCGACGCACCGCAAGACACAGCACCCGGGTAGCGTCATCCTCGACACCGCCGACGACCTCGAGGCGGACTTCATCGTGGTGCCCCGCGAGCCGCTGACCAGCGACTCCGGGGACGTGCTCGCGAAGGCCGCAGAATACGTGCTCCTGTACGCCAGTCAACCGCTCCTGTCGGTCTGACCGGCAGTCGCCCGTCGCCGGCGGGGCCGCCGCGCTTACTCGTCCGCGAGCAGCAACGACATCTCCAGTTCGAAACTCTCGGAGCCGCAGGTCTCGAAGCCGGTGTCGCGGTAGAGCGAGACGGCGGCGGTGTTCCAGCGCTCGACGGTGAGCCAGACGCGCTCGACGCCCTGCTCTTTCCCCTGGCCGAGTAGCGTCTCGAGGAGGGCGCGGCCGATACCGGCGCGCTGGTACGCCTGCAGGACGAAGATGGCGAGTTCGTACGCGACCGCGTCCGTGTCGAAGGTGCTGGTGTCGGGGACGAGCGTGGCGTGGCCGACGACCTCCCCGTCGTGGCGGGCGCAGAGGTTCACGCCCTCGCCGACGATGGTGTCGAGCCAGTCGCGGATGCGGTCCTCGCCGGTCGGCGGGATACCCTGGGCGCGGTCGGCCGGGTCGAAGTCGCGGTACATCGCGGTGATGTCGTCCACGTCGTCCATGTCCGCCGGTTCGAGGTCGATGGTCCGACCCTCCTTGTCCTCGACCGACCGGGGTGGCGTGGGGAACGGCCCGGCCGGTTCGTCGGGGTAGATACGTTCGGGACTCATCGGACCAGTCTCACCGTGACGTTCGCGTTGAGCAGGACGAACTCGGTGATGGGACCGAGTCGTATCTTCCCCATCGGGCTCTGGGTGCCGCCGCCGATGGCGAGCTGGTCGAAGCCCTCGCGTTCCGCGATGTCGACGAGGGTGCTCCCGGGGTCGCCCGAGGCGGTCCTGACCTCGGCGTCGATGCCGGACTGGGAGACGAGTTCGCGGGCCTGCTCGGCCATCTCCGACTGCTCGCGCTTGGCCTCGTCCTTCTCGACGACGACGATGGTCAACTCGTCGCCGGCCTCCTTCGCCCGCTCGATCGTCTTCCGCAGGGTCCGCATCGACTCGTCGCTCCCCTCGATGCCTAGCAGCACTCTCATGTGCGTACCATCCTCCCGCACGGGTGAAAACCGTTGCCCCACCCCGCTCCGGCAGTTCGTACCGGGCAAACTGAAAGCGGCGTTTAAGCCTGGGATACTGCCTTTGTCTCCCGGACAGAGGTATCGCATATGCGAACCTCCATCCCCGCAGTCGCAGTGGCCCTCCTCCTCGTGGTGTCGGCCGTCGGTGCCGGTCTCGTCGCCGTCACCGGTGGCTTCGACGGGACGCTGGGTCCCGCCCCGGACGACACCGACGACCCGGGCACGGACGACCCCGCCTCCGTCGCCGGTGACGGCAGCGTCGAACAGTTCGACTCCGAAGCCGCCTTCGCGACGTACGTGCAGGCCGCCCACGAGCGAAACCGCGGCGGCGCCGTCTACCTCCGAAGCGGCGGTGCGGCCGCCGAACCGACGGTCGAGGCGACCACCGACGGGGCGCAGGCCGGCGCTGCCGAGGGCGGGGACGGGGGCGCCAGTCAGGCCGGTGGTGGCGGTGCCTCCCGCGTCTCCGAGACCAACGTGCAGGAAGCCGGCATCGACGAGCCCGACCGGGTGAAGACCGCGCCCGACGGCTCGACGGTCTACTACGCCGACGGCCGGGGGTACTGGGGCAAGCACGGCCAGACCCGGGTCCTCGACACCAGCGACCCCGCCGCGCCCGCGGTGGTCGAGAACATCGAGGCCTCCGGGAAGTTGCTGCTCGCGGGTGACACCCTCGTCGTCTTCGACCGGCAGGGCGTCTACGCCTACGACGTGTCGAACCCCGAGTCCCCCGACCGGACCTGGTCGCGCACCCTGAACGCGAGCGTCCGGTCGGTCCGGCTCATGGACGGGAAGCTCTACCTCGTCCTCCAGAAGGGTGTGCGCCCCGACCACCCGTGCCCGGTCGAACCCTTCGGTGACGGGCCGGGCATCGCCTGTACCGACGTGTACCACCCGACCGACCAGACCGACGCGACGGTGACCTACACCACCGCGGTCCTCTCGCCCGACACCGGCGAGACGCTGGACTCGGTGACCGTCCTCGGCACCCACGCGCACTCGGCGACCTACGTCTCCGAGAACGCGGTGTACCTGACCTACACGAAGCGTGCCAGCCGGGGCGAGGTCGTCCGTGGCTACCTCGAATCGACGGACCTGCTCGACCGGCAGGCCGAGAACCGCCTCGACGAGATCGCCTCCTACGACCTCTCGCCCCGCGCCCGGCAGATCGAACTCCGGGCGCTCGTCGAGAGCTGGCTCGCCCGCCAGGACCCCGACGAGCGCACGGACCTCCGGAAGGAGTTCCAGCAGGGCTACCAGCAGTACGTCGAGGAGCGAAAGCGCGATATGCTGCGATCCGGTATCGTGAAGGTCGCCATCGACGGTGACGGCGACTCGCTGTCGGTGGCCGAGACCGGTGAGGTGCCTGGTCGCCCGCTGAACCAGTGGGCACTCGACGAGCACGACGGGAACCTCCGCATCGCCACCACGGTCGACCCGTGGGGTGCGAACTCCACGAACGACCTCTACATGCTCGACGCCGAACTCTCGGTCCAGGGTTCGGTCCACGACATGGGCGTCACCGAGCGCATCTACTCGGTCCGGTTCGTTGGCGACACGGCCTACGTCGTCACGTTCCGGCAGATCGACCCCTTCTACGTGGTCGATCTCTCCGATGCGTCGGACCCGCAGGTGAAGGGCGAGGTGAAACTGCCCGGCTTCTCCCGGTACCTCCACCCCCTCGGCGAGGACCGGATGCTCGGCATCGGGCAGGAGGACGGGCAGGTGAAGGCGACCGTCTTCGACGTGTCCGACCCGCAGAACCCGACCGTCGCGAGGTCGAAGGTCCTCGACGCCCGGTGGTCCGCCGTGGCCAGAACGCACCACGCGTTCCTCCACGACCCGAAGCACGACGCGTTCTTCCTACCCACCGAACGCGGCGGCTACGTCTTCGGCGAGGACCTCGACCGCAAGACGTTCGTCCGGACCGACGCGCCCGCGACCCGGGCGGTGTACCTCGACGACTACCTGTACGTCTTCAGCGAGTCCGAACTCGTGGTGGTCGACGAGACCTCGTGGGAGACCGTGACCGAGGTGTCGCTCGGTCCCGAGGACGAACACGACGACCGCGAGGAGACCCCGGAGACGCCCACCGAAGCCGCGAGGACTGGGAGCGACTACCAGCGCGAGAAGAACGTCCACATGGCCTCGCTGGCGTCCGGCGCGTCGGGCGCGGTGTAGGCCTCGCCCGCGTCCCCGCCGGCCCAGTCGTGGCCCATCCCCTCGACCTCCCAGTACTCGACCGAGACGTCGCCCGACCCGTCCTCGAAGCGCCGTCGTCGCCAGTCGTAGCCCCCCGTGGTCCCCGACACGTCCGACTCCGGGGTGGCGTCCACGTTCTCGTCGTCGGCCCCGTCGCTCGCGAGGTCGTTCGTCTCGATGGCCTGCAGGGTCGCCTGGTCGCCGTTGACCGGGTAGACCGTGATGTCCGCGGTCCCGTGGAAGACGACGGTCGGGACCTCCCCGACCACGCCGTTGGCCTGCATCGCGTCGTAGGCTGCCTCGCCCTGGGAGTACGGGTCCGGGCCGCCCCAGGTCATCGCGTAGGTCGCGCCCGTCGCGGTGTCGGCGGCGTCGTACTCCAGCCCGGAGTGGACTCCACCTGCGGCGTACACGTCGGGGTAGGCCACGAGCAGGTTCGGGACCATCGCCGCACCCGCGGAGAAGCCGGCGACGTACACCCGCGAGGCGTCGAGTGACTCCACCGATAGCTCGTGCTGGGCGATGCTGGTGATGCTCTCGCCCTCGCCCGACCCGCGCTCGGTGTTGTAGTCGTAGTACCAGTTCCAGCAGTCGAAACTGTTCGCGAACGACGACTGGTCGGGGTAGACCACGACGAACCCCTCCCGTTCTGCCACCGCGTTCATCCGGGTCGCGCGGGCGAACTCGGCCGGCTCCTGCCCGCAGCCGTGGAGCATCACGACCAGTGGCTTGCCGGCCGCCCCGTCGGAGGGGACGTACTTCGTGTAGTGGTAGCCGTCCCAGTACTCGTCGGTGAAGGTGCCACCCGCCGCGAGAGATGGCGACGAGCCGGCCGCGACCGCGCCCGTGGCTGCCAGTGCTGTGCCCGCCGACTTCAGGATGTCACGTCGTCTCATGACAATATTTGCCACGCGAGTGTCTCACCGGGTATAGCCACGGGTTCACACGTTAACCGTGATGGTGATTCGTGATGGTGTTCTCACGGGCGATGGAATCCTGATTGCCGGGTGGCGCGTGCTGACCGACCGCCGAACGCGAGGCGACCTGGTCGCCTCGCAATGTGAGGCTGGTCGGCGGAGGCGCGCGAGGGACGACCGGAATGGAGCGCCAGCGGAATGGCGGGAGTCGGCTGGGGAGGGCGTGGTGCGGTGCTGTGCGGGGCGGCGGCTGTCTCTCATCGCCATCGGCGCGAGTCACCTGTTCGTCGCCCCAGATGCCATCTCGACCCGTCCCGGTGGGACCACCACGACACCACACCACTTACAGCCACCACACGACAGCCAGCGAAGCTTTTTCCCGGTCGCCCCCAGACCCACAGCCAATGACGGAGCAGACGCCCGAGGACGGCCCCGCGGCGACGGACGAGGAGCCGGAGACACCGACCCGAGACGAGCCCGAACAGGCTGTCGACGACGCCGAGGCGTCGGACCCGGCGTCGACCGAACCGGCGGCAGACGGAGCCGCGTCCACCGGCCCCGAACCCGCCGACTCCGAACCCGCCGAACCCGAGTCCACAGAACCCGAGTCCACCGAACCCGAGTCCACCGAACCCGACGCCGACCCCACCCCCGGCGTCCCGGACGACGACAACCTCGACGTGCCCGAGGACGTGGCGACGTACGACCGCTTCAAGAAGATGGACGGGGCGCAGTACGAGCGCGTCAACGAGTTCCTGCGCGACCGGACCTACATCACGGCCCGCGAGTGGGCCATCGCCCGGCTGTGCTCCGATTTCCGGACAGAGACGGGCGTCGAGATGACGAAGATCGGCGAGAACCTGCCCGAACTCGTCCCGTTCATGACCGACACGTACACGCCACAGGCCGTGAACCAGGCGCGCTCGGCGTTCGAGGACAAGATCCGCACCGCGGGCGCGACGTTCCTCTACGGCGCGATGTGTGACTTCTTCACCGCCGAGGAGCTGGACGACGTGATGTACGAGGCGACCGAGGTCGCGAAGTTCCTGCTGGAGGTCGAGGGCGTGAACCTCTCGGTCGAGGAGGAACTCGAGGCCGAAGAGCGCATCTCGTCGGTGATGCGCGAGGTCAGAGAGGCGAGTTCGGAACTGCGCGAGCAGGAGGAGTAGGTCACTCCCCGGTCGCGTCGTCGGGCTCCGCGGGCAGTTTCTCCGCCCGGTACGCCTCCAGGCGCAGCGAGAGGTAGGCGAGCGCGACGACGAGCGTCGCGAGCCGGCCGGCGTTCGCGAGCGCGCCGGGCAGGTCCGGCGAGACGACGGGCACGATGGGGAGGTTGCCGAGCACGACGCTGGAGAACCCGAACCCCGCGACGGCGAGCAGGAACGTGCGCCACGCGAGGGTCAGGAGGAACTCGTACTCGGGGTTCGAGGTGTCCATCTGTTCAGTCGAGACTCCCCATCCCGGGCACGAAAAGGCTGGGGTCGTCGTGGGCGAAGGTGACGACGCGCCCGCCGTCGGGGTCGTTCTCCGGTGCGTCCGCGGGCCGGACGTGGGTGAGCAACTCGCCGCGCTCTTGGGCGGTGTCGAGCATGGGCTCGGCGGCCGCGACGTCGTAGTGCAGCGGGACCACGACGGCCGTCTCGGTCGCGGGGTCGGCGACCGCGACGATGACGAGCGCGACCGACTCGACCCGGCGGCTGTACACCTCGCTGGCGTCGAAGCCGGCATTCTCGGCCGTGACGGCCGCGTCGACCGGCTCGAACTGGTCGGCCGGGACGACGACCTCGAGGCCGACGTGTTGCTCGGCCGTATCGTCGCCCGTCAGTGGCCGCACCTCGGTCGGTTCCAGGGCGTGGGCGGTCCAGCCCGCCTCGCGGTACTCGTCGGCGATGGCGGTCGCGTCGGCCAGCAGGTCGTCGCGCTGGGCCGCGACCACGTCGGCGACGTCGGTGGAGCCCTCGTCGGGGTCGGTCGCCATGTGGCTCAGTCGCCCCCGGGCAGGAACGGTGCGGAGTCGTGCTGGGTGAACGTGAGGACGCGGCGCTGGTCCAGCGGGCGCAGGTGCAGGCGGAGTTCGCCCTCTTCCTTCACCATCTGGATGAAGTCTCGCGAGGTGTCGCTGTCGTAGTAGGTCGGCACGAGGATGGCCGTCTGGCTGGTCGCGTTCTTGAGGGCGGCGACGGCGAAGACGATGCCCTCCTCGACCGCGCGGAACACCTCGACCTCGTCGAAGTCGCCGTCGGCGTCGTAGGCCGACTCGACGCGGTCGAACTCGTCGTCCGGCAGCACCACGTCGAGGCCGGTGTGGCCCTCGCCCTCCGTGATGGTCGCGATGTCGCCGGGGTGGCATTCGAGGGCTTCCCAGCCCGATTCTCGGTACTCCTCGGCGGTCGCCTCCATGTCCGCGACGACGTGCTCCCAGACCGGCAGCACGCGGTTCGCGACGTGTTGCTGGTCGTCGGCTTCGTCCATACCTTCGGGCCGGAGAGGGACGGACAAAAGCGTTCCCTTCGTGAACCGAGCTATCGGCTCACATGTGGAAAGCTATTTCCGGCCAGTATTGCCACGTGGAGACAATGACCGACCTACTGTCTCTCTCCGACCTGCGCACGCAGTTCAAGACGGAGCGTGGCACGGTGAAGGCCGTCGACGGGGTGGACCTCACCATCCGCGAGGGCGAGACCGTCGGGCTCGTGGGCGAGAGCGGATCCGGCAAGAGCGTCACCGCACTGTCGGCGATGCAACTCGTCGACGACCCCGGCGAGGTCGCCGACGGGGCCGTGACGTTCCGGGACGCCGAGCTGGCGGGAGAGCTGAGCGAGAAGTACCCGAAGCGCGCCGACGAGTTCGTCTCCGGGGACGTGGTCGACCTGACCGCCGCCCCCGAGTCGGCCATGCGCGACATCCGGGGCGGAGACATCTCGATGATCTTCCAGGACCCGATGACCTCGCTCAACCCGGCCGTCACCGTCGGCGAGCAGGTCGCAGAGAGCCTGCGCCTGCACCGCTACGACGGCAAGCGCCCGGACACGTGGCTCAACGCCATCCGCGAGCTGTTCCCCGACCGGGACGTGGACGACCGGGTCATGGTGGACACCATCAACATCCTCGACGCGGTCGGCATCCCCGAACCCGAGTCCCGCGTCGACGAGTACCCACACGAGTTCTCCGGCGGGATGCGCCAGCGCGTCCTCATCGCCATCGCGCTCGCGTGCCGCCCGAAGTTGCTCATCGCGGACGAGCCGACGACCGCGTTGGACGTGACCATCCAGGCCCAGATCCTCGACCTCATCAACGACCTGCAGGACGACTTCGGGATGTCCGTGCTGTTCATCACGCACGACCTCGGCGTCGTCGCCGAGACCTGCGACCGCGTCGCCGTGATGTACGCGGGCGAGATCGTCGAGGAGGGCCCCGTCGAGGAGATCTTCCACAACCCCTCCCATCCCTACACCTACGCGCTGCTGGAGTCCATCCCGACCGAGGACTCGGACCGGCTGACCCCCATCGAGGGGAACGTCCCGGACCTCATCGACATGCCCGCCGGCTGCCACTTCGCGCCCCGGTGCCCGTGGGCGACCGACGAGTGCACCAGCGGCGAGATACCGTTCAAACAACACGGCGGGGGCGACGTCGACCACCGCGCGAAGTGCGTCCTCGACGAGTTCGACGAGAGCGAGTACGGCGCCGACCTCGACTCCGTCTCCGCGGGCCGCGAGGAGTTCACCGGGGAGCCACTCCTCGAGGTGGACGACCTGCACAAGTACTTCTCGCGGGCCGACGACCTGCTCGACCGGTGGCTCTCGAACGAGCCACAGACCGTCAAGGCGGTCGACGGGGTCGACCTCGACATCTACGAGGGCGAGACGCTGGGGCTGGTCGGCGAGTCCGGCTGTGGGAAGTCCACGACCGGCCGGACCATCCTGCGACTGCTCGAACCGACCGACGGGACCGTCGTCTTCGCGGGTGACGACCTCGGCGAGTTGAACAGTGGCGGCATGCGCGAGAAGCGACAGGACATGCAGATGATCTTCCAGGACCCGCTGTCCTCGCTGGACCCCCGGATGACGGTCGGCCAGACCATCATCGAGCCGCTGAAGATCCACGGCCTGCCCGAGAACACGGGCGGGAAGTCACAGCGCGAGGCACGCCGCGACCGCGCCGTCGAACTGATGGAGGCGGTCGGCCTCGAACCGGCGCAGTTCGACCGCTACCCCCACGAGATGTCTGGCGGCCAGCGCCAGCGCGTCGGCATCGCCCGGGCGCTCGCCGTCGACCCGGACTTCATCGTCGCCGACGAGCCGGTGTCGGCGCTGGACGTCTCCGTGCAGGCCCAGATCCTCAACCTCATGGAGGACCTCCAGGAGGAGTTCGGACTCACCTACCTCTTCATCGCCCACGACCTCTCCGTCGTCCGGCACATCTGCGACCGCGTCGCCGTGATGTACCTCGGACAGGTGGTCGAGACCGCGCCGACCTGGGAGCTGTTCGACGAGCCGGAGCACCCCTACACCGAGGCGTTGCTCTCCTCGATTCCGAGACCCGACCCGCTCGAGGATACCGACGACCGTATCATCCTCAAGGGCGACGTGCCGAGCCCCATCGACCCGCCGTCGGGCTGCTCGTTCCGGACGCGCTGCCCGCAGGTCATCCCGCCCGAGGACCTCGAGGTCGACCAGGAGACGTTCCGCGCCGTGATGGACTTCCGCCAGCGCGTCGAGGACCGCGACATCCCCCTCGAGGCCGTCCAGAACGAGGCCGGGAGAGACCGCGCCGCGGCCGACGACGAGGAACCGCCGATGCAGACCGCGACCGACGGCGGCGCGTCGACGAGCGACCTGGTCGACGCCCTCATCGACCGCGAGTTCGAGGAGCCACCGCGCGGCGAGGTCGGCAGCATCGTCCGGGACGTGTGCGAACTGGTGGTCGCGGAGGAGTGGGCGCAGGCACAGGCCCGCCTGCAGGACGCCTTCGAGACCCCCTGCGAACGCGAGGACCCCGACCTCGAGGGCGACCGGCACCAGACCGCGTGCCACCTGTACCGGTAGTCGATGCCCCCTCGACTCGAACAGGGACCGGCCGTACCCCGGTGACCGGCGGCCGCTTCCTCCGGGGACCCTGCCCACGTTTCCCGGCCGGGTTCACCGCTTCTCCGATTGCCATCGCTGGCATATATCGGTGATAGACGGCCTCTCTGGCAAGTATTGCTATCTGTCGATTTCACCCTGTAACACGTACTCATATCCTTGTTTCTGTGTGTCACGGTATCGGTATGTTTATAATGGGCACGGTGCCACTCGTGGCTATGGCACGTGATACGGTAGACAGGCGCAGTTTCCTGAAGGCAGCAGGGACCGCCACGGTGGCAGCGACCACGACGGCTGGGTGTCTCGGGTCGCTCACCGGGGGTGGCGGTGGCGGCACACTCGTGTACGCCCGCGGTGACCACCCGACCAACTACGACCCGCAGCAGACGACGAGCGGGGAGGTCGCGAAGGTCACCAACCAGATCTTCGACCAGCTCATCCGGTTCAAACCGGGGAGTGGTGGACAGCTCGGCGACGGGCTCGCGACGGAGTACAGTCTCGAGGGGACGACCGCGACGCTGACACTCCAGGAGGGCGTGACGTTCCACAACGGTGAGGAGTTCACGGCCGCCGACGCGAAGGCGACCATCCGGCGCTTCACCGACTCCGAGTACGACTACTACCTCGGCGACAAGAACCGCTCGGGCTACGGGCCGTTCACCTTCGGCAGCTGGGTCAAGAGCATCGACGCCAGCAACGACTACGAGCTGAAGATCACGCTCACCCAGAAGTACGCGCCGTTCCTGCGCAACCTCGCGATGTTCGCGGCGGCCATCCTCTCGAAGGCCCAGATCGAGTCCCTCGGCGCGAACCCGAGCGACCAGGTCGCACTCGGGAAGGACCCGAAGGGTACGGGGCCGTTCACCTTCGAGGAACTCGACAACTCCAACCAGCGCGTCAAGCTCGGCGCCTACGACGACTACTGGGGCGACGGCCCGAACGTCGACGGCGTCGTGTTCTCGACCATCAAGCAGAACTCCACGCGCGTCTCGAGCGTCATCGAGGGCGAGTCCCACATCACGGACAACCTCGACTCCCAGTCCTCGAAGCAGGTCCAGAACTCCGACGCGGCGTCGCTGGCCTCGAAGAACGGCATCAACGTCGGCTACATGGCGTTCAACATGGGCCGCAAGGAGGCCTTCCGCAAGAAGAAGGTCCGCCAGGCCATCAGCCACGCGGTGAACACGAAGGCGATCGTCGACCAGATCTACCAGGGCTTCGCCAGCCAGGCCGACCAGCCGCTCCCGCCGGACGTGCTCGGTCACAACGAGAACCTCAGTCCGTACTCGACGGACAAGGAGAAGGCGAAGTCGATGCTGGAGGAGGCCGGCGAGGCCGACCTCGAGTTCGAACTCGCGACGTTCTCGAATCCGCGCGGGTACAACCCGAGCCCCATCCAGACGGCCAACCAGGTCAAGTCCGACCTCGAGAACATCGGCCTGACGGTGAACATCAACCAGTTCTCGACGTTCTCCTCGTACCTCGAGTACACGGACGCCGGCAAGCACGACGCGTGTTTCCTCGGCTGGTACACCGACAACGCCGACCCGGACAACTTCCTGTACGTCCTGCTCGACCCGAAGGTCGAGATGGACGCCGTCCCCGACGGCCAGGACTGGGTCAGCCGTGACACCGAGGGCTACTCGACGCTGAACGCCGCCGGCTGGGCGAACACCGAGTACATGGAGACCGTCCGCGAGGCGCAGTCGACCTACGACGAGGCCAAGCGCAAGTCCCTGTACAAGGAGGCGAACAAGATGGCCCACGAGGAGGCGCCGTGGATCTTCGTGGACTACGCACAGACGCTGCGCGCGGTCAACGAACAGGTCGAGTCCGACTCGTACACGGTCAGCTCCGTCGGTGGCCCGTACCTCGAGACGGTCACGCTCAAGTAACGCGGCCCCATCTTCCCTGTTGTTCACTCGCACAAATGGTCTCTAAGCGGTTCGTACTCAAACGACTGATACTGCTCGTCCCGGTCCTGTTCGGCGTGGCGTCACTGGTTTTCGCCATCCTTCACCTCGCGCCGGGGGACCCGGCCAGGGTCATCCTCGGGCAACGAGCGTCGGCCGAGCAGGTCGCACAGGTTCGCCAGGAACTCGGGTTGAACGACCCCTTCATGGTGCAGTACGTCCGGTTCCTCACGGACGCGGCCCAGTTCAAGTTCGGCCAGTCCTACCAGATCGCCAAGGGGACGCCGGTGCGGCAGGTCCTGATGGACAAGCTCCCGGTCACCATCGAGCTGGCGCTGTACGGGCAGGCAATCGGGCTGCTGCTCGGCATCCCGCTGGGCGTGCTCTCGGCCGTGAAACAGGACACGCTGACGGACCACGCGACCCGCATCGGTGCCCTCGCGGGCATCTCGGTGCCCATCTACTGGTCCGGGCCGCTGCTGATCCTGTTCTTCTCCATCTACCTCGGGATCTTCCCGACGAGCGGCCGCATCAGCAGCACCATCTTCCTCGACAACACCTGGACGCTCCTCGGGATGGAGCTACCACTGACGGGGATGGTCACCATCGACACGCTGTTGCTCGGGCGCCTCGACGCCTGGTTCTCCGCGGTCCAGCACATGTTCCTGCCCGCGGTGACCATCGGGGTGTACTCGATGGCGCTCGTCTCGCGGATGATGCGCTCGTCCATGCTCGAGGTCGTCCGGCAGGACTACATGCGGACCGCACGCGCGAAGGGCCAGGGCGAGAAGATCACCGTCCTCAAGCACGGGTTCCGGAACGCCCTCATCCCGGTCATCACGGTCGTCGGCATCCAGTTCGGGACGCTGCTGGGCGGCGCGGTGCTGACCGAGACGGTGTTCGGTATCGGTGGCATCGGGACGTTGCTCGTCAACGCCATCGGGGCGACCGACTACCCGCTCGTGCAGGGGACGGTGCTGACGTTCGCGTTGCTGTTCACGCTCGTCACCCTGGGCGTCGACATCACGTATAGCTACCTCGACCCACGCATCCAACAATGAGCACGGAAACATCGGACTCCAAGACGGTCGAGACGGACCGGGGGCTGCTCGCGCGGTTGCAGAACTCGCCGTTCCTCTCGAAGCTCCTGTCGAACCGCCTCGCACTGGTCGGTCTGGGCATCATCTTCACGATGCTGCTGGTCGCCATCTACGCGCGGGTCCTGTACGACCTGCCCGCCATCAAGAGCTCGCGCCTGGGTACGTCGTTCGTCGACCGCGCCCCGCCGGGCTGGCTGGGGCCGGCCGGTCTCACCGAGCAGCTGTTCGGGACCGACGCGGCCGCCCGCGACATCTACAAGCGGACGCTCTACGGCGCGTGGCTCGCGCTGAAGTTCGGCACCGTGACGGTCGGCATCTCGACCACGCTCGGCGTCGGCTTCGGCATCCTCGCGGCGTACTACGGCGACATCACGGACAACGTCATCATGCGGTCGATGGACGTGCTGCTGGCGTTCCCGTCGCTGCTGCTGGCGCTGGCGCTGGTCGCGGTCTTCCCCGACAGCATCCAGACGCCCGCGTTCCTCACCGGGCTCCCGTTCCTCGGCGACACCATCACGCTGGGGATGTGGCGGGCGGTCGCCGCGCTGACGCTGGTGTACACGCCGCGGTTCGCCCGTGTCGTCCGCGGGGCCGCGCTGAAGGTGCTCGAGGACGAGTACATCGAGGCGACCGAGGCCCTCGGCGCCCGCGACGCGCGGGTGCTGGTGCGCCACGTCGTCCCGAACACGCTCGCCCCGGTGACGGTCCAGTCCACGCTGAACTTCGGGCTGGCCATCATCGACCTGGCGGCGCTGTCGTTCCTCGGCTTCGGCGCGCCGCCGGGGATGCCCTCGTGGGGGCTGATGCTCTCGAACGGCGTGAGCAACGGCCTCCAGACCGGCCTGTGGTGGATGTCGTTCTTCCCGGGCCTGTTCCTCGCGCTGACCGTCCTCGGGTTCAACCTGCTCGGTGACGGGATGCGCGACGCGCTGGACCCGCGGATGCGCGAGGCCGTCGACTAATGGGCTGGCGCGGCCGTGCCCGACTGGTCGCCGTCTCGCTGGCGGCCGGCCTGGTCGTCGGCACGGCCGGCGTCCCGCTCGCGGTCGCACTCGGGCTCTCCCAGCGCGGTGCCGCCGGGACAGTCTTCGCGCTCGGCACGCTGGCGTTCGGCTTCGGCCTCGTCGGCTGGTCGGGGTCAATCATCCTGGGCGACGCGGTCGAGATACGCGACAGCCTGCTCGGCAAGAACTCGGACTGGACCGAGTCGAAGTCCCGGCGGGCGATGGTCCGGGTCGGTGGGTTCGGCTTCGGCGTGATGCTCGGGAGTTCGGTCGCCGAAGTGGTCGTGTACGGGGTGTAGCTGACTGGTTCGATTCTCGTGCGAGTTCCGAGAGCATCCACGGCCGTGTCTGTCGTCGGAATCAGGTGCAGTGGTTCTGCGGACTCGCAGGCGACTCGCGCCGATGGCTGTGAGAGACCGCCACAGCAACCGCCCCGCACCGCTCCGCAGCCACACCCTCCCCAGCCGACTCCCTCCGTTTCACTTCGCTACGCTTCGTTCTACTCCAGTCGTCCCTCGCGCGAGACCGACATCGTGGCCTCGCTTCGCTCGGCACACTCGCCAGCGCACGCCAGCCGGTCGTGTCACCCGCTTTCGCGCCCTGTTCTCACCTGGCATAGTCCACACAAGGTACTCAAGCACCGGTCCCCGACCCCCGCTATGGCGCTCCTCGGTATCGTCCTCGCCGCGCTGTGCTGGCTGCTCGCGTACCTGCATCTGCGCTACCCGGATGCCCTCTTTCGAATCGAGAACTCCCTGGTCGGCGGCGAGACACGGTTGACCGACCGGGGGCGACTCGGCTACCGGGTCGGCGGTGGCCTGTTCGCCGTCGCCGGAACGGTCGCCCCGTCGCTGTAGCCGGGTCTACTCGCGGACGTTCTGTCCTGCGGCCTCGCCGAAGCCGTCTTCGGCGTCCCAGACGACCTCGCCGCGGAGCATCGTCCACTCCGGGAAGACCCCCTGTTTCCCCTCGAACGGGGTCCAGCCGCAGTTCGAGTGGAGGTCCTCGCCACGGATTGCACGTGGCTCGTCGGTATCGTACAGCGCGAGGTCGGCGTCCATCCCCTCCTGAATACGGCCCTTCTCGGGCAGGTCGAAGATGGCGGCAGGGTTGGCGGCGACCAGGTCGCGGACGCGCTCGTAGCTCAGGGTGCCCTTGCGGGCCTCCTCCAGCAGGAGCGGGACCATCGTCTCGACACCCGGAACACCCGACGGAGCGTCCCAGAT
Organism: Haloarchaeobius amylolyticus; assembly: GCF_026616195.1. Lineage (NCBI taxonomy): Archaea > Methanobacteriati > Methanobacteriota > Halobacteria > Halobacteriales > Halorubellaceae > Haloarchaeobius > Haloarchaeobius amylolyticus. Next base: position 54,929 of record NZ_JANHDH010000002.1, read on the forward strand.
GCTGGCGTCCTTCTCCTCCCGGGTGTGGGGGGCGTGGTCGGTCGCGACGATGTCGACCGTACCGTCGGCGACGCGCTCGAAGACGGCCTCGCGGCGCTCCTCGCTCCGCAGGGGCGGGTTCATCCGGCCGAAGGTGCCCAGTTCGGGCAGGTCGTCACGCGAGAGGAACAGGTGGTGCGGGGTGACCTCGCAGGTCGCACCCGCGGCCGCAGCAGCATCCACACCCTCCGGCGTGGAGGTGTGGGCGATGTGGATGTCGGTCTCGAACTCGGCGCCGACCTCGCAGGCGCGCTCGACCGCGGCGGCCTCGGCTTCCGCGGCGCGGTAGGCCGACCACGCATCTGCATCGTCCCTCTCCGTCGCGGACTCGTCGAACAGGTCGGCGTCCTCGGCGTGGACCGTCACCGTCACGTCGTGCTGGCCGGCGAGTTCGACCGCCTCGGCGAACAGGTCGGCCTCGATGCCCATGTCGCCGGTCGAGTCGGCGAGGAACACCTCGCCGAGGGCGAACAGCGGGCGGGCGAACAGCGACTCGGGGTCCCAGTCCTCGGTGACGCCACCGTTGATGCCCCAGTCGACGATCGACTGGTCGGCGAACGCGGCCTTCTGGTCGAAGGCGTCGCCGGTGGTGGTCGGCGGGCTGGTGTTGGGCTGGTCGACGACGGTGGTGACGCCGCCGGCGGCCGCGCTCTGCGAGCCGGTCTCCCAGGTCTCCTTGTGGCCGTACCCGGGCTGGCGGAAGTGGACGTGGGCGTCGATGGCGCCGGGGAAGAGCAACTTCCCGGTCGCGTCCACGTCGTACTCGCCCCCGAGGTCGCCCACGGCGGTTATCGTCCCGTCCTCGACCTCCACGTCGGCGGTCGTCCCGTCCGGCAGCGTGGCGTTGCCGATGCGCATACTATACGTCCACTCCAGCGGCCCGCGTCCTAAGTCTCTCGGAGACGGTCCGTGGTCACGCCCGGAGCTGTTCGACGACCATCTCGGCGTCACCCACGAGCGCGGCCTCCAGCGCCTCGCGGACTACCTCGGGGTCGGCTGGCCCGCCGGCCTTCGCGACGCTTCCGACCGATTCGGGGTCGAAGGCAACGCCGAGTGCCTCGTACACGTCGTCCAGCACCGCCGCCAGTTCGTCGTGGTTCGCAACGAGGCAGATGCCCGAGGTGATGGCCGCGCCCTTGGTCACGCGCTGGGCGATACCCACCAGTTTCCCGTCGCACTGCAGCGAGTGCTGGCCGGGGCAGAAGGAGTCGGCTGGCTCCCCGCGTTCGGCCGCGACGCCGAGGTCGCACAGGGCCTGCTCGACGTCGCTCGTCAGCGACTCGTAGCGCTCGTCCATCCCGCGGCGCATGTCCTCGTGGGGGGTGATGCGGGCGAACGCCAGCGTCGTCTCGCCGTCGTAGGCCACGGCGCGGCCACCGACGCTGCGCTCGACCGCCTCGAAGCCGTGGTCCTGGGCTGCCGCCGCAGCCGCCGGGTACCCCTCCTCGCGGGCGTCCCGGCGGCCGAAGGCGACCTGTCGGTGCGGGGCCCACACCCGGACCACGGCCTCGCCAGATTCGTCGACCTCGTCGAGCAACCGGCGCGTCGCGTCCCTGTCGGCCGACACCGACGCCGCTCTCCCTCTGACCACGCGCATGGCCGCCGCTTGGGGGCGACGTGCCTAAACCGGTCCGGTCCGAAGAGGGCGGCGATGGCGGTCACGCTCTCTGGCGACCTGCTGGCGCGCTACCCGCGCTTCTCGCTGTACAACTCGCCGTACCCGGCCCACGACGAGGGTCGGGCGGTGGACCTCTACCCCGACGACGGGGCGCCGAGTCCGGTCGCCGGCGAGGTGGTCGAGACGCACACGGTCCGGGCGCCGCCGAAGCCCTACGCGCCGGAGCACGACCACCTCGTCGTGGTGCGGGTCGACCAGGCAGCCACCCCGGGGCTCGCATCGACCCGGGACGACCTCCTCGCGCGCATCATGCACGTCGACCCCGGCGTCGAGGCGGGCGACCGCGTCGCGGTGGGTGACCCCCTCGGGTCGATGGTCCGGGCGGGCTTCTTTGCCCCCTGGGTCGGCAACCACCTCCACGTCGGGTTTCGAACTCCGGACCAGAACCTCCTGCGGGCGTCGGGGTCGCTCCCCCTCGCGGTCGACGTGCCGGTGGAACCACTCGACTGGGACGGGACGGGGACCGTGGTGGAGACCGGCGAGACGTACGCCCTGCTCGATTCGCCTGCACACCCGCACCCTGGCGACGGGTTCGCGGGTATCGCGGCCGACTCCGGGGGCGTGCTCGACGGCGGGTTGCGCCACTACGACGGGGGCGGGTTGTTGGGCGGGTCGGGGGGCGAACACGAGGTGTCGCTGCTCGGGACGCCGGTCGGCGAGGCGACCGGGCGGACCGTCGACTGGCACGACGTGGAGATACTGGCGAACGACGAACAGGTCACTGGCCTCTCGCTCTTTCTGGCGCAGGACGACGGCTTCGGCGCGAAGGTCATCTGTCCGGGGCACTCGTTCGCGGTAGGAGAGTCGATCTCGGTGGCGATTGGGCGGACGGACGAGCCGGTGATTCTGGGGTAGACAGTCGGTTTCGAGACGGGGACTCGTCACGAGTGCTGTCGGTTCCGCCGGGTCGTCGTGTGCTGGTGTCTATGACCACGACCGCACAGCCACGCACCCACACCCTCCCCGGCCGACTTCCTTCACTTCGTTCCGGTCGTCAACCGTGAGAGCAAGCTCTCACGAGCCCACGCTCGCGGGCTCGCAGGCTCACGGGTCGTTCCTCCGCGTTGGCCACGCTGCACTGCGTTCCGCGCTCCTCGCCACGCTCGCCAGCGCGCGCCACGGTGGTCTGTCCAGTCCAGCCCCTCCGAGTTCAAGTACGAGAACGACGCCAGTCCCGCCGTGACGTAGGAACCGTCGCCCGGCGAACACGGCGGGTGTGTGGCACACCGCCGGGCGAGCAGTCGCGTGCCGCCTGTCAGCCCTCTTCGCCAGCGAAGGTTATCTCCGAACTCTGTGCGATCTCGCCGAAGAGCCAGTCGGCGTGGTCCAGCGCGTACTCGCGGTGGTCCGCCTCGATGGCGCCGATGCAGTCCTCCACGAGCACGGGCCGGTAGTCCCGGAGCCCGGCGCTCCCGGCGGTGTGGAGGACGCAGACGTTCGCCAGCGTCCCGCAGACGATCAGGTCGTCGATGCCACGCGCGGAGAGCCAGCCGTCCAGTTCGGTCTCGTGGAAGGCGTCGTACGTGTGCTTCTCGACGACGGTGTCGGCCTCGGCGACGGTGAGCTCCTCGACCAGTTCGGCCTCCCAGGAGTCCTCGAGGACGTGTTCGCCCCAGCGCTCGAACTCGTCGTAGTAGTGGTTCCCGTCGAACTGCTCCGGCGGGTGGACGTCCCGGGTGAAGACGACGCGGACGCCGGCCTCGTGGGCCCGGTCGACCAGCGACGCGACCGGCTCGATGGCGTTCTCGCTTCCGGGTGCGTAGAGCGTGCCGTCGGGTTTGCAGAAGCCGTTCTGCATGTCGACGACGACGACCGCGGTGGTGGCAGGGTCGAACTCCATGTCCGGAGATTGGGTTGGCCGACCCAAATCCGTTGCCCCGGCCGTTTTTGCCCGCGAGGCCCCTGGTTCCGGGTACATGCGACCACTGGCTATCGTTCTCGTCGCCTGTATGCTCGTCATCGCGGGGTGTGGCGCCGTCGGCACCGATGGCACCGACACCACCGGATCCGCCGCCACGACAACCGGGTCGGGTGAGGACGCGGGCGAGCAGACGGACGACGGGGCACGCCCTGCTGACCCCGAGAGCGACCGCCTCGGCTGGGAGGACGGGCGCTGGTACGACGAGCAACTCGACATCGACCGGAGCGACGGCCTCAACGAGAGCGAACTGGAGGCCGTCGTCTCGCGGGCGATGGCCCGCGTCGAGAAGGTCCGCAAGCTCGAGTTCGAGGAGCGCCCCCCGGTCGAGATCATCTCCCGGGAGGCCTACCGCGAGCGCCTCGGCTCCCGGAACACGTCGACCGCGATGCGCCTCCACCAGAACACGAAGTGGGAGGCGACGTTCATGGTGAACGAGTCGACGAACGCCATCGCCGTCAGGCAGGCCAACAGCGCGAGCGGCGTCCAGGGGTTCTACGACCCCCGCAAGGACGAGATCGTCGTCGTCTCGCCATCCGAGACCCCGGAACTCGACGAGATCACGCTCGCCCAGGAGCTGTACCACGCGCTGCAGGACCAGCGCTGGAACATCACGAGCTACGACCAGTCGACCCTCGAGTTGCACAACGCGAAGGACGGCATCATCGAGGGAGACGGCAACTACGTCGACTCCCTGTACAAGGAGCGCTGTGAGACGGAGTGGGACTGCCTCGAACCGCAACGCGGCGGCCAGGGTGGCGGTGCTACCGACATCAACGTCGGGCTCTACCAGGTCCGTCTCCAGCCCTACAGCGACGGCGTCGCGTTCGTCCAGGAACGTCGTCAGCAGGGCGGCTGGGAGGCGGTGAACGCGGTGTACGAGCAGCCGCCGAAGAGCACCGAGCAGACCATCCACCCCGACCTGTACGGCGAGGACGCGCCGACCGACCTCACCATCGCGGACCGGAGTTCGGACGGCTGGCATGCCCTCGACGTGGCCGGGCCGACCGACCACGCGTCGTTCGGCGAAGCCGGTATGTTCGTCATGCTCTGGTACGCCTCCTTCGAGGAGACGCAGGCGACCGGCACGGCCCAGGACGTCGTCATCCCCTACCGGGCGCACTTCAACCTCGCCGGCCAGGGGCTGAACGAGACGGACCCGTACAACTACGCCCACCCGGCGACCGCCGGCTGGGACGGCGACCGGCTGCTCCCGTACGTCAACGGCTCCTCCGCCAGCACCGGCGAGACGGGGTACGTCTGGAAGTCCGAGTGGGACAGCGAGGAGGACGCGCGACAGTTCGCCGACGCCTACCGCGAGCTGTTGCGCTACCACGGCGCCTCGGCGGTCGACGGCCGGGCGAACACCTTCCGCATCGCCGAGGACGAGGAGTTCGCCGACGCCTTCTCGGTCCGCCGGCAGGGGACGACCGTCACCATCGTGAACGCGCCGACGGTCGACGCCCTCTCGGACGTGCACGCGCCGGGGTCGGACAGCGCGGCGACGACGAACAGCACCGCCGCCTGACCGGGCAAAGGGCTATACCTCCCTGCTCGTAAGGGTCGGGCAATGCGACGTGGGCTCTGTGTTCTCGGCCTCGTGTTCCTCCTCGCGCTCGCCGGCTGTTCGGCCTTCGACCTCGGCGGCGACGACGAGCTCGCCGAGCCCGAGTCGAACCGGCCCGACCCGGCCACCGACACGCTCGGCTGGGAGGACGGCTACTGGTGGAACGACTCGGTCGCCGTCGACGGGAGCGACGGCCTGACGCAGGCCGAGGTCGCGGTCGTCAAGGCCCGGATGATGGCACGACTCGAACACCTGCGCGGCTACGAGTTCGAACGGGACGTGTCGGTCCGGGTCATCTCCCGCGAGACGTACCGCGAGCAGCGAAGCGGTGGCGGCGGCGACGGTCAGGCGCCAGCGTGGCGCGAGCAGTACTGGGAGGCGCTGTTCATCGTCGGCGAGGACACCGGTGTCGAGGCGGCGTTCGACCGGCTGTACGGCTCGACCGTCATCGGGTACTACTCGAACGACAAGATCGTCCTCGTCAGCGACGACCCGAACGACCTGCGGGTCTCGCGGGCCACCCTCGCCCACGAACTCGAACACGCCCTGCAGGACCAGCACCTCGGCCTCGGCTACAGCGCGTCGACGCGCGACGGCCGACTCGCCGCCCAGTCCGTCGTCGAGGGTGACGCGAACTACGTCGAGGCCCGGTACGAGGACTCCTGTGAGTCGGGCGAATGGGACTGCGTCACGGTCGCCGAGCGGTCCGGCGGCGGTCGCTCCGCCGAGTACAACGTCGGGCTCTCGGTCGCGTCGTTCCTCCCCTACGGCGAGGGACCGATGTTCGTCTCGGCGCTCCGCGAGCGCGGCGGCTGGGACGCGGTCGACGCCGCGTTCACGGACCACCCCCAGAGCACCGCGCAGGTCATCCACCCGGCGAAGTACCCCGACGAGGCACCGGCGGCGGTGTCGATACCGGACCGCGCCAGCGGTGGCTGGAGCCGCCTGGAGACCGAGGACGGGACCGACCGGGTCGAGACCGTCGGCGAGGCGAGCATCTACACGATGTTCTGGTACGCGAAGGTCGTCCCCCGCGAGCACCTGACCAGCCGGAACGACTCGGTCTCGAAGTACACCTACAGGCACCCGTTCTCGACGGGGTGGGCCGGGGACAGGCTCGTCTTCTACGAGGACGGCGACAATCAGGCGTACGTCTGGCAGTCGACGTGGGAGTCGCGGGCCGAGGCGACCGAGTTCCGGCAGGCCTACACGGACGTCCTCGCTGCCAACGACGCCACCGCCCGCGGTGACGGCGTCTACGTCATCGACTCGGGGGCGTTCGAAGACGCCTTCCGGGTCGTCCAGCGCGGGAACACGGTACTGGTCGTGAACGCGCCGAGCGTCGACGCACTCGACGCGGTGCACCCGGTCTCGGCAGGCGCGAACGCGTCGGTCGGGACAGAACGACGACCCGCCAGGTCCCCGACCGCGTAGCGGTGCTTTTTCGCCATCCCCCCAGAAACGGGGGGTATGGACGACCCCTTCGACACGATTCCGGCCGCCGCCATCCGCGACGGCCGCGCGACCGACGCGTACTTCGAGCGGACCGAGCAGGCCCTCGAACACGCCGGACGGAACCCGACGGTGGTCGCGGAGGTGACCGCCGACCAGTTCCCGGACGGCGAGTTCGAGGTGTTCGCCGGGCTGGAGAACGCGGCCCGCCTGCTCGAGGGCTACGACCTCGACGCCGACGCCGTCCCCGAGGGCTGCCTGTTCGACGGCGGGCCCGTGATGCGCATCGAGGGCGAGTACCTCGAGTTCGCCCGCTTCGAGACCTCGCTGCTGGGCTTCCTCTCGCAGGCGAGTGCGTTCGCCACGGCCGCACTGGAGGCCAGACTGGCGGCGCCGGACTCGCAGGTACTCTCCTTCGGTGCCCGCCACGTCCACCCGGCCATCGCGGCCACGGTCGAGCGAAGCGCCCTCGTCGGCGGCCTCGACGGGTTCTCGCACGTGGCCGCCGGCGACGTCATCGGTCGCGAGGCCGGCGGGACGATGCCCCACGCGCTCATGATCTGCATGGGCAAGGGCAACCAGGAGGCGGCGTGGCGGGCCTTCCACGAGGCCGTCCCGGAATCGGTCCCCAGAATCGCCCTGTGTGACACCTACACCGACGAGGTCGACGAGGTGCTCCGGGCGGTCGCGGAACTGGGCGACGACCTCGACGGGGTCCGCCTCGATACGACGGGGTCGCGCCGCGGCGACTTCCGGCACATCGTCCGCGAGGTCCAGTGGGAACTGGCCGCCCGCGGCCACGAGGACGTCGACGTGTTCGTCAGCGGCGGCCTCACGCCGGAGCGCCTCCGCGAGCTCCGGGACGTGGCCGACGGCTTCGGCGTCGGCAGCTACGTCACGAACGCGAACCCGGTGGACTTCGCGCTCGACATCGTCGAGGTCGACGGCGAACCGGCGGCGAAACGCGGGAAGCTCTCCGGGACGAAGCAGGTGTATCGCACCGACGACGGCGGCCACGAGGTCGCGCTCGCGGACCGGCCGGGGCCGACCGACGGGAAGCCGCTGCTCGAACCGCTGATTCGCGATGGCGAGGTCGTCAGGACGTTCGACGTCGACGAGGCGCGGCGCTACGCGGCGACGGACGCCGAGCGAGTCGACTTCGAGTAAGCAGGGCCGCAGTCTGGTCTCAGTTCGTCAGTTCTTCGATGCTGCCTTCGGGGTCGCGCTCGCGGAAGATCTGGCCCTCGAACAGCGTGACGACGACGTCCTCCTGCTGCCAGGCGGTCGGCGGGAGGCCGGCCTTCCGGCAGACGCGCCCGAGGTACTCCTCCTCGGACCAGCCGTGTTCGACGGGGACGGTCGGGTAGAGCCAGCCGGCGTTCGTGCCGGTGTCGATGGCGGCCCCGTGGGTACCGAGTTCCATGTCGGCGACGGGGTCGTCGGTGAGGACGACGTTGCAGACAGAGCAGACGGAGACGGTGAGGTTCGACAGCTCGGAGGGGGTGACCTCGGAGCCACAGGAGTCCTCACTCGCCGCCTCGATGGCAGCGTCGACGATGACGTGCCCGAGCTGGTCGCTCGATTCGTACCCGCCAGCGCAGCCGCGGAGGCTGCCACGCCCCCGGGTGGATTCGAGCCGGACGAACGCGCCGGTCCGGTTGTAGAACGCATCACGCATGCTGCCGGGCTGCTCACGGCGACCGTTGAGAACGAAGCCTTCCACCGCGTCCCGCGCCAGTTCGACGGCCCGGGCCCCATCATCGTATGTCAGACGGACGCTCTGTGCCTGCGACATAGTACACGTATAGCGATTGTCGCTCTTGAACGCTTTCGTTTCGTCTCGTCGGCGAATCGGTACCTGCACCGACACCTCCGGAGGGCCCGGAACGCGGGACGGCGGGTCGCGTCGACCGAGGTGTTTAAATGCGGGACGGGGATAGGAACTGGTGGTAGAGAGAGCCCGGCCGCCGCGGCACCGCCGCGAGGAAAGTCCCCCCACCGTCTGGGCAGGTGACCGGGCGCAAGCCCGGAGCGGGAGACCGCTGGCTCTGGAACAGAAACGAGACCACTCTCCCCGAGTGATGACGTGTGCGAACCGACCCGAGAGGCGAGGGAGCTAACCCACAGAACGTCGACGGGAGAGAACGGATGGAACGGCGAATCTTCACCGGTGCAAGTCCACGCCGTCAAGGTAGCCCGGACGAATGGCGATGGACGCTCAGCCGAATGCCGGGTCGAACAGAAGGGGGCTTACTCCTCTCTGCCAGTCGAAGCACGTGAGTGGCGACGCTGGCGCGAAGAACCGCCGGGCGGTCTCTTCGTCGATGCTCAGTCGTCCGCGAGGTCGTCGACGTCGCCGCCGTCGGGCTGGACGCCCGCGGGCGGCGTGGTCGGGCCGCTGCTGCCGGCGCGGCTCATCCAGCCGTCGATGTGGCTGGCGACGTAGTCCTTGCTGCCCCAGCCGATGGCGATACCGAGGCCGATGGCGAGGGCGGCACCCAGACCGTAGGCGGCCGCCTGCGCGACGACGTAGAGGATGGCCACGTCGAGGCCCATCGTGTCGAGGCCGATGGTGAGCGCGGTGAAGTAGAGGAACAGCCGCGCACCCGTGGCGAACAGCTGGGTGACCCGCCCCTCCTCGGTCGCGGCCTCGGTCCGCATGATGGTGTCACCGATGAAGTCGGCGACGATGAACCCGAGTACGATGACGGCCACGCCGGCGATGAACGCCGGCAGGTAGGTGGTCGCCGTCGCGACCCAGTCCGAGAGCGTCGGGATGGCGAGGACCTCCGTGGCCGCAAGCAGCGTCACGGCGTAGACGAACAGCCGCGCGAGGCTGCCGAACGCGTTCGAGACGGCCTTCTGTGTTCCTCCGAGCATCTGCCCGAGCGGGGTCTTCAGCACCTGCTGGTCGATCTGGAGCCTGTCGGTGAGCGAGGTGGTCACCTTCCCGACGACGCGGGCGACGACCCACCCGACGACGAGGATGACGAGCGCGCCGATGACGTTCGGCAGGAACGTCGCGACGTTCGTCAGCACCTCCTGGATGATGGGCGTTCCGTCGACCTGCAGTACGATGGCTGTCTGTGACATGACGTGTGTCCTACGCGCCGGAACTGATTTGGCGAATATCCTCACAGACAACGACATCGCACGGACAGCAGTTCGCTGGGGCGACGAACCGACCGTTAGCCCTCGAACCCGTCCTCCCAGCGGAAGGTGCCGTTCCGCTGGACGACCTCGCCGTCGACCGCCATGAACGAGTCCTCGCTCATGTCGGTGATCATGTCGACGTGGACCGCCGACTGGTTGCCCGACTCCCCCTCGGGGAGGTTCGAGTCGTAGGCGCGGCCGACCGCCATGTGGATGGTGTCGCCCATCTTCTCGTCGAAGAGGATGTTGTCGGTGAAGCGGTCGATGCCGCGGTTCATGCCGATACCCAGTTCGCCGAGGCGCCGCGCGCCCTCGTCGGTCTCCAGTATCTCGGCGAGTACGGCCTCGTTCTCGCCGGCGCTGTAGTCGACGACTTCGCCGTCCTCGAAGGTGAGGTGGACGTCCCGGACCTGCTTGCCGCGGAAGGTCATCGGCACGTCGAAGAACACCTCGCCCTCGGTGTCGTAGGGCGCGGTGAACACCTCGCCGCTGGGGAGGTTGTGCGAGTCGTACCGGACCGAGGCCGCGGAGTTCACCGCGGTCCTGCCCTCGATGGACATCGTGATGTCCGTGTCCGCCTTGACGACGCGGACCTCGCTCCCGTCGTCGAGTATCTCCTTCATCTTCGCCATCTCGTCGGCGAGGGACTCCCAGTCGCGAAGCACCGCGTCGTAGACGAAGTCCTGGTACTCCTCGTAGGCCATCCCGGCCTGCTGGGCCAGCGACCGCGTCGGGTGGACCGTCGACACCCAGTCGGTGTCCATGTACGCCTCGCGGATGCCCTGGGACGCCTTCGACTTCGCCTGTCGCTTCTCGCCGGGCACGTCGGCCGTCGCGCTGGTGTTCCGGCCGCCACCTAACGACAGCACCACGTCGGCGTTCTCGACCAGCGCCAGCTCGTGGTCGGGGTCGGCCTCGAAGTCGCCGTCGTGTGCTCGCAGGTAGGCACGGCTCACCTCCCCGGAACTGTACAGCGTGACCATGTTCGCGCCCCGTGTACCGAGTTCCTCGGCGACGGCGACGGCGAGTTCGTGTGCGCCCTCGCTGACGTTGACGACGACGTCGTCGCCCGCCTCGACCTGTGCGCTCCAGTCGACGAGGACCTCGGCGTGCTCGTGGATGCGGTCGTCCATACCCGACTCCATGGGTGTCCCCTACAAAATTTGCCCGAAGTGGTGGTGGTCGCGCCCCATCACCCGGCCCACTCGCCCGGCACGTCGCCGCCGACCTGCTGGCGCCAGCGCTCGAACCGCTCCGCGCACTCGGGGACGTGCTCGACGTGGTCGATGAACCCCGCACCACCGTCCGAGACCGGCCCGCCACAGAAGGGACACCGGCCGGGGTCGTCCCAGACCCGCTCGTCGCGCTGGGTGAACTGGAGACTCATAGCCGACCGTACGGCCGCAGGGAGGATGAGAGTTCGCTACTGCTTGCTGACGCGATACCGCCCGCCGACCTCGTTGGTGTTCAACTCGTCGGCGCGCTTCTTCGCCGTCTTCCGGTCCTCGAACGGGCCCTCGAACTCGTGCCCGTCCACCATCACGTAGTAGTCTACCATCGTCGCCGAGTATATCAGGCCCGGGGTTAAGACTGTCACGGTATGGTATGTCGTGCCGAGGTGTCGAGTTGGCGGGAGGTTTCGGGAGGTGTGCGGTCGAAAGGTAGCTGGGGCGGATTCGAACCGCGGTCGCAGCGGAGCTGCTCCCTGGTTCGAATCCTTCCAGATGACGGATTTGCGGCTCGCGGATTGCTCGCCGCAAAATCAGTGGGCTGGGGCGGATTCGAACCGCCGATTTTCTCCGTGTAAAGGAGATGTCATAACCAACTAGACCACCAGCCCGCACCCGAGACTATCCGGCCGGCCGGAATAACGCTTACCTTTTCGTGCAGAACCCGCTATGGCGACTGTGGACAGAGAGCGCGCCTTCAACCTCGCCCTGGCCGGAGTGTTCGTCCTCCTCGCCGGCTTCCTCCTCTACTACGCCGGCATCGTCGAGCTGCCGGGCCAGGACCAGCACGACACCGGGACCGCGGTCGTCACCGACGAGAACGGCACGCGACTGGCGACCATCAGCGTCGAGGTCGCGGACACCAGACAGGAGCAGTACACCGGCCTGAGCGACCACGAGACGCTCGCGAACGGGAGCGGGATGTGGTTCGTCTACGACCAGGAGCGCCAGATGACGTTCGTGATGCGCAAGATGGACTTCCCGCTGGACATCATCTTCGTGGACTCGGACGGTCGCATCACCAGCATCCATCACATGCGGGCGCCCGGCCCGAACGAGGACGGGAACGACATCAAGGCGCCTGGTCGTGGCCAGTACGTCCTCGAGGTCCCTCGCGGGTACACGAACGCCACCGGCATCGAGGTCGGTGACCACGTCGAGGTCTCCTACGACTGAGCCGTTCGACCAGACCGCAACGCCTACGCGAACCGGGCGAGGATGCTCGGGTATGGCAGACGCAGTCGAGACACTGGGCGAACTCGACGGCTGGCAGGGCGACGACTACGCCGCCCGGGTCCACTACGAGGGGGCCGGCGAGCGCTACAGCATCGAGTACTACGCGCCGAGTGACTGTGTGGTGTACTGGAAGGTGAAAGGCGACGGCCAGACCGCGGTGCCGGTCGGCCGGGACACGGTGCCCGACCCGCTCCGGACGCGCATCCGCGAAGACCTGGCCGAGGCGGGTATCGATCCCGAGGTCGAGAGCCGGCAGCTCTGAGTCGGCTCCTAACGACTCGTTCAGGCGTTCTCTGCGGGGACACGAGATGGTAACAGGTTCATACCTATACCTTCCTGTGGGTTCTAGTTCCCCATGGTGTCTGGGCACAGTGAAGATGTATTCTGCGATGGATGCGGCCAACTCGTGTTCGACGGGTCGGGATTCTTCTGCGCCTGCGAGATGGCCGGGTTCGAGGGCGAGGCGATGGCGGAGAACGTCGCGGCCGACGGGCTGTCCGCGGTCGCGAGTTCCGTCCTGCAGTTCAACACCGCGCCGGTCGGCAGCGAGACGGTCCACGGGCGCGACTACCTGGTCGCGCTTCGATTCGTCGAGGTCGACGGGGGCGTGTTCTGCTGTCCGGAGTGTCGCGTGAACACCGACGAGTAGTCGGGAACTGGGCGCCGTCGGCTGGTTCTCTCCCCGTCGCGACACGGAGTGGCGGCAACTGTTTCGATTCGTAACAAGCCTTTTCAATTGGAAACCCTAGCGAGAGAACAATGGAACTTCACGACGAAGACGACGACCCGTTCGAGGAACAACGGGAACAGGCGGAGAACGCCATGAAGCGGCTGTTCCTCGAATACGGGTCGAAGAACCGGCTCGCGTTCGTCGTCGGGCTGCTCTCCAGCGTCGTCGCCCGGTTGCTGGACCTCATCCCGACGGTGATGCTGACGCTGGCGATCGACGCCATCTTCCGCGACGAGCAGGCGTTCACGCTCCTGTTCGTCCCCGACGCGTGGCTCCCACAGACGGAGGCCGGGCAACTGTGGCTCTCTGCGGGGCTCATCGCCTTCGGCTTCTTCGGCGGGGCCGCCTTCCACTGGACGCGCAACTGGGGATGGAACTCGTTCGCCCAGCACATCCAGCACGACATCCGCACAGACACCTACGACAAGATGCAGCGCCTGAACATGGACTTCTTCGCCGACAAGCAGACCGGCGAGATGATGTCCATCCTCTCGAACGACGTGAACCGGCTCGAACGGTTCCTGAACGAGGGGATGAACTCGGCGTTCCGGCTCTCGGTGATGGTGGTCGGCATCGCGGGTATCCTCTTCTACTGGAACTGGCAACTCGCCATCGTCACCGTCGGCGTGGTCCCTCTCATCGCCCTCTTCACCTACAAGTTCGTCCAGACCATCCAGCCGAAGTACGCCGACGTGCGCTCGTCGGTCGGGAAACTGAACTCCCGGCTGGAGAACAACCTCGGCGGCGTACAGGTCATCAAGACCTCGAACACCGAGGACTACGAGTCCGACCGCGTCGACGACGTCTCGAACGACTACTTCGAGGCGAACTGGGACGCCATCGACACCCGCATCAAGTTCTTCCCGGGTCTGCGCGTGCTCGCGGGCGTCGGCTACGTCATCACGTTCCTCATCGGCGGCCTGTGGGTGTTCGCCACCGCGAACGGGAACCCGGCGCCGGGGCCGTTCACCGGCACGCTCTCCGTCGGTGAGTTCACCGGGTTCATCCTGCTCTCCCAGCAGTTCATCTGGCCGATGGCCCAGTTCGGCATGATCATCAACATGTACCAGCGTGCTCGCGCCTCTGCCGAGCGCATCTTCGGCCTGATGGACGAACCCTCGCGCATCGAGGAGGACCCCGACGCCGACGACCTCGTCGTGGATGACGGCGACGTGGTGTACGACGACGTGACCTTCGGCTACGACGAGGAGGAGACCATCATCGAGGAGGTGTCCTTCGAGGTCGAGGGCGGCGAGACGCTCGCGCTGGTCGGGCCGACCGGGGCCGGCAAGTCCACGGTGCTCAAGCTCCTGCTCCGGATGTACGACGTGGACGAGGGGAGCATCAGCATCGACGACCAGGACCTCCGCGGCGTGACCATCCAGAGCCTCCGCAAGCACATCGGCTACGTCTCGCAGGACACCTTCCTGTTCTACGGGACCGTCGAGGAGAACATCACCTACGGGACGTTCGACGCCTCCCGCGAGGAGGTCGTCGAGGCCGCGAAGATGGCCGAGGCCCACGACTTCATCCAGAACCTCCCCGAGGGCTACGACACCGAGGTCGGCGAACGCGGCGTGAAGCTCTCCGGCGGGCAGCGCCAGCGCCTCTCCATCGCCCGTGCCATCCTGAAGGACCCCGAGATCCTCGTGCTGGACGAGGCGACCTCCGACGTGGACACGGAGACGGAGATGCTCATCCAGCGCTCCATCGACGAACTCGCCGCGGACCGGACGACGTTCGCCATCGCACACCGGCTTTCGACCATCAAGGACGCCGACAAGATCCTGGTGCTGGAGGACGGCCGCATCAAGGAGCGCGGGACCCACGAGGAGCTGCTCTCGAACGACGACCTGTACGCCCACCTCTGGGGCGTGCAGGCCGGGGAGATAGACGAGCTGCCGGAGGAGTTCATCGAGCGGGCCCAGCAGCGCCAGGCCCGGACCGAGGTCGGCGACGACTGACCGGCCGCCGGTCGACGCGACGACCGGCCTATCGCCAGGCCTCGAGGTCGACCACGCTTTCGGCGTCGACGGTCAGCCAGGTCGTGAGCGCGTCCTCTTCGCTCACGTCCGCGGGGAAGAACGTCACCTCGACGCCGCCGTCGGTGGGCTCCGCGATGGCCGCGAGCGCACCCGCCGGACCGCTGTCTGCGTCTACGTCTCGCGCGTCGTCGAACTCGATGGATTTCCCCTGCATGAGTGTCCTGTCGTCCGTGGTGGACGACATACCCGAGTGTTCGTCGAGTTGGTATATAAACTCGGAGCCTATGTCCCGGTCGCTGGGAACCCCCCGCAGGCAGGTTCATATACTGACACAGAGAATATATTCCAAATGATACACGAACGGGCGACGGCCCTCGCCACCTACTGTGAGCAGCGCGCTGGTGACTACTTCCGCGGGGCGCTGGTGTACGACGACGTGGGGTTCGAGCTGGTCCACAGCAGGGAGGACCTCGGCCACCTCTTCGGGGACGAGGTAGTCGGGAAGATCGTCGACCACCTCCGCGAGCTACACCGGGTGGAGGACGGCCGCCCCGACATCCCGGGGCTCGGGGACTTCGAGTCCGGCGTGTACGCGTTCGCCGAGAGCATCGTCGTCCACTTCGCGCTCGCGGACGGGAAGGGCGTCGTCGTCGCGCTCGACCCGGCAGCCGGGAGCCAGCTGATGGGGTTCGTCCGCGAGTGCCGGCGCACGCTCCAGGACCTCTCCGCGGCGTAGCCCGCGTCCTGGTGCCGTCTGGTGTTCTGTCTTAATCGTGTGAGAATATACATTGGCATATAATGACTCATATACTATCCTAATATCCCAATACCTAGATTCATATGTCTCTTTCCAGAATCTGTAGATGAACATGTCAAGTGCGCCCGACACCTCGACACCCACGTGGAGCAACCCGAACGTCTGCCCGTTCTGCGGGACCGAACTCGCCGACCCCGGCGCAGGCTTCGTCGACCACCTCACCGACAGTAACGACTGCAAGGACGGGTTCGAGATGTGGCGTGGCAACATCGCCGACGACATCGCCGGCGGCTGGTCCGGGTAAGCGCGGTCCCGACGACGCGGCTCTCTCTCCTCTCTGTTCTCCACCATCCGAGCGACAGGGCCGGGAACGGTGGCCTGAATACGCGGCCGGCCGTGGCCCGAGGTATGCACCTCACCGAGGCGACCTGGACCGACGTCCGTGACGTGGACAGCGACGTGGCCATCCTGCCGGTCGGCAGTACCGAACAGCACGGCCCGCACGCCCCGCTCGGCACAGACGCACTGAGTGCTGCCGAGATCGCGGCGCGAGCCGAGGAGCAGGCCGACGAGGAGCTGGTCGTGGCCCCGGTCGTCAGCGTCGGCATCGCCGAGGAGCACCGCCACTTCGACGGGACGCTGTGGGTCTCGGAGGACACCTTCCGGGCGTACGTTCGCGAGACCATCGAGAGCCTCGCCCACCACGGCTTCGAACGCATCGCGGTGGTGAACGGCCACGGCGGGAACGCTGCGGCAGTGCGAGAGGTCTGTTCGCGGGTGACCCGCGACGGAACGGCCTACGCGGTCCCCTACACGTGGTTCGACACGGTCGACGCCGACCTGCTGGAGAACCTTGGTCACGGCGGCCCCATCGAGACGAGCGTCGTGCAGGCCATCGACGCCTCGCTCGTCCACGAGGACCGCTTCGAGGAGGCCGCAGCTGGCGCTGGCGAGCGGTTCGGTGAGTGGGTCTCGGGCGTGAACATCGCGTACGACTTCGCCGAGTTCGCCGAAAGTGGGAACGTCAAGGACCCGAGCGACGCGAGCGCGGCACACGGCGAGGCCGTGCTGGCGGACGCGGTCGCGAAGCTACTGCAACTGCTGGACGCCATCGCGGACCGGTAGCCGACCGCGACGGGCTCTCGATCAGTCGTCCGCTGCCGCTTCCTCGGCCTCTGCCTCGTCGGCGTCGTCCTCCTCTGTCGCCTCGTCGTCCGCGGCGTGGGCGTCCTCCAGCGTGCTCCGGAGGCCGGGGACGGTCGAGGTGAGTTCGCCGACCTGCTCGCCGGCGTCGCCGATGTCCTCGATGACGGTCTCGAGTCGTTCGAGTTCCGCCTCGAGGTCGTCGGCATCGTCGAAGGCGTCGGCGCGCTTGCCCATCGTGAACCACTTCTTGGCGTCGCGGAGGTGCTCCTCCGCGTCGCCGGTGTCGAGTGCCGACCGCAGGCCGTTGAGCACGCCGAGGACGTTGTCGGCGTCCGTCTCCCACACGTCGTCGGCGTCCGGGAGTTCCGCCCAGGCGTCCGCCAGCGAGGACTCGACGTCCTCGCGCATCTCGGAAGCGGCCTCGCCGAACAGGTCGTCGTCGTTCAGGGTCGATTGACTCATACCAGAGGGTTCGGCGCCCGGCGGGTTAAATACCTGCCTCAAAGTGAAAGTGGAATCGCACTCGACGGGGGCTGTCGTGGCCGAATCGCACCCGAGAATCGAAACTACCTATCTCCCCACCGGGTCGATACGTTCCCGTCAGTCCTCGGCGACGGAGTCGACCCGCATCATCGGGTAGTCGCCCTCCATCGACATGCTCGTCTCGACCGTGGTGCCCTCGTACTCGATGGTCATCGTCACGTCGGCGAACCGCCCGGTGAACTCGGTGTACTCGGCGCTCTGGTCGGCGAGTTCGGCCTCGATGCGGTCGGTCCGCATCGTCACCTGCACGTCGGCGCAGTGGGGCTGGTTCTCGATGGCTTCCTCCATCGCTCGGCCGAGGCTCTCGGCGCTCTCCGGGCTGACGGGCGTGCCCGCGAACTGGTGGTACAGCGTCCCGAACTTGATGCCCGCTTCGAAGCAGGCGGTCTCGCTTTCGGTCGGGTCCATGCTCGACGTGTCGCGGGCGGGGTGGAAGTCGGTTCGGGTTCCGGGCGCCACCACGCCTCCGATATGGGACGGGTCAGGGAAGCGGCGCCGCGTCGACGCTCCGGATGGTCGGCAACTGTGGCCCCACCTCGGCCCAGGTCGCACCGCGGTCGGTACTCACGACGAGCTGGGCCTCGCCGGCGTAGTGGGTCGCGTGGAAGAGGGTCCGGGCGTCGGTCGGATGGGTCGAGAGGAGGTTGCAGCCGACGACCGAGGCCGGCGGGACCGCGCCGACGCTGGTCCAGGTCCGCCCGCCGTCGTCGCTGTTCCAGACCCCGGCGGTGTCCGCGGTCGGGTCGGGGGCGGCGTCGACGAACAGCCGGCCGTCCGCGCTCTGGACGAGTTCTTTCACGTACATCCCGTCGAAGCGGTCGATGCGGTGCCACTCGGTCGCGTCCTCGCTCCAGAGGAGGCCGCCGGCCGCGTCCCCGGCGGTCCCCGCGGTGACGACGAAGCGACCCTCGACCAGCGCGGTGTCGTGGGCGTCGATGCCCGGGAGTGCGTCCTCCCACGTCTCGCCGCCGTCCCTGGAGAAGAGGACCGCACCGTGTTCGACCGCGGCGAGCAGCGTCGCGTCGGCGACGGTGATGCCGTGGACGTGGCCGGCGGCGAACGGGTCGTGGCCGAAGGACCAGTCCTCGCGCGTCGGGAGGGTCGCGAAGTCGCTCACCGTCTCGAAGCCGTCGTCCCCACCCGGTCGGCCGTGGAACAGCCCCGGCGGTTCGGTGCCGACGTAGACCGCGTCCGGGTCGGCCGGGTCCCGCGTGACGCCCCACACCCACTCGTCGGCGAAGCCGACCGTCCTGGCCCGGTCGCCGGCGTCGGTCACCCGGTGGAGCCCCCACCCGCGCAGGCCGCAGCCGACCGCGGCGACGTCCGGGTCCCCCGGGTGGACCGACACGTCACGGACCGTCTCGCCCGCGAGCGACCGGCCGACGCGGTCGACCTGCTCGCCGTCGACGTCGAAGGTGAACAGTCCGTCGTCGGTGCCGACGTAGACGCGGCAAGCGGGGAGTGTTAACATGCATCAAGTATTGCCGAGCCACCCCGATGTACGACTGCCTTGAGGAATCAAGGTGGTGTGGCGAACGCGCGGCCTCGTGGCCGGTGCGTACGGAATCGTATCCTACTTACCACCCCCGGACGTTGCCACAACCGAATGGACGACACCGTTCTGCTCACCGGTGCAGGCGGCCGTGTCGGCACCGCGATACTGGCCGACCTCGCGGCGGCGTACGACTGGCGACTGCTCGACCGTGACCCGCCGACCGACGAGTCGGCCTACCCCGGTGAGTTCGTCGTCGCGGACGTGAACGACGAGGATGCCATCCGCGACGCGATGGACGACGTGGGCGCGGTCATCCATCTCGCGGGCGACCCGCGTCCCGACGCCCCCTGGAAGTCCGTCCTCGAGAACAACATCGACGGCACCCACACCGTCATGCAGGCGGCGGTCGACGCCGGCGTCGAGAAGTTCGTCTTCGCCTCCTCGAACCACGCCGTCGGCGCCTACGAGACCGACGAGCGCACGCCGGACATGTACCGGCCCCACGACGACTTCCGCCTCGACGGCACGGAACTCCCCCGCCCGAAGAACGTCTACGGCGTCTCGAAGGCCACCGGTGAGACGCTGGGACGCTACTTCCACGACATGCACGACCTCTCGGTCGTCTGTGTCCGTATCGGCAACCTCACGAAGGACCACCCGCCGAAGGACTACGAGCGCGGGCAGGCGATGTGGCTCTCCTACCGGGACTGCGCGCACCTCTTCGACCGCTGTCTGCAGGCCGACTACGACTACGAGATCGTCTACGGCATCTCCGACAACGACCGCAAGTACTACTCCATCGATAGGGCAAGAGAGGTGCTGGGGTACGACCCACAGGACAACTCCGCCGAGTTCGCCGACGACTGATCACCCGAACAGTCCCTCGACGTCTGACTCCTTGCTTTCGCGCTTCGAGACGTGTCCCTCCAGTCGCTGGTAGACCAGCCCGCGGTTCTCGGGGTCGGCGACGAAGTCCCGGAGCAGGCTCTCGAACCGCCCCAGCTCGGCGCCGTCCTCGCGGTCCTCCCTCGCGAACCGGACCGCACTCGCCAGCACCTCTTCGTCGTAGGGGCCGTCCTCGGCGTACACCCGCGCCGCGACCGCAACCGCGGCCAGGTCGAGGTCGTCGACGGTCACGACCGCGCCCTCGTGGCGGAGAGTCGGGAGCGACCGACGCTCGACGACCTCGGGGTCGGCTTCGAGCGCGGCGAGGATGCGACGCACCCGCGGCACGTCGATACCGCGGTGGTCGGCCGGCAGCCCGGCGAGGTACCCGCCCGCCGACGCGGCGAGGCCGACACACCCCGTCCAGTTCCGGTTCGCGGCGTGGTGGAACGCGGCCGTGAACTGGATGAGGCCGTGGAGCAACCGCTCGTCCTCGTGCCCGTCGGGCAGGTCGAGCCAGTGGTCCTCCCAGGCGTCGTGGGCGTCGTGCAGGTCGCCAGCGTTGTAGATGGCCAGCCCCGCACGCAGATGGTCGCGCATACCTCCCCTCGGATTCGAGTTCCCAAAAGACTGACTACTCGTGGGATGACTTGAGTTCGAACTCACTCGGTTCCGCGAGCGATAGGTGCTCACGCTGGCAATACCAACTTTCCGTCACCCTTACCTTTCTTGCTACCTTACTGATAGACACAAGAGAACACACGACACAGAGATACCAGCGTGTAGACTCTTCCCGGAGGACACAAACGATGGAGTACAGGCGAACGTGTGTCGCGTGCGGAACGCGATTCCATATGACCGGCAAGTACCACGGCAACTACTGCACCGAATGCCACCACGAATGGCTCGACATCCAGCGCGAGCGCCCCTCGGACACGCTCTCGGTTCCGAAACCGCGGCACCACTGGGGGCGTCGGCCGAGACGACCCGCGTGGGAGCCACCCGAGCAGCGGGAGGACGTCGAGGACGACGAACTCGAGGAGTGAGTCCACGGCGGCCCGTGGCGGCGACAGAGGACTCTCTGTGCCGACGTTCGTTCGGTGGGTGACGACCGCTGGTGCTGTTTCTCTGGTCGTGACGGTCGATTCTCGAGCTACGCTCGCAGCAGCGCTGCTCGCTGCTCAAACCTCCGTGAAACCGTTCGCCGAACGCGTACTGCTCGCTCCGCTCGCAGTGTAGCGTTCGGTAGAAACGTCCTGACGGAGTCTTGCGCGAACGAAGTGAGCGCAAGGCTCGTCGGGCGTGAGTGGAGCGAACGTCCTGACGGAGTCCTACGCGAGCGAACGCGAGCGTAGGGCAAGTCAGGTCGTGAACAGAGCGGGAGCAGAGCTCCCGCAAGCAATCGGTGACTGCGTCACCGATGACGAAGTGAACGTCCTGACGGAGATTTGAACTCCGGTCCCTGGCTCCGCAAGCCAAGAGGATAGTCCACTACCCTATCAGGACTCAACTCTACGTACCGCGGATAAGAATAAGAGGGTTACGATGTGTTCGCCCTCCGACGCCTGCGGACACGGCACACGATTCGCGGGAGGGGCCCAAACTGAAAACAGATTTTCACCGTGCGAAAGGACTTTGAAATAAGGGGTCGTCTCTTCTCTCATGAAGCGACGTGCGTTGTTGAAGCGGACGGCAGCCCTGGCGACGGCCGGCGCGCTGGCCGGCTGTGTCGGCGGTGACAGCCTCGGCGGTGTGGACGAGGAGACCGACACGGACACCGAGACGCCGACCGAGACGCCGACCCCGACGGACCAACCGACTCCCCAGCTCGACTCCCAGTCCATCGAGACCACGAACACGGGCTGTGGCTCCGAGGGCAGCGCGAGGGTGGCCTTCGGCGAGGCCGACGTCGAGGTGACCGGGGCCATCATGGCGTCCACGCCGTGCCACGAGGCCGTGCTACAGGACACGACGCTCGACGCCGAGGGGAAGACGCTCACCGTCACCGTCGGAGTGCAGGACGACGGCTCCGACGCGTGTACCCAGTGCATCGCGACCGTCGAGTACGCCGCGACGCTCGGGTTCGCGAACGGCCTCCCCGAGACGGTCGAGGTCGTCCACGAGAGCCAGGGGCAGACGACGACGGTCACCACGACGTCCCGCTGACCCCAGTCCGCCCTACCGCACCCGGCTGCCGTCCCACACCGACCCCGAGCCTTCTTGTACGAGGGGGCGGCAAACGGCGGTGATGCACACTCAGGACGGACCGGCGAAACCGACAGACGAGAGCGGGGTCTCTCGCCAAGGACAACGCTTAAGCGCGCCCCTTCCCTGCGAATTGATACGATTATGGGTGCGATAGAGGACGTCTACGAGGACCTCGACGCCGAGGAGGTCACACTGGAGGAGTTCCGAGAGGCGGTCGAGGCCAAGGTCGAACAGATGGGGGGGCTCGCCGACGACGAGACGGCGGCGATGCTCATCGCCCACGAACTGGAGGACAAGGAGGTGAACGGCATCTCCGACATCAGCCCCGGCATGCAGGAGGTGAAGTTCATCGCCAAGGTCACCGCCATCGGCGAGATCCGAACCTTCGAGCGCGACGGGGACGACCCCGACGGGAAGGTCGCCAACGTCGAGGTCGCCGACGAGACCGGCCAGGTCCGGCTCTCGTTCTGGGACGAGAAGGCCGACGCCGCCGAGAACGAACTCGAGGTCGGGCAGGTCCTGCGCGTGAAGGGCCGCCCCAAGGAGGGCTACAACGGCATCGAGGTCAACGTCGACGAGGTCGAGGTCGACGAGGACGCCGAGGTCGACGTCGAGATCCTCGACGCCTACCGCATCGACGACCTCTCGCTCGGACTCTCCGACGTGAACCTGAAGGGGCGCATCCTCGACACCGAGTCCATCCGCACCTTCGACCGCGACGACGGCTCGACGGGCAAGGTCGCGAACATGGTCCTGGGCGACCCGACCGGGCGCATCCGCGTCACCATGTGGGACGGACAGGCCGACACCGTCGAGGAGGTCGACGCCGGCATGACCGTCGAGGTGGTCGACGGGTACGTGCGCGAGCGCGACGGCCAGCTCGAACTTCACGTCGGCGAGCGCGGCGCCATCGAGGAACTCGACGAGGACGTCACCTACGAGCCCGAGAGCACCCCCATCGCCGAGGTCGAGATCGGCCAGACCGTCGACATCGCGGGCGTCATCCGGTCGGCCGACCCGAAGCGCACCTTCGACCGCGACGACGGCTCGGAGGGGCAGGTCCGCAACGTCCGCGTGCAGGACGACACCGACGACATCCGGGTCGCGCTGTGGGGCGACAAGGCCGACTACGACCTCGGTCCGGGCGACCGCGCCGCCTTCGCCGACGTCGAGATACAGGAGGGCTGGCAGGACGACCTCGAGGCCTCCGCTGGCTGGCGGTCGAGCGTCACCGTCCTCGACGACGACGCCGACACGCCGAGCAGCGCGAGCGCCGGTGCAGGTGGTGACGACGCGGCCGACGCCGAACAGGCGACCGGCCTCGACGCCTTCGGCGACGACGGCGGCAGCGAGGGCGGGTCCAGCGGCGCCAGCGCCGAGAGCAGCGACAGCACCGAGACGACCAGTGCCTCCGGCGGCGGCGCGACCGCGTCGCTGCAGGAGGAGGCCGTCGAGTTCACCGGGACCGTCGTCCAGGCGGGGAACCCGGTCATCCTCGACGACGGCGAGGAGACGATGAGCGTCGAGACCGACGCCGACGTCCACCTCGGCCAGGAGGTCACCGCCCGTGGCACGGTCACGGACGGCGTCCTCCACGCCGACGACGTGTTCTGAGCCGGCGTTCCGCCCTAACGCCGGTGATGAACGCGCCTACGGAAAACTACAAAGGGACGGGATGATTCGTTTTCGGGTATGAGCGTTGAGCTACCGTTCGCCCCGGTGGACTCCATCATCCGACGGAACGCAGGCGACCTCCGGGTCAGTGCAGACGCGGCCGAGGAGCTCGCCCGCCGGATTCAACAACACGGCGCCGCCCTCGCCGAAGACGCGGCGGAGGTCGCCACGGCGGACGGTCGGAAGACGCTGATGGCGACGGACTTCGGGGTCGAAGCCGACATCGACAAGGACGAACTCGAACTGCCGGTCGCCCCGGTCGACCGCATCGCCCGCCTCAACATCGACGACTCCTACCGGGTGTCGATGGACGCGCGCATCGCGCTCGCCGACATCCTGGAGGACTACGCGGACAACGTCGCGGCCGCAGCGGCGAAACTCGCACGGCACGCCGACCGACGAACCATCAAGGGGGAGGACATCGAGACGTACTTCTCCCTGTTCGAATGAGATGAGATTCGGTTACAGCCCACGGTGTCTCGACCACGACACGGGCACGCGACACCCGGAGACGCCGGACCGCCTCCGGGCCATCCGGGAGGGACTCAAGCGAAAGCACGGCGTCGAGTACGTCGACGCGGAGCCGGCCACGATGGACGAGGTCACCGCGGTCCACGAGACGGACTACATCGAGGAACTCGAGGAGTTCTGTGCGAACGGCGGGGGCGACTGGGACCCCGACACCACCGCCGTCGAGGACTCCTGGGAGGCAATCCTCCAGAGCGCCGGCCTCGCGCAGTGGGCCGCCGAGTCCGCACTGGACGGCGAACAGGGCCGGGACACCCCCTTCGCCATCGGCCGGCCGCCCGGCCACCACGCGGTCTACGACGACGCGATGGGCTTCTGTTTCGTCAACAACGTCGCGGTCGCCGCCCGGTACGCGCTCGACGAGCGCGACATCGACGGCGTCGCCATCGTCGACTGGGACGTCCACCACGGCAACGGCACGCAGGACATCTTCTACGACGACGGCGACGTGTTCTTCGCCTCCATCCACGAGGAGGGCCTCTACCCCGGCACCGGCGACCACGACGAGACCGGCGAGGGCGAGGGCGAGGGCGCGACGATGAACGTCTCGCTGCCTGCGGGCGCGGGGACCGCCGACTACGAGGCGGTGTTCGAGCGCTGCGTCGAACCCGCCATCGAGCGCTTCGACCCGGACCTGCTACTCGTGAGCGCCGGCTTCGACGCCCACCGGCACGACCCCATCTCGCGGATGCGCGTCTCCACCGAGGGCTACGCGCTGTTCACCGACCGGCTCCGCGCCCTCTGTGACCGCGTCGACATGCCCATCGCCTTCGTGTTAGAGGGCGGGTACGGGCTGGACGTCCTCGCCGACGGCGTCGCGATGGTCCACGAGACCTTCGACGGGCGCAAACCCATCGACCCCGACGAGGACGTCTCCGACGACGTCTCGGCGTGCATCGACGAGGTCCGCGAGATTCACGGCCTCGGCGAGAAGTAATCCGCCAGCTCGATTCCGAACTCCGCTGCCAGCGCCGTGACCTCCTCCCCGACCAGCACCTCGTACTCCTCCCGGAGCGCCGACTCCACGTGGGCACCCAGCGCCACGTCGAACAGCCGGTCCGAGTCGAGCAACTCCCGCGGGGTCCGGACGTCGCGCTTGCGCTCGACCACGTACCGGTCGTCCTCGATGAACGGCCCGTAGGCCTCGGAGTCGGCGTACTTCTCGTAGAACCCCGTCGCGTGCTGGCGGACGTACACCGGCGGGCCCTGGTGGCGCTCGACGGCCGGCCGCTCCGCGACCGCGCACTCGACGAACAGCACGGCGGACTCGTCCGCGAACGTCTCCCACCGGAGTGGGTCGAACCCGCGGCGTTCGAGTTCGTTCGCGACGCCCATGAGCGAGCGCCGGAGCTGTGGCCAGAGCTGGTCGTCGACGAGGTCGGGCGCGTCGAACCGGACCGCGACCGGCGTGGTCCCGCGCTCCTCGACCTGCTCGCGAACCCCCTCGGCGTCCAGCGCTCCCGTCGAACTGGGGAAGAACCGCTCGACCGTCGGCTCGTCGAGGAACGCCCGGGCGTGGTGTTGCAGGCGCGCGAAGTTCTCCGCCGAGAGCACCGCCGCCACGTTGCGCTCCGGGTCGGTCGGGTCGATGACGACCAGCGGGTCGTCGAACTCCTGGGCCGCGTGGTCCTCCGGGTCGAAGACAACCGGCGGCTCCCAGTCCGTCGCCGCCTCGAGGAACGCGCGGAACCCGCCGCACTCGTAGATGAGCAACTCGGTCAGGTACCCCGAGAACCCCTCCGTACGGAGGTTGCTGCCGTAGACGCCGATACCCTTGAGGAACTGCTTGGCGACGCGGACGTCCGCGGCCAGCGACTCGTCGAGATGCTCGCGCAGGTACTCGTTGTGGAACGGCGTCCGGTCGACCGCCGACCGGATGGCCGGCGCCTCGGGCACCCGGAAACACGGCACGAGGTCGATGTCGAACCCCTCGTACTCGCCCTTGATGTAGGGGTGCTCGGCGTACTCTTCGTGCCCGTCGGGCAGCACCGCGTGCCCGACCGCCAGCCCGTACTCCTCCAGGGTCTCGCGGTCGAGGTCGGCCGGGAACCGCACGAACACGTCGATGTCGCGGTCGCCCGATATCCACGTCCCCCGCGCGGTCGACCCGACCTGCATCACGTCCGCGCCGGGACTGTACTCCGCGACCGCTGTCTCGGCCCGTTCGATGATCTCGTCAGCGGCCGCCCGGAGCTGCTCGCGCTCCTCGGGCGACGGGTCCACCCGCTCGCGAACCGCCGCGACCGTCTCCTCGAACGCGTCCTCGCTCATGTTCGTCGGATACAGGCCCGCCCGGTAAACGGGTATCGATGGGCCAGCACCCCCTGTACGTCACGGGATACCGTGATACACCGCCGCCCTAAAGCGAAAGTCTCTTTATATTCGCCCGGATTATCTGCAAATGCAGCAAGCCGTCATAGCTCAGTTGGTAGAGCACCACGCTGTTAACGTGGTGGTCCCAGGTTCGAGCCCTGGTGACGGCGTAAAATCGCTTCGCGATTTTCCGTCCCGCCGGACGTAGTCCGGCGACGGCGCTCCTCTCGATCGTTCGTTCGATAGTTCCGACTGTCACTCTCTTCCGAAAACAGTCGGTTCGTAATGTTGATACCGCGGCACGGTCAACCCGTACCTGTCGGGCCCTTAGCTTAGTCTGGTTCAAAGCCCCCGGCTCATAACCGGGTGATCGCTGGTTCGAATCCGGCAGGGCCCACCTGAAATTAACCCGTTACTGGGCCGTTTCGGCATCGGGAGCCAATCTAGCTCCCGGCCACGCGTCGGCACGATCTGCCATCTACTGCGTTCATCGACTGGCCTGTGGCTACCGCTTTCTCCGTGGAGCACCAACTGTAGGTATGCCCACGTTCGAGGGGACGTTCGAGATACAGGACAGAACGGACGCACAGGCGGTACGGACGCTCATGGAGGAAGCTTACAACGCGTTTCGCGAGGAGCTACAGGTCCACGGCCGGATGACCGAGGAGTCGAGCGAGGTGTTACAGGAGTTCGAGGTGATCCGCGACGCGACGAGGCGGCCGGCGGCGGGCAGGTTGACCATCGTCTACGAGCGACAGGACGAACCACTGGACGACTGACCGACCCGGCAGTGTCGGGCCGGTTGCGATTCGCTGTCGGCCCATCGCATTGAAGTACCGGACTGACGAGGATGTAGTATATGCCCGGGGCGATTCGAGTCCTCCACGTCGACGACGAGCCGGCGTTTCTGGACCTCACGTCGACGTTCCTCGAGCGGGAGCTTCGCGACGTGGAGGTGGCGACGGCCCGGTCGGTGGAGGCCGCCCTGAGGCGTTTCGACGAGTTCGACCCGGACTGCGTGGTCAGCGATTACCAGATGCCCGACGCGCATGGGCTGGACCTCCTCGAGGCGGTCCGCGAGCGCGAGCCGTCGGTCCCGTTCGTGCTGTTCACCGGACGTGGCTCGGAACAGGTCGCCAGCGACGCCATCTCGGCGGGGGTGACGGACTACCTCCAGAAGGGGAGCGGGCGAGAGCAGTTCGAGTTGCTCGCGAACCGCATCGAGAAGGCGGCAGAGGCGTACCGGACGCGGGCGGCGTTCGAGGAGACCGAGCGGATGGTCTCGACGCTCATCAGCAACCTGCCGGGGATGGTGTACCGGTGTCTGAACGAGCAGGCGTGGCCGATGGAGTTCGTCAGCGAGGGGTGTCTCGACCTGACCGGGTACCACCCGGAGCAACTGGAGAACGACGACGTCGTCTGGGGTGAGGACATCCTCGTCCAGGACGATCAGGCCGCGATGTGGGCGGAGGTACAGGCTGCACTCGACGAGGGCGAGCCCTTCGAGGTCACGTACCGTATCCGGCGGCGCGACGGCGAGGTTCGCTGGTGCTGGGAGCAGGGCCGTGGCGTGTACCGTGGGGGTGAGCTCGTCGCCATCGAGGGGTTCATCACCGACGTGACCGACCAGCGGCGCTACCGGCGACGACTGGACAGCCTCACCGAGACCGCCGGGACACTCCTCGAGACACCCGACCGTCACGAGTGTGCGTGGGTCGCGGTCGAGGCGGCCTGCGAATCGCTCGAATTCCCCATCGCCTCGGTCCGGCTCTACGACGAGGACTCGGGTGCACTGGAGCCGGTCGCCTTCACGGACGACACGGCGGAGACGCTCGAGGGTCGGCTGGCGTTTCCCGGCGAGAACGGGCCGGCGTGGACAGCGTTCACCACGGGTACGGTCCAGTCGATCGCGGACCTCGACGGGGCGGAGAGGACGGTCGATGCGGACGTGGCGGTCCGGTCGCTGCTCGCGCTCCCACTCGGCGAGTTCGGTGTGCTGGTGCTCGCGTCGCCCGCCCCAGACGCGTTCGACGCGGACGACCGGAACCTCGCCCGTATCCTGGGTGCGACGCTACAGTCCGCCGTCGAGCGTGCAGACCGTGAGGCCGCCCTCCACGAGCGCGAGCGCGAGTTGCGCGCACAGAACGAGCGCCTCGAGGAGTTCACCAACATCGTCAGCCACGACCTCCGCAACCCGGTCGGGGTCGCCCGGGGACAGCTCCAGCTCGCCGAGGCGACCGGCGAGGCCGAGCACTTCGAGCGGGCGAACGAGGCGCTCGAGCGGGTCGAATCCCTCGTCTCGGACATGCTGGCGCTCGCCAAACAGGGGATGGTCGTCGGCGAGACCGAGGCCGCCCACCTCGACGTGCTCGCCCACAAGGCGTGGAAGGCCGTCGAGAGCAACGCGGCAGAGCTGGTCGTCGAGTCCAACGTCGGGCTGGTCGCGGACACGAGCCGTCTTCAGCAACTTCTGGAGAACCTCCTCGCGAACGCCGTCGAACACGCGGACGAGGGGGTGACAATCTCGGTCGGGCGACTCGACGACGGTGACGGGTTCTACGTCGCCGACGACGGTCCGGGTATCCCCGAGGCCGACCGGGACGTCATCTTCGACCCGGGCTACAGCACCGACGAGGCCGGCACCGGGTTCGGGCTGGCCATCGTCGAACAGGTCGCCCGCGCACACGACTGGTCCGTCACGCTCACCGAAAGCGACGCCGGCGGTGCCCGGTTCGAGTTCGCGAACGTCACGCTCGCGGACAACGAGTGACACGCTTCGGGTCACGGTCACGGTCACGATCTCCCTGCTGAGTCGCCGACGGCGGTGTGGTACCCAACACCTCGGTCGCGTCACATCGAAATCCTTTTTTGTATCATCGGCGGACTGTAGAGTGCACGCCGCCTTAGCTCAGACTGGGAGAGCACTCGACTGAAGATCGAGCTGTCCCCGGTTCAAATCCGGGAGGCGGCATCCTACCTTCCGACGACTACGCGTCGAGTGACGACCCTGCTCGACAGCGACAGGGTTCCCACCGAACAGAAGGAGGACCGTGTTCACTCCAGCAGTTCTCGGATGATGCGGAGCTCTTCGTCTTTCGAGATGGTGTCGGCTTCCATGCAGGCGTGGACGACCCTGTGGACGAGGTCGGGATCGTCGAAGACGGATTCGTCAGCCTGTTCGGCTTCGTCTTCGGACGCTTCGAGAGCCGTGATGCGGTCTTCGAGTCGACCGATCGTGTCCTCGAGGGCGGCGGTCCTCGTGGCTGCGCTGTCCTCGTCCTCGGCCGGGGAGGACGGGGTGGCCTCTGTTTCGTCTGCGTCGGTCGCTTCGGGTGTCGTCGACTCGGTCGTGGTGTCGGCGGTCACGGATGCCTGGGGTGTCGGTGGCTCGTCGAAGACGCGTTCGACGAACGATTCGCGGTCGTTCCAGTCGAAGCCCTCGATGCTGTTGACCCGGTTGCTCACGGTCGCGGCCGTCACGCCCAGCTGGTCGCCAATCGCCTGTTGAGTCGCGGCCGGTTCGGCTGCGACCACGGCCAGCACCTCGCGCTGGCGCTCGGAGAGGTCATCAGCAGTGGTCGCCGTCGGGTCGTGAGTGGGGTCGCTGTCCTCGCCGTTGCTGCCCACTGGGTCACCTGGGGCTACCGACTCGGGTTCGTCGTCCAGTGTCTCAGGTTCGTCGCCCGTGGGTCCATCCTGGTCCGAGGGCGTGTCGTCGTTCTGCGTCTCGGCTGGCGAGGGGTCGGCTGCGGGCTGGTCACCGTCTGTCGCATCGTCGTCCTCGGCTGCCGGGTCGCCGTACTCCTCGAAGACGGTCTCGACGAGGTCGGCCGTCGCGCTCGGTACCATCGACGCGAGTTCCGCTATCGAGGCGTCCGGGTTCTCGGCGGCGACGTCCAGAATCTGTCTGTGTCGAATCGACTTGGGAAACGAACTCCCGTCCTCCTTTGTACTCGCTCCTGTCATGTTCTCGGTGTGTTCTACAGCCCGTCCAGAGCTTCCAGATGGGTGGTTATAGCTTTGGTAGTGGCTGGTCTGACACGTTCCACGTCTTCTTCTGGAACAACCGGTCTTCGTGGCATCACGAATTGGTACGCACCAATGATAGAGGAAGATGGAGGTCGATCATCCAGGGACCGACAGTCTCTCCGTCTCACGGCGTCGGCCGCCATGCAAGTGTGACGCTAGCACCGGTCGCGGTCAGGTTAGGCCGACTCGCCTCGTACCGTCCAGCATGACAGGGGCGCCCCGACACGGGCCACCAGACGAGACCCCCGACACGACGGAAGATATCGTCTTCCGACGGTACCGACCCGCGGACTTCGAGCGCGTCCGGGACTTTCTGGTCGACACGTACGGGGCGTTCGCGGCGCCGCGGAACTGGACCATCGAGCGCTGGAACTTCGCCCCGTCGATGGCGCGGACGATGAACGGCGTCTCGCGGGCGGACTGGGCGGCCGGCGTCGGCCTCTGGGAGCGCGGGGGCGAACTGGTCGCGGTCGTGAACGCGGAGGGGGAGGCGTCGGGCGAGGCGTTCCTCCAGCGCGGCCCGGACCCGCTCCCCGACGAGGTGTTCGCCGAGGCGTTCGCGTTCGCCGAACGCCACCTCCCGGTCGAGGCGGATGGCCGGCGGGTGCTCCGGTTCCGGATCCCGGTCGGGGAGACGCGACTGGAGTCGCTCGCTCGCGAACGCGGCTACGAGCGCGCGGACTGGCACGAGACCGTCTCGACGCTCCCCATCGAGGACCGCCCCGGCAGCGACCTGCCGGCGGGGTACGCCATCGTGGACGG
Organism: Haloarchaeobius amylolyticus; assembly: GCF_026616195.1. Taxonomy (NCBI): domain Archaea; kingdom Methanobacteriati; phylum Methanobacteriota; class Halobacteria; order Halobacteriales; family Halorubellaceae; genus Haloarchaeobius; species Haloarchaeobius amylolyticus. Next base: position 86,256 of record NZ_JANHDH010000002.1, read on the forward strand.
CGAGGAACTCACCGATGCGGCGCGAGGGCTGGCCCACGCCAGGGCCTTCGAGTACGCCGACACCGCCTACGCCGACCGGACGCCACGGGCCTACGCCGCGATGCGGGCGACGCCGGACTACCGGGCGGACCTGGACCTGTACGTCCTCGACCGCGACGGCGTTCCAGTCTCGTTCGCGACGGTCTGGCACGACGCCGAGAACCGGCTCGGCATCCTCGAACCGGTCGGGACCGTCCCCGCACACCGCCGGCGAGGGCTCGCCAGCGCCGTCATCGGGGCGGGGCTCGACCGCATCGCGGCCGAGGGTGCGACGACGGCGAACGTGGTCTCGGAGAAGCCACTCTACCTCGCGCTGGGGTTCGAGCCGGTGCTCCGGTACGGGGTCTGGGAGAAGACGATGGCCGGCTAGAACCGGCGTACGCGATGGCCGATGCTCGGGACTCCGGGGCAGCCTGCCCTCGGTCAGTCCTCCGTCACGCGGTCGTCCGTCGTCTCCGCCTCCCCCAGCCTGCCCTCGAACTCGCGGAGGGCGCCGTGGACCCGGGAACTCGCGTTCGGGCTGAGGAGGAGGTGTGCCGCGCCGGTCGCGGTGACGCGGGTGACCCAGCGCGCGAGACGCCGGCGGACCGCCCAGCGCGAGTCGAGCGCACACGCGTTGCGCCAGGCGCTGTCGCGGCCTTCGCGGATGGTGCGGATGGAGAGGACCTCGTCGAGGCGGCCCATCGACTCGTCGACCGTGGTGATGCCGGGGGCGTCGTAGTCGGCGGCGAGGGTGTCCTGTGCCTCGTCGACCAGGCAGCGGAGGATCTCGTTGACGGTGCAGTGGTCGGCGTACTTCCGGCGACGGTTCGTCGCGACGCCGGCCTCGTGGAGGGCGAACGCGAGGTCGTAGTTGATGTGGGCGTTGATACCGAGCATGGCGTCCTGCACGACGAGGCAGTCGCCGCGCGCGGCGGCCTCGAAGGCGAGCTGCCAGGGGTCCGAGAGCGCGTCGAGGTCGCCGGTCTCGTAGTCGTACAGCGCCTGCCGGTAGAGGTTGGCGAAGGCGACGAGGTACCGGGCGACCCACTCGCCGTCCTCGAAGGTGCCGCGGTCGATGGCGTCGCCGACCAGTTCGGTCACGCGGGCGTAGATGGAGAGGAAGACGGCGCGGCGGTCCTCGCGCGTGACGAACAGGCGTTCGAGCGCGAGGAGTCGTCGGTGGGCGTCCGCGACGGTGGTGAAGGGGGTCGCGACGAGGGCCAGAACTTCGCGGTCGCCGTCGCGGGGGTCGGTGGCGACCCCTGTGTCTGTCGCGGGCCGGGCGTGACGGACGCCTTCGATGCCGCTTCGAACTCGGTGGGTGCTCGCTCTCGGGCCTGTTCCCCTCATTCTGCAGGGATACGATGCGGACTGAGATAACTATTCGGCGAGGGGACCGGTGGGTTCGACGGTCGGATTCGAGGGGTCAGAAGCCGACTGGGCGGCCGAACGGTCGTTCGGTTCTCCACAAACCTTTTCCGCCGCCGGAGGTACTATTCAAGAGCAATGGCGACAGGTAAGGTTGATTTCTTCAACGACACCGGCGGTTACGGCTTCATCGACACCGAGGATTCTGACGAGGACGTTTTCTTCCACATGGAGGACGTTGGCGGTCCGGACCTCGAGGAAGGCCAGGAGGTAGAGTTCGAGATCGAGGACTCCCCGAAGGGTCCGCGCGCGAAGAACCTGAAACGGCTGTAACCATCGGGACCGGGCCGTCGTAGACGGCACGTACCGACCGATTCTCCATTTATCGACCTCGCCAGCGACGGCTGTGTGCAGTGAGGGTTGTGCGCAGTAACGGTTGTGCGCAGCGACGTGGCCCGCAGGCGCCCCGGAACAGGTCACGCGAGCGAACACACTGGCAATCGTCGCGTACCCTTTTGCCGCTACAGTGGTAACTACTAGCACACTGGGTGGCACGCAGCTATGGCAATCTTCCACAAGGAAAAGCACGCCGGCGAATCACCGTTCGAATCGCGGTTCCGGTGGCGCAGCGGCGCGGCTTCGGGGTTCCTCGCCGCGGGCGTGACCGGGCTCGCCATCACACTGATGGGCCTCGAGACGCTCCAGGTCGCCATCGCGGGGCTGTACGGCTTCGAGGGGAACATCGTGGTCGGCTGGGCGGCCCACCTGCTGCACGGGGCGCTGTTCGGCGTCGTCTTCGCGGGCGTACTGGCCGACCCCGGCCTGTTCGCGGTGAGCGACTGGCTCTGGAAGGTGGTGGTCGCGGGCGCGGTGTACGGTGTCATCCTGGCCGTGTTCGGAGCCGGTATCATCATGCCCATCTGGCTCGGGGCGGTCGGTCTTCCGGCCCCGCCGAGCATCCCGCACGTCTCGGCCTCGCTGGTCGGCTGGCACCTGCTCTACGGGGTGGTCCTCGGCGGGTCGTTTTACTTCCTCGAGGCGGAGTGACCCCCCGGTATCCGTAAACCTCGTATCCTTAGACGCCGTACTGAGGGGTGATGGCGAAAGGTAAGGTTGACTTCTTCAACGACACCGGCGGTTACGGTTTCATCGACACCGAGGACGCGGACGACGACGTCTTCTTCCACATGGAAGACATCGGCGGTCCGGACCTCGAGGAGGGCCAGGAGGTCGAGTTCGACATCGTCGACACCGACAAGGGCCCGCGCGCGAAGAACCTGAAGCGACTCTGAACGACCCGAACAGAACCACTCGGGCGGGGCGAGGGGTGCCACTGGCACCCCGTTCCCCCGCCACCGAGTTCTCCGACGACAGAACCGACAGAGCGCCTGCTTCGGCGGTTCCTCGGGCGTCCGTGCCACAGAGCTATCTCGGAAGGCTTAACGGGTCGGCGCACCTCCCAACAACCGTAATGGCGAAAGGTAAGGTTGATTTCTTCAACGACACCGGCGGCTACGGTTTCATTTCGACTGAGGATGCGGACGAGGACGTTTTCTTCCACATGGAGGACGTTGGCGGCCCGGATCTCGAAGAAGGTCAGGAGGTAGAGTTCGACATCGAGGACGCCCCCAAGGGGCCCCGCGCGACCAACGTCACCCGTCTGTAAGCCGCCGCAGTCTCACTGCGAGTGCTGACGACGAGGACGATACCATTTTTCGAGGACGACACCGACCAGTGACGACGCCGGCGTCCGGCGCGACGTCAGCGGTCCGGCCCGACCTTCTCCGTGACGCGGAAGCCCTCCGGCGGGTGCAGGATACCGGCGACGGTCCCCATCGAGTGGACGAGCGAGACGACGGGGACGAGCGGGAGCACGACCACCCAGCGCAGCGCCTGCTCACCGTAGTAGGCGAGCCCGCGAAGGAACCAGAAGGCGGTGAACGCGGCGAGCGTGAGCGACGCGAGGACGAACAGGCCGCCGTAGACGACCGAGACGCCGAGTAGCGAGAGCGGGACGGCGACCATGGTCACGATGGGCGAGAGCGCCCACGCGTAGTTCCGGACCCGGGTGAGCAGCCGGTAGCGCGCGGGGAGCATCGAGGCGGCGCGGACGTTCCCGGCGGCCCAGCGCCGGCGCTGCTGGAGGATCTCCCCCAGCGAGGGCGGTGCCTCGTTCCGGCAGGTCGTCTCCGCGAGCGCGAACGTGATGTCGTGGTCGCGGGCGGCCGCCCAGACGAAGGCGGTGTCCTCGACGATGGTCTCGCGGTCCCACGTCACCTCGTCCTCGAGGTCGCTGCGGACCGCGATGCCGCCGCCCCACGCGAACAGCGGAATCTGCAGGCGGGCGAACGCGCGCTGTTCGAGCTGGACGCCCATCCGGTAGATGTCGGCCAGGTAGCTGAGCACCGACCCCGTCCGGCGGGGCTGCTCGCGGAGCTGGACCACGTCGGCGTCCGGCAGGCCGTGCCACGAGCCGACGACGCTGTCCTCGTCGAGGTAGCAGACGAACTCGCGGTCACAGGGGACGTTCCGGCGCGCCCACTCGATGGCGCGACCCTTCCGGACGGCCTCGCACTCGAAGTCGTCCGGGACGGCGTGGACCGTCGCGCCGTCGACGTCGATGGGCTCTTCGGCGACGACGTGGACGTCGGTCAGTTCGTCGGGGAGCGAGTCGACCGTCGCCTGTACCACGTCGGCGGCGTCGATGGTGAGGATCCGGACCTGGACGTCGTCCCCGCCGTACTCGGCCGGGGGCGCGTCGTAGCCCTGGCCGACGACGTAGGTCAGGACGACCCACACGAGCGCGGTCGCCCCGAACAGGAGCGTGGTGGACCACAGGGTCAGTTCGAGCAACGTCTCGCCAGGGAGGAACCCGGGTGTCGCCCCGGGTACCACGACGGCCGCCCCGGCGAGCGCCAGGGCGGCGGTGACCGTCAGCAACGCGTATCGTTCGAGCTTCATCACACCCGAGGTGGAGTGCTGGACCCCCTTCAACCGATGACGCCGTTGGCCCGGTTTCACGGCCGTTCAGGCGGGTTAAACGGTTTGAACAGCGGAATCTCGACTGCGTACAAAGCGCCCCGGCCGAGGTGGTTAGGGCCCGGGGTTGCTTGCGTCGTCAGGGTTCGACCAGCCGGGAGTCGTCGTCCTCGCGGGGCGGGGCTGGCGGCTCTCGCGACAGTCCCAGTGCCGGCTCCTCGACGGTGAGGTCGCCCGAGAGCGCGTGCTGGCTGGTCGTGCTGAGGTCGATGCCGTGGGCGCGACAGCGCTCGTGGACCGCGGTGAGGTACGCCGACCGGATCTCCGGGAGGCGGCGCCGGTCCTCCTTGTGGAGCCAGACCCGCGCCGTCACGACGACCGCGGTGTCCGCGAGGTCGGTGACGCGGATGGTCGGCGCGGGCGTGTCGAGGATGACGTCGTTCTCGGCGGCGACCGCCCGCAGGAGGTCGATGGTCGCCGTGACGTCCGCGTCGTACCCGACGCCGAAGTCGTAGGTGATACTCACCGGGTTGTTGACCGTCTCGTTGCGGATGGTGAGCGTGACCAGTTGCGCGTTCGGGATGAGGATGGTCTCGTTGTCGGGCGTGCGGACGCGGGTGACCCGGAAGCCGATGTCGCTGATGGTCCCGGTCACGTCCTTGACGGTGATGGTGTCGCCGACGTTCAGTTTCGGGTCCTGGATGATGAACACGCCGGCGACGAAGTTCGAGAGCACGTCCCGGGCGGCGAACCCGACCGCGAGGGTGACGCCGGCGGCGATGATGGCCGAGCCGAGGAACGCGGTCCGGAACCCGGCCGCCGCGACCCCGCCGAGGACGGCGCCGCCGAGCACGAGGACGTGGACGACCTTCCCGAGCGCCTGTTCGAGCGTCTCGGTGAGACGACTGCGCGCGAGCAGCCAGCGGACGCCGGGTTCGACGACGACCCGGCCGAGCAGGTACAGGCCGAACGCGGCCACGGTGAACTCGAGGACCTGCATCCCGAGGTCGCCGTAGCGCTCGACGAGCGGCCCCGGAGCGAGCTGAGCGACCGCCATACCTGCCTAGTGGCGACCGAGGGCCAAAGCCACAGAGGTACTCGCGGCTGCTGATTCCTCAACGCGGTGTGCCGTCCCGTGGCTGGCACGGTGATTGCCGGTGGTCGTGGCGATTCGGGGGGCTGAAGGGTCGGAGACGGGCCTCGAAAGCGTTATAGTAGCGTGCTCACTCGTTCAACTCGTATGGCGAAAGGTACTGTGGACTTCTTCAAGGAGTCCGGCGGTTACGGTTTCATCGACACTGAAGACGAGGACGACGACGTATTCTTCCACATGGCGGACATCGGGGGCGAGGACCTCGAGGAGGGCCAGGAGGTCGAGTTCGACATCGTCGACGGCGACAAGGGCCCGCGTGCGGCCAACCTCACGCGCCTGTAAGACGGCATCGATCACAGAGAGAGCGACCTTCTTTCGACGCAACCCGACAGTGGCGACGCCGGGTCGGACGTCCGGCCGACCCGCCGCCGACCCGCCGCCGTCTCGCGACCTGGGACGCCCAGCCGCGGCCACGGCGGACGAACGGGCAGTTCCACCCGGCGACGACGTGTAAAGCGCAAAAACTTGTGCTATTATCTCTACTTATGGTCTTATTGTTTCGAAATTCTGGATATCAGTGGCTATCTTTGCGCTAGTAGGCAAGATTTTAGTACATGGGTCCAAAGGTAGGGATGCAGCGGTCACCCGCTGTGCGCTGGAGTCCACTTGCCCACGTCGGGCACGTGTCTCATCGAGCGTTCCCTGCCGATACTCATGCTCAGACGGCGGCCGTGAGTGGCTGCACGGCTGTCGTCCCGTGTCCTACCACAGTCGGCGGTACTCGCTCGACTTCTTCGGAACCCACCGCGTAGCCGTCGCGTTCTCGCTCTCGTCGCTACTACCCCGACAGCAACCGGTCCTCGCGACCCCGGAGCCACACATTGACAAACGTTCTCAACCGTGTGTTACTGCGCACGTACGCATATAATGCCATACTAGGAGTTTGGACTCTCCACCGCATAGATTTATATCGGAGAAATGCGACCTGACATACACAATGAGCGTCCAACAGGCTGTCGCCAAACCGACCTTCGAACCGCTGCCCGAGAACCTCACGTCGCCCCGCGCCAAGCTGGTCTACTTCTTCCTGAAGACGGCCGGCTCGGCGACTGTCGACGAGATTCAGGGTACTCTGGACATGCAGAAGATCGCGCTGCTGAGCGTTCTGAAGTCCCTCTCGAAGGACGGTCTCGTCGAGCGCGACGGCAACGAATACGTCTACGCCTGAGCTGTATTATTCATCTTCTATCATGTTCTCACCGCCCCTCCAGTGGTGACTCCGACGCGAGGTGGCGGCCGTGGTCACCGTCGAAGCCGGTTCCGCTTCGAAGGCTTTATTCACGCTCTCGGCGTCAGTTGCCCGTAATAACCATGTCGGACAAACCCGCCTCTATGTACCGGGAGATCTCCAAGCCCGCGTACACGCGACGCGAGTACATCACGGGCATCCCCGGTTCCAAGATTGCACAGCACAAGATGGGCGACACCGGCTCCGAGCCGGACGACTGGCCGGTCCAGATCAGTCTGGTGCTCGAGGAGGAGTGCCAGATCCGCCACGGGTCGCTGGAGGCCTCGCGGCTCTCGGCGAACCGTCACCTCATCAAGGAGCTCGGTGAGGGCAACTACTACATGATCCTGCGGAAGTTCCCGCACCACGTCCTGCGCGAGAACAAGCAGGCGACCGGTGCTGGGGCAGACCGTGTCTCCGACGGGATGCGTCAGGCGTTCGGGAAGGTCGTCGGCACGGCCGCGCGCATCCAGCGTGGCGAGCGACTGTTCACGTGCTGGTGTACCGTCGAGCAGGCACCCGTCGTCAAGGACGCGTTCCGCCGCGCGTACAACAAGATTTCCCCGCCGTGTCGCGTCGTCGTCGAGCGTGGCGAGGAGAAACTCATCGCGTAAGCGAGCGCTTTTGCTCTCGCGCTCGAACGCCCTCGCATGGTCGACCTCGCAGTCGTCACCCGTGCCGAGACGTTCGAGCGCATGCGCGCGCCACTCGCCGAGCGCGGCGTGTCGGTCGAACACGTCCAGGTCGACGAACGAACGCTCCCGCTCGCGCCCGCCGACGCCCCCTTCTCGCCCGACGACTTCGACGCCGGCTTCGTCTACCCCAGTCGGCTCATGGAGGGCGACGTGGCCGACGCGCTGCTCGACGTGCCGTGGGTGAACGGCAGGGACGCCATCCTCACGTCCCGGAACAAGGCGGGCGTGCTCGCCCGTCTCGGCCAGGCGGGCATCCCCGTCCCAGACTCGGTCGTGGTGTCGAACCCGGTCGACGAGGCCGACCTCGCCGACGCCTTCGCGCACTTCGACCCGCCGGTCGTCCTCAAGCCGAACTCCACGACCCGCGGGGTCGGCGTCGCGAAGGTCCGCGACCTCGACTCCTTCCTCGGCGTCACCGACTACCTCAACCTCGTCCACGACTACCGCGCGACCGGCGACCGGTCGTTCCTGGTGCAGGAGTACGTCCCCGACGCGCGCGACTACCGGGTGATGGTGCTCGACGGGGAGTACGTCGGCGCGGTCGAGCGCCGACTGCCCGACGCGGACCGCGAGGCCGGGCGCTGGAAGCACAACGTCCACCGCGGCGCGACCGCGACCCCGGTCGACCTCGACCCCGAGTACCGGCGCCTCGCCGAGCGAGTGGCCGACGAACTCGATATCACCTTCCTCGGCGTGGACCTGCTGGTCGACGAGGAGAGTGGGAGAGTACTGGTCAACGAGACGAACGCGCGGCCGACCATCGACGACGCGGCCAAGTACGAGCCGGGGTTCTACGACCGGCTCGCGGCGGTGATACGGCGAACCGCAGAAACAGGGTGATGGGCGCTACGTGAGGTCGATGTCGGCGGAGCTGTCCATCCGGTCGAAGACGACCTCGAGGACCCCGTTGTTGTAGGTTGCCGTCGCGGTGTGTTCGTCGACACGCGTGGGAAGCTCGACGCGCTCGTGGTACTGTCGGTGGTCGCTCTCGGCCCCGATGGTGAGCGCCTCACCGTCGCACTCGAGCTTGATGTTGTCTTTCTCTACGCCTGGCAGGTCCGCGATGACGCGGATCTCTTCGTCGGTCTCGTGGATGTCGACGTGCGTGTCTGCCCCGAAGCCAGCGTCGCCTTCGAAGTGCATGTCCATCGACCGATCGCCCATCATCTCGTTCATCATCCGTTCGATCTCCTTGAAGAAGTCGTCGAACGGCTCGTCACGGTCGTCACGACGCATGGACGTGGGTAGCGGGCGTCAGGTGAAAAACCTTCTGTCCCCGACAGTCAGCCCGGTCTCAGAGGCCCATGCCCATGGCCTCGTTGGTCGTCTCGATGCTCTCTGCGGCGGATTCGGTCCCGAGGACGGCGCGGATGGCGTCGACGTTCTCGGGGACCACGTCGGACTCCTGGTGGATGGCCTGGAACAGGTAGAGGTCGTTGCCCTCCATCGTCACGGAGGCGCCCCAGATGCAGTTCTCCCAGATGTCGGCGCGGGGGCGGCCCTGGTCCATGGCGTACTCCTTGAGCTTGCCGGCGCCGTCGATGTCCATGTTGTCGGGGACCACGAAGGTACGCGACTGCGATTCGAGCAGCTCGCGGACGTCCTCGGCGTCGGGGGTGGACTCGAGTTCGACGTTGATGCTGTGGGTGTGCATCAGGGTGGCGGGGACCTTCAGCCCGAGCGTGTCGATGTTCAGGTCGGGGAAGATGGTGTTGACGTCGGGGCCGTGGTGGCTCGGCAGGGTGACCGGGTTCGGCAGGATGTCGTTGATGGGGCCGCGGCCGGTCTGGCCGGGGTCGCCGCCGCGGCGGACCAGCGTGGCGCGGACCTTCTCGATGCCGTACTCCTCCTGCAGGGGCGCGACGAGCCGGGAGAGCCCGGTCGTGTTGCAGGAGACGACGCGGACGTAGTCGGCGTCGGCGGCCATCTCGTAGTTCGCGCGAGCGTTGAAGCTCACGTCGCCCACGTCGGCGTCCTCGCCGCCCTGGAACAGCGCCGGGGTGTCGTACTCCTCGTAGAGCGTCTTGTTGTCGGCGCCGATGCCCGACGGGCAGGCGTCGACCACGATGTCGGCGGCCGCGACGAGTTCGTCGACGGTCCCGGCGACCTCGATGCCGGCCTCGTCGAACTGGTCGAGGCGGTCCTCGATGGCGGCGTAGAGCGGGTAGCCCTTCTGGACCGCGGTCTCGGCCTCGAAGTTGGGGCGGGTCTTCGCGACGCCGAGGACTTCCATGTCGGGCTGGGCTGCGACGGCGTCAGCCACGCGCTTGCCGATGGTACCGTAGCCGTTGATGGCCACCTGTATCATACGCGAAGGTGCACAGACGCCGTGCATAACGGTTTCGAGGTCGGTACCTACTTCGGAGCCGAGTAAGTTCTCCGCGCCAGCGCGCAGTCCGGCGGTTCGGTCGTGACGGCGTGCTGTGGTGTGTGAACAGTGCTGGAGGTGGTAGGCGGCGATTACTCCGGTTCTCGCCACACGCAGTATGGTTCCATGCCTGCTAATGTGGAAATATTAAATATCAACGCGGTAATCTATACGATAGAGTATGTTGACCATCGGGGGGTTCGTAGCGGGGCTGGTCCTGTTCGTCGGGGGACTCAGGGCCATCCGCACGACGGGGGACCCGGGGAGCCCGGCCAACCAGGTGTTCGTTCGCGAGACCGCACACCGCGACAGCGCCATCCGGCACGTCCAGTGCGACGGGGCGGTCCTCGCGGTGCTCGGGCTGTTGTTGATGCTCGCGGTCACGCTCGTCTGACCGTCACGCAGGGGGGACGACCGCGACCCGCCACCGAGACGGCAAGGTCTATCAGCCGCCCCCGAGTTCCTCCGCGTATGACAGACCTCCAGGAGCCGGCGGAGACGGCCATCCGCCAGTGTCTCGCCGTCCAGCCAGACGAGTCCTGCGTCATCGTCACCGACGACACGCGCCAGCCCATCGGGGAGGCGCTGTACGACGCGGCCGCCGCCGTGACCGACGACGTGACCATCGCGCGCTACCCGCCGGGCGACCAGCACGGCGAGGAGCCGCCCGCGCCCGTCGCGGCCGCCATGGCAGCCAGCGACGTGTTCCTCGCGCCGACGACCAAGAGCATCAGCCACACCCGCGCTCGCGGCGACGCCTGCGAGGCGGGTGCACGCGGGTCGACGCTCCCGGGCATCACCGAGGAGGTGTTCACGACCGGCCTCGACGCCGACTACGAGAACATCGCCGCCGAGTGCGAGGCGATGCTCGAGCAGGTCGCCGACGCCGACGAGGTCCGCGTCACGACCGAGCTGGGCACCGACATCACGTTCGAGATCGGCGACCGCGACTGGCGCTCGGACACCGGGATGGTCCACGAGCCCGGCGACTTCTCGAACCTCCCCGCCGGCGAGGTGTTCGTCTCGCCCGAGAACGCCAACGGGACCTACGTCGTCGACGGCACCATCGACCCCCACGGCCTTCTTGGGGAGAACGAGACCGTGACCATCGAGGTCGAAGACGGGTTCGTGACGGCGACCGATTCGGACGAACTCGATGCGATGCTGGAGACCGCGGCCGAGGAAGTGGGGCAGGACGCCTACAATCTCGCCGAACTCGGCATCGGGACGAACGTCGCCGTGACGGAACTCGTGGGCTCGGTCCTGCTGGACGAGAAGGCCGGCGGCACCGTCCACATCGCCTTCGGGGACGACGCCGGCATCGGCGGCGACGTGAGCGCCCCCATCCACCAGGACGGCATCATCCGCGAGCCGACCGTGTATGCGGACGGGGAGGAAGTGGAACTGCCCGGCGGCGTGGAGTAGGGTCGGAGCAGGCCGGCGATTTTTGATCGGGAATCGTTTCTGGTCGAGTCGAATCACTGGCGTGAGGGAACACTCGATACGCAGGGACAGGTGGCGACGAGCGTCTGACTCGCGCCGATGGCAGTGAAAGACCGCAACCGCACCACGCCCTCCCCAGCCGACTCCCTTCGTTCCGTTTCACTCCACTCCGGTCGTCCCTCGCGCGAGTACGAACCCGCCGCCTCGCATTGCTCGGCGACGAGTCCGGTCGCGCGCCATGTGGATGGTCGGGACCAGATGACGGTGCCAGACGAACACCCTGGCGCGCGCTTTCGAGCGTGCTTCGCGCCAGCGAAGCCGCGAGTCGGCCTCGTGTGAGGGATGAGGAGCGCAGCGGAACGCAGTGGAGCGAGCACCGCAATCGGCTGGGGAGGGTGTGGTGCGGTCACGACGCCAGCGCGAGTGACCCGCCTTCCTCTCCCCGCAGGACGACGCACCCCGAGAGACCACTGCCGGACGGCGGCCTCGAACGACCGAGTGCCACACGCAACCACACGAGACGGACTCCGACGGCTTTTACCGCGCTCCCTGCTAGAACCGACTATGACCGAGGTCGCAGAACGTGTCGCCGTTCCCTGCCCATCGTGTGCGACGGGTGAGACCGTCCACGAGGTGCTCAAGGAGCGCGGCGACATGTACACGGTACGCTGTACGGAGTGCAGTCACGTCCACAAGGAGAAGATCGAGGAGGAGGAGACGGTGAACGTCAAGGTCGTCGTCAGCCAGGACGGCGAGTCCTTCACGGCCCGGGTCGACGCACCCGCCGAGGAGACCGTCGCGGTCGGCGAGGAGTTCATCCTCGACACCGAGGAGGCAATCATGACGGTGCGCATCACCGACCTCGAGGTCGGCAAGGAACAGCGCACCGACGAGGCACTCGCGAAGGACGTCGATACGTTCTGGACCCGCGCGGTCGGGAACGTCGGCGTGAACGTCACCATCCACCCGCGCGACGGGCGGAACAAGGAGACGCGCGCGGAGAAGGTCCACGTCCCCGGCGACTACGAGTTCACCGTGGGCGAGACCGAGGTGTTCGGCGAGAGCGAGTTCACCATCAAGGGCATCGCGGTCCGCCAGGACGCCGAGGGCTACGACTTCGACCACGTCGACCACGACGGGGACACGGTCGTCGCCAAGGACGCAAAGCGCGTCTACGCCTGGGACGAGGAGACGACCGCCTGGTCCGCCTGGTAAGCCCGCCCACCCTTCTCAACGCGAACCGATTTCAGGCTCGCGGTCCAACTCTCACGGACAGGCGACACCCATGTCCACCGATTTCGAGGCCGCCCGCGAGTCGCTGGTCTCCCGGCTGGCCAGCCGCCAGCGCATCGAACGCGAGTCGACGCTCGAGGCGATGGGGGCCGTCCCGCGCCACGAGTTCGTCCCGGAGCGCCACCGGCAGGAGGCGTACGCGGACCGGCCGCTGCCCATCGGTGACGGTGCGACCATCAGCGCGCCGCACATGGTCGCGATGATGGTCGACGAGCTCGCCCTGGAACCCGGGGACCGGGTGCTTGAGGTCGGCACAGGCTGTGGCTACCACGCCGCCGTGACTGCCGAGGTAGTCGGCGCGGCGAACGTCTTCTCGGTGGAGTACAGCGAGCAGCTGGCGGCGCAGGCCCGCGAGCGTCTCGACCGGCTGGGCTACGGGGACATCTCCATCCGGACCGGTGACGGGCGCGAGGGCTGGCCCGAGCACGCGCCATACGACGCGGCGTACCTGACCTGCGCGGCGGCCGAGTTCCCGACAGCCGTGGTCGAGCAGGTCCGCCCCGGCGGGCGGCTGCTCGCCCCCATCGGGACAGGGAGCCAGCGCCTCGTCGGGGCAACCCGGCGCGCCGACGGCTCGCTGGAGACGCAGGACCTCGGCGGGGTCCGCTTCGTCAGGATGCAAGGTTGACGTGGCCGGCCCGCCATGGGTCGGGCATGACCGGACAGACGGACACACCGACCGAGACGCTGTTCCTGCTGTGGGCCGCCCGCGAGACGGGCGTACTCGACGCGCTGGTCGCCGACGCCGACACGCCGGCCGAGGTCGCCGCCCAGACCGGTATCACCGAGCGAGCCGCCCGGCTGACCGTCGAGGCGCTGGCCGACGAGGGCTTCTTCTCGCCCGTCGACGGCGCCTACGAGCCGACGAACCGGGCGCTCGGCTTCCTCGCGGCGAGCGACCTCCGGTCGGTGAGTCGCCTCCCGCACGAACTCGACCGCCTCGCGGCCATGTGTGAGCTCCCCGAGACGATGCGGACCGGGGAGCCGCCGGCCCGAATGGCCGACTCCGACGACGCGACGTGGAACGAACTCGGCCACGTGCAGGCGACCGACGCGGCGACGGTCCGCGCCTGCGTCACGGCCGCCCAGCACGCCGCCGGCGGTCCCGACGGTGCACCCCTGGTCCTCGACGTGGGCGGTGCGCCGGGCACCTACGCGGTCGAGTTCGCCACGCGTGGGCACGACGTGACGTTGCTCGACACCGAGGCGCGACTGGCCGAGAGCGAGTCGCTCCTCGCGCACGAACCGGTAGAGACGGTCGTCGGTTCCCCCGATGCGCTGGCTGACCCGGAGACGCTGGCGGCCTCGGCCGACGTACCCGCCGCGGACTGCGTCTTCGTCCCGTTGCGGACCCACGAGTTCACGGCCGAGACGAACCGCGAACTCGTCGCGGGGGCGCACGACGTGCTCGCAGAACCGACCGACGACGGCGATGCTGGCGGCTGGCTCGTCGTCGTGGACCACCTTCGCGACCGCTCGCCCCGGGCCACGGCGACGACCGTCACCGAACTGGCCACGGGCGAGGGCGCGTGCTACGCCAGCGACCGGTACCGCGAGTGGCTCGACGCGGCCGGCTTCCGGGCGATACAGGTCCGTGACGTGCCCGGAACCGACAGACAGGTCGTCTGCGGACAGGCGCGACCTTGATATGCGTGCATCTCTGAGGCCGACGTATGGAGCACGCGGTGCTACGTGACGACATGGTCGACAGCCTCGAACACGACGCGAAGGGCGTCGTGTCGACAGAGGCGGTCGGCCTGGCCCTGCGGGAGGTCCCCCGTCACGAGTTCGTCGCGGACGAGCGCACCGCCTACACCGACCAGGCGCACGACCACGACGGGACCACGGTCCTCGCGCCGAGTCTGGTCGCCCGGCTGTTCGAGGCGCTCGAGGTCGAGGACGACGATTCGGTCCTCATCGTCGGCGCCGGCGTGGGCTACACCGCCGCCGTCGCCGCCGAGATCGCCGGCGCCAGGCACGTCCACGCGGTCGACATCACCCGACACGTCGTCTACGATGCCCGGACGAACCTCGCCTCGGCCGGCTACGAGGACGTGTTCGTCGACTGCCGGGACGGCGCGCGCGGGCTGCCGGAGTACGCGCCCTTCGACAAGATACTCGTCGAGGCGGCCGCCGTGGACCCGCCCCGGGCCCTCCTCAACCAGCTGGCCGACGACGGCCGGCTGGTGATGCCCCGTGGTGTCGGCGAGCAACACATCGCCGCGGTCGAGGACGGCGAGGAGGTCGACAGCTACGGCCCGGTCGTCTTCGCGCCCCTGCTGGTCGAGGGCGAGCAGGCGGGCGCCATCGAGCGCAACCGGACCGCGCGGGAGGACCGCGAGCGCGCGGCCCAGGCGGTCCAGCGCGGCTGGGAGTACGACTGGATCGAGTGGGACTGACTTTTCGCACGGCCGCCACTACTCCTCGATGACGAGGATGACCGTGTTCGCGCGCTGGTCGGCGTACTCGCTTCCTGCTGGGGGTTTGATGTCTATCTCGAGCGTGCCCTCTGCCTGATTCGGGCCGAGCGTCGGCGCGATGTCGAGGGTCGCCTGTCCCTCGGACCCTGTCTTCGCGGTGCGTATCCCGTCCAGTTTCGCGGTCTCGCCCTTGACGACGACGGTCGCGCCGGCGACGGGGTCGCCGTCCGTGTCGACGACGGTGATGGTCACGGACTGCTCGCCAGGCGTGACCACGTCGGGGTCCGGCTGGGCGTCGACCTCGGTGACGGTGAGAGCGCCGATGCCGGAGATCATGTTCATCATCACGGAGAGGCTGGCGACGCCGACCACGAGCGCGATGACGAGTCGGACGGGGAGGCCCTCGATGGCGCGGGTGTCGTCGCGGAGGCGGTCGAGTCGGGGACGCTCGCGTTGGCTGCGGTCGGGTCGGGGCCGGTCGCGTGTCATGCCGGGGTTGGTCCCGTGCTGGTATTTGAATGGTCGGTGTGGCTGGGTGCGCCAGCCGGGTCGGTCGGTACCGTGCTTGCTGCCGACGATGAGCCGGCTCGCGCTGGCGTCCATGCCCGCGACCGCACCCACAGCACCGCGACCGCACCACGCCCTCCCCAGCCGACTCCCTCCTCTCCGTTTCACTTCGCTCCGGTCGTCCCTCGCGCGGCTCCGGTTCGCCGTCTCACTGGCGTTCGACGGCCTCACCAGCGCGCGCCGGTGGTTCCTGACCGGGTGAAGCTTCAAACCCGAAGCCGGGCCCACACCCGGCATGGTCGTCATCGGACGGGACGCAGACGAGACGGGCGAGACGGTCGACCTCGGGCACTTCCGGGCCGCCGACGGGAGCCACGGCGCCCGGGTCGCCCTCGACTGCGAGTTCCCCCACGCGGGGCTGGTCGTCGGGAAGCGCGGGTACGGGAAGTCCTACACGCTCGGGGTCGTCGCCGAGGGGCTGGCGCGGGCACGCGGGGTCGCGCCCGTGGTCGTGGACCCACTTGGCGTGTTCACGACCCTGGCGTCGGGTACGGTGCCGGCGACGGTCGTCTCCGAGCCGCGGGTGTCCCCGGGGACCCTGCCACCTCGGGCGTGGTGTGGCCTGCTCGGGCTCGCCCCCGATTCGGCCGCCGGCGCGGTCCTCTGGCAGGTGGCGTCGGGTGCCGAGACGCTGGCAGCGATGCGCCGAGAACTCGAGGACCTGGAGTGCTCGGCGGTCGCGCGCCGGACCGTCCGGAACCACCTCGCGCTCGCGGAGTCGTGGGACGTGTTCGCGCCAGCGGGGCTCGACGCCGCCGCCCTCGCGACCGGCGAGGTGACGGTCCTCGACCTCGCCGGGGCGCCCACGACTGCGATGAACGCGGTGGTCCGGGCGGTCGCGACGGCGCTGTACGAGGCGCGCGTCGTGGGGTCGGTCGCCCGGCTCCCGTGGCTGCTCTGTGACGAGGCCCACGTCTTCTTCGACGGGGTGGCCGCCCCGGCGCTCCGGACCCTGCTCACCCGGGGGCGACAGCCGGGGGTGAGCCTGCTGGCCGCCACACAGCGACCGGGCGCGCTCCCGGACGTGGCCGTCTCGCAGGCGGACCTGCTGGTCGCCCATCGGCTGACCGACCGGGGCGACCTGGCCGCGCTCGACCGCGCCCGGCCCGCGTACGCCGCGGAGTCGCTCACTGCCGGCCTGCCGACCCGGCCGGGCGACGTGACGGTCGTCGACGACACGGCCGAGGCGGTCCACGCGGTTCGCGTCCGCGAGCGCGACACGCCACACGGGGGTGCGAGCCCACGGGCCGGGGCGGTCGAGACGCGTCGCCGCGGTGCCGGGAATCTCAAATGAACGTTTCAGTCTTCACCGCGGTTAAGTCCCGGACGGGACAAGGGTGAGGTGTCGACAGGAGTCGCCGCCCACGGTCATCCCCTATCCGACGTCATCCCCCAACATCCCGTATCCTGTCGGCACGCGTACCCAGCACCGGGGAAGCCGCCCTGCCCCGGTGTCTCCGATCCGACCAGCCACGGTTCGCCCCCGCCAGTCACGCCTGCGGTCGCGTCACACCGGGAGCACCTACCACGACGAGACACATGTCTGGTATCATACCTATTCTGACTAGATGGACAAACAGCTCTTTGGGTTAACGTGTCGCTTAATGGAATAGTCGAGAAAGTTTTCCCCGCATGTCAGATGAAAAGTCCCTCCAGCGCCGGACGTTCCTGAAAGCGACCGGCGGCGCCGCGGCTGCCGTGACACTCGCCGGCTGTTCGACCCAGGACGACACCGGGACGGACGACACGCAGAACACCGACGGTACCGACAGCACAGACACCGACGGCACCGACAAACCACCCGCGAAGTCGGACAAGACGTTCAAGATAACCAACGCGACGATGAGCACGATGGACCCGATCAAGGCCACGGACACGGCCTCCGGTCGGGTCATCCAGCAGGTCTTCGACGCCCTGATGAACTACCCGGACGCCCGCATCGAGGTCGAGCCGCTCCTCGCGAAGGACTACGAGGTGTCCGAGGACTTCCTGACGTACACGTTCGATCTGAAGGAGGGCGCGAAGTTCCACAACGGCGAGACCGTCACCGCCCAGGACTTCGTCTACTCGTTCGAACGACTCGCGGCGTCGGACAACTCCCGCCGCGGCTACTTCATCCTCGACTCGATGGGGGTGAAACACGAGACGAAGACCATCACGACCGACGACGGCGAGGAGAAGGAGGTGTACAAGCCCGGGACCATCGCCGTGGAGGCGGTCGACGACACCACCCTCGAGATCGAGCTCGCGAGCCCGTTCCACTCCACGCTCGAGATGCTCGCCTACACCGCCTTCGCGGCCCTCCCCGAGGGCATCCTCGGCGACATCCAGGGTTACGACGGCGAGATGAGCCACTCGAAGTTCGCGACGGAGAACCCCGTCGGCGCGGGCCCGTTCCAGTTCGACAACTGGGAGACCAACACCCAGGTCTCGGTCACGCGCTTCGAGGACTACCACGGGACCACCGCGACCATCGGCGGCGTCCACTGGCAGATCATCACCGACCCCGACGCGCTGTACAACTACGGCCAGAACAAGAACTCCGACCTGCCCTCGATTCCGACGTCGAAGTACGACCCGAGCCTCGTCAGCATCGAGAACACCGACGACGTCGGGCGAAAGACCGGGACCTACGGCCCGATGCGGAACGGTGAGACGGCCGACTACCTGTCGGTCCCCACCATCAACACGTACTACATCGGCCTGAACGCCAAGAACGTGAAGGGTCCCGCCCGGAAGGCCATCGCCTACGCGATGAACCAGAAGGAGGGCGTCGAGCAGGTGTTCAAGGGCCGCGGCAAGGCGGCCTACCACTTCACGCCGCCCAGCATCTACCCCGGCGGCGTCTCCGCGTACGACGAGCACGCGAAGAACAACTACCCGTACGGCTACAACACGACCGACCTCGAGTCCGCACGCCAGGTCATGGAGGACGCCGGCTACGGCCCGAACAACAAGTACGAGGTCACGTTCACGACCTACCAGTCCGACACGTGGCAGGGCCTGGGCAAGATCCTCCGCGACAAGCTCAGCAGTGCACACGTCAACATGAAGCTCGAGGAGGCGCCGTTCTCGACGCTCCTCAACCGCGGTCGGAAGGGGAACCTCGCGGCGTTCTCGCTCGGGTGGATCATGGACTGGCCCGCCCCGGACAACTTCTGGGGCCAGATGGCGCCCCCGGAGATCACGGACACCACCGGCGGCGCGGCCGGCGCGTACGTCGACTGGGACGACGCCCAGGGCGACGGGACCAGTCAGGCGAAGAACGCGTGGGAGACCATCCAGAACAACCAGGCACCGACCGGCCAGAAGGCCAAGAAGCGCGAGCAGGCCTACGTCACGCTCGAGGAGGCCAACTGGCAGGACATGGTCCTGCTGCCGGCCTACCACGCGGTCTCCGAGCGCTTCGCGTACGACTGGGTCGACGTCAACAAGTACGGCGCTGGCGGCGACTCGCGCCAGAAACTCCACAAGGTCCGCATCGGCAACCGAGGATAGGGGACCACCGACCCGCCCACGACACTGCTGTCATCCCACTGCGGTCTGTTTCTTCGGTCGTCGCCCGACCCAGCTCGACCCATAGTCACGCCTCTCGGGAGAACTCGATTTCGACACACAGTCACACCTCGGGGGTGTTGGTTCGTCAGGAAGGGGGGGTTGGGGGGAGTATGGGGGTGGCGACAGCGGTTAGCTGCTCATTCGCCATCTACTCGTATGCGAGGAACGGGATTAACCGTTTACTCTAATCCCTTCGTGTCTACGAACCGTGTACTCTAATCAGTTAGAGTCGGCTTCGAACACCGACTCGACGAGCTTGCGTTCGGCCGCGCGCAGGTGGTAGTGGTACGTCGGCGGCGTCACGTCGAGCGCGTCCGCGAGCTTCTCGCCCGTGACGCCCCGCGGCCACGCGTAGAAGCCGGCGTAGAAGGCCGCCTGCAGGGCCTCGAACTGCCGGTCGGTCAGCTCGCTCTCGACCCAGGTGCGCAGGTCACGGGTCTTCCGCGCGGTGCTGGTCGTCTCCCGGCGCGCGCCGAGTTCGGTCCCGGGGTAGGTCTCCTGGATGTCGTTCCAGAGCCCGCGGGTGTCCCCGCCCTGGGGCAACTCGACGAGGAGTTCGGTCACCCCGTCCGTCGCCTCCAGCTCCCGGAGCGAACCGTCGTACTCCCGCAGCAGTTCGAACAGCCGCGGCTCGGCCAGCCGGAGTTCGAACAGCGTCCGCTGGTCGTCCTCGTCCTCCGTGATGCGGGTGATGGAGGTGACCGCCGACCAGTCCGCGACCGTCTCCTCGACCGCGTCCGGGGCCACGCCCTCGATGGTGACGAAACAGAGGTGGGTCCCGTCGGGCCGGGCGATGGCGCCGTCGAGCGTCAGCGTCCCGCCCACCTGCTTCGAGAGCCGGCTGAACGAGAGGCGCTCGTCGTCGACGCGGAACTCGAGTTCGATGCGGCTGTCCGTGACGAGCGCCCGCGTCCGCTCGACGGCGTGGATGGCGTACCCGATGGTCTGGCCGAGTTCGGCCAGCACCTCGACCTCCCGGTCGGTGACGGTCTCCGGCGTCGAGACGTGCAACACGAGCACGCTGTAGACCCGTTCGTTGTCGACCAGTGGGACCGCCACGACGGTCTGGAACCCGTAGGTCAGCGACTCGGTCCGGCGCTCCTCCCAGTCGGGCGCGTTCAGGACGTTCTCGATGACCTGGACGGACTGCTCCTCGGTCGCCCGCCGGCAGAGGTCGCCCTCGGGCGTGGACTCCTCGGCGGTGTCGCCGACGCGGTCCATGTAGTTCGCGTCCGCGTCCGCCCAGACCAGCGGCGACATCGACTCGGTCGCCGGGTCGACCTCGCCGACCCACGTGCAGACGTACGGGTCCGCGTCCGCGAGCCGGTCGCACACCGCCTGCTCGATCTCGCGTCGGGTCGAGGCCTGTGCGACCGCCCGGTTCACGTCCCGGACGATCTTGTTCGTGTGGTTGAGCTTCCGGAGCTCCTCGTTCTGCCGACTCAGGGTCCGGTCGTGGTCCCGGAGCAACTGCTCGCGCTCGGCCCGGTCGAGCGCCGCCTCGGTGTTCGCCGCGAGGATGTGCAACATCTCGATGGTGGACTCGTCGAGGCCGTCGACCTCGCCACTGGCGGCGACGATGGCCCCGTGGGTCCCCAGCGGGATGACGAGCTCGCTCTCGACGCCGGCACAGAGCCCACTGCCGTCCTCGACGTCCGGGAAGTACCGCGACTCGCCCGCGCTGAACGCCGACCAGACGTTGCTCTCGCCGCGCTCGATGCTCGGCGGCGACTCCAGCAACTCCGGGGTGTTCGGCGTCGTCGCCGCCGGCTCCAGCGTGCCGACCTCGCTGTCGAACTGGTAGACGACGAGCGCCGACAGCCCGAGCAGGTCCCCGGCCGTCCCCGCCGTCGTCTCGCAGATGTCCTCGTACGTCTCCGCCCGCATCAGGTCGCGGGTCGTCTCGTGGAGCGTGTTCAGGGTCTGCTCGTACTGCTTGCGCTCCGTGATGTCCGTCGCGATGGTCAGCACTGCCTGCTCGCCCTCGTACTCGATGGCGCGCGAGGTCGTCTCGACGTGCTTGACCGTCCCGTCGTCCGTGACGATGCGCCGCTCGCGCCGGGTCGGTTCGACCGTCCCCTGTTCGACCTCGTTGATCGTCGCCTCGACCTCGTCGAGGTCGGTCGCCGGGACGATGTCGGCGATGGAGCGATCCATGATGGCCTCGGCACTCTCGGCCCTCAGCAGGGACACCACGGCTGGGTTCGCGTACACCACGTCGAGGTCGCGGTGCACCAGGATGGGGTTCGGCGACACCTCGACCAGCGTCCGGTAGCGCTCGCTGCTCTCGCGGCGCTCGCTCTCGATGACCGACCGCTCGACCGCGCTCGCCAGCACCGTCGCGACGTTCTGGAGGAACGTCACGTCGTCCTGGGTGAACTTCCGGTGCGTGCTCGCGTGCGCCTCCAGCACACCCCACGTCTCGCCGCGTAGCCCGATGGCCACGCACGCCCCGCTCTGGACCGGCGCATCGAGCATCACTCCGTTCGGCTCGAAGCGCTCCTCCTCGGCGATGTCGTCGACCACGACGACCGGCGTGTCGTCCGCGTCGACCACGTACCGGGCCTGCGCCGACGGGGTCGCCTCCGCATCCCACCCGACCTCAGCCTCCGGTAGCAACTCGCCCGTCGAACCGCTCCGTCGCAACACCCGGACGTGACTCACGTCCAGCGCCCGCGCGACCCGCCGCACCGTCGTCTCGAACAGCACGTCGAGCTGTGGCTCGTTCAGCGCCTGCTGGCCGATGGCCGCGACCGCCTCCTGCTGTCTGACCCGGTCCCGGAGGGCGCTCTCGGTCCGGTACTGCGACACCGCGTTCCCGATCTGGTTCGCCAGCAGCGTGAACCGGTCCCGTCCCGGCTTCTTCTGCAGGTACTGCGTCACGCCCGCCGCGATGGCCTCGCTAGCGATCTCCTCGGACCCCTTCCCCGTGAAGAGGATGAACGGCAACCGCTCGTCGCGCTCCCGGACCGCCTCCAGCAACTCCAGCCCGTTCATCACGGGCATATCGTAGTCACTCACGATGCAGTCGACCGGCCGGCCGTCGTCGAGCGCAGCCAGCGCGGCCTCTCCATCCGGAACCGGCACGATATCCAGCGCCGCGTTCTCCCGTTCGAGCATCGCCTTCGACACGTCCGCGAAGTCCGGGTCGTTGTCGACGAACAGTACGGTCACCCCGTCGGTCGTCGCGCCCCGTGGTTCGAACTGCCCGATCCCGTCCTGCGACATGCTACCGGATACGGGCGCAAGGTACTAAACGATTAGAGTCGCTGGAGTGTCGTTTCCCTCCCCTGCCGAGGGGCGGGTATTGATCGAGATGGCTGGAAAATACCGCGAATCGGCTGTTCTGGATACTGTCGGGAGAGCCAGACCTGGCACGGGCTGTGCTCGGATGGGTGATTCGCTCGAACAGGAGCGAGGCGGGATTTGAACCCTGTGCAGACGGTCCGGGCGTGCGGTCTCACCTTCGTTCGACCGTTCCGGGCTGCGACTGCTGGTGTTCAGATCCCTCTGTGAGGGCGTTCTCGCTCACGGAGACGAGCAGACGCTACGCGGTGCTCGTCGAGTAGTTCGCTTGAGAAAGCGCCCGAGGCGGGATTTGAACCCGCGTCACGACCGTGACAGGGTCGTATGATGGGCCACTACACCACCCGGGCTCCCTGCACTCATTGCTAACTGCCGGGTACTTTTATGCCTTTTCAATCGTCGGTCCTGTGTCCCGCGTTCTCACGGGTCCAGAACCGCGAGCCGCGAGGCTACGCGGGTCGGTCGTCGAAGAATGAAACTACGTCGGTCGTCGAGCCTTAGAGGCGGACGACGTTCGCAGCGCGCGGACCCTTCGGGGAGTCCTCGATTTCGAACTCTACTTCCTGCCCTTCCTCGAGATCCGGACCGCCAACGTCCTCCATGTGGAAGAAAACGTCCTCGTCCGCGTCCTCGGTGTCGATGAAGCCGTAACCGCCAGTGTCGTTGAAGAAATCAACCTTGCCTGTCGCCATTGCTTCTGAGACGAGAGGCCCCGGACGGATAAGCGTTCCTAGAGGACTGGTACCACGACTATCGGTCCCGGGAGGGTCGTCCCCCGAAGTACCGCTCCACGAGGAACTCTGACGCCCAGTTGACCCGCGACAGGGGAGCCTTCGGCTGTGGGTCGTCGACCCGGAGCCGCATCTCGCCATCTCCGGTCTCCGTGACCGGAACCCAGTACGCGTCCCCGGTCTCGCGTGAGTGGACGGCGTAGGCGTCGATCTGGTCGGCCGAGTACGGCACGTCGACCCGTCCATCCGACCCGACGGTCGAACTGTACAGGTTGAACCGGACCGTACCGTTCACCCAGCTCCCCGTCTTGCACTGGACCCGGTGGAGCCGGTCGCCATCGTCGACGATCAGGTCGTAGCGGTCGCTGTCCCCGAACGGGACCGATACCGACAGCCCGAGCCGCATCAACTCGGCGAGGACGAGCGCTTCGGTCTCGTCGCCCTTCCGTGAGGTGTTCACGTCGAGGCTTGCGCGTTATCGGGGAAGAACTCGGGGGCGAGACGTCTCCGACTCGATTGCTGCTCGTGGTCGTGAAATGGGAGGAGTGTCCGAGGCGGGATTTGAACCCTGTGCAGACGATCTGGCTCGCTTCGCTCGCCGGCTGCGACTGCTGGTGTTCGAATCCCTCTGTGGGGGTCTTCTCGCTCACGGAGACGAGCACACGCTACGCGGTACTCGTCGAATAGTTCGCTTGAGAAAGCGCCCGAGGCGGGATTTGAACCCGCGTCACGACCGTGACAGGGTCGTATGATGGGCCACTACACCACCCGGGCTTCCTGCAACCACTCGTTTCGCAGTCGCAGTATTAAGGCTTTCCAATCGATGGGCGTGTGGTAGGGGAGGGCGTGGGGCAAACCATTTAGTACAGTAGTGCAATCGTGAGACTGTAACATCTATTCGCAACTGGGACACCTCGGTCCTGCGAACCCCCGTCGGGCTGACGGGAACCGATAGTGCTAAGTCTCGGACGACTTGGCAAGCGTTAAATGGGTCCCACTAATAGTGACCTGTAGTATCTCGTGACAGCAGCTTCTCCCTCTGGCCAGACACACCCATGGTAGACGTAAGCCAACATGAAATGGTTCCGGAGCACACCGTCCTCGACGAGGACGAACTCGAGGATGTGCTCACGGAGTACGACATCGATAGCACAGACCTGCCGAAGATCAAGCGCACGGATCCCGCGCTCCCCGACGACGCCGAGGTCGGCGACGTCATCAAGGTCGTCCGGGACTCGCGAACAACAGACGAGGCGGTCGTATACCGACTCGTGGTGGAGTGAACAATGGACCGATCAAAACGACGCGCGATTTCGAAGGAGTACTTCTCGAAGGACAGACTCGCAGAACACCACTTCCGTTCGTTCAACGCGTTCCTCATGCGGGGGATGCAGGAGGTCGTCGACGAGAAGGCGACCATCGAGACGGACATCGGCGACAAGGAAGGCGAGGAACCGGTGCACGTCGAGCTGGGCGACGTTCGCGTCGTGACCCCGCGTGTGCGCGAGGCCGACGGGTCCGAAGAACTGCTCTACCCGCAGGAGGCTCGCCTGCGCAACATCACCTACTCCGCGCCCGTGTTCATGGAGATGTCCATCGTGAAGGGCGAGGAGGGCGAGGAGCGCGTGGTCGACTCCACGGAGACGAAGGTGGGCCGGATGCCCATCATGGTCGGCTCCGAGAAGTGTAACATCGCGGGCTTCTCCGACGAGGAGCTCATCGAGATCGGCGAGGACCCCGCCGACCCCGGTGGCTACTTCATCGTCAACGGCTCCGAGCGCGTCCTGATGACGAGCGAGGACCTCGCCCCGAACAAGATCCTCGCGGAGTACGACACCAAGTACGGCGACGAGATCCAGGTCGCGAAGACGTTCAGTCAGCGCCGGGGGTACCGCGCGCTGGTGCTGACCGAGCGGAACCGCGAGGGCCTGCTCGAGGTCTCGTTCCCGTCGGTCTCTGGCAGCATCAACTTCGTGACGCTCGTGCGCGCACTCGGCCTCGAATCCGACGAGGAGATCGTCCACCGCGTCAGCGACGACCCCGAGGTCGTCAAGTACATGCTGGAGAACCTGGAAGCCGCGGAGGTCCAGTCCCAGGAGGAGGCCATCGAGAAACTGGGCAAGCGCGTCGCCTCCGGGCAGGGCAAGAACTACCAGCTCAAGCGCGCGAACTACGTCATCGACCGCTACCTCCTCCCGCACCTCCACGAGGACGGCGTCGAGGAGGAGGACGTGCGCATCAACAAGGCGTTCTACCTCTGCCGGATGGCCGAGGCGTGTTTCGAGCTCGCACTCCAGCGCCGCGACTCGGACGACAAGGACCACTACGCCAACAAGCGGCTGAAGGTCTCCGGCGACCTGATGAAGGACCTGTTCCGGACCGCGCTGAACAAACTGGCGCGTGACGTGAAGTACCAGCTCGAGCGCGCCAACATGCGCAACCGGCAGCTCTCCGTGAACACGGTCGTTCGTTCGGACGTGCTGACCGAGCGCCTGGAGCACCCCATCGCGACGGGGAACTGGGTGGGTGGCCGCTCCGGCGTCTCCCAGCTGGTCGACCGGACGGACTTCATGGGTGTGCTGTCGCACCTGCGCCGGCTGCGCTCGCCGCTCTCGCGGTCGCAGCCGCACTTCGAGGCACGCGACCTGCACGCGACCCAGTGGGGTCGCATCTGCCCCTCCGAGACCCCGGAGGGACCGAACTGTGGGCTGGTGAAGAACTTCGCCCAGGCCATGGAGCTGTCGCAGAACATCGAGGACGAACAGGCGCTCAAGCGCGAGCTCGCGTCGATGGGGGTACAGGGTATCCCCGGACTCGAGGGACAGGGTCAGGAGCAACCCGCGGACGACTAAACAATGGCAAGCCAACAGCGAGAAGCGAAAGTCTACGTCAACGGTAGTCTGGTCGGGACACACCCCGAACCACACGAGCTAGCAGAACAGATCCGAGAGGCACGACGACTGGGGGACGTCTCCGAGATGGTCAACGTCTCGGTCAAGGACCGTACCCGCGAGGTCATCATCAACGCCGACGCGGGGCGTGCCCGCCGCCCGCTGCTCGTCGTCGAGGACGGCGAGCCGCTCATCTCCGAAGAGGAGTTCCAGGCGGTCCAGAACGGCGAACTGGAGTTCGACGACCTCGTCGAGCACGGCTACGTCGAGTTCATCGACGCCGAGGAGGAGGAGGACATCTACGTCGCCGTCGACGAGGAGGACCTCAACGAGGACCACACGCACCTCGAGGTCGACCCGCAGCTCATCTTCGGTATCGGTGCGGGGATGATCCCGTACCCGGAACACAACGCGTCGCCCCGCATCACCATGGGTGCAGGGATGATCAAGCAGTCGCTGGGGCTGCCCGCGGCGAACTACCGTATCCGCCCGGACACGCGCCAGCACCTGCTGCACTACCCGCAGCTCTCGATGGTGAAGACCCAGACCACCGAGCAGATCGGCTACGACGACCGCCCGGCGGCCCAGAACTTCACCGTCGCGGTCATGTCCTACGAGGGCTTCAACATCGAGGACGCACTGGTCCTGAACGGCGGCTCGGTCGACCGCGCGCTCGCTCGCTCGCACTTCTTCCGTACCTACGAGGGCGAGGAGCGCCGGTACCCGGGTGGCCAGGAGGACCGCTTCGAGATTCCGAGCCAGGACGTCCGCGGTGCGCGTGGTGAGGACGCGTACACGCACCTGGACGAGGATGGCCTCGTCAACCCCGAGACGCGCGTCGGCGAGAACGACGTGCTGCTCGGGAAGACGTCGCCGCCGCGCTTCCTCGAGGAGCCGGACGACATGGGTGGCCTCTCGCCGCAGAAGCGCCGGGAGACCTCCGTCACGATGCGCTCGGGCGAGTCCGGTGTCGTCGACACCGTCACCCTGATGGAGGGCGAGGACGGCTCGAAGCTCTCGAAGGTGTCCGTGCGCGACCAGCGTATCCCCGAACTCGGGGACAAGTTCGCGTCGCGACACGGCCAGAAGGGTGTCGTCGGCCACATCGCGCCCCAGGAGGACATGCCCTTCACGCAGGAGGGTGTCGTCCCGGACCTCATCGTCAACCCGCACGCGCTGCCGTCGCGCATGACGGTCGGCCACGTGCTGGAGATGCTCGGCGGCAAGGTCGGCGCACTCGAAGGCCGACGTGTCGACGGGACGCCGTTCACCGGCGAGGACGAGTGGGAGATCCGCGGCGGGCTCGAGGAGGCCGGCTTCAAGTCCTCGGGCAAGGAGATCATGTACTCCGGCGTCACCGGCGAGAAGATCGAGGCCGAGATCTTCGTCGGGGTCATCTTCTACCAGAAGCTCTACCACATGGTCTCGAACAAACTGCACGCCCGCTCGCGCGGGCCGGTGCAGGTGCTCACGCGCCAGCCGACCGAGGGTCGTGCCCGCGAGGGTGGCCTGCGCGTCGGTGAGATGGAGCGTGACGTGCTCATCGGGCACGGTGCCGCGATGGCGCTCAAGGAACGGCTCCTCGACGAGTCCGACCGCGAGTTCATCAACGTGTGTGGCCAGTGTGGCATGAGCGCGGTCGAGAACGTCGACCAGCGCCGTGTCTACTGCCCGAACTGTGGCGAGGAGACGGACATCCACGAGATCGAGATGTCCTACGCGTTCAAACTGCTCCTCGACGAGATGAAGGCGCTCGGTATCGCCCCGCGACTGGAACTGGAGGACGCAGTCTAACATGGCAAGCTCACAGACACCGAAGGAGATCGGCGAGATCAACTTCGGACTGATGGACCCGGAGGAGTACCGAGAGATGTCCGCCACGAAGATCATCACGGCGGACACCTACGACGACGACGGCTTCCCCATCGACATGGGGCTGATGGACCCGCGCCTGGGCGTCATCGACCCCGGCCTGGAGTGCAAGACGTGCGGGAAGCACTCCGGTTCGTGTAACGGACACTTCGGCCACATCGAGCTGGCCGCACCCGTCATCCACGTCGGGTTCACGAAGCTCATCCGCCGCCTGCTGCGTGGCACCTGCCGCGAGTGTGCCCGCCTCTGTCTGACCGAGGACGAGAAAGAGGAGTTCCGCGAGCAGCTCACCCAGACGCGACGCCTCGGTGGCGACCTCAACGACGTGACGAAGGCCGCCATCCGCCAGGCCCGCAAGAAGGACCGCTGCCCGCACTGTGGCGAGATCCAGTTCGACATCCAGCACGAGAAGCCGACCACGTACTACGAGGTCCAGCAGGTGCTGACCGGCGAGTACTCCCAGCGCATCGCCGCCGCGATGCAGCCCGACCCCGACGACGAGGCCGACGAGGGGATGGGCCGCGAGGAGCTCGCCAACGAGACGGGCATCGACCTCTCGCGGGTCAACCAGATCCTCTCCGGTGAGTTCCGCCCGCGCGAGTCCGACCGCAAGAAGCTCGAGAAGGCACTCGACATCGACCTGACCGAGGAGGACATGAACAAACTGATGCCCTCGGACATCCGCGACTGGTTCGAGGACATCCCGGACGAGGACATCGAGGTGCTCGGCATCTCCGCCGAGAAGTCCCGGCCGGAGTGGATGATCCTGACGGTGCTGCCGGTCCCGCCGGTCACCGCCCGTCCCTCCATCACGCTGGACAACGGCCAGCGCTCCGAGGACGACCTGACCCACAAGCTCGTCGACATCATCCGCATCAACCAGCGGTTCATGGAGAACCGCGAGGCGGGTGCACCCCAGCTCATCATCGAGGACCTGTGGGAGCTGCTCCAGTACCACGTCACGACGTTCATGGACAACGAGATCTCGGGCACACCGCCGGCGCGACACCGCTCCGGCCGCCCGCTGAAGACGCTCTCCCAGCGCCTGAAGGGCAAGGAGGGTCGCTTCCGCGGCTCGCTGTCCGGGAAGCGCGTGAACTTCTCCGCGCGTACCGTCATCTCGCCGGACCCGACGCTCTCGCTGAACGAGGTCGGCGTCCCGGACCGCGTCGCCAAGGAGATGACACAGACGATGAACGTCACCGAGCGTAACATCGAGGACGCCAAGCGCTACGTCCGCAACGGCCCCGAGGGCCACCCGGGCGCGAACTACGTCCGGCGTGACGACGGGCGTCGCCTGAAGGTGACCGAGAAGAACTGCGAGGAGCTCGCCGAGAAGATTCTCCCCGGCTGGGAGGTCAACCGGCACCTCATCGACGGCGACATCGTCATCTTCAACCGGCAGCCGTCGCTGCACCGGATGTCCATCATGGCCCACGAGGTCGTGGTGATGCCCTACAAGACGTTCCGCCTGAACACTGTCGTCTGCCCGCCGTACAACGCGGACTTCGACGGTGACGAGATGAACATGCACGCGCTCCAGAACGAGGAGGCCCGTGCCGAGGCGCGCGTCCTCATGCGCGTGCAGGAGCAGATTCTCAGCCCGCGCTTCGGGCAGAACATCATCGGTGCCATCCAGGACCACATCAGTGGCACGTACCTGCTCACCCACGACAACCCGCAGTTCAACGAGACGCAGGCACTCGACCTGCTCCGTGCGACCCGCATCGACGAACTGCCCGAGCCGATGGGCCACGACGACGCGGACCGCCCGTACTGGACCGGCCGGCAGCTCTTCTCCGAGCTGCTCCCGGACGACCTGAACATGGAGTTCCAGTCGAACACGGGCGACACGGTCGTCATCGAGGACGGTCAGATGATCGAGGGCACCATCGACGAGGACGGCGTCGGCGCGTTCGGTGGCGAGGTCGTCGACACCATCGCGAAGGTGTACGGCATGACGCGTGCCCGCATCTTCATCAACGAGGTCGGCGCGCTCGCGATGCGCTCGATCATGCACTTCGGGTTCTCCATCGGGATCGACAACGAGACCATCCCGGAGGAGGCCCAGGAGCGCATCGACGAGACCATCGGCGACGCCTACGACCGCGTCGAGGAACTCATCTCGACGTACGAGGCGGGCGAACTCGAGTCCCTGCCCGGTCGGACCGTCGACGAGACGCTCGAGATGAAGATCATGCAGACGCTCGGGAAGGCCCGTGACAACGCCGGTGACATCGCGGAAGAGCACTTCCAGGACGACAACCCGGCGGTCGTCATGGCCAACTCCGGTGCCCGTGGGTCGATGCTCAACCTGACCCAGATGGCCGGCTGTGTCGGCCAGCAGGCAGTTCGAGGCGAGCGCATCAACCGTGGCTACGAGGACCGCACCCTGAGCCACTACAAGAAGAACGACCTGAGCGCGGAGGCACACGGCTTCGTCGAGCACTCCTACACCGGCGGCCTGACCCCCCGCGAGTTCTTCTTCCACGCGATGGGTGGCCGCGAGGGCCTGGTCGACACGGCAGTCCGTACCTCGAAGTCCGGGTACCTGCAGCGTCGCCTCATCAACGCGCTCTCCGAGCTGGAGACGCAGTACGACGGGACCGTCCGGGACACCTCGGACACCATCGTCCAGTTCGAGTTCGGCGAGGACGGCACCTCGCCGACGAAGGTCGCCTACGACGACGAGCACGGCATCGACGTCGACCAGATCGCAGACCGCATCATCGAGGCGGAGTTCGACAGCGAGGACTCCAAACTGGAGTTCCTCGGCGACAAGGCGCGCCCGACGAACCTCTCCGAGCACGCCGACGCACGTCGCAACCCCGACCTCCTGCAGGGGGTGGAATCCGATGATTGAACAGGAGTCCAATCAGGCTCACAGCCGAGCTTCGCTCGGAGGTGAACGATGACTGAATTCGACGTATCCGACGACATCGAGGCCGTCGTGGAGGACACGGACCTCCCGCGACGACTCAAGAACGAGGTGTACCGCACGGTCGAAGAGCGCGGCGCGACACTCGAGCAGGCCGACGAGATCGCCCGCGCGGTCGAGCACCGCTACCTCGACACCCGGGTCGACCCGCTCGACCCCGTCGGGACGGTGAGCGCGCAGTCCATCGGGGAACCGGGGACCCAGCTCACGATGAACACGTTCCACTACGCGGGTGTCGCAGAGATCGACGTCACCCAGGGCCTGCCGCGGCTCATCGAGCTGGTGGACGCCCGGAAGACGCCGGACACGCCGATGATGACGGTGTACCTCGAGGACGAGTACGCGACCGAACGCGAGCGCGCCCACGAGGTCGTCTGGCAGATCGAGGCGACGAAGATCCTCGCGCTGGGTGACATCTCGACGAACGTCGCCGACATGCGCGTGCAGGTCAGCCTGAACCCGGACACGCTCCAGGAGCGCTGGCCGACCATGGAGAGCACGGACGAGATCGCCGGCGAGGTCGCCGACATCATCGAGGACAGCCTCGGCGTGACGACCATCCAGCAGGGGACGGACATCGAGTTCGGCCCCGAGGAGCCCAGCTACCGCGACCTGCTCCAGCTGGTCGAGGAGCTGCGCGACATCACGTTCAAGGGCATCGAGGAGGTCACCCGCGTCGTCATCCGCAAGGAGGAGACCGACGAGGGCGAGGAGTTCGTCCTCTACACCGAGGGGTCGGCCTTCGGCGACGTGCTCACCATCGAGGGCGTCGACGCCTCGCGTTCGACGTGTAACAACATCCACGAGATCCACCGCGAGCTCGGCATCGAGGCGGCTCGCGAGGCCATCATCGAGGAGACGAAGAACACGCTCGAAGAGCAGGGTCTCGACGACGTGAACATCCGGCACCTGATGCTGGTCGCCGACATCATGACGAACCGCGGCGAGATCGAGTCCATCGGCCGCCACGGCATCTCCGGCTCGAAGGAGTCGGTGCTCGCCCGCGCGGCGTTCGAGGTCACGGTCAACCACCTGCTCGACGCGGCCATCCACGGCGAGGTCGACGACCTCAACGGCGTCACCGAGAACGTCATCGTCGGCAAGCCCATCAAACTGGGCACGGGTGACGTGAACCTGAAGATGGGTTCGGTCAGTCGCCAGCCCGAGCAGGCAGACTGATGGCGATCACGCTGTCCGACGAGGCACGGCGCATCCTGGCGCTGTTCGAGGAGGTGACGGGTGCGACCGGACGTGACTGTCTGGTCGACGACGACCGGGTCGTCGTCCTCGTCGCGGCTGGCGAGATGGGCGAGGCCATCGGTCCGGGCGGCCAGCACGTCCGCGACTTCGAGGAGCGGCTCAATCGCGACGTCAAGCTCGTCGAGGACGCGGACCTCGTCGAGGACTTCGTCGCGAACGCGCTGGCGCCCGCGGCGGTGTACCACGTCACGATGAGCGAGAACGGCGACACGGTCGCCTATGCGGAGGTCGCCGAGGAGGACACGGGTGTCGCCATCGGCGTCGACGGCCGGAACATCGACGCGGCGCGGCGGCTCGCGTCCCGGCACTTCGGCGTGGACGACATCCAGTTGACCTGAACTCGGGTCGACACCTCAATTCCCAGCAGAAATTTATCTACCCTGGCGTCCTATCAGTAGTCGTTACTATGGTCCGCACTCGTTCCAGTGGAGGTGTCCCGAAGTGAAACTCGCGATGATCGGCTTCGGGCAGGCGGGGGGGAAGGTCGTCGACCGGTTCATCGAGTTCGACCGACAGACGCGGGGCAAGACGGTCCGTGCGGCTATCGCGGTCAACACGGCCAAATCCGACCTCCACGGGCTGGAGCACATCCCGCAGGAGAACCGGGTCCTCATCGGACAGACCCGGGTGAAAGGCCACGGCGTCGGTGCCGACAACGAGCTCGGGGCCGAGGTGGCCCAGGAGGACATCGAGGAGGTCCAGGCGGCGCTCGACGGCGTCCCGGTCCACGAGGTCGACGCGTTCCTCATCGTCGCCGGTCTCGGCGGCGGGAGCGGGAGCGGTGGCGCGCCCGTGCTCGCGAAGCACCTCAAGCGCATCTACAGCGAACCGGTCTACGGACTCGGCATCCTCCCGAGTTCGGAGGAGGGCGGCATCTACACGCTGAACGCGGCGCGGTCGTTCCAGACGTTCGTCCGCGAGGTGGACAACCTCATCGTGTTCGACAACGACGCCTGGCGGGCGACCGGCGAGTCGGTCGAGGGTGGGTACGCGAAGATCAACGACGAGATCGTCCGCCGGCTCGGACTGCTGTTCGGGGCGGGCGAGGTCGACGAGGGCGACGTGGTCGCAGAGAGCGTCGTGGACTCCTCGGAGATCATCAACACGCTGGCGGGCGGTGGCATCTCGACCATCGGGTACGCGGTCGACCAGCTCGGCGACCAGAAGAAGGGTGGGCTGCTCTCGCGCTTCTCGAAGGAGGCGGACCTCGACGAGGTCGACGAGACGAACCGCATCACGTCGCTGGTGCGCAAGGCGACGCTGGGGCGGCTCACGCTGCCCTGCGAGGTCCAGGGCACCGAGCGCGCGCTGCTGGTGGTCGCGGGCCCGCCGAACCGGCTCAACCGCAAGGGTATCGAGCGCGGGCGGAAGTGGCTCGAGGAGCAGACCGGTTCGATGGAGATCCGCGGCGGCGACTACCCGCTCCCGAAGGAGAACGCGGTGGCGTGTGCCGTCCTGCTCTCGGGCGTGAACAACGTGCCGCGGGTCAAGGAACTACAGCAGGTCGCCATCGAGGCACTGGAGAACATCGAGGACATCCGCGAGCAGTCCGACCGGAACCTCGCGGAGTTGCTCGCGGACGGCGACGAGGAACTCTCCCCGCTGTTCTGAGGTAGCCCGTCGTCTGTCCCTGGTGGCTTCGAGACCACGACCGCGTGACGGACTAGCACGTTCGTCCCCCTGATTTCGCAGGGTCTCGCCCCGGCAGCGGCCGCGCTCTCGGTGTCGAGGCGGCGCCAGGCACGACCCGAACGAACGGCGTTGCGCCGACCTTACTCGATAAAACGCTCGCAGAACCCGTAATTCGATTCGCTGAGACGGCCTCAGATTCCTTCTTTACCCCCTCTCGCGCCCGCTGGAGGCGTAACTCCCGGGCCAAAGAGGGAGGCTTAAGTGCCTCCGTCAGGTAGCGACTGATACTATGGCAAACGGCAAATACGCCGCACGCAAACTGAAGAAGGACCGCCAGGAACAGCGGTGGTCCGACTCGAAGTACGCCCGACGCGAGCGCGGGCTTCGCAAGAAGTCCGACCCCCTCGAGGGGGCGCCGCAGGGTCGAGGTATCGTCCTGGAGAAGGTCGGCATCGAGGCGAAGCAGCCGAACTCCGCGATCCGGAAGTGTGTCCGCGTCCAGCTCATCAAGAACGGGAAGCAGGTCACCGCGTTCTGCCCCGGTGACGGCGCCATCTCGTTCATCGACGAGCACGACGAGGTCACCATCGCCGGTATCGGTGGTGCGAAGGGTCGCGCGATGGGTGACCTCTCCGGCGTGAACTACAAGGTCGAGAAGGTCAACGGCGTCTCGCTCCTCGAACTGGTCCGCGGGAACGCAGAGAAACCGGTGCGCTAAACCATGGCAGCAGAAGATACACCCGAGCCGGACAAGCCCGCCGGCACCGACGAGGAGGGCGCACGCGCGAAGCTCTTCACGAAGTGGGACATCACGGAGATCGAGTACCGTGACCCCTCGACGGAGCGCTACATCACGGTCACCCCCATCGCGCACACGATGGGCCGTCACGCCTCCAAGCAGTTCAAGAAGTCCGAGATCTCCATCGTCGAGCGGCTCACGAACCGCCTGATGCAGACCGAGGAGAACACGGGCAAGAAGCAGAAGGCCCTGCAGATCGTCCGCGATGCGTTCGACATCATCCACGAGCGCACCGAGGAGAACCCGGTGCAGGTGCTCGTCCGTGCCGTCGAGAACGCGGCACCCCGCGAGGAGACCGTCCGTCTCAAGTACGGTGGCATCTCCGTCCCGAAGGCCGTCGACGTCGCGCCCCAGCGTCGCGTCGACCAGGCCCTGAAGTTCATCGCCGACGGCGCCCAGAAGGCATCCTACAAGACCGGCAAGCCGGCTGCCGAGGGCCTCGCCCAGCAGCTCATCGGCGCGTCCAACTACGACGTCCAGGCCTACCCGATCAGCCAGAAGGAAGAGAAAGAGCGCGTCGCGGCCGCGGCTCGCTAACGTCTGCGATTTCTTCTCTCGTCTTTCGCGCTTCGTGAGTGGCGACGCCGTGGTTCGATTTCGGGTCCCGGGTTCGCGGTCTGCCTGACGTGTGTCGGCTGGTGAGGATGGCGTGTGTCGATTGCTGAAAGCGGCCAGCGGGCTCGCGCTGGCGTCCATGACCGCCCCGCAGCCGCCCCGCACCACACCCTCCCCAGCCGATTCCGTTCCTCGCTCCGTTTCGCTGCGCTCCACTCCGCTGCGGTACTCATCCCTCGCACGGCTCGGCCTCGCGGCCTCGTTGGCTCACGGGTCGTTCCTCCCCGTTCGCTCTGCGGCACTCCGTGCCGCGCTACTCGGCACACTCGCCAGCGCGCGCCACGTGTGCGCTCCCGGAGCACCCGGCACCCGGAATCGTCAACCGACACGATTTTCCCGGTTGACGAGCCTCTGTATCCCGTATGGCAGAACGAGAGGGACGATCGGAGTACGGGAACGTCGACCTCGTCGGCGACGAGACGGTCAAGCAGGTGGCGGTCGCGGCGGTGCTGGCGGCGCTGACCGCGGCACTGGCACAGGTATCGATTCCGCTGCCGGGGCTGCCGGCGCCCATCTCCTTCCAGCTGTTCGGCGTCTACTTCGCCGGGCTGTTACTGGGTGCGCGCTGGGGTGGCTTCTCGGTGGCGCTGTACCTGCTCGTGGGGGCCGCGGGCGCGCCGGTGTTCTCGAACGGGAGCGGTGGCCTCGGGGTGTTGCTCGGGCCGACCGGCGGCTACCTGTTCGGGTACCTGCTCGCGGCGGTGGTCATCGGCCTCGTGGTGCACCGGGGGCTGGAGACGCGCTCGCTGACGCAGGTGCCGGTGTGGCTGCAGGCGGGCGCGCTGTTGCTCGGGCTGGCCATCATCTACGCGCTGGGCGTGCCGTGGCTGGCGGAGACCACGTCGTACTCGCTGGAGAAGTCCATCCAGATCGGGATGGTCATCTTCGTGCCGGGTGACCTGCTGAAGATCGCGGCGACCATCGGGGTCGTCCGGGCGGGGCTGTTCGACGCCGTCGCGGCATGATACAGACGCGCGACCTGGTGCATCGCTTCGGCGACCACCGGGCGCTCGACGGTGTCTCGCTCTCGATTCCCGACGGCGAGTTCGTGCTCGTCGTGGGGCCGAACGGGAGCGGGAAGACGACGCTGGTGCGCCACTTCAACGGGCTGCTGGCGCCCGACGAGGGCGCGGTCGTGGTCGACGACACGCCGGTCGCCGAGGACCCGGTCGCCGCCCGCACGAGCGTCGGGATGGTGTTCCAGCACGCCCGCGACCAGCTGGTCGCGTCGACCGTCGGCGGGGACGTGGCCTTCGGCCCCGAGAACCTCGGGCTTGCCCGCGAGGAGATAGACCGGCGCGTGGCAGAATCGCTCGACGCGGTCGGCATGACCGGCCGCGAGGACGAGCGCGTGGACGAACTCTCCGGTGGCGAGCAGTCCCGGGTGGCAATCGCGGGCGCGCTCGCGATGGAGCCGAATCACCTCGTGCTGGACGAGCCCTTCGCCGGGCTGGACCAGCGTGCCCGCCGGTCGGTGCTCGACAGGCTCGACGCGCTCCACGCCGAGGGGACCAGCGTCGTCGTCGTCACGCACGACCTGCGGGACCTGTTCGAGCGCGCCGAGCGCGTGGTCGCGATGGCCGACGGGCGGGTGGTCGGAGACGGCACCCCCGACGACGTCGCGGACGACCTCGCCGGGCTGGGTGTGGACGTGCCATGCTGACCTACGCGCCGGGCGAGTCGGTCGTCCACCGGCTCGACGCGCGCTCGAAACTGGCGTTCCAGCTGGGCTTCGCGGCGGCCGCGTTCGCGCACCCCGAGCCGGACTGGCTGGCCGGGCTGGCGGTCGTGGCGGCGCTGGGACTCGCGCTGGCGCGGCTCTCGCCGGTGCGGGTGTTCCGGGAGTACTGGTTCGTCTTCCTCCTGCTCCTGAGCAGCCCGCTGGTCGCGGCGGTGTCGCTCTCCGCGCCGTGGGTCGTGCCAGCGCGGGCGGTCGACCCGCTGCTGGCGGTCTCGCGCGTCGGGCTCATCCTGTTCGTGAGCGCGGTATACGTTAGGACGACGCCGGTCCGGGAGACGCGGGCGGCCATCCAGCGCCACGTCCCCGGGAAGACGGGACGGCTGCTCGGTGTCGGTGTGGCACTGACGCTCCGGTTCGTGCCGGTGCTGACGCGGGACCTCCGGTCGGTCAGAGATGCGATCCGGGCGCGGGGTGGGGAGAACAGGTCGGTGGTCGACCGCGGCCGGCGGCTCGGGACGGTCGGATTGTCGCGGGCGCTGGAGCGGGCAGACCGGCTGTCGGTGGCGCTCCGGGCGCGGTGTTTCTCGTGGAACCCGACACCGCCCGAGATGACGTTCTCGCGGGTCGATTACGCCGTGCTGGCGGTGGGCGTCGGGCTCGGTATCGCGGGGCTGGTGCCGGTGGTAGCCGGGGTGGCCGGTGGCCTGGTACCGGTGGTTGTCGGCCTCGTCGGCTGACTCACTGCGCCGCCGCGGCGTCGACGACCCGCCCGAGGAACAGCACGGAGTCGGTCTCGCGGTGCCGGATGGCGAACAGGAACGGCCGGTCCGCGACGAACTCGAAGGGGTCCATCGGGGCGGAGTCGGTGCCGACGACGACCGCCGTCGCCGCCGCGGCCTCGGTCCCGTTCTCGTCGACCGCGACGAAGGTCTGGTGGACCACGTCGTCGATGGCGAGCCGTTCCGGGGTGCCGGGCTCGACCATCCCGGAGAAGTCCGCGAGGTCGTGGTCGAAGGCGTCCGCCATCCCGAGGTCCTTCAGGGCCTGGTTCAGGCCGACCGCGGAGCCGAAGGTGAACTTCGGGAGGACGACCCGACCCTCGTTGGGTTCGAGCGCGTCGAACAGGCCGTGGAGGGCGTCTGCGTCCAGGTTCTGCTCGTAGGATTCGAACTCGCCTTCGGGCGGCAGGATGACGACCATGCTGGCCGCGTCGCCCTCGTAGGGCAGCTCGACTGCCTGCGCGCCGTCGACCTCGGCGTAGGGGACCGACAGCTCGGACTGGCGCATGAGGGGGACCTGCGTCTCGGCGTCGTCGAGGGCGGTGAAGGTACCCTGGCTGGTCGCGTCCTCCGGGAAGGTGTTGACCCACTGGGCCTTGAAGTAGACCGCGTTGGTCCCGACGAGCCGGGTGTCGTCCGTGATGGTGCCCGGCGAGAGCAGGTCCTGGATGCGGTCCTCGGTCTGGTCGGCGACCCAGTCGTTGATGGTCACGCGGGCCGGTTCGGGCTCGGCGACGAAGTCGAGGGTGCGGAGGCCGGCGCCATAGTTCCGGGCGATGACGTCGAGGTACTCCTCGCTGAAGGGGTAGTCCGACTGCCCCCAGAGGGCGTTCACGAGGTCGAGGCGGAAGCTCTCGTCCTCGGCGTCGGCGGGGGTGTCGATGGCGAGGTCGAGCCGGTTGAACGTCGGGTGGAGGTCTGCCTGGTCCTCGACGTAGTGCAGCGTCTCGGCGATCTGGGCCTCGGTGTCGCCGCGGGCACCCGCCCACACCATCGCCATCGCGAGCGAGATGGAGAGCGGCGAGACGAACAGGTTCTCGCCCGGCTTCGCGGCCACGCGGTTGTGGTGCAGGTCCAGGGCGAACGCGGTGTTGGCACGGACCTGCTCGCGGAGCGTGTCCGTGTCGACGGCCGGGTCGGTGTCGCGGGCGAGGTCGGAGGCGAGCAGGCCGGGCGTCACGGTCGAGCCACCGTTGCCGAGGCTCCCGAGACAGCCGGCCAGGGCCGGGATGGAGAGCGCGCCCGCCAGGGCGAGCACCTCTCTGCGGTTCCAGGTGTTCATGCCGGTACAGAGGTGCTCCGAGCTTATCTCGGCGCGCTTACGTAAAAGAGCGATTTGAACCTGGCGAGAGCACGGCGCTCAGTCTGCGGCCTGCTGTCGGCCGAGCGCATACTCCCGGGTCACGTCGACCAGGGCCTTCCGGTACCCGCTCTCGCTCGGGTCGTCGGCCAGCGTTGCGAAGTGGCGCTTGAATCGCTCGACGCTCACGTCCGGCGCGTCGCTCGCGGCCACGCGTGCGAGTTCGTACATCGGGTGGTCGTCGTCGACGAGGTCGTGGCGTTCCACCAGCGCGAGCGCGAAGGCCGCGTTGACCGCCGTGATGTCCGGGTCGGCACCCGGCTGGATGGGCATGAGCCCGGCCCGTGGCGGGCTCGGCTGGTCGGCGACCGCCGCGGCGAGGCTCGATTCGAGGAAGGAGACGAGCTTCTCCGGCGGGGACACCCGCATCGTGATGTCGTCGGCGTAGATGTCCTTCATGTGGTTGGCGATCTGGTAGCAGTGTGCGACCTTGCGGCGCTCGACGCTGTTGCCCGCGAGGCCCAGGAAGAGGGCCTCGTCGGTCGACTGGACGTGCGAGGGGTGTTCCTCCTCGTAGCGCACCATGTGCGCGAACTCGTGGATGGTGAGTTCGCGGGCCATCACGCTCGTCGCGGCCCGTCGCGAGATGTTGAGGACGTGGTGGTCGTCGTAGTGGCCTGTCCAGGTCCGCTCGTCGGGGTCCTCCCTGACGTGGACGCGGATCGGCAACTCGACGTCGGCCTCGGTCTCGAAGAGGTCCCGGGCGCTCAAGAAGGGAGCCGTGGGCCCGGAACCCTGTACGCGAACCTCCATGCTATACTCTCTCAAGCGTTCGGGCGTCATGAGGGTTCCGGCTACGTGAACCGTTGCCGATAGTGGGTACCGGGTCGAGATTCGGCGGTCAACCGGGGAGTACTGTGCGTACCATTGACTCACCAAGTCGTTCTGAGGGCCCCGAAAACGGGCGTCTCACGGTGTCACGGCGAATCGAAAACAGCATACTTTTACCGCCTTCGTCGGTACGCAACACCAATGGGTAGACGAAAGAAGATCGTCGAACAGTGCGAACGGCTGATGGACAAGCCGGAGCAGATCCGGAACATCGCCATCGCCGCGCACGTCGACCACGGTAAGACGACACTGACAGACAACCTGCTCGCCGGGACGGGCATGATCGCCGACGAAGGTGAGGCGACCAAGCTCATGATGGACACGGAGGAGGACGAGCAGGAACGTGGGATCACCATCGACGCGGCGAACGTGTCGATGACCCACGAGGTAGACGGCGACAACCACCTCATCAACCTCATCGACACGCCGGGCCACGTCGACTTCGGTGGCGACGTGACCCGTGCGATGCGTGCCGTCG
This sequence comes from Haloarchaeobius amylolyticus, assembly GCF_026616195.1. Lineage (NCBI taxonomy): Archaea > Methanobacteriati > Methanobacteriota > Halobacteria > Halobacteriales > Halorubellaceae > Haloarchaeobius > Haloarchaeobius amylolyticus. The sequence goes on from NZ_JANHDH010000002.1 coordinate 126,522, forward strand.
ACGGCGCGCTCGTCGTCGTGGACGCGGTCGAGGGCGCCATGCCCCAGACCGAGACTGTCGTCCGTCAGGCACTCCGCGAGGGTGTGAAGCCGGCCCTGTTCATCAACAAGGTCGACCGCCTCATCTCCGAGCTGCAGGAGGGTCCCGAGGAGATGCAAAAGCGTCTCCAGAAGGTCATCGGCGACGTCAACGAACTCATCGCCGGCATGACCGAGGACATGGACGACGTCGACGACTGGACGGTCTCCGTCCAGGACGGCACCGTCGCGTTCGGGTCCGCCCTGTACATGTGGGGTGTCTCGGTGAACTCCATGCAGCGCACCGGCATGGACTTCGGCGACATCATCGAGCTCGAGCGCGCGGACAAGCGCAAGGAGCTCCACGAGAAGACGCCGCTCTCGAACGTCGTGCTCGACATGGTCGTCGAGCACTTCCCGGACCCCATCGAGGCCCAGCCCCGCCGTATCCCGCGCATCTGGCGCGGTGACGACGAGTCCGAGATCGCAGAGCAGATGCGTCTCGTCGACGACGACGGCGAGGTCGTCTTCATGTGTACCGACATCCACATGGACCCCCACGCTGGCGAGGTCGCGACCGGTCGCGTCTTCTCCGGCACCATGGAGAAGGGTCAGGACCTCCACGTGTCCGGCACCGCCGGCACGAACCGCCTGCAGTCCGTCGGACTGTTCATGGGTGGCGAGCGCGAGGAAGTGGACCACGTCCCCGCGGGGAACATCGCCGCGGTCACGGGTCTGAAGGACGCCATCGCCGGCTCCACCGTCTCCTCGCTGGAGATGACCCCGTTCGAGTCCATCGAACACATCTCCGAGCCGGTCATCACGAAGTCCGTCGAGGCGAAGAACATGGACGACCTGCCGAAGCTCATCGAGACGCTCCGTCAGGTGTCCAAGGAGGACCCGACGATCCAGATCACCATCAACGAGGACACGGGCGAGCACCTCATCTCCGGGCAGGGCGAGCTCCACCTCGAGGTCATCACCCAGCGCATCGAGCGCAACCAGGGCATCCCGGTCATCACCGGTGAGCCCATCGTCGTCTACCGCGAGGCGCCGCGCGCGGAGACCGGCGAGGTCGAGGGCATCTCCCCGAACCGCCACAACCGGTTCTACATGACCCTCGAACCGCTCAGCGAGGACATCGTCGAGACCATCCGCATGGGTGAGGTCTCGATGGACATGCCCGAACTGGAGCGCCGTGAGGCCTTCCAGGAGGCCGGCATGGACAAGGACACGTCCCAGAACGTCGAGCACATCTTCGGGACGAACCTCCTCATCGACGACACGAAGGGTATCCAGCACCTCAACGAGACGATGGAACTCGTCATCGAGGGGCTCGAGGAGGCCCTCGAGGACGGCCCGCTGGCCGCCGAGCCCGTCCAGGGCGCGATGCTGCGCCTGAAGGACGCCCGCCTCCACGAGGACACCATCCACCGTGGCCCGGCCCAGGTCATCCCGGCAGTCCGGGAGGCCGTCCACCGCGCGCTCATCCACTCGGGTGTCGCGCTGATGGAGCCGATGCAGGACGTCCGCATCGACGTGCCGAACGAGCACATGGGCGCCGCCTCCGGCGAGATCCAGGGTCGCCGTGGCCGCGTCGACGACATGTACCAGGAGGGTGACCTCATGGTCGTCGAGGGCATCGCGCCCGTCGACGAGATGATCGGCTTCTCCTCCGACATCCGCAGCGCGACCGAGGGTCGTGCGTCGTGGAACACGGAGAACGCCGGCTTCGAGTTCATGTCCGACAGTCTCCAGGAGGAGAAGATCATGGAGATCCGCGAGCGCAAGGGCATGAAGCTCGAGCTGCCCGAGGGCGCCGACTACCTGTAACCCGGTTCTCCTTTCTCTCCCGTTCTCGCGACCGCCCAGCCGCGGGTCTGTCGGCGAAGGTGACTGTAAGATACGCTATCAGGAACGTTTATTCTATACCGCGATACATACGGAACGTAACGTGCCCGCAGGTTGCCAACACTGTGGTCGTCGGCTCGTCCCGGTCGGTGTCCACACCACGGTCGTCTCGCCGCCCATCACCGCCGGTGGCGGGTCAGAAGAGGAGCACCCGGACGAGTCGATACCGGCGGGCGAGCGCGAGGAGTTGCGCCGGGAGGTGGTCGACCTCGCAGAGCGCACCGTGGTCGTGCGCGCGGTCGCGCTGCGGCCGGACGACCCCGAGCCGGTCGTCGCGGAGTGGTGTCCCGACGCGTCCTGTCCCGGCCAGAGAGAGGCACGGGAGGCCGTCACGGCGCACCTCGCACAGCTGGCCGAGACGTACCGGGAGTGAGCAGTCTTCGATTCTCCGAGGATCAGAACGGCAGGTAGCTGTCGTACAGGTCGTCGATGCGGTCGTTTATCGCGGAGCCGTCCTGTGACCCCCACGGGTAGCGCGAGAAGTAGAAGCCACAGGCGACGATGATGGCGAGGGTCTGGGCGAGTTCCGGGGCGAGGACGCTCCCGACGAGCAGGATGACGAACGCGAGGACGCCGGCGACCACGACGTCGAACAGCTGTCGTGCGATGGACATACGGGAGGCTTCGGCCGACGAGACAAGAAGTCACCGAAGGTGAGGAGAGTTTTGCGAGTGGCTGAAGGCTTATATCGCTCAGGAAGGTCAGACCTACGTATGGACCGACGACGCGCCGTGTTCTTCGCGGGTGATTTCGATGGCGACTGACGTCTCCGAGACGCGGCGAGCGTACACAGTCCGGCTGGAACTCGTCGACGAGCCGGGCGAGCTGTTGCGCGCGCTCCGTCCCATCGCGGACAACGGAGGGAACCTGCTCTCGATATTCCACGAGCGCGGGAACCTGACACCGCGGGGGAACATCCCGGTCGAGGTCGACCTGGAGTGCTCGCCGAGCCGCTTCGAGGACGTGGTCCAGGGCCTGCGCGACGCCGGCGTCACGGTGACGCAGGCCGGGGCCGACCAGTACACCGAGCAGGTGAGCGTGCTGCTCGTCGGGCATCTCGTCGAGACGGACCTCTCGGACACGCTGGAGACCATCGAGGAGTGCAGTGGGGCCTCGGTCATCGACTTCGCGCTGGACGCGCCGGCCGGGACGGACGACGTCTCGAGCGCGCGGGCACAGCTCGCGGTCGAGCCGGGCCAGACCGAGGAGGCGCTCGCGGTGGTCCGCGAGGTCGCCGAGAAGAAGGAGCTGCGTGTCGTCGAACCGCTCGTGGAGGGAGACGCATGAAGGTCGCCGTCCTCGGTGCGGGCGCGGTCGGACGCTCGGTCGCGCGCCTCGCGGGCGAGCACGGCCACACCGTGACCGGTCTGGCGGACTCGAGTTCCGGCGTGACGAACCCCGACGGCATCGACGTGGACGCGGTGCTCTCGCGGAAGTCGGCGCGTGGCTACGTCGGCGGGGCCGACCCCGAGGTGGTGCTCGACGGCGAGTACGACGTCCTCGTCGAGGCGACGCCGACCACACTCGGCGACGCCGAGCCCGGCTTCTCGCACGTCCGGACCGCGCTGGAGCGCGACCGGCACGTCGTGCTGGCGAACAAGGGCCCGGTGGCCGAGCGCTACGGCGACGTGATGGACCTCGCGGCCGCGAGCGAGGGCGAGGTGCTGTTCGAGGCGACCGTCGCCGGCGCCATCCCGGTGCTCGGCACCATCGCGGACTACGGCCCTTCACAGGTGACCGCGGTCCGCGGCGTCCTGAACGGGACGGCGAACTTCATCCTCTCGCGGATGGCCGCCGAGGGGCTCGACTACGAGCACGTCCTCGCGGAGGCACAGGACCTCGGCGTCGCCGAGGCCGACCCCGCCTTCGACGTCGAGGGGACCGACGCCGCCCTCAAGTGCGTCATCCTCTCGAACGTGCTCGCCGGCGGCGAGACGGAGTACACCCTCGAGGACGCGGACGTCGACGGCATCGTCGACATCCCGCCGAGTGCACTCCAGCTCGCGCAGTCCGACGGGCGCACCGTCCGTCTCGTCGGCGAGGCGACCCCGACGGGCATCCGGGTCGGCCCGCGACTCGTCCCGACCGACAGTCCGCTCGCGGTGACCGGGACGGAGAACATCGTCCAGCTGGAGACCGACCACGCGGGCACGCTCGCGCTGCGCGGTCGCGGGGCCGGTGGCGACCCCACCGCGAGTGCGGTGCTGGCGGACGTCGCGCGCCTCGAGTGACGCCCTTTGGTGTGTCTTCGCACGCCAAACCGCAAGACGGCGACGGGGTGTCGTGAGGCCCGTATCGAAATGGTTTTAACTGTTTCTGCCGAAAGATTCCCACACAGCGCCTCTGCGCGTGAGATACAACAATGAGCGACAAACCGCACCAGAACCTGGCCATCATCGGCCACGTCGACCACGGTAAGAGCACACTGGTCGGGCGACTCCTCTTCGAGACGGGGAGCGTGCCCGAGCACGTCATCGAGCAGTACCGCGAGGAAGCCGAAGAGAAGGGCAAGGGCGGCTTCGAGTTCGCCTACGTCATGGACAACCTCGCCGAGGAGCGCGAGCGCGGTGTAACCATCGACATCGCCCACCAGGAGTTCGACACCGACGAGTACTACTTCACCATCGTCGACTGTCCGGGCCACCGCGACTTCGTCAAGAACATGATCACCGGCGCGTCCCAGGCCGACAACGCCGTTCTCGTCGTCGCCGCCGACGACGGTGTCGCGCCCCAGACCCGCGAGCACGTCTTCCTGGCCCGCACGCTGGGTATCGGCGAGCTCATCATCGGCGTCAACAAGATGGACGTCGTCGACTACGGCGAGGAGAAGTACAAGGAGGTCAAGGCGGAGGTCCAGAACCTGCTGAAGCAGGTCCAGTTCCGCTCCGAGGACGCGACGTTCATCCCGATCTCCGCGTTCGAGGGTGACAACATCGCCGAGCGCTCCGACAACACCTCCTGGTACGACGGGGACATCCTCCTCGAGGCCCTCAACAACCTGCCGGAGCCGCAGCCGCCGACGGACGCGCCGCTGCGCCTCCCGATCCAGGACGTCTACACCATCTCCGGCATCGGTACGGTCCCGGTCGGCCGCGTCGAGACGGGGATGCTCAACACGGGCGACAACGTCTCGTTCCAGCCGTCCGACGTCGGTGGCGAGGTCAAGACCATCGAGATGCACCACGAAGAGGTGCCCCAGGCCGGCCCCGGTGACAACGTCGGGTTCAACGTCCGTGGCATCGGCAAGGACGACATCCGCCGCGGTGACGTCTGTGGCCCCGCCGACGACCCGCCGTCGGTCGCCGAGACGTTCCAGGCCCAGATCGTCGTCATGCAGCACCCGTCCGTGATCACGGCCGGCTACACGCCGGTCTTCCACGCCCACACGGCACAGGTCGCCTGTACCATCGAGTCCATCGACAAGAAGATGGACCCGTCCTCGGGCGAGGTCGCCGAGGAGAACCCGGACTTCATCCAGTCCGGCGACTCCGCGGTCGTCACCGTCCGTCCGCAGAAGCCCCTCAGCATCGAGCCGTCCGGCGAGATTCCGGAACTCGGCTCCTTCGCAGTTCGTGACATGGGCCAGACCATCGCGGCTGGCAAGGTCATGTCCGTCAACGAGAAGTAAACAATGCAGCAGGCACGCGTCCGGCTCGCGGGAACGAGCCCCGACGACCTCGACAACATCTGTGACGACGTTCGCGAGATCGCGAACAAGACAGGTGTCAACCTGTCGGGTCCCATCCCGCTGCCGACCAAGACGCTCGAGATCCCGACCCGCAAGTCCCCCGACGGTGAGGGGACTGCGACGTGGGAACACTGGGAGATGCGCGTCCACAAGCGTCTGATCGACCTCGACGCCGACGAGCGCGCACTTCGCCAGCTCATGCGGATCCAGGTCCCGAACGACGTCAGCATCGAGATCGTCCTCGAGGACTGACCCGAGGGCCGAACGACGGCTTCGCCGTCGCTCTCTCGCGCAGTTCCGTCGTCCGCACCTCGGTCGCGAATCTTACTCTCTTTCGCACCACCCGAATCTTTAGTAGCGACGCCGCCCGAGTGTAACTATGTCCCGTCGCGCCGGGAGCCCCACCCTCGAGACGTTCGTCGTCTTCGCACTCGTCTTCGCCCTCCAGCTCGTCGTCAGCGTCTTCCAGGGCCTTCTGGGCCTCGCGGGGTTCCACGACTTCCTGTTCACCCTCTACGCCCCGTTCGACCGGCCGTGGACGCTCGTCACGAGCGTCTACGCACACGCCGGCCCGATGCACCTCCTCTCGAACGCCATCGCGCTCGCGCTCGTCGGCTTCGTCCTGGAACGGAAGACCTCCCGGTTCCGGTACCACGCCTTCTTCGTGGTGAGCGGTGCCCTCGCCGGGCTCGCACAGGTCCTCACGAGCGGGTTCGTCGCCGCCATCGGCCTCGGGCGCCCCACGGCGGTCCTCGGCGCCAGCGGCGCCGTCTTCGCTCTCTACGGCTACGTCCTCGGCGGCAACCGCGTTACCGACGGCGTGCTGTCGCGCTTCGACGTCCCCGAGTGGGCCGAACTCCTCGTGTTCGTCGTCGTCGCCGCCGCCGTCACCTGGGCGACCGGGGCCCCCGGCGTCGCCCTCGTCGCCCACTTCGCGGGTTTCCTCATCGGCGTGGCAGCCGGCCGTACCCGGCTGCTCGCGACGTCACAACGTTCCACGCACGGGCACCGAAAGGAAAGTTACTAATACGCCGCGGGGGCAAGGTTTGGTTGCGTTCCGCGGGCTCGTAGATCAGGGGTAGATCGCTTCCTTCGCAAGGAAGAGGCCCTGGGTTCAAATCCCAGCGAGTCCACTTCTCTCGTCTCGCTTCGCCCGACTCGTCCAGTGGCCTCGCTGTAGTCCCGTTCGCTCGCTACGCTCGCTCACGAGACTCCCAGCGAGTCACGTCGGTTCCTTACAGCGTCGAATCAGCATATAACCACCCGTCTAGCACGGGCCACGCCTGATTCTGCACCCCAACCCGGGTCGGAAATAGACCCCTCGAAATCGAAGGAATCGACAACCCGAATCCGGGTCGCCGCCGTCACGCGAACTCGTCGAAGGAAAACACGGGTACTCCACGCGACCAACACTCACGTCCCCGATCGCCGGCCCGACTCGGGACTACCACACCGACCGTTCGTCGGTCACCACGACCTCCTCGTCGACGAGAGCACGGCAGTTCTCGTACGGGACGAACGCGGCGAACTGGCCGTCGATGTAGCACTCGATGCCTTTCTCGACCTTCTCGTAGCTGTCGCACTCGATCTGGCCCTCGGGGAGGATGACGCGGTACATGTGCGTGGATACGGTGTGGGACGGGAAATCCGTGACGCGGCGTCTCAGCCAGCTGTCATTCGGAGGCGCTCCTACTCGGTGATGGGTTCGGGCTCGTCGGTGGGCGAGAGGTCGACGGCGTCGGCGTACTCGAGGGCGTCGGCGAGCCAGGGGTCGGTCGTGTCGTCGCTCGTGCTGCCGGCCTCGGTGAGCCGTGGTGGGCCCTCGTCGGGGACGAGGACGCGAACCAGCCGGTCGCGGTCCGTCACTTCGAGGAGGTCGCCCTCGGGGTAGGTGTCGACGTGGGCGTGGTCGAAGCGGTCGCGGAGTGCCTGCACGCGCGGTGGGTCGCTCGCCGGGAGGAAGTCCCGGACGTCGAAGACGGGGTCGAAGCCGGTTTCGAGTGCCTCCCGGGCGGCCGGTGTCCAGTCGTCTTCCCCTCCGTCTTCGTCGCCAGCAGCCTGTTCGTCTGCGTCAGCAGGCCCTGCAGTGCCGCCAGCAGCCGTGTACCCCACCGGCCCGGGGAACGCGCCGTAGACCGGTTGGCCGCCGTCCCGTGGCGCGGCTGCCGCGGGGTCGGGTTCGACGGTGGCGGTCCCGGCGTGGTCGTCGTAGCCGGTGACGAGGAACACGGCCGTGTCGTCGCCGTCGGTGACCGCGACGCGGAGGCCCGCGTCGGTCACGTCCAGCAGTCGGCAGACGAAGTCGTCGCCGAGCGGCTGCGTCAGGCTGTGGTCGTCGGACCGACGGCTGTCGGTCGGGGCACTCGACCGGTCGGCACCGGTGTCGCCGGTCACCGTCGCGGTCGATGATTCTCCCGGCTGGTCGGGCCTTCGTCGCTCGAACGCGCGGGTGAGGACCCAGAACGTGCCCGCGAACAGGGCCAGCACGAGCGCGACGAAGACGACGTAGTTCACGGTGGGACCACCTGTCGGGGCGGGCGGGTCGCTGGCGGGCGTCGCATGAATCTACCTGTTCTTCGACAGACAGGCCGAAAACGGTACCGGCGTCCTACTCGGCGGTGTGCTCTTCCTCCTCGTCGTCCTCGACGACCCGGATGCCGCGGTTGTTGACGGCGTTGGGGTCGAGGCCGACCTCCTGGAGGAACTGCTTGTACTCGCGCTCGCAGGTCTCTGCGGCCTTCTGCTTGTCCGAGGCGGCCGAACAGAGCGCGGCGAGGTCCTCCGGCACGTCGTTGGTGTAGACGATGTAGTGGTTGATGAGGTCCGAGAGCCGGCGGATGGGCGAGGTGAAGTGCCCGTAGATGTCGAAGTTCAGCGCGTGGTGGCCGCCGAAGGGGTCGGACATGTACTTCGCGCGCGGCATGACCTTCATCACGGCCCACTGGATCTTGCCGAGCTGGCGCTCGGGGGCGGTCTCCAGCGTCGCGTTGACGGCCCTCCGGGGGTCGTCCCAGGAGTCACCGGGGATGCTCACGCCATCGAGGTCCTGTATCTCGACCAGCGCCTTGTCCCACTCGTCGGGGGTGGGCTGGGGGTGGACGCGGTACATCGCCTCGACGCCGCGGTTCCACATGAGGACGTGCGTGACGGCCTTGTTCGCCTTCAGCATGCACTCCTCGATGATGGTGTGGGCGCGGTCGCGGCGGGGGTTCAGGACGAGCGAGCCGTCCTCCTTGCGCTGCTCGTGGAGGCGGTCGGCCACGTCGAAGACGAGCGAGATCTCGTCGTGGAGGGCGGCGTCCTCCTCGTCGAGGCGCTTCTCGGTCTGGGTGTAGGTCAGGCGCTCGTCGGAGTGGATGACCGATTTGTAGATGTCTATCTCGTCGTAGGAGAGGGTCTCCTTGTCGAGTTCCATCTCGACGGTGTGGGCGAGGCGGTCCTCGTTGGGGACCAGCGAGCAGACCGTCTCGGCGAGCATCGGCGGCAGCATGTGGATGGTGTAGGCGGGGAGGTAGACGGTGTTCCCGCGCTCGACGGCCTCCTCCCACATCGCGCTCTCGGGATGGACGTAGTGGGTCACGTCGGCGATGTGGACCCACAGCGTGTACGTCTCCTCGTTCTCGCGGATGGAGATGGCGTCGTCGAAGTCCTGGGCGTCGACCGGGTCGGTCGTCCACGTCGTCAGGTCGCGCAGGTCCTCGCGCTCGTCGAGTTCGTCCTGTATCTCCTGCTGGACGTCGGTGGTGCGTTCCTCGGCCTCGTCGAGGACCTTCTGGGGGAACTCGTCACGGATCTCGAACTTCTCGAAGAGTTGCTCTCGCTTGTTCTCGAGGTGGCGCGCGAGCTCCTCGTCGATCTCGACGGGGCCCTGGCCTTCCGCAGTCCCGGCCGCGGCCTGCGCGCTCTGTTTGTCGTTCATATCACTGGCCTACGCCCGGCCGGCACGAAAACGTGTCGGGGTGACCGCGCCGTGGCGGCGGTCCCCTCAGGACTGCTCCGAGGTCCCGTAGCGCTCCTCGACGAGTCGGTCGTACGTCTCGAGGAACTCCTCCTGTGTCATCTCGGCGCCGTCGATCTCACAGAGCAGTGACTCCAGTTCGTCTCGCGGCTGGTGGCACTCGGCGCGGTAGCACGGTTTGCAGAGGAACTCGAACTCCTTGCCGGTGCGCTCCCAGCGGTTGCCGTACTTGTCGTACTCCCGTGCGTTTCGACGTGGAACGTCCTCGCCACAGGAGATGCACGTGACGGTATCGTCTCCCCGGTCTGTCCGGGAACCCCACATACATCGACAGATGCAGGGGAGGGTTAAAGCCCTTGTCGCGGTGTGGCGTGACACCCGGCCACCGTGCCCCCGGACCGCCGTCGTCCCGGCGAGAGCGCGTCGTTTATGCGCCTCCCCGCCGACCGCCCGAGTATGCAGGTCAAGTCACGCCACCACCTTCGCAGCGACGACGTGAGCGAGGTCGAGTCGGCCATCGCGGACCAGCTCGGCGTCGACCTCGACGGAGACGCCTACGAACTCGTCGAACTCGACGGGAGCGAGTTCGACCTCGTGCTCGTCGACGGCGACCCGCAGGTCTGCTACGTCGAGGACGAACCGTTCCTCACCGTCGCGGGCGCGAACGCCCACGAGGTGACCCGCCGCGTCGTGACTGTCGACGCCGGCGCCATCTCGTTCGTCTCCGGCGGCGCGGACGTGATGCGGCCGGGCATCGTCGAGGCGGATTCGGCCATCGCCGCGGGCGATCTGGTCGTCATCGCCGAGGAGACCCACGGGAAGGTGCTCGCCATCGGGCGCGCACTCACCGGCGGTGACGACATGGTCGGCGACTCCGGCAAGGTCGTCGAGTCGCTCCACCACGTCGGCGACGACCTCTACGAGTTCAAGGTCTGAACCCGCCGCAGTCTCTCGATCTCTGGGTCGGTGGCGCCGGGACGTTCCGCGTCCATGAGGAATCAGGCACGCCACTCAACCGTCCTGCGACCGTCGGTCCACACGAGACAGGGCATCCCCCTCGTCTCACAGTGCCTCTGCGGCGCCGCGCCCGCGGCGCCATCTTCACGTACCAGACGGCGAGTGACGACGCGGTCCCGGCCCGCTCAGGCGTCCGAGACCGCGTCCATGTCGTCGTCCTCGTAGGCGTCGCCGTACTTCTCCAGTGCCGCCTCGAACCCCTCGCGCGCCAGTTCGTACGTCTCGCGCAGGTCGACGATTGGCGTCTCGGTCGCGTCGACCCGCAGGTCGTCGTAGTACGGTTCGGGGTCCCGCTCCTCGGTCGTCTCGACCACCAGCGCCGCGCTCTGGATGGGGAGGTCCTCGCGTTTGTCGCCGCCCTCCGCGTGGCCGGCCTCGAGCGCGTCGACCAGTCGCTTCGCCAGCGGCTCGTCGCGGTCGCCCGCCTCGTAGGCTTCGGCGACGGCGTCGACGACGGCCTCGCCAGTGAGCAGGTTCCCGGCGACGGTGTAGTTCTCGCCGACGCGGTCGCCGGCCCAGTCCATGCACTCCTCGCCGGTGAACGCGAAGCTCCCCTCGGTGCCGACGCCGTGGAGCTGCCGGGCCGGCGCGTTGTCGTCCGCGTTGAGCAGGCCCTGCAGGGCGTCCTCGACCGCGAGCCCGTCGTCGAGGTACTCGACGCCCTTCTCGCCGAGGCGGACGTTCGTCAGGCTCTGGGTGGCGACCGCCCCGTTCTCGCTGGCCCAGGGACACAGCGTCCCGACGCCCGGGAGCCGGGTCGTAACGGCCACGCCGAAGCGGGTCTGCTCCTCGCCCTCGTCGTCCTCGTACGTCTCGCGCACGCAGATGCTGAAGGTCATACCTGGGTCTGTCGCGCGAGAGGCGAAAAAGGTCCGTGTCGCGGGTCAGACCCGCGGGTCGTCGAGCTGTACGGGCCGGATGGCGGTCGCGGTCGCGCCCGTCTCGTCGCGCGCCGTCACGCGCACGAGCACCCGCCCGGACCGGGTGGTCCGCGCGTCGTCGTTGACGCCGACCGCGGTGGTCCCGGCTGCCTCCTCGCCCTCGACGCCCACGGTCACGGCGTTCCGTTCGCTGTTCTGGCCGATGACGCAGACGGTGACGTCCGCGAGGTCGCCGTCCGAATCGGACGCCGCCCACGAGACGACGACCGCCTGTCCGTCGGTGTCTGTGTCGGTCAGGACGGCGTCGAGTGTGACGCCGTCCACGCGGGGCGGGCACGGCTGTGTGGCGCGTGCCGAGTGTTCGCCAGCTGTCCGGGTCGCGTCGGCGTCGTCCGTCGACAGGCGCCTCGTTCTGTCCCCTGTCATTCGTGTTCACCTAGACAGAGGGTCGCATGGGTCATGAGGCCCCCACGGACCGCCCCGTGAGTACCGGGACGTGAGGCAGGGCCCGCCGAAGCGCCGCCGGAACCGCGTCGAACTGCCACGACAGCCCAGACGGTTCGGCGCGCGGACAGGTGTCCGACGCAAGAACTATACTCGTCCCGACGGACGTTCTCCCGTATGGGATTCATGTCCAAGATCCTCGGCACGAACGGCTCGCGTAGCACCGAGGACTATCTGGAACTCGATCTCGACGACTTCGACACCGTCTCCGGCGAGGCAGCGATGGAGGTTCACATCGCCGAGGTCGCCGGGCAGGCAGACGCCATCGACATCAAGGACGCCGTCTACGACGGCGACCTCGTCATCGCCGACATCACGCGCCTGCGAACCGAGGACCGGACCGTCGACCACATCATCGACGAGCTCCGCCAGGTCGCACAGGAGGTCGGCGGCGACATCGTCCAGAAGGGCGACGACCAGCTCATCGTCACGCCGACCGGCGTCCAGATCAGCCGCGAGAAGCTCGGGCGCGACTGACCCTCTCTCGTCAGTGGTGCCGCGCCGGCGAGCCACCTTTTATATCCGATTCCGCGACCAGTCCCAGCGTGTCCTGACGACAGCGACCGTCCCGGGGCTGGGCGGGTGTGCAGTCTCCCCGGACGGACGCCACCGAGAGCCGTGACTGCCTGTTCGCAACAGACCGCAGCCAGTGGCGATGCCGCGGATGCCGGGCGAGAACGCCCGCGCTAGAAGTGGTCCTTGCCGGGGTTCGAAGAGCCCCAGTCGCCGCGTCCACCCTCGGTCCGGTCGACGCCCATGATGGACTCGGCCTGCTCGACGCCGAGTGATTCGCCCGTCTCGGGCACCCGGACGGTCACGTCCTCGATCTCCGGCCACTTGTACAGTTCCGCCTCGATGTTGCCGGTCGTGATGTCGGCCACGGAGCAGCCGCTACAGCCGCCGCCGAGTTCGATGACGACCTCGCCGGTCTCGGGGTCGGCCTCGCGGACGGCGCTCGTCCCGCCGTGCATCTGGATGATGGGCATCTCGCGTTCGAGCCACCGTTCGAGGCGCTCCTTCAGCGTGTCCCCCTCGGCGTCAGAGGAGTCGGTACTCATTACTCGTGTGTAGGTCGTCCGGACGTGAGAAAGCTTTGGGTATCGTTCGCACGATTCCACAGGAACGACCGTGAGGGACCGGCTATTCCGGCTTCCGGCGACCGAGCAGTCTGGCGCCGGCCAGCCCGGCACCGACGAGCGTCGCGACCACGCCGAAACCGGGGGTCGAGCCGGCCGCGGCGTCGTCCTCGGTCGCTGTGGGCGTCCGTGTCGGTGTCGCGGTCGGTGTCGCGGTGGGCGTGGCCGTCGGCGTCCGGGTCGCCGTCGTCGTCGTCCCTGTTGCCGGCCGGTCCTCGCCCCACCACACGTCGGTCGGGAGCTCGGTCATCTCGCCCGCGGCATCGGGGAACGTCAGCAGGCCCTCGGACGAGACCCCGGCGACCTGGTGCGCCGAGGCGACGAAGAAGTCGCCCGCGACCGCGGTCCGGGCGGTCCAGAACGCGTACGTCTCCGGCTCGGCCCACCACGTGAGACGTTCGGGGTTCGCCGGGTCCGAGACGTCGTGGATCGTCACACCGCCCTGGTACCAGCTGGTGTAGAGCCGGTCGCCGCGCAGCTCGAAGTTGTGCGCAGTCGTCCAGGTGCCGTTCCCGTAGGTGTTGTTCGGCGAGTTCGGTGGTTCGATGGTCGATAGCTTCCGGGGGTCGGCCCTGTCGCTGATGTCGAACAGTTCGAGCCCCGAGGGTCCGCCCTCGTCGTCCTCGGTGTTCGCGTCCCACGACTCGCCACCCTCGACCATGACGGTGGCGTCGTCGTTCACCGTGACGTAGTGGTCGTTCCCGGCCGGTTCGAAGTACTTCGCCCGGCTCAGGTCGTCGAGTTCGTCGCGGGTGTAGTCACCCTTGCGCCCGACGAAGGTGGGGTTCGCCGGGTCGCTGACGTCGAGGATGAAGACGCCGGCGTCCCAGTAGGCGCAGTAGGCGTGGTCGCCCTGGACGTAGAGGTCGTGCAACACGGTGTTCGGCGGGACCTCCTCCCAGTCGGCGCTCCAGTCGCCGGGCGTCCACGTCGCGAGGCGCTCGAAGGGCGGTTCCGAGACGTCGACGATGTCGACCGCGTAGCCGCCGGTGAGGTAGGCCACGCCGTCGAGCAGGTGGGCGTTGTGGTTCCCGTGGGAGGGCGTCTCGAACCACTCGCCGACCTGTTCGGGGCTGGCGGGGTCGGAGACGTCGAAGACGAAGATGCCGCGGGGGCCGCCGTTCTGGGCGGCCGTCGGGACCAGCACGCGGTCGTCCTCGTACTTCACGTCGAGGACCTCACGGACGCTGGTCCCCTCGGGGTCGGTGAGGTTCGCGGCGTCGCCGAGCAGGGTCGGGTCGGTCGGGTCCGAGATGTCGACCGAGACGAAGCCGGAACCGACTGCCACGTAGGCCACGGTGCCGTCCTCGTTCACGACGGCTTCGGCCGCGCCCTGGAGTTCGATGCTGCCGAGGGGTTCGTACCCGGCCCGTGTCCCGGTCGTCCCGGCGGCGACACCGCCGAGCGTCGGGAGGGTGAGCGCACCGGCCCCGGCGCGCAGCACGGTTCGTCTGTCGATTCGGGAGGGGGACTCGTCCATGGTCCGGGTGACGACTGTGCGGAGATAAGTCTGTCCGAACGACCGGGAAGCATGATGTTTCTGGCTGTCAGTCCTGTTCCCGCCGGCGTCGGCGGCGCCGGAGATAGCCGGCCGCGCCGACGCCCATCCCGACCAGCGTCGCGACCGGGCCGAAGCCGGGGATGGCCTCGTCGGGCGAGCCTCCCGTGTCGCCCGCGGTGGTCGTCGTGGTCGCTGGAGTCTGCTCGTCGCCGGCTGTCGTGGTGGTCCGCGTCGTCGCCGACGTGGTGGTGGTCCGCGTCGTCGCCGACGTGGTGGTGGTCCGCGTCGTCGCCGACGTGGTGGTGGTCCGCGTCGTCGTCCGTGTCGGCAGGTCGTCCTCGGGCGCGACGACCAGCGACGAGGGGTCGACTTGCTCGCCGGCGCGGTCCGGGAACGTGTACAGTCCGCTCGTGTTCGTCCCCGGGACCGCGTACGCGGAGGCGACGAAGAACTCGTCGTCCACGGCCAGGCGAGCCGTCCAGAACGCCAGCTCGTCGGGGTCGCGCCACCAGACGAGGCGGTCGGGGTTCGCCGGGTCCGAGATGTCGTGGATCATCACGCCGCCCTGGTACCACGAGGAGTAGAGGCGGTCGCCCGTGAGCTCGAAGTTGTGCGAGGTGGTCCAGGTCCCGGCGCTGTAGCTGGCGTCCGCCGTCTTCGGTGGCTCGATGGTCGCGAGCTTCTCGGGGCTCGCGGGGTCCGAGAGGTCGAACAGCTCGATACCGGAGGGGCCGCCCTCGCCGTCGTCGGACTGGAGGTCCCAGGACTCGCCACCTTCGGCCATGATGCTGGCGTCGTCGTTCACCGCGACGTAGTGGGCGTTCCCCGGTGGTTCGAGCCCCGCGCTCTGTGGCAGGTCCTGCAGTTCCTCTGGCGTGTAGTCGCCGACGTGGCCGACGAACCTGGGGTCGGTCCGGTCGCTGACGTCGAGGACGAAGACGCCGGCGTCCCAGTAGGCGCAGTAGGCGTAGTCGCCCTGGACGGTCACGTCGTGGAGCGTCTGGAACGACTCGAAGTCCTCCCAGCCGTGGCCGTAGTCGATGGGCGACCAGCGACTCCCCGGCTGGGGGTCGGTCGGGTCGGTCACGTCCACGATGGACAGCGGGTTCCGCGCCCCGTTCAGCCCGGTCGCGTAGACGTACGAGCCGTCGAAGTCGACGTTGTGGAGCACGAAGGGCATCGAGTACCACGAGAGTCGCTCGGGGCTCGCGGGGTCCGTCACGTCGTACAGGAAGAAGCCCGCGATGGGGCCGGACTGGGCCGGCCCGGGCACGACCAGCAGGTCGTCGGCGTACTTCACGTCGAGGATCGTCTGGAGGGTCTGGTCGCTGCCCTCGGGGGAGAGCCCGCGACGCTCGGCGAGGACGCTAGGGGAGGTGGGGTCGGCGATATCCACGGTCGCGAACCCGTCGCCGACGGCGAGGAAGGCCACGGTGCCGTCCTCGTTCACGACGGCTTCGGCCGCGCCGTCGATGGTGACACTGCCGAGTGGTTCGTACGGGGTGGTCGTGTGGGTGGTGTCGTCTCGGCGGGCGGTCGCCGCACCGCCGACCAGGGGAAGGGAGAGCGCGCCCACCCCGGCGCGCAGGACGTCTCGGCGTCGCATATGCGAGGCTTCGGCCGAGACGAGTTAAATCGGCTGCCTGTTCAGTCGCGCTTGCCGAGGAACCGGGCGGCACCCAGCCCGAGGCCGGCCACGGTCGCGAGGACGCCGAAGCCGGGCGTGCTGCCCTCGCTGCCGCCGTCGTCGCCACCGTCGCCACCGGACGTGGCGGTGGTGCCGCCGCTCGTCGTGGTGGTCGGTTCGGCGGTCGTGGTCGTCTCCGGCGGGTCGCTGGTGGTCGGCTGTGCCGTCGTCGACTGGCTGGTCGTGGTCGTCTGGTTCTGCTTGGCGACGTACTCCGGCCAGTCGCTCTCGGTGACGCGGCTGCTGTTCGACGGGGCGGTGAACACGCCCGGCGGGTCGGCCATCTCGGCCGCCGTGTCGGGGAACGTCACGAGGCCGCCGGTGTTGTCCTTGCCGGGGCCCATGTTGCCGGCGACGAAGAAGTCGCGGTCGCCCGTGAACTTAGCGCCCCAGAACTGCTGGGACTCGGGGTCGCGCCACCAGGCGAGGCGCTCGGGGCTCGCCGGGTCGGAGACGTCGTGGATCATCACGCCGCCGTAGTACCAGCTGGTGTAGAGCCGGCCGTCGTGCACGTCGAAGTTGTGCGAGGTGGTGAACTTGCCCTGGAAGCTCTCGTCGGGCGAGCCGGGCGCGCGGATGGTCGTGAGCTCCTCGGGGTTGGCCTTGTCGCTGATGTCCCAGACGTCGATGCCGGAGGCACCGCGGGTGTCGTCGTCGGGCTTCAGGTCCCAGGACTCGGCGCCGACGTACAGGGTCTCCGCGGACTCGTCGACCGTGACGTAGTGGTTGTTGCCCGGGGGCTGGATGCCGATGCGGCTGAAGTCCTCCTGCTTGAGCTGGGAGAGCTTCGCGGCGTCGAGGCCGCCCAGCCGGGAGACGACCTCGGGGTTCGCCTTGTCCGAGATGTCGACGATGAACGTCCCGGCCTCCCAGTTGGCGAAGTAGGCGTAGTCGCCCTGCACCCAGAGGTCGTGGAGGCTGCGGAGCCAGCCGTGGACGTCCTGCCACCTCTCGTCGTGGTCGACGATACCGAAATCGCTGACCTCGGTGAAACTGTCGTCGGAGACGTCGAAGATGCGCATCGACTCCCTGTCGAAGTCACTGCGCGTGAGGTAGGCGTACCCGTCGACGAAGAAGGAGTTGTGGATGGGGTGGTCGACCTTCTTGACCGCCAGCTGTTCGGGGTTGGCGGGGTCGGACACGTCGTACAGCAGGGCGGCCTTGACGAGCTTGTCCCGGCTGGGGCTGTTCGGGCCGACCACGAGGAGGCGGTCACCGTCGACCTTCACGTCGGCGACCATCTTCATGGGGCCGTTCTCGGCGTCGGCGAGCAGGTCGCGCTGGTCGGCGACGACGGTCGGCGTCGCGGGGTCGCTCACGTCGACGGCGGTGAAGCCGGTCCCGTTGGCGACGTAGGCGGTCTGCCCGTCGTCGCCGACGGTCACTTCCTGTGTCCCTTCGACGGCCGCACTGCCGAGGGGAGCGTACGATTCGGTAGGGAGGGCGGTTGCGACCGAGCCGACCGCGCTCGCAGCGAGCACGCCAGCACCGGTTCGCAGGACGTCTCTGCGTCGCATACCGCGACGGACGATTTGTACGGTTGAAAAACTGTGGGAATGTAAGCATCTATTTGTGTTATGGACTGTCACGGTATCGACAACGAGAACAGGGTGGGGCGTACAGCGGGCAGGGAGGCGGGCAGTCGCGGAGGCGCCCTACCGACGGAGCTTCGACCGGTCGCCGGTGCCGGCGGTCAGCGCGCTCGCCAGCGCGCCCTTGACGACAACGTCGTCGCCGAGTGTGGTCAGCTGGATGTCGGGGACGTTCGTCATCACCATGTCGTCGACGCGCTCGCGGATGGGGTCCATGACGAGTTCGGTGTTGTTGAGCGCGACCGCGCCGCCGATGTAGACGACGATGGGGGCGAAGGAGTGGACGACGTTGGTGACGCCGATGGCGTTCCAGTGAGCGAGCTGGTCGACGACGTGGCTGGCGAACTCGTCGTCGCGGGCGTGGTCGAAGACGTCCTTCGCGGAGAAGTCGGGGTCGTCCAGGGGCAGTGCGGTGTCGAACTCGGGGTCGTCGTCGGCGAGGAGGCGGGCGTAGCGTGGGATGTTGTTCCCGGAACAGTACGCCTCCCAGTGTCCCTCCTTGCCACAGCCGCAGGTGAGCCGTCCCTGCGGATCGACGACGTAGTGGCCGACCTCGCCGGCGTTGCCGTCCCAGCCGCTGGCGACCTTCCCGTCGATGCAGACGCCGGCGCCGATACCGGAGGAGATGGTGATGTACACCATGTCGTCGGGGTTGCGGTCGGCGAAGAAGCGCTGGCCGATGCAGCCGGCGTTGGTGTCGTTGTGGAGGTAGACGCGCTCGGAGTCGACGAGCTGCTCGATGGGCCCGGTCAGGGGCACGCGCTCGACGGTGTCGGGGAGGTTCGGTGGGGTCTCGAGGGTCCCCTGGGCGAGGTCGAGGGGGCCGGCGGCGCCGATACCCGTGGCGTAGATCTCCGTCGGGTCGACGCCGGCGTCCGCGCAGGCGCGACGGAGCGTGTCGAGGACCGCCTCGGTCACGTCGATGCCGGTCGGTCCCTGCGGCGTCTTCGTGCGATACGAGCCGATGATGCGTGCGTCGTCGTCGCCGACGACGGCTCGGACGTTGGTCGCGCCGAGGTCGACGCCCGCGTACGTGGCCATGTAGATGGGAAACGGAGGGGCGGACACTTAATTCGTTAGATTTACTCGCGAATGAGTGAGGGTGGCAGTGTCATCCCCCGGGCCGTCGGGCGGTCGTGGCCGTCGGGTCCGCCACCTGCGAACCGTGGTTCACGTCTCAGGCACCGGGTGTGTGCGACACTCTCACGCACATGGCGGTCCTAGAGGGGGATATGGACTCGACTGAACTGACAGAGACCGAGATCGAAGCGCTCCACCGGACCGAACTCGCCCTCGAGTGGTTGCGCCGGGCACACGGCCATCTCCTCGAGTTCCACCACGGCATCGGCCACGCCATGGACCACCTCGACGGTGCGGAGGAACTGCTCCGCGAGAGCGGACACACCGACCTCGCGGACCAGATCCGCGACAAGCACCTCCCACGGGGTGTCATCGACCGCGGCCCGGGCGCAGAGGGCGACCGCTGGTCGTACGACGTGGTCGAGACGTTCGAGGACGGGTTCCTCGGCGACGTCATCGAGTTCGAGGCACAGACCCGGTCGGCAGTCGCGGACGGGGCGCGACACGTCTCCGAGCGACGGCAGGAACGAGAGTGGCGCGAGCGGGCTAATCCCGAACGAAGGTGACCGGGCAGGGCGCAGAGAGCATCACTTCCTGGGCGGTGCTGCCGAAGACGGCCTTGCCGGTCGGCGAGCGCTTGCGACCCGCGACGTAGACGCGGTCGGCGTCGACGCCCTTGGCGACGTCCACGATGGCGGGGCCGTGGTCGCCCACGGTGCCGCGGACCTGGTAGTCCACGCCGGCGTCGTCGAACCGTTTTCGCAGGGCGCGGATGGTCGCCTGGCGGCCCGCCACCTCGCCCGGTGTCGCGTCGTTCGGGTTCGAGAAGTCGAGGCGGGTGCGGGCGCTGTCGTACTCGTCCTCGGTGAAGGCGTGGGTCAGCACGACCTCGGCGTCGGTCGGGACGGCGAGTTCGAGGACGGCCTCTGCGAGTCGGTCCGCGCGGTCGCCGTCGCTCGGGCCGACGGCGAGCACGATGGTCTGTATCGTCATAGGACCGTATGCTGTGGCGAGCCAGTAAAGCCTTCTGGAAATTTACTCGACTCTGAATGAACTTCTCGGAACGACCGGTTATGGTGGCGGGGGCCCAACCCCCGGGCATGATCCGACCCGACCTCTCCGACCAGGTCGCACTCGTCACCGGGAGCGCGAAGGGCCTCGGCCGCGAACTCCTCCTCGCCATCGCCGACTGCGGGGCCAGCGTCGCCGTCCACTACCGGACCAGTGGCGACGAGGCTGCCGAGGTCGCCGAGCAGGCCCGCGACCGTGGCGCCCCCGCGGTCACGACCGTCCAGGCCGACGTGACCGACCCCGACGACGTGGCCGCCACGTTCGAGGCTGTCGAGGCCGACCTCGGCACGGTCGACGTGCTGGTCAACAACGTCGGCGCGTTCGCCCCCCGCCACTGGACCGACATCGACCACGACACCTGGCAGACCGTCTTCCAGACCAACGTCGACGCCACGTTCCTGACCTGCCGGCGCGCCCTCCCCGCCATGCGCGAGCAGGGGTACGGCCGCATCGTCAACGTCGGCTACGCCTCCAGCGAGAAGGGCCTCGTCAGCCCGAAGAACGCGCCGTACTTCATGGCGAAGGCGGGCGTCCTGATGTTCACCCGGATGCTCGCCGCCGACACGCAGGACGACGGCATCACGGTCAACGCCATCTCGCCGTACGTCGTCGAGAACTCCGCCGAGTTCCCCGACGAACTCCCCCGCGGCCGCGCCGCCAGCTACGCCGACATGGAGCAGGCCATGCTGTTCTTCCTCGACGAGGACTCCGACTACATCAGCGGGGAGAACGTCGAGGTCGACGGCGGGTGGCTCCCGGAGAAGGTGTGACCGCCGGCACGCGACCCGACACGCCGGCGGGAGTCGCCACCGGCAGCGGGGTCAGTTTCATGTGTACCCACCGCAATCGTTCTGGTGACACGACGTAATGAGTGCGAGAACCGGGGTACTGTGGATAACTGGGGAGACCGACGAGTCGCCACTGGTCGACCGGCCCGACGTCCGCATCCACCGGGCGGCCGACCGCGCCGAGGCCGCCGACGTGCTCGCGTCCGTCCGGGTCGACTGCATCGTCTGCCCGCACGAGCGCGAGGGCAACGCCGGCGCCGTCCTGCTCGAACGACTCGGCACCACCCACCCGCACGTCCCGAGCGTCCTCGTCTCCGAGCGACCCGACGACGACCTGGCGAGTACGGCCGCGAACGGGTCCATCACGGAGTACCTCCCGCTCGCCATCTGGGACGACCCCGGCGCGCGACTCGCCGACCGGGTCCACGCCCTCGCCGCCGCACACGACCCGACCCATCCGGACGAGCGGACGCTCTCCGGGCTGCTCGCGACCGCCCGCGAACTGATGACGACCCGGGCCCCCGACGACATCGCGACGGTCGTCGCCGACGCCGCCAGCGACATCCTCGAGTACGACAGCGCCGCGGTCTGGCTCGTCGACGACCACGAGGAGGTACTGCGCCTCGCCGCCGGCTCGGCCGTGGCGAACTACGGCGTCGGCGAGGGTCCCGTCGGCACGGCGTACGAGACCGGCGAACCCTCGGTCCGCGAGACCGAGTCCGACGCGACGATGTACTTCCCGCTGGGCGACCACGGCGTGCTGGCGGTCACCGCCGACAGCGTCCGGGCGATGGAGGACGCCGACGTCCAGCTCGCGGAGATACTCGCGGCGAACGCCTCGGCGGCGTTCGGGCGCGCCTCCCGCGAACAGGCGCTCGAACTCTACCAGACGGTCGTCGACAACGTCCGCGAGATGGTGTACGTCCTCGACGAGGACGGCCGGGTCGTCCTCGCCAGCCAGCAGATACTCGACGCGGCGGGCTACGACCGCGACGAGATCATCGGCGAGCACGTCTCGAAGTTCTTCACCCCCGAGGGCCTCCAGAAGGGCACGGGCGTCATCACCGAGATGCTCGCCGAGGACGACCCCGGCAACCGGACCTACCGGACGGAGGGCATCCGGGCCGACGGCACCCGGATTCCGGTCGAGATAGAGCTCTCGCTGCTCCCGACCGGGGACGGCGAGTTCCGGGGGACCATCGGTGCCATCCGGGACATCTCGGACCTCGTCGAGACGGAGGAGCGCCTCGAACACGAGCGCGACCGGTTCCGGTCGCTGTTCCGGCACATCCCCGACCCCGTCGTCGACACGCGCTTCGAGGACGGCGAGCCCGTCATCGAGGGCGTCAACCCGGCGTTCGAGCGCGTCTTCGGTCACGAGGCGACGGCGGTCGTCGGTCGCTCCGTCAACGACGTGCTCGTCCCGGCCGGCGACGAGGAGACCGGCAGGGAACTCGACCGCCAGACCCTCGAGGACGCGCCGACCTCGGCGGAGGTCCGCCGCGAGACCGCCGACGGCGAGCGCTTCTTCCTCTTCCGGGGCATCCCCTACCGGGCGGGCGACGGGGCGACACACGCCTTCGGCATCTACACCGACATCTCCGACCAGCGCGACCGCGAACGCCATCTGCAGGTGCTCCACCGCGTGCTCCGGCACAACCTCCGGACGGACATGGCCGTCGTCATCGGCTACCTCGGCGAACTCGCGGACGACCTGACCGACGAGGCCCACCTCGCGCTCATCGAGCGCGTCACCGGCCGGGCCGAGGACGCCGCCCGGCTCGCCGACAAGGTCCACCAGCTGGAGCAGGTGGTCCGGCGCGACTCCGAGTTGACGCCGGAACCCATCGACGTGACCGGGCGCATCGAGTCGCTGGTCACCCGGTTCCGCGAGGTCGAGTCCGACGCCACCATCCGCTTCTCGAGCCCGGAGCGATGCATCGCCTACGCCGACGAGCGCCTCGACCTCGCGGTCGAGAACCTCGTCGAGAACAGCATCGAGCACACGCCAGGCGAGGCACCGACGGTCGCGGTGACCGTCGAGCGGACCGACGAGTACGTCGAGATCGGCGTCGCCGACGACGGCCCGGGCATCCCCGAACACGAGCGGGCGCTCCTCACCGGCGACCGCGACGTGACGCGGGTCGAACACGGCGACGGCCTCGGCCTGTGGGTGGTCAACTGGGTGGCGCGGTCGCTCGGCGGCGACGTGACGTTCGGCGACCCCGAGGTCGGGAGCGAGGTCGTGTTGCGGTTGCGTCCCGAGGAGGACTGACCTGTTCTCCGACTCAGTTCCCTTCGAGCGCGTCGATGGCGATGGCCGCGGCGACCAGTGCCTCCTTCGGCGCGTCGCCGCTATCCGTGATGTTGACCTCGTACTTGTCCGCGAACGAGAGCTTGCCCTCGATGGTGCCCAGAGACTTGCCGTCGGGCGACTCGATGGTGTACTTGTGCGGGAGGAAGCCCATCAGCGGGATCTGGTGGCGGAGGAACTCGAGCAGTGCGCCCTGGCCCTCGATCTTGGCGAGGACGCGCCCGTCGGGGGCCCGGACCTTCCACTTGTGCTGGAAGAAGGTGAAGTTCTTGTCGAGGATGGCGACCTCCTCGCCGGTTCGCTCGTCGGTGATGGTGTAGTCGCCGGCGTGGTCCATGATGCCGCCGGCCTTGATGGTGAACACCGTGTCGCCCTCCGGTGACTTGAACGGGAACTCCTCCTTGAGCTTGAAGCGTTTCTTCTTGGCCTTCAACACCGCGTTCCCGGCCGTGTCGTAGACCGTGTACTTGCTCCGGATGAGGCTCTGTTCGACGTCGTAGTGGTCGTCGGTGAGGTCGATTCCCGAGATGACGCTCATGGCCTTTCGTTCCCCACTATCTTATTTAAAACCTTACCTGTGGGGGACCGCACCGTTCCGGCTGTTCGCGGGGCGGCTTCAGCCGCCTGCTCGTCGTTCCTCACCGGTCAGGGCGGTCGGTCGGCTGGCGGTGGCTCCCCGGCAGGTCCCACCAGCCATCGTCCGGAACCGACACCCTAAGGATGCTTCCACACTTGCCTACGACCGAATGACCAAGGAGTACATCGAGGTCAGGGGTGCCGAGGAACACAACCTCAAGGACCTCGACGTGCGTATCCCCCGCGAGCAGTTCAACGTCGTCACAGGCCTCTCGGGGTCTGGGAAGTCCTCGCTCGCGTTCGAGACGGTGTACGCCGAGGGCCAGCGTCGATACATCGAGTCGCTCTCTGCCTACGCGAGGAACTTCCTCGGGCAGATGGACAAGCCGCAGGTCGAGACGGTCGAGGGCCTCTCGCCGGCCATCTCCATCGACCAGAAGAACGCCGCGAACAACCCGCGGTCGACGGTCGGGACGGTCACGGAGCTCCACGACTACCTCCGCCTGCTGTACGCCCGCGTCGGCACGCCGCACTGCCCGGAGTGTGGCCGCGAGGTCGGCGAGCAGTCCGCCCAGACGATGGTGTCGCGGCTGCTCGACCTCCCCGAGGGCACGAAGGCGATGATCGCCGCCCCGGTCGTCCGCGACCAGAAGGGTGCCTTCGAGGACCTGTTCGACGAACTCGTCTCGGAGGGGTACGCCCGCGTCGAGGTCGACGGCGAGCAGTACGACCTCACGATGGACAAGCCCGACCTCGACGAGAACTACGACCACACCATCGACGTCATCGTCGACCGCGTGAAGCTCGAGAGCGAATCCCGGGCGCGCATCGGCGACTCCGTCGAGACGGCGCTGGAGGAGGCCGACGGCCTGCTGAAGGTCATCCTCCCCGACCCGCCCGCGGACGTGGACATCGGCGGCTCGGAGTCCCGGTCGACAGGCGACCTGGCAGGGGAGGGCGACGACCGCCTCGTCCTCGAGTTCTCCGAGGACCTCGCCTGCACCCACTGCGGCATCGACTTCGCCGAGATAGAGACGCGCAGTTTCTCGTTCAACTCTCCCCACGGCGCCTGCCCGGAGTGTGAGGGTATCGGCGAGACGAAGGAGGTCTCGGAGGACCTCGTCGTCCTCGACGAGTCCAAGCCCATCAAGCACGCCTTCGAGCCGTGGAGCTACAACCGGTCGTACTACCGGACCCGGCTCGACAACGTGGCGGCGCACTTCGGCGTCTCCGTCGACACGCCCCTCGAGGACCTCGACGAGGACGTGAAACGGCAGTTCCTCTACGGGACCGACGAGGAGGTCGTGTTCAAGCGCCAGACCAAGAACGGCGTCCGGCGCAAGGAGAAGCGCTTCGAGGGCATCATCCCGAACCTCGAACGCCGCTACGTCGAGACCGACTCGCAGGGCACCCGCGAGCACATCGAGGACTACATGAGCGTCACCGAGTGCCCGGCGTGTGACGGCACCCGCCTCAAGCCCGCCTCGCGGTCCGTACTCGTCGCGGACACCGCCATCACGGAGATCAACGGCATGAGCATCGGCGACGCGCTCGCGCACTTCGAGGGCCTGGAGGACCACCTCGACGAGCGCCAGACCCACATCGCCGAGGAGATCCTCAAGGAGATCCGCGCCCGCCTCGGTTTCATGACCGAGGTCGGCCTGGAGTACCTCACGCTCGACCGCGAGGCCGCCACGCTCTCGGGCGGCGAGAGCCAGCGCATCCGCCTCGCGACCCAGATCGGCTCCGGCCTCGTCGGCGTCCTCTACGTCCTCGACGAGCCCAGTATCGGCCTGCACCAGCGCGACAACGACCGCCTCCTGAACACCCTCGAAGAGCTGCGCGACCTCGGGAACACCCTCATCGTCGTCGAACACGACGAGGAGACGATGCGTCGCGCCGACAACGTCATCGACATGGGCCCCGGCCCCGGCAAGCGCGGCGGCGAGGTCGTCGCTCAGGGCACGACCGACGACATCGTCGAGTGCGAGGACTCCATCACCGGCGACTTCCTCGCCGGCCGCAAGCAGATTCCCGTCCCGGCGACCCGGCGCGACACCGACAGCCATCTGACCGTCGAGGGAGCCCGCCAGCACAACCTCAAGGACCTCGACGTGGCCATCCCGATGGGCTGTTTCACCGCCATCACGGGCGTCTCCGGCTCCGGGAAGTCCACCCTGATGCACGACGTGCTCTACAAGGGGCTGGTCCGGCGGATGAACGACAACAAGTCCGTCAACCCCGGCGAGCACGACGACATCGACGGCATCGACGAGATCGAGACGGTCCGACTCATCGACCAGTCGCCCATCGGCCGCACCCCGCGGTCGAACCCGGCGACCTACACCGGCGTCTTCGACTACATCCGCGAGCTGTTCGCCGAGACGAAGCTCTCGAAGCAGCGCGGCTACGAGAAGGGCCGCTTCTCGTTCAACGTCAAGGGCGGCCGCTGCGAGGAGTGTGGCGGCCAGGGTACCGTCAAGATAGAGATGAACTTCCTCTCGGACGTGTACGTCCCCTGCGAGGAGTGTGACGGCGCGCGCTACAACGACGCCACGCTCGACGTGACCTATAAGGACGCGACCATCGCGGACGTCCTCGACATGAGCGTCGAGGAGGCCTACGACTTCTTCGAGTCCTCCTCGCGTATCCGCCGGAAGCTCAAGCTCCTGAAGGACGTTGGCCTGGACTACATGAAGCTCGGCCAGCCCTCGACCACCCTCTCCGGCGGCGAGGCCCAGCGCGTCAAGCTCGCCGAGGAACTCGGCAAGCGCGACACCGGCAACACGCTCTACCTGCTCGACGAGCCGACGACCGGCCTGCACTCGGCCGACGAGAAGAAGCTCATCGACGTGCTCCACCGGCTGGTCGACAACGACAACACGGTCGTCGTCATCGAGCACGAGCTCGACCTCGTGAAGAACGCCGACCACGTCATCGACCTCGGCCCCGAGGGCGGCGAGAACGGCGGCGAACTCGTCGCCACGGGCACGCCCGAGGAACTGGCCGAGACCGACGCCTCCCACACCGGGCGCTACCTGCGCGACCTGCTCCCCAGCGTGGACCGCGAGGGCCCGCGCGGCCAGCGCGTCGAACCCGAGACGCGGGAGATGGCGGTCCCGACGGACGACGACTGACTGTTCCGGACAGCCCGAAGCTTTTCGATCCCCGGATCCGTCGCCTCGGCCATGTCTCGCTGGCGAGCGGTGGTCAGGCGGGAACTGCTGGCGTACCGGAACCAGACCGGTGTCGAGAGTATCACACTCGGCGACGTGTACGACCAGTTGCTCCCGGTCGTCACCGCGGAGTTCCCCGACAACGACCACCCGAAAGCGAAGCTCAGGCAGGTACTCCAGCAGTTGCGCGACCGTGACGAGGTGACGTTCCTGGAGGACGGGGTCTACCGACTGACCGGCGTCGACGCCGGCGCGGTGGCGGGAGAACCGCCGAAGACGCAGGTCGAGTACACCGCCACCACGTACGAGACGACCGTGGGAGCACGCTCGATCTCGACAGCGTTCCGGACCGACGTACTCGCCAGATACGGGCGGGCCTGCCCGGTCTCCGGGGTCGACCACGCCCGCCTCCTCGACGTGGCGCACATCCTCCCGTGGAGCGAGCACGAGGCACACCGGTCCGACCCGACGAACGTCCTCCCGCTCTCGAAGACCCACCACGCGGCCTTCGACGCGGGCCTGTTCACGCTCGACCGGGACCGCCGCCTCTGGACCGCCCCCGACTTCGACACGGAGAGCGACCTGCTCAGGCGGACCCTGCTCGACCGCGAGGGCACGCGCATCCCGTGGCCGGAGACGGCACCCGACGTGTCCGCGCGCCTCGCCGAACACAACGCCCAGTTGGACTGGGACGTGCCGGCCTGACGTTCAAATACGAAGCCGCCGCCACTCCCGTCGTACTCTGACTCCCGCCGCGCGACGGGCAGCGGTTGTACGACACGTCGTCGCGCGAACCCCCAGTGTCGTCTGTTCGCACCCCACGGTATCGCCCACCAGAGATACTGTCCCCTATATATTCGTCCGCCGGTAGCTATTTAGCGACCTACTCGCTACTCCCGCACGACCGACTGGATGCTGGTCACACACGCATGACCGACGACGCACGAGCAACCGTCTTGATCACCGTCGACTCGCTGCGGGCGGATGCGCTCGACCTCGACTCGGAGGACACGCACACCCCTACCCTCCGGTCTCTGGCCGACGACGCGACCGTCTTCGAGAACGCCTTCGCACAGGGCAACTGGACGCCGTTCTCCTTCCCGAGTATCCTCGGGGGGACGCCCGTCTTCGCGGACGGCCCGCGTATCGGCGTCGGCCCCGGTGCGACCCTCGCCGAGACGCTCCAGCGTGCCGGCGTCACGACCGGCGGCTTCAACGCCTCGAACGGCTTCCTGACGGCGTACTGGGGCTACGACCGCGGGTTCGAGGCGTTCGACGCCTTCCACGCCGAGCCGACGAACCCGGTGAGCAAGTTCTTCTCCGCGCACCCGACGTGGCAGGCCTGGGCGCAGTTCGCCACCCAGCCGATGCGGGCGGCGGTCCGCCGGCTCAGGGGGCAGGAGAGCTACCCCGCCGAGAACACCTCGCGGATGCGCGACGTGGAGAACGCGGCCATCTCGTTCATCGAGGACGCCGACGGCGACTTCTTCTGCTGGATCCACTACATGGACACGCACACGCCCTACGTCCCGGCGCCGGTCCACGTCCGCGAGGTCGCGGACGAGCCCTTCGGGACGCTCCGGATGCTCAGTCCGCACGTCCGGACCGGGCTGGGGCGCGGCATCGAGGAGGGCTCGCCGACGCTCGCGGACCTGCGGACGCTGTACCGGGCGACCGCCCGGCAGGTCGACCAGAGCATCGCCCGCGTCCTCGGCGCGCTCGAGGACGCCGGCATCCGCGACGAGACGTGCGTCGTCGTCGCGGGCGACCACGGCGAGGAGTTCCTCGAACACGGTCACCTCGCGCACTATCCGAAGCTCTACCGGGAACTCGTCGAGGTTCCCTTCATCGTCGATGCGCCCGGGACGGACGGCCGCCGGGTGTCCGAGCCGGTCGCGCTCGACGCGATTCCGCCGACGGTGTGCGACGCGATGGGCGTCCGCGCACCCGACCACTACACCGGCCAGAGCGTCATGCCGACCGTCCGCGAGGGCAACGCCCCCGACCAGGAGCCGGTCGTCACGGTGACGGTCCGGGGCGACTCGGTGACCCAGCAGCCGATTCCGCGGCGACTCGGCGACGGGGACGTGCTCGTCAGCGCCCGGAGCGAGGAGTGGACCTACATCCAGCACACGGCTGCGGGCGAGCACGAGCTCTACGACCGGCAGGCCGACCCCGACGAACAGGAGAACCTGTGGACGGGCGAGCCGCCGACGGCGGCCGTCGCGCGACTGCAGGCGGCGGCCGAACGCCGGTACGAGGCGCTGGAGTCGGTCGCGGACGCGGCGGACTCGGCGGTCGGCGACGACGCCGGCGACGAGGAGGTCCCCGAGGAGATCGAGGACCGCCTGAGCGCGCTGGGCTACAAGTAGCCGCCACGGGTCGAGACGGGGAACGGGAATTTTGTGCCGGGGCGACGTACGCAGAGCCATGCAGTTCGTCGCGCTCTCCGATACCCTGCTGACGGTCCGAGACGGCGAGGTCGTCGCCCGGTTCGACGGCCACGACTTCGAGTGCGTCGCGACCGACGACGAGCACGTCTTCGCCGGGACCTTCGAGGACGGGCTCTGGCACAGCACCGACGCCGGGTCCTCGTGGAACCGGGTGGGCCGGGACCTCCCCGAAACCGTGATGTCTGTCGCGTTCGACCCGCACCGAGAGGGCGGCGTCTGGGCGGGGACGGAGCCGAGTCGCGTCTTCTACTCGCCGGACTACGGCGAGACATGGACCGAGCGCCCGGGCCTGACCGACCTGCCCTCGGCCGACTCGTGGTACTTCCCGCCCCGGCCTGACACGCATCACGTCCGGTGGCTCGAACCCGACCCGCACCGGGCGGACCGGCTCTTCGTCGGCATCGAGGCCGGGGCGCTCGTGGTCACCGAGGACCGGGGCGAGACCTGGACCGAGCGCCCCGCAGGCAGCCGCCGGGACAACCACCAGCTGGCGACCCACCCCGACGCGCCGGGGCGGGTGTACAGCGCCGCCGGTGACGGCTACGCCGAGAGCCACGACGGCGGTGAGACGTGGGACCAGCCACAGGAGGGGCTGGACCACCGGTACTGCTGGAGCATCGCGGTCGACCCGGGGAACCCGGACGTGCGGGTGGTATCGGCTGCCGACGGCGCCTACGCGGCCCACCGGGAGGGGACCGCCGAGTCCTACGTCTACCGGAAGGTCGGCGACAGACCGTGGACCGTCGCGATGCAGGGGCTCCCGGAGCCGGAGGGCTTCCGCCGGCCCGTGCTGGCACCCGGGACTGACCCGGGCACCTTCTTCGCGGCCACCGACGGCGGCCTCTACCGGAGCGACGACCGCGCCGGCGGCTGGAACCGCATCGAGCGGTGGGACGCGGCCGGCCCGGTCCGTGGACTGGCGGTCCGGTAGCGCCAGCCGGGCCGGGGTTCGGGGTCGAAACGCAGGGTCCGGGCGTGCCAGCCAGCCCGAACCGGGAAGGTATTTAGCCGCGACTCGCTACGAGTCGGACATGTACGACTTCGTCGTGGTCGGCGCTGGTCCCGCCGGCGCACGCTTCGCCCGCCGGGCCAGCGAGGCGGGGTACGACGTCCTCGCGCTCGAACAGGGCCGCGTCGGCGAGCCGCTGGCCTGTTCGGGCCACGTGAGCACCGACATCTGGGCGTTCACCGGCGAGGGTGCCCGCGAGGAACTGCTCCAGAACGAGGTGTTCGGCGCGCGGTTCCACGTCGGCGGCCCCCACAGCGACGCCCACGAGTTCTACAAGCGCGAGGTCGTCTCGAACGTCATCGACCGGGTCGGCCTCGACCGCCACCTGGCCGACCTCGCACGCGAGGCCGGGGCGGACCTCCGCGAACAGCACACCGTGACCGGCGTCGAGGAACACCGTGACAGGGTCGATATCACGGCCCGTGGCCCCGACGGCGTCGAGACCCACGAGGGCAAGATGGTCGTCGGCGCCGATGGCCCGCGCTCGCGGGTCCGACAGGCGCTCGGGCTCCCGGAGCCGGGCGAGCTGCTCCACGGCGTCCTCGGCTTCTCCGACGAACCCGACGGCCAGGACTTCGTGGACGTCCACCTCACCGCCCCGCGCTTCTTCGCGTGGCGTATCCCCCGGGACGACGCGGGCGTCGAGTACGGGCTCGCCTGTCCGCCGGGCGAGCAGGTCAACGAGCTGTTCGACGACCTCGTTTCGGGGTACGACGTGGACATCGTGCGCCGGTGCTCGGGCCTCATCCCCATCGGCCCGCCCGGCGTCGTCACGACCCGCCGCGGGCTGCTCGTGGGCGATGCGGCCGCCCAGACCAAGCCCTTCACCGGCGGCGGCATCCTCTACGGGATGACCTGTGCGGACCACGCGGTCCGGACCGTCGACCCCGACGACCCCGCGACGCTGGCTGACTACGAGAGCGCGTGGCGCGACGACCTCGCCGACGAGATCCGCCTCGGGCACTGGATCCGCAAGGCGTACTCGCTCCCCGAGCCGGTGCAGACGCTCGGACTGTCGACGCTCTCGGGCGAGATCGGCGTCCACATGGACCGCCCCACGTCGCTGTTCTCGACCGACCAGCTGAAGGCGTTCCTGCGGTAGCCCTCAGGCGGTCCCCTCGGTCGTCGCTGTCTCTGGTTCACACCTGATGCCGAGGTACCCCTGTCGCGTCCCGTCCTCCCCGACGACAGGGCGCAACTCGACCGGGAGTTCGGTGTCGTCCGCGACGAGCGTGACCTGCTCGACTCCTGAGCCGGCTTCGACCGTCTCCCTGTCCGCCTCGGCGACGAGGTCCAGCAGGTTGCGGTCCTGCAGGGCCGACGCTGTCACACCGAGTTCGTCCTGGAGCGGACGGTTCGACTCGACGACGACGCCGCCGCGGACGAGGAACGCGCCGAAGGGGAGTGACTCGACGACGGCTGCCAGCGACACGGGGTCGGGTTCCTGTCCGGCCTGCTCTCGCTGGTCGAGCAGCCGGGCGATGCGGTGGCCGAAGGTGGTCGGGTCGATGGGGACCGTGACGAGTTCGTCGACGAAGTCGAACCGCGCGTCGCGGCTGGCGGCGACCTGCGGGCCGAGGCGCTTCGGCAGCACCAGCAGACAGGGGACGAACGCCCGTCTCGTCTCCTTCAGTCGCCGTATCTCGGTTGCCGCGTCGGCCAGTCCGGCGATGTCGACCAGGCAGATGCTCGTGTCCGCGGGGAGCGACTCGCCGGGGTCGACGGCCGTGGTCGCGATGCCCTGCTCGTCGAGCCACTTCGCGAGCACCGTCTCGTTGCCGCTGTCGGCCAGTACGAGTGCGACGAGGCCGGGACTGTTGAGGACGCGCTCACTCACCACGGTCCTCGACGTACTCCGGGGTCCCGGTGAGTACGCCCTGGAGACCCGTCAGCGGGTCGCCGAGGTGGAGACCGTCGGAGCGAATCTCGAACTCCCGAAGCGTCCGCTCGAAGTCGCTCGTCCGCATCTTCAGTACCCCCATCGCCCGGTTGATCTCGCCGTGCAGTTCCAGGTACCGCAGGAAGAGGATGTTGTCGCCGAGGTAGCTGATGCGCTCGCTCGTCGGCTGGAAGTCACCCGTGATGGGGGCGACGTCGTCGACGAGCAGGGTCGTCACGCCCATCCCCCGGAGGTACCGACAGAGCGCGTGGAGTTCGCGGACGAGTTCGTCGTCGTCGCCGCGGATGGAGAGCCGGTAGCCGCTGATACCGTCGATCATGACGACCTTCGTCCCTTTCTCCTCGACCTCCTCGCGGACCATGTACGCGAACTCGTCGGAGGAGACCGCCAGGGGCTCGACCTCGACGACGTCGAGTGTCCCCGCGTCCATCATCTCCCTGACCGGGATGCCGATGGACTCGGACCGGTGGGTGAACGTGTCGGTCGACTCCTCGAACATGTAGATGACCGAGCGCCCACCGTGCTCTGCGGCCGCGCTCATGAGCTGCGAGCCGGTCGTCGTCTTGCCGACGCCGCTCGGGCCGCTGATGACCGTCACGGTCCCGCGCTCGATGCCGCCGTTCAGCAGGCTGTCCATCTCGGAGATACCCGTCGACATGGTGTCCGCGTCGAACTCGCGCGACCGGACCGTCGGCACCAGCTCGGGGTAGACCGCGATACCCGACGACGTGATTCGCATGGTGTGGATGCCGCCCTGGAAGCCCGAGCCGCGGAACTTCGTCACCGTGAGGGTGCGCCCCTTCGCGGCGTACCCGAGATCCATGCTGCCGTCGCAGATGAACTCGAGGTCGGCGTCGGGCATGTTGGGCATCGGCTGGGTGGTGAACACGACCGTCGCGTCGGAGTCCTTCAGGTAGCTCATGAAGCCCGCGACCTCGGTCCGGAACTGGTAGTCGTCGGGGGCGAAGTAGCGTAACTGGGTCAGTGGGTCGACGAACACCCGGGTCGGCCGGAGGTCGTCGACGGCCTCGACGACGTGCTGGGTGATGTCCTCCTCGACGTCCGGCGGCTCGAACACGTCGTAGTGCATCCGCGACTGGAAGGACTCCGCGTCGGGGCTGAGGTCGAGGATCGTGACGTCGCCGAGGTCGAAGCCGAGGGCGGCGGCGTTGGCCCGGATGTCCTTCTCGCGCTCCTCGAAGGCGACGTAGAGCGCGTTCTCGGGGTCCTCGAGCAGGAAGTGCATGCCGAGGATGGTCTTTCCCGTGCCGGGGCGGCCACTGACCATGTACGACCGCCCGGGGACGAACCCCCCGTGCAGTACCTGGTCCAGCCCGGGAACGCCGGTCGAGCATCGCTCCCCCGTCTCGTCCATACGTAGAGAGACACGGCCTACAGATTAAAGTTCATTGGCAGATACGGGGGAAATCTGCCTGTTTGTACCGACGAAACCGTTCTACGACGGGTATTCGGGCACCCGGGCGGAGCGGTCGCTCTCGGCGAGGAAGGGGAGCTCGGTTCGCGTCGCGGCCACCTCGTCGCCGTCGACGCGGACCGCCAGGTCGGTCGCCTCGGAGTCGAACGGGAGCAGTGCGAACGCGAGCGGGCGGTCCAGCGACGGGCTCTCGCCGGCGCGGGTCACCTCGCCGACGGCCTCGTCGCCGTCGAAGACCGCGGCGCCCGGCTCGGGGACGGCCTCGGGTTCGAGTCCGACCAGCCGGCGGGAGGGCTGGCCGCGGTTCTCGACGCGGGAGACGACCTCCTGGCCGACGTAACAGCCCTTCTCGAAGTCCAGCGCGTTACGCAGGCCGAGGACGTTCGGCAGGCGCCCCTCGAGTTCGGTGTCGAACAGGGGCGTGCCGCCCTCGAGGGTCAGGGCGTCCCACGTCCGGTAGCCAAAGGGCGCCGCGTTCAGGCCGTGGTTGACCAGCGTGCTGAACACCGCCTCGGCGTCGTCCGCGGCACAGACCACCTCGTAGCCCTCGTCGCCGATGAGCCCGTCCCCGCGGATGACCGTCACGCCCTCGTCGCCCATCGTCCCGCGGACGAAGGTGAGGTGGCCGTCCGGCGTCGCGGACTTGTTGAGGACGCTCGCGACCTTCTCGGTCGCCTTCGGGCCGTGGACGCCGAAGGTGGCGAAGTCGTCCGTCGCGACCGTCAGCTCGACGTCCTGGATGAACACCTTCTCCGACCAGTCCTCGACCAGTTCGCTCGCCGTCCCGGGCGGGACGAACAGGAGCAGGCGCTCGCCGGCGTTGTAGACGTACATGTCCAGCCGGACCTTCCCCTGCGGGTCGAGCAACAGCGCGTACACGCCCTCGCCGTCCTCGGCGGGGACGCGGTTCGAGACGGCGTTGTCGACGAACTCGACCCGGTCGTCGCCCGTGACCGTGACGACGCCGTACACCATCTCGCAGACGCCGGCGAGGTTCCGGACCGCCTTGTGGACCCGCTCGGGTCGTCCGTAGTGTTCGACGACGGTCCGCCCGCCGCGCTCGCCGAACGTCGCCCCGTGGTCCGCGTGGACCGACTCGATGACCGTCATTCTCTCGTGAGCCTTGGGCGGGTCGGCGGGTAAAGCCTCCCGTTTCGCCGGCGACGTCACTGGCGGGGTGGAAGACGCAGAAGGACCGCACAGAACCGCGGTTACGCGTCGACGTCGTGGTCCGGGTCGTCCTCGACGGCGCGCTTCATGGAGTCACGGCGCGACTTGGCGTCGCGGCCGGTCGCCTCGAGCAGGAAATCGTTCTTCTTGGAGACGGCGTCGCCGGCGGCCTCGAGCTCGTCCGGGCCGAGTTCGGCCGGGTTGCGCTCGTGGAACTCGACGGCGAGTTTGTCCTTCTTGCCCGAGTACTTGACCGCGCCGACGACGATGCGCTCGAAGACGGGGTTCGAGGGTTCGCCGATGACGTAGAGGTCGCTGCCCTTGAACTCCTCGGTGCCTGTCACCGGCCCGAAGTACTCCTCGATGGTCCCCTTGAGGTCCGGGATTCGCTCTTCGAGGTACTCGCCGCGTCGCATCTTGTACTCCTTCATGGATGGCACATGGGCAGGTGGGTGTTTACCTGTTTCGTCACTCCTCGGCGAGATACCCGCGCTTGCACTCCGGGCAGATGTCGCCGGCACGCAGCGAGGTCCGCGAGGCGAGTTCGGTGTTCCCGCAGGCGGGACAGACGAGGTCGCCGCCGCCCCGGGAGGGCGAGCCGGTGCCGGGCGCCTGGGCCTCGCTGGCCGAGGCGATGCCGGTCGGGGAGCCGCTGGCGGCGTTCCGGGCGCGCTGGTCGCTCTCCTGCTCGGCCGACCGCGCGCTCGCGTTGTCGATGAACTCCGCGTCGTGGCCCTTCTCGGGTTCCTGTGCGTCGGCCTCGGGGTGGCCGCCCTCGAACTCCACGTCGGCGGCCTCGCCGTCGGGCGCGGTCGCGTCGTAGCCGTCGTCCTCGCCGCCGTGGTCGGGCCACTCGCGTTCCTCGGTCGCCTGCTCGCCGTGGCGGGTCTCGTGTTCCGGCCACTCGCCGTGTTCGCGCTCGCTCTCCTCGGGTTCTTCGGGTTCGTCGCCCGGCAGGATGACCCCGTCGTCGGTCTCGGGGTCCGCGTGGGGGTCCGACGCCTCGGCCTCGGTCACGACGTCCGCGTCGGCGACTGCGTCGTCGGGCTCGGCGTCGGGGGCGTCGGCCGGCTCCGCGGCCTCGCCGTCGTCGTCGTCCCCGCCGAGGATCATCGCGTCGTCGTCGCTGTCGACGGTCGCCGCGTCCTCGGCGGGTGTCTCGGCGTCGACGGCCGGCTCGGTGATGTCGTCCGCCACCTCGTCCTCGTCGTCGCCCCCGATGAACTCGGCGTCGTCGTCCTCCGCGTCGACGGCCGGCTCGGTGGGCTCGTCCGCCACCTCGTCCTCGTCGTCGGCGGTCGCCTCCGCGACGACCTCCGCCGCGACCGCGTCGGCATCGTCGTCGTCGGCCGCGTCCTCGGGCGCCTCGACGTCGCCCGTGGCGGCAGCGTCCTCGCCGACCGCCTCGTCACCGGCCGCCGCGCTCTGGCCGTTCGAGACGCTCGTCACCTCGGTGTTCTCGCTGATGAGCGACTTCTCGCCACAGCGCGCGCACACCTCGTACTCGCGGACGGTCATCACGACCTCGTTGCCTTGCTCGTCGCGCTCGTCCTCAATCTCTGTCTCGCTCCAGTCGTGACCGAGGAGCGAACACCTCAGACCCATTGTGACGGCCTACCCCGTCCGGCCGTAAAAGAGTTTGCCGACCTGCCACTCGCGGGGGGCCGCGCTGGCCAGTCCCGCTGGCGGCTGTGCGGCGCGAATCGCGCCGCGTCATTATATAATACTGACACGGACGTGGGCGCGTGCTGGGGAAAGCGTGGTGTGGTCGCGGCAGGGGTGCGGTAGGGGTGCGGTGGCAGGGCGTTGGTGGTGGCGGCCACCGACGCCAGCGCGACCCAGCTGCTCGTCGTCGTGACCCACCGCGACGGACATCTGGACAGCCCCCGAGCTTCGACCGCGGACTCGACGGCCCAGCCAGTCACCCCACCAGCCCCGGCTGCGACCCTGCCTCCCCATCGAGACAGGGGCAAGGGTGAAATCGTATCCGCCCGAAGTGTGAACTGATGAAGGCAAAGCGGGAGTTCCGGAATCGGGCCGACATCGACGTGTCGGTGCTCGATGCCCTCGTTGACCGCGCCGAAGACGGCATGACAGTCTTCGAACTCCGCTCGCACGTCGAGGCGGACATCGACGACCTCGAGACCGCGCTCGCAGGGCTGAAGGAGGACGGCCTCATCGTCGTCGAGCAGTCGGCGTCCCGGACGGTCATCAAGCCCGCGGACCGGGTCATCCCCGACCCCGAGGACCTCGCCGAGGACCCGTCGCTCATCGACGAACTGCGGAAGAAACTACCCTTCTGACCGACCGGGTCGTCCGGCCCGGCCGCAACCCTCCGTCCCGACTGCCACTCACTCGAGCGCGCGTTCCACCGCGGCGGCGACGCTGCGGGCCTTCTCCGCGAGTGCCGCCGGCACGTGCCCGGCCGCGACCGCCTCGTCCAGTTCGTCGTCGTCGACCCGCTCGACCGTCCCGTCGGCGTGTTTCACCACGTCGACGTGGAGGTCGACGTAGCGGGCCGCCTCGGGGAACAGCTCGACCGGCGTGCAGATGTTGACGTAGGTGCCCTTCTTCGTGCCGTCCTCGCCGCGGTAGACCGTCGGGTACCACCAGCGCCCCTCCTTCAGTTTCGTGATGGCCACGTCCCCCTGCTCGCGGGCGACGCCGAGGGCGTCGTAGCTGCCGCCGCCGGACATCTGGCGTTCGAGGGTGACCTGTCCGGCGGGGTCGTAGTCGGTTATCTCGCCGCGGCCCAGCACGATGAGCCGGCCCTCCGGCTTCCCGTGGGCGAGCGCGATGCGGTCGCCGCGCTGGGGCCCGAACTGCTCGGTGACGGCCTGGAACGGGAACTCGCCGCCGGGGTCGTCACAGACCGCCTCGACGAAGTCGACCGCGGTACTGGCGGCGCGATGGGCCGCCTTGATGCGGTGGTGGCCGACCATCGTGCGCTCGACGTCCCGGCGGATCTCGTCGAGGCCGAAGCGGCACTCGCGGCCGAACCAGACCCAGGCGGTGCCCTCGCCGGGCGCGAGCCGGTTCGGCGCGTCGTCGGGGTCGCCGCCCGCGTCTGCCAGCTGGTCCTCGAGGTCCGCGGCGCGGTCGACCGCGGCCTGGAGCGCGTCGGCGAGTACCGACATGTCGGCGTCGGCGGCCGCGCGCTGCCAGCGGACGCCCCAGCCGTCGGGGACCTCCACCGGGAGGATCTCCGTGGTGCGGACGATCTCGGTCGCGCGCTCGCCGTCGACGTTCGCGGAGACGCCCGAGCGCCCCTGCGAGAGTTCGACCAGCCCGTCGTGGACCGTGATGTCGGTCCCCAGCAGGGCCCGGTCGTCGCTCCATGGTGCGGCCGGCTCGTCGACCTGCACCCGGACCACGTCGCCGTCGTCGACGTAGCCCTCGACCTTTCGGAACGGGAGAAAGCCCTCGGCATCGCCCAGGTCGACGACCGCGCCGCTGCCGAGCGTCTCGGAGACGACGCCGTCGAAGACCGCGCCGCGGGGGGCCGCGCCGTCCCAGTCGAGCGCGTCGACGCCGACGCCGGTCACGATTTCGCGGACCGATTCGAGCGTCTCGCGCTCGCCGATGAGGCTGACGCCCTGGCGGTCGTCGGTGGTCGCCACCTCGACCGCGGCCGGCTTCGCCGAGAGGTCGGCCTCGTGGTCCTCGAAGCGCCGCCGGATGGGCGGGGACGCCTGCACCACGTCGAACCCTTCCGACAGCAGGAGCTGGGTGAGCGCGGTCGTGTAGATGCCCCGGACCCGGACACTCATAGCTGCTCGCGGGTCGGTGCGAAACGGACCCGATCGTGGACGCTCGGGCCGAGCGTGAGTTCGACGGTCCCGTCGTCGAGGAGGCGGCCGTCTTCGACGAACACGCCCCACGTGTCGAAGCGCAACCAGCCTCGCATCTCGGCCGCGTGCGTGGTGATGTCACAGTACTCGACGGTGTGTTCGGGGTGCTCGCTGGCGCTGTGGGCCATCTCCATGTCGGAGTAGACCACGTCGTTCGTCTCGAAGAACTCCATCAGCGCCGCGGCGTCGGCCTCGGTCTGCTCGGCGATGGCCGCGGAGGCTGCCTGCAACTCGTCGGTGGACAGGCCGACCTCGCGCAGGGCCGCCTGCGTCCGCTGGTCGAAGTGCATACGCGCCGCTACAGGAGGCAGGGTCTTTACTGGTACGACAGCGACCGCGGAGCGGTTCGTCGGAAATCAGTCGTCGGCTGCGGTGTCGCCCCAGGAGGACGACGTGCGAGTCGGGCGAGAAGAGGGCGGGGTGGTGGTCGTGGTCGGCTCGTCGTCTGTCGGTGTAAGTGTAGGTACTGGTTTCTTAAACCCGTCCTCCTCCGTCGGAAGCGGGGTGTAAAGCATCTGTCGGCTGTTATTCTCTGTCATTGTCTCGCATAGCGGGCTCACCTCGCATAAGCCTCCCCCTATTACGCGTATTGAGGATTAATGTCATTCTAGGATTCGACGTTCGTCACCTAGGGTCCTGTGTGGACACACGCTCTGCCGTAGGGGGAAGCGTTACGGGGCCGATGTCCGTACGACTGGGCAATGAGTCCACGCCGTGACCCGGTCGAGCGGGCTGCCGACCGGGCCAGTGACCTGTACGAGATCGCGACGTGGGAGCCACGGACCGAGTTCGACGACTTCGCCGTCAGCATCTACGAGGGCCTCCGGCCGGCGGCCCGGTTCGGCGTCATCGTCGTCGCGGGCATCCTCGCCCTCCTGCTGTTCGGGCTGGTCGCCATCGGCGCCGTCACCACGCCACTCGTCGGCGGTTTCGTCGTGCTCTCCATCGTCCCCGCGTTGCTCTTTGCGGTCTACATCTACCGGAGCGACGTGACGACCAACGAACCCCTGCGACTGGTCGTCGGCACCTTCCTGCTCGCCATCCTGTTCTCGACGTTCGCCAGCGTCGTCAACACGGTGATGAGCGCCGGCTTCCGCCTCGTCGGCATCCCCACGACCTCGCTGCTCGGCGGGTTCATCTACTTCTTCTTCATCGTCGGTCCGGGCGAGGAGTTCGTGAAGTGGCTCGCCATCCGGATGTACCCCTTCCGGCGCCCCGAGTTCGACGCCGTCATCGACGGTGCGGTGTACGGCGCCATCGCCGGCCTCGGCTTCGCCACCATCGAGAACGCGGTCTACATCACCAGCAGCATCAACCAGGCGTCGACCGTCCCCATCGTCGACGCGGGGTCGGCCATCGCGACGGTCCGCGCCTTCGCCGGCCCGGGCCACGTCATCTACTCCGCCATCGCCGGGTTCTACCTCGGCCTCGCGAAGTTCAACCGGGAGTACTTCGGCCCCATCGTCGTCAAGGGCCTCCTGCTCGCGTCGCTGTTCCACGCGACCTACAACATGACCGTCAGCCGGGTGCCCCAGCTGCTCTCGGCCGCCCTCGACGTGAGTCCCATCGCGGCGTTCTTCGGCTACGTCGTCGTCTACGACACCGCCATCGGGCTGTTCCTCTACCGGAAGATACGGAACTACCGCCGCGCCTACGACGAGGTCGGCGCGCAGGGTCACGGCGTCGAGGACGGCGAGTCCGAACTCACCGAGTTCGACCAGCCGCCGCGGTACTGAGGTGCGAAATCAGGCCAGCCGGTCGGTATAGCCGTCCAGCATGTTCTCGACGTACTTCGCCATCACGTCGACCTCGAGGTGGACGTGGTCGCCCGGCTCCTTCGCCGAGAGGTTCGTCAGGTCGTAGGTCGTCGGGATGATGGCGACCGCGAACTCGCCGTCGCCCTTCTCGGCGACGGTCAGGCTGATGCCGTCGAGCGTCACCGAGCCCTTGTCGACGACGTACTGCTCGTAGCCCGCGGGGAGTTCGAAGGTGAAGCGCCAGTCCTCGCCGACCCGGTCGACCGCCAGCACCTCGGCCGTCGTGTCGACGTGACCCTGCACGATGTGGCCGTCGAAGCGCCCGTCGGCGGGCATGGCGCGTTCCAGGTTCACGAGGTCGCCCTCGCCTACGGTCCCGAGGTAGGTCTTCGCTACGGTCTCCTCGGCGAGGAAGACCGAGAACGTCTCGTCGTCGAACGCCTCGACCGTGAGGCAGACGCCACTGACGCTGATGCTCGCGCCGTGCCCGATGTCTTCGAGGACCACGTCGCCCGCGATGCGCAGGCGTCGCCCGTCGTCGGTCTCGGTCACGTCGACCACCTCGCCCGTCTCCTCGACGATGCCGGTGAACATGGCCGGGGCTTCGGCCCGGGCGGCGGAAAGGGTTGCTATCTGGGGTGGACGAGTCGAATCTACCGGGTGGCGCGCGCTGACTCTCGTGGTGAACGGCAGTGAACCCGCGGAGTCGAACGCGCGCGAGGGCTCGTGAGAGCCTGCTCTCACGGTGGACGACCGGCGTGAAGCGGAACGCAGTGGAGCGAAACGGAGGAAGTCGGCTGGGGAGGGTGTGGTGCGGTCGCGGTACTGTGCCATGCGGGGGCGGTCTTCCATGCCGCCAGCGCGAGTGGACTGGCCGCTGTCGCTATCCACCGTTTCACTGCGACCACCGACCACCGACGCTAGAAACGACTTCGGCACCACCGACCGACTCCAGCCACCGCCGCGATTACCGCAGGGTCCGCACCATTTTTGTCGGGGTATGGCCAACAGACTGTCGATGGGTCGGAGCATCATCGAATCGGTGAAACTGCTGGCTGTACTCGCGTTCGCGCTCCCGGCGATAGCCGCCGGGCTGGACATGTTCTTCCTGCGCGGCGAGACGACCATGGGCGCGGCGCTGGTCGTCATCGGCGTCCTCATGATCCTCGTCGAGAAGTACATCGACAGCCCGTTCGACCTCCCCGGAAAACTGGCCGGGTCGGTCGTCGAGACGGTCGTCAAGGAGCCCGAGGAGATCGACGAGTCGACATCGAAGTCGAACCGCGAGTAAGACGCAGCCTGTCTCTGACCCGCGTCAGGGCGACAGCGAGCGCGGGAACGCCCCGAGCGCTCGCCCGCCGTCGTCGGTTATCGCGACCAGTTCCGCGAGCCTGACGGTCCCTTCTTCGGCGTCGGTCACGCCGGCGTCCAGCGCCAGCACCGTCCCGGCGTCGAGTTCGGTGTCGTCCGGCAGCTCGCCGAGCAGGGGGGCCTCCCGGCGTTCCAGCCCGACGCCGTAGGCGGCCGTCTCGTCCCCGTCGAAACCGTAGGCCGCGACCTCGGCCTCGAGTTCGGTGAGAACTGCGCCGGCCGTGACGCCGGGTTCGAGTTCGCCGAGGGCGGCGTCGAGGGCCGTCTCGACCGCGAGCTGGGCGCGGCGGGTCCAGCCGCCGTCGCCGTCGACGACGAACGTCCGGACCAGCCGGCCGTGGTAGCCGTCCGGGCCGTGGGGTGCGAGGTCGACGACGACGGTGTCGCCGGGTTCGATGGGGTCGTCCGAGCGTGGGGTGGCGGTTCGGCCGGCGACGCCGATGCTGGTCGTGCCCGGAGCGACGCCCTCGGCGGCCATGGCGGCGTCGGCCTCGCGCCGGAGCCGGAGGGCAGTGAGCGGGGCGTCCTCCCAGATGAGGGGGCCGTCGTGGTCGTGGTCGTCGGGTTCCGGGTGAGGGCTGGAATCGTGACCGTGTCCATGCCCATGCCCGTCTTCGGTGAGGTCACCCGGCTCTGCCGCGGCCAGCACCGCGGCGACGCGGCGCATCCCGGCGCAGGCAGCCGACTGGACCGTGGTCTGGCGGAGCTGTTCGGCGTCGGTCTTCGCCTCGCGGGCGTCCTCGACGGCCGCGGTCGAGGCCACCTCGAAGCCCTCGTTCTCGAGGTAGAGCGCGGCGTCGTGGGGGATGGTCCGGGGCGCCAGGACCGTCCCCGACAGGCCGAGGTCGTCCAGGACGGTGGCGACCCGGGTGCCGGTCGGGATGTCCTCGCCGGCGGGCAGAATCTGTGCGTCGGGGTACGCCTCGGCCGCCGCGTCCGGGGCCTCGGGCGCGAGCAACAGCGCCTGGTCGGCCGTCACGACGACGGCGAGTTCGCCCTCGAGGTGGGCGGTCCGGGCGAGGGAGCGCAGCGTCGGGTCGGCCTCGCGACCGACGTGGACGAACGCGCAGGCGTCGCGGTCCCGCAGCTCGCGCTGGACTGGCTCGAAATCGATGGAGAGCGACATCACGTGGCCTCAGTCGGCCGCTTCGGCCTCGGCCGGCTTCTTCGCCATCTCGATGAGGTCGTCGAGGTCCGTGCCGGTGATCTCGTTGTTCAGGAGCACGTCGACCGAGAGCGTCGGGGCGCCGTCGACGAGGTTCTCCAGCAGGACGAGGCGCTCGCGGGCCCGGGACATCCCGACGTAGAAGACGCGGCGCTCGTTGTCGGTGAGGACGGGGACCGGCGAGGTGGTCTTGGTGAACTCGACGTCGGCGGGGACTGCGTCCTCGTCGACCGTCGCGACCATCTGCTCGACGACCTTCTCGGTGAGGTCGGTGCCCATGAAGACGTGGTCGGCCTCGCGACCCTTCGCGGAGTGGATGGTGCCCACGCGGACGTGGTCGCGGTCCATGCCGCGGTAGTCGCCGGTCGCGAAGTACGCCTTCATCGACTTGCGCTGGAAGGAGGTGACCTTCCGGACCATGTCCGACGCCGAGGCCGGGCCGGGCATGAACGGGACGAAGTCGCTCACGAAGTCGGGCGAAACCGAGACATCGGTGAGGTCCTCGACGTCGGCCTCCTCTTGGGCCTCGTCGATGGCGTCGAAGAACTCGTCGCGCTCGTTCGTGCCGAAGGCCGAATCCTGCAGCATGTCGGCGAGGCGGCGGGCCTGCAGGCCGTTGATGTCCTCGTCGGCCTCGATGGCCTCGACCGCGGTGACGTAGTCGTCGAGGCGGTCGGTCCACATGCGCTGGTCGGTCAGCGACTTGAACGGGATGCCCTCCGTGATGAACTCGTCGATGAACTGGAACATCTGGTAGCGGGCACGGAAGAGGATCATGACGGTCCCCTCGTCGTTCTGGATGGTCCGGCGGACGTTCCGGACGAGGTCGAGCATC
Source organism: Haloarchaeobius amylolyticus (assembly GCF_026616195.1). Classification (NCBI taxonomy): domain Archaea; kingdom Methanobacteriati; phylum Methanobacteriota; class Halobacteria; order Halobacteriales; family Halorubellaceae; genus Haloarchaeobius; species Haloarchaeobius amylolyticus. Next base: position 170,365 of record NZ_JANHDH010000002.1, read on the forward strand.
GAGGGGTTCTGGACGGCCTCGACGACGCCGCCCTCCTTGCGGGGTTTGAGGTCCTTGTCCTGACGCTTCTCGATGTGGCGGATCTCCTTGTTGACGATGTTGAGGATGCGCGAGGGGAGGCGGTAGGAGTTGGGGAGGATGACGTCGTCGTCGGGCTCGGCGTCGAGCAGGAGGTCGGGGTCGGCGCCCTGCCAGGCGTAGACGACCTGGTCGTCGTCACCCGCGATGAGGACGCCCTCCATGTGGGGGCGCCACTCCTCGTAGACGCGGTGCTGGAGCGTCGTGATGTCCTGGAACTCGTCGATGACGAGGTAGTCGACGTTCGGGAGCAGCGAGCGCTGCTCGACGCGTTCGAGCATGTCCGCGAAGCCGACGAGCTCGTTGTCGCCCTTGTACTTGCGCCACGCCCGGATGGTCTCGGGGACGTCGATGCGGTCGTCGTCCGAGGGCCACGTCGGGGTGTACTTGTTGCCCTCCTGGGCGTTCGGGTCGATCTCGGGGGGCAGGCGGACGGTCTCGACGTCCCACTGGAAGGGGACGTCGTACCAGTCGGCCACGTCGCGGTTGGTCCGCTGGAGCCACTGGCTCGTCGCGATGATCTTGTTGCCGATGGTGGTCGAGCGGGCGGTCCGGCGGCCGGCACCGCCGTACTCGTCCTCGTACTCGATGCCGTACTCCTCACAGAACTCTTCCTTGTCGGACTCGCCGACGACGTCGCTGCGGGAGAGGTTCAGCAGGTCGTACGCCTTCGCGTGCATCGTACAGACGTTCCCCTGGAGGGAGCGGGGATTGATGTCGAGGCGTTCGGCGAGCCGTTCGCGGATCTCGGCTGCCGCCGCACGGGTGTAGGAGACGACGAGGATGTCTCGGAAGGTCACGTCCTCGTCTTCGAGGATCTCCTCCACCTTGTCGAGGAGGGCTGTCGTCTTCCCGCTGCCGGGGCCACCGAACAGGCGGGTCACTTTCGTCTCGGCGTCAGTCATTAGACGCATACTGGGGGCCGACACGGATAAGAGGCATGGGTTTGCTCCGGGCCCTGTGAGCCGATACCAACGGCGCTGCGGGGTGGTGAAAACCGGCGAGAGAACGGGTAGTGAGCGACCGGCCTGAGACGGTCGGTAGACGGTCCTCGATCGGGAGACGATGCTAGTTGTTTCGAGGAGAGCGGGCCTCTCGTACGTCGCTTCCGTCACGGATCTTGTCCTTGCAGTTGGGACAGACGCGGGGGTCCTCGACGCCGCGTGGTGTGAACACTCTGGCGTACGCATCTGTGACGAAAGACCCGCAGTTCTGGCATTCCGGCATTTGAATCTCCATTCTGGTCAGATGGAATTATCTTTAATAATGTTTCCCCCTAGTGACCTCGGTTGCCGGTTCTCAGGGATGTGATATCACTTCACGCACATGCGAGCATGAGTGGGAAAGGTCCGGTGGTCTCGGGGAGTCTCCAGAGTTAGCGAGTCCGACAGGAGCCCGTCGGTCGTCGGTGAGATGGGGCAATCGTGACCGATAACTGGGGCAGAACCGCCGCTATCGGTGATTGCTACCGCCGTTAGAACGAAATCGGGGGTCTCGCGCGCGCACCGCCAGCGCGACACCTACCTCGTCAACTGTCCGTCGACCGCGGTCGTGTGGCTACGGTTCCCAGCCACACACCCCGCACGTGTCGGCGCTCTCGTCGTGGAGCGCCATGCAGTCGGGGCACTGGAGCTTGTTGTAGCTTCGATCCCACCCTACCGGTTCTGTCTCGTGGCCGCGGTCTGCGAGGAATTGGTCGAACACGTCGTCACCGGATTGGGGTGCGGACGCCATGTGACATGGTAAAGCACACCACGTATTAAACGATTGTGGTGTGACACTCACCAACGCATGGAAGGGAATATATAACATACTAGCGTCACAGGGGCTCTCCCCACTGGCTCCGGACACTGCGCTCGGGCCCTCCGTCCCCGCTCCCGAGGCGTGAGAGTTTTTCCCCCACCGGCCGAAGTCGCCGTATGACCGACCTCAGCCTCGACCCGACCCAGCTGGACCGCTACTCGCGGCACATCATCATGGACGAGGTCGGCCCCGAGGGCCAGCAGCGCCTGCTCGACGCGTCGGTCCTCTGTGTCGGCGCGGGCGGCCTCGGTTCGCCGGCCATCGAGTACCTCGCCGCGGCCGGCATCGGCCGTCTCGGTATCGCGGACGACGACGTGGTCGAGCGGTCGAACCTCCAGCGCCAGGTCATCCACCGCGACGCCGACGTGGGCGAACCGAAGGCCGAGAGCGCCGCCCGGTTCGTCCGCGACCTGAACCCGGACGTGACCGTCGACGTGCACGAGGCCCGCGTCGACAGGGAGAACGTGACCGACCTCGTCGCCGACTACGACCTCGTGGTCGACGGGAGCGACAACTTCGCGACGCGCTATCTCGTGAACGATTCGTGCGTGCTCTCGGGGACCCCCTTCGTCCACGGCGCCATCTACAAGTTCGAGGGGCAGGCGACGACCTACGAACCCGGCGCGCCCTGCTACCGGTGTGTCTTCCCCGAAGCCCCCGAGCCGGGGACCGTCCCGGACTGTGCGACGACCGGCGTGCTGGGCGTGCTGCCCGGCACCCTGGGCTGCATCATGGCCACCGAGGCCGTCAAGAAGGTGCTTGAGGCGGGTGAAGGGCTGGACGACCGGCTCCTGCTCTACGACGCGATGGACATGAGCTTCGACGAGGTGCCGGTCCGTCGGAATCCCGACTGTCCGGTCTGCGGGGACGACCCGGAGATCGGGTCCGTGGCGGACGTGGACTACGCCGAGACCTGCGCTATCGAATAGTGTTGCTGTCTGCTGGATTCGCGTCGTGCGAGTGCGTCTGTTTCGTTCGGGCGACGCTTCGAGTGTAGAGTGGTTCGCTTCGTCGACTCGCGCTGGCGGCATGGAAGACCGCGAGCGCCCCGCACAGCCCCGCACCCGCACAGCCCTGCACCACGCCCTCCCCAGCCGACTCCGATGCTCGGCTTCGCCTGCGCGTCTCGTCCCTCGCGCGATTTCGGCTCGCGGCTGCGGTTCCCGCAGCACGCTCGCCAGCACGCGCCCCGGTGGGAGGATGGGTCCGAAATCCGCGCTCGCCCCGCCTACAGGATCTCCTCGATGTCGCCCAGCGATTCGAGGATGTGGTCCGGCTGGACATCCGACGCCACGGCCTCCTCGCGGGTCGTCGCGCCAGTCAGCACCAGCGCGGTCTCCATCCCGGCGCGTTCGCCCATCAGGATGTCCGTATGCAGGTTGTCACCGACGACGAGGCACTCGCCCGGTTTCACGCCGAGGGTCTCACAGACCGCGTCGGCCATGTGCTCGGACGGTTTCCCGATGACCAGCGGGTCGCGGCCGGTCATGCCCTCGATGGCGCCGACGGTCGCGCCGGCACCCGGTTCCAGCCCCTCCGGAGTGGGGTAGGTCCGGTCGGGATTCGTCGCGACGAACAGGGTCCCCCTGTGGAACGCCCGGAGCGTCCGGGTCAGCAGCTCGTGGCTGATGTCGTAGGCCTTCCCGGCGGCGACCACGTCGGCGTCCCCGTCCTCGATGACGGTGAGGCCGGCGTCGCGGATCTCCTCGTGCAGGACCGCGTGGCCGACGACGAACACGTCGGCGTCGGGGTGGTGCTCGGCGAGGTAGGTCGCGGTGGCCGAGGCCGACGAGGAGAGGCCGCCGACGTCGCGGGGCAGCCCCAGCGATTCCAGCGTCTCGGGGAACCGGCTCCGGTCGACGCTGGTGCTGTTCGTGACGAACCGGACGTCGAGGCCGGCGTCCCGGAGCGCGAGCACGCCCTCGTCGGCGCCGGGAATCAGTTGCTCGCTGCGCCAGACGGTGCCGTCGAGGTCCACGATGGCCGCACGTCGTGTCATCGCGTGGACGTTCGCCGGCCGGGGTTGTAACGCTGCTGCTGGGCGGTATCGCGAGCCAGCCCCGCGTTCACACGGCTCGTGGGAGCTTTATCGTCTCAGCACGCGAATATTTCACCATGACAGCCATCTCACGCAGACACCTCCTCGGCGCCGGGGCGACGGCCCTCACGGTCGGCCTGGCCGGCTGCACCGGCTTCGCCACCAGCACCGCCGTCAGGCAGGACCAGTACGTGGTCGACGGCGGGACCCTCGCCGTCGAGACCGAGAACGGCGACGTGACGGTCGCACCCATCGACGGCGACCAGCTCGACGTGAAGTACACGATGCGGACGCTGGGCACGACCGGCGCGTTCGACCGGGTGTCCGTCACGGTCGACACCGGCGAGGAGAACAGCGTCGTCGCCAGGGTCGCCGACGGCGGGTTCTTCGCCCAGAGCGTCTCGGTCGACCTCGAGATCGGCGTCCCCGAGGGCGTCCGGGTCACGAGCGCCAGGAGCCGGAACGGTGACGTCACGGTCCGGAACGTCGCCGGCGACCTCGTCGCCGAGACGAGCAACGGCGACGTGGATGTCCGCGACGTCGAGGGCTACGTCACGCTGCAATCCAGCAACGGTGACGTGACCGCCCGGAACACCCAGGGCATCGACGCGGCCACGACCGCCAACGGCGAGGTCGACGTGGACGTCGTCGGTACCCGCGGGGACGTGTCCATCCAGTCCACCAACGGAGACGTGACGGCACGACTCGATGCGTCGCTACAGGTCGCCCTGGAGGCCCGGACCGGCAACGGCGAGGTCTCCTGGCGCGACATCGAACTCACCACGACCACCTGGGACGACAACGAGGTCCGCGGGAACGTCAACGGCGGGAACAGCCCGCTCGTCACGGTCCGGTCGAGCAACGGCGACGTGCGCATCCTCGGGCGCTGACCGCCGGTTCAGGATAGCTCGACGGGCTCGAACGCCTCGCCCGTCCAGACCCACGCGCCGATGCGTGCTTCTCCGTCGGGCTCCGGCTCGCTGCTTTCGTTCTCCGTCTCACCACCCAGCGAGACGATACAGTACACCTTCCCCTCCCACGTGGCCTGTGTCCTGTCGGTCGCGCTCGGACCGTCGGGGCCGGTCGGGTGCGAGTGGTAGAAGCCCACCACGTCGTCGTCCGCGTCCTCCAGTGCCTCGACGACCCGGTACGTCTCCTCGGGGTCGAGTTCGTACCGGGTCCGGGGCGTGTCCGCGACGTTCGTGACGGCGTGGACGCTGGTCACGGTCCAGTCGCCGTCCGAGTCCTCGGTCCCGCCGAGGACGCCACATGATTCCTCGGGTGCGACCGCCCTGGCGTGCGCCAGGAGGTGTCCGCGGCAGTCGGCCGGGAGGTGCAGGTAGCTGTCCCCCATCCCGTCAGGCCGTCTCGTATCGCTCGCGTTCGAGGTCGGCCAGCGGCCGGACGACCGACTCGGGCGGCTGGTCGAACGCCTCGGGATGCACGACGCTGGCCAGCAGCTCCAGCGAGTCCACGGTGCGCGGGCCGGGCCGGTTCATGTACTGGTCGCCGTCGATGGCCCAGACGTTCCCCTCCTGGACCGCGGTGAGGTCGTCCCACCCGGGTCGGTCGGTCAGGTCGCCGAGGTTCCGGCGAATCTGGTCGAGGTCGAACCCGCAGGGCGCGACCACGAGCACGTCGGGGTCGTAGCGCAGCAGGTCGTCCCACTCGCGGGGGACCGAGCGGTCACCGGGCGCGGCCATCCCGTACTCGCAGTTCGCGCGGTGGGCGAGTTCGGGCACCCAGTGGCCCGCGACCATCACGGGGTCGGTCCAGTCCAGCACCGCCAGGTGCTTCTGCTCGCGGTCGCCTGTCCGGCTACGCTCCTCCACCGCGGCGACCCGGGACCGGAGCGAGTCGACGAGGTCTGCCGCCTCGGCCTCCCGGCCGAGTGCGGCGCCGATGCGCTCGATGTCGTCGTAGATGTCCGAGAGGCTGTGCGGGTCGGTCGTCAGCACCTCGGGGTTCGCGTCGATGGCCTCGACGGCCTCCGCGACGAGCACCTCGTCGACGGCACACACGTCGCACATCCCCTGCGTGACGACGAGGTCCGGGTCGAGGTCGTCGAGCAGGTCGACGTCGATGCCGTAGACGCTCCCGTGTTCCGACTGGGCCTCCTGGACCTGCCGGTCGATCTCGTCGGAGCTGGCGCTCGCGTCGACGTGGCTGTACTCGACGGCCGGCAGCTCTGTGGCCGCCGGCGGATGGTCGCACTCGTGTGAGACACCCACCGGCTCCACCCCGAGCGCGAAGACGATCTCCGTCGCGGACGGCAGCAGTGTCACGACGTTCATAGCAGGCAGTCCGGCACGGACCGGGATAAAGGGCGTGTCGTCGGCAGCCGGCGACTAGAGGACGGAGATGACGATGGCGAGGAGACCACCGACGACCATCAGCAGGCCGCCGCGCTTGCGCTGCTGGACGTCGTCCTCGTCGACCTCGATGCGGTCGTAGTCAGCCGACCCCGACATGAGGCCGGCGAGCCAGGCCGAGTAGGCCTCGGCGTAGACGACGTACTGGAGCCCGACGATGGCGATGATGGCCCCCATCCCGGCGACGAGCGTGTTGCGCTGGGTGAGGTCGCCGACCGCCACCCCGAGGCCGAGCGTCGCCGCCACGAGGGCGACGAAGAGGACGACTGCCCCGGCGAGGGCGAACTTCGCGTGACGGACCGAACGAGCACGTGACATGTGTGGAGACTCACCCCGGGCCGGTGTAGGGTTGTCGAATCGCGGCGGCGATGCCCCGGCGAGGTGTCGGCGACCCGCTACAGGTCGTACAGCTCGCCGAACTTCTCGCGGACGTGGTCGAGGTAGTACTCCGCGGTCAACGGTTCGCCGGTGGCCTCCTCGATGAGTTCGTCGGTGGTGTACCGGCAGCCGTGTTCGTGGACGTTCTCGGTGAGCCACTCGTGCATCGGCTCGAACTCGCCGCGGCGGATGTGCGCGTCGAGGTCGCCGATGTCCTCTTCCATGGCGGCCTCCAGTTGCGCCGCGAGGACGCTCCCGACGGTGTAGTTCTGGAAGCCGGCGAAGCCGTAGGACCAGTGGATGTCCTGCAGGCAGCCCTCGGCGTCGTTCCGGGGGCGCACGCCGAGGTACTGGTCCATCTTCTCGTTCCACGTCGCCGGAATCTCGTCGGCGGCGAGGTCGCCTTCCACGAAGGCGCGGTCGATCTCACAGCGCAGGATGATGTGCAGGTGGTAGGTTATCTCGTCGGCCTCGACCCGGATACGGTTGTCCGGGCGGACCTTGTTCACGGCCTGGTAGAGGTCCTCGACCGTCGCGTCCGCATGCTGCGGGAACCGGTCCGTGAACTTCGGGAGGAACGCCTCCCAGAACGCGCGGGTTCGACCGACGTGGTTCTCCCAGAAGCGGCTCTGGGACTCGTGGACGCCCGAGGACCGCGGCTCCCCGAGGGGGGTCGCGTAGGCGTCGTCGCGCAGGCCGAGCTGGTAGGTCGCGTGCCCGAACTCGTGGACGGCCGCGGTCAGGGCATCGAGTGGCTCGCCCTCCTTGAACCGGGTCGTGATGCGGGCGTCGAACTGGTTGCCGGACATGAACGGGTGCGGGGCGGTGTCGAGGCGGCCGCGGTCCCAGTCGTAGCCGAGGAAGTCGAGTGCGTCCCGGCAGAGCGCGAGCTGGGCGTCCTCGTCGTAGCTCCCCTCGAAGGGCCAGGCGACCTCGCTCTCGGACTCGCGGATGGCCTCGATGAGGTCGGGCAGCTCCGCCTTCAGCTCCTCGAACACCTGCTCGACCCGGGAGAGCGGGAGGTAGGGCTCGCCGTCCTCGAACAGCACCGCGTAGGGCGATTTCGCGTCGTCGATGTACCCGGCGCGGTCCCGGTGGAGGTCGCGCAGGTCCCGCAGCGTCGGTGCGAACGACTCGAAGTCGCTCTCGGCCTTGGCGTCCTGCCAGGTCTCCTGGGCGTCGGACTGGGTCCGGGTGAGTTCGTCGACGAGGTCGCTCGGCACGTCGGTCTCGCGCTCGTACTCGCGGCGGATCTCCCGGACCACGGCCTGCTCGGCGGGTTCGAGTCCCGCGGCCTCGGCGGCATCGAGCAGGTCGGCGGTCTCGTCGCTCACGAGCAACTCGTGTCGTGTGGTCGAGAGCGCGGCGAGTTGCTGGGAGCGCGCCGGCGTCCCCCCGTCGGGCATCATCACCTGCTGGTCCCAGTTCAGCAGGCCGGCGGCGTTCCCGATGTTGGAGATGCGGCGGTACCGGTCGAGCAGGTCGTCGTATGCTGCCATGTGACAGTCTCCGACCGTGGCGGTAATCAACTTCGGGGTCCGCCCCGGCCGGCGACCGACTCAGATATCGTACCACTCGACTGGCGCGTCGCGGTACTCCTCGGGGACCTCGCCGACCGCCCAGCCTGGCTCGACGGTCTCGACGTGGAGGTACGACCCCCCGTTCACCACGTGGGTGTACCCGGACGCCGACCCGAGTCCCACCCCGACCGCGGCGTGACCGTCGATGTCCACGACGATGGTGTCGACGCCGAACTGGGCGGTCTGGAGGATACCGGCGAGGAGCAGCGACCGGTCCTCGCTGTCCCCGCCGAGGTCGGCGACGGTCCGGGCGAGGGACTGGCGCTGGCGGTCGTACGTCCCGGTCACCGAGTCGGGGCCGTTCGGGAGCGCCTGTACCGCGTCGACGGCGAACTCGACGAGCTCCCGGGGCGTGCTCGCGACCCCTGCCCTGGTGGCCTGGCCGACGATGCTCCGGGCGAGCCGGGTGACGACTCCGTCCGCGGCCGAGGCCGCGACGAGTTCGTTCCGATGCAGTGCCTCGAACCCGTAGTGTTCGGCCAGCAGGTAGGCCGACGTGGGCACGTCGAGGCGGACGCGGTCGTCACCGACGGGGTACTCGACCCGGATGGTGCCCTCGAACGTGGTGCGCCGCGGTCCGCGGTCGTCTGTGCTCTCGCCCTCGCTCTCGGTCTCACTCTCACTCCCACTTTCGCCCCCATCCAGACCACCGTCCGAGAACTGCTCCTCGACGGGTGACGTGACGACCGTGACCCCTTCCGGACGCCGGAGGAACGGGTCGGTCTCGTGGAGGTGGACGGGGTCGCCGTCGCCCCCACCACGGCGCAGCGACACGGTGTAGTACAGGGGACGGCTCTGCGGGGCGTCGCCGATGTCCAGCTGGACCGCGACGCCGGTTCGCCCGTCGCTCGACGGCTCGACGACGACCTGCTCCTCGTCGAAGACGTCGCCCGGGCCGGGGGCCGGATACCCACGTGCCTCGACCTGCAGATGGAGGTCGTCGCTGCCGGTCGCCCGCAGGACCGGACTGCGCGGGTCGACCAGGACGTAGAGCCCGCGGTGGTCGTACGCCCGGACGAACGACCCGCGGGCGGGGACGTCGACGCGTCGCTGGAGGGTGGCGGGGTCGGGCGCCGGGTCGTCGCCGTCGGCGGGCCGGGTCGTCCGCGTCGAGGTGACGGTGAAGCGGTCGGGGCGGGTCTCGGCCTGGCCGCCACACCCGGCGAAGAGGCTCGTGCCGGCGGCGACGCTGGTGAGGAACGCACGCCTGGAGGGCGGTGCCATGCACGCCGGTTCTCGGAACCCGCGGAAAAAAGTTCTGCAGCGGTTACAGGTCGGCGGTTACAGGTCGTACAGCGCGCCGTACTTCGACTCGACGTAGTCGACGAAGTAGTCGGCCGTGAAGTCCTCGCCGGTGGCCTCGCGCACGAGGTCGTCGGTCGTGTAGCGCTTGCCGTGTCGGTGGACCTTGTCGGTGAGCCAGGCGTGGAGTTCCTCGAAGTCGCCCTCGCGGACCTTCGCCTCGAGGTCGTCGATGTCGTCCTCGGCGGCGTCGTAGAGCTGGGCCGCGAGCACCGAGCCCAGGGAGTACGTCGAGAAGTAGCCGAAGGAGCCGTGGCTCCAGTGGATGTCCTGCAGGCAGCCCTCCGCGTCGGTCTCGGGCCGGATACCGAGGTACTCCTCGTACTTGTCGTTCCACGCTTCCGGCACGTCCTCGACGTCGAGGTCGCCCGAGATGAGTTCGCGCTCGATCTCGAAGCGGACCACGATGTGCATGTGGTAGGTGAGTTCGTCCGCCTCGACGCGGATGAGGTTGTCCTCCTTCACGGTGTTCGCGGCCTCGTACACGTCACGCGGGGTGGCGTCCTCCAGTTGCGGGAAGCGCTCCTTCATCGCGGGCAGGAAGCGCTCCCAGAACGCCTCCGAGCGCCCGACGTGGTTCTCCCAGAGGCGGCTCTGGGACTCGTGGACGGTCAGGTCGCGGGCCTCGCCCAGGGGCGTCCCGTAGTGCTCGTCCGGCAGGCCGAGCGTGTAGCTGGCGTGGCCGAACTCGTGGATGGTCGAGGTGAGCGCGCCGAGGGGGTCGGCGGGGTTGAACCGGGTGGTCACGCGGGCGTCGAACTGCGTGCCCGTCGAGAACGGGTGCGGGGCGGTGTCGAGGCGGCCGCGGTCCCAGTCGTACCCGAGCGTGTCGAGCACGTCACGGGCCAGTTCCTCCTGTGTCTCGTCGTCGAACTCGCCCTCGAAGGGGGTCGCCAGCTCCACGTCGGACTCGCGGATGTCCTCGATGAGGGGGACGAGCTCCTCGCGCAGTTGCGCCAGGGTCTCCTCGGCGGTGTCGAGGCCGAGGTACGGCTCGTAGTCCTCGAACAGCACCGCGTAGGGGTCCTTGTCGGGGTCGATGTACTCGGCGTACTCCTTCTTCAGCTCGACCAGTTTCTCCAGGGTCGGCGCGAAGATGGAGAAGTCGTCCTCGGCCTTGGCCTGCTTCCACTTCGGGTGGGCCTCGGAGGTCGTCTCGGAGATCTCCTGGACCAGTTCGGTCGGGACGCGGGTCGCGCGCTCGTGCTTCCGGCGGATCTCGCGGACGACCGCCTCCTGCTCGGGGTCGAGGTCGGCGGCCTCGAGGTCGTCGAGGTAGCCGGCCATCTCCTCGCTGGTGAGCAGTTCGTGGCCGACCGCGGAGAGGGCGGAGAGCTGCTGGGAGCGTGCGCGTGTGCCCTCCTCGGGCATCATGACCTCCTGGTCCCAGTTCAGCACCTGCTGGGCGTACCCGACGTTCGAGAGTCGCTGGACCGTCGAGAGGAACTCCTCGTAGAGTTCACCCGTCTCGTCAGTGGCGGCTTCGGTTGCCATACCGCGTCAGTTTCGGTTCGTAACTCATCAATCTCGCGGTGTGGTGTGGGTGGGTAGCAAGGGCTTGTGAGCAGGGGCTTGTGGCTGGTGTGGGATGGTGGTGGGTTTCGCTGGGTATGTCTGTGGGAACGAGCAGTTCACTCGCGCTGGTGGCATGGAGACGGCCCCGCACAGCACCGCCACCGCTACAGCACCGGACCACTCCCTCCCCAGCCGATTCCCTCCACTTCACTGCGTTCCGTTCCGGTCATCCCTCGCGCGCTTCCGTCGGCGGCCTTCACTCGCGTTCAGGCCCGCCGACCGCACGCGCCAGGCCGGGTTTCGAGATACCGACGCAGGCCGACTACGACCAGCTCTCGGCCAGCACCAGGTACGCCTCGTAACAGGTCTCCAGCACGGCGAGGCTCACGCTCTCGGTCGCGGTGTGGGCCTCGCCGGGTTCGCTGGGGCCACAGACCACGCACTCGGTGCCGGCCTGCGAGAGCCAACCCGCGTCGGTCGCATGGGGTTTCGTGACGTGCTGGCCCTGCCCGGACTGGACGGTCCGGAGGCTGTCGCGGACCGCGTCGCCGAATTCCTCGTCGCCACACCGCATCGGCGGGAGGTCCTGGTCGACGGTCCACTCGACGCCCGGGAGTTCCGCGACCGAGTCGAGGTCTGCGCGTTCGCCGGGGACGGTGCGCTCGTCGACCGTGATGGCGCAGGTCTCGGGGACGACGTTCCAGGCCGAACCGCCGTCGATCTCGGTGACGACGACGCTCCCCTCCAGGGTCTCGCCGGCGGCTTCGGTCGTCGGCCACTCCAGCGCCTTGATGCGCTCGACCGCCTCGCAGCCGCGGTAGATGGCGTTCTCGCCCCGGTCGGGTTCGCTGGCGTGGGCGGCCGACCCGCGGGCCGTGACGGTACTGCCCCGGCGACCCTTGTGCGCGAGCGCCACGTCGACCACGCCCTCGGGGGAGTCGTAGCCGGTGGAGCCCTCCGCCACGAGGGCGTGGTCGGGGGCGAAGCCCTGCTCGATGGCGTACCGGGCGCCGATGCCGCCCACCTCCTCGCCGACGAAGGAGGCGAACACGAGTTCGCAGTCGGGGTCGGCGTCCCGGAAGGCCAGCATGGCGGCGGCGACTGCACCCTTCATGTCCGCCGCACCGCGGCCGTAGAGCCGGCCGTCCTCCTGGTAGACGACGTAGCTCCCGTCGTCGTCGACCTGCGACGCGTCCGGGGGCACCACGTCGTGGTGGCCGACGAGGGCGAGGCTCCGGTCGCCGTCGCCCTTCCGGGCGATGACGTTGCCACCGCGGGCCGGTTCCCCGGCGTGGGTGCCGGTGCGGTCCCGCGTCACGGCGGCGTCGGTGTGCTCGCGGAGCCACTCCTCGATGACGTCCCCGGCCGCGGCCTCGCCGTCGTGGCTCGGCACCGAGACGAGGTCGCGGGTCAGGGCGGTGCATTCGTCCATGGCAGGGGCGACTCGCCCGGCGGGGAAGAAAGTTCAGGCGGCTACTGTGACACGAACTGCTCGTACACCGGCGTCTGTCCGGTCTCTTCCGACTCGGTCAGCCGGCGGACCGCCTGCGCGACGCTGGCGACGTTCGCGGTCTGCTCCTCGCTCGCGGCCGCGACGTTCTCGGCCTCGCTGGCGACCCGGTCCGCGGCGGTGGCGACCTGCTCGACCGAGGTCGCGAGCGTCTCGACGCTCTCGGCCTGCTGGTCCGCGGCGGCCGCCACGTCGTCCATCCCGGCGGCGGTGGCCTGTGCGGACTCGTGTATCTCGTCGAGGTGGGCCACCGTCTCGCGGACCTGGTCGGTCCCCTCCTCGACCTTCGTGGCGGTCTCGTCCATCGTCTCGACCGTCTCGGTCGTCGCCTCGCGGACGCCCTCGACCGCGTCCTCGATCTCGTCGAGGTCGTCCTGGGCCTGCTCGGCGAAGGACTTCACCTCGGTCGCGATGACGCTCAGCGTGTCGCTCGTGGCGTCGGCCCGCGTCGCCTCGATGTTCGCGTTCGTCGCCAGCACCGAGGTCCGCTCGGCCAGCCCGTCGATGCGCTCGACGACCTCGTCGATGTCCTCGGTGCGGGATTCGAGCGTCGTGGCCGCGTCCTCGACGCGCTCGGCCGCGTCCTCGATGGCCGCCAGCACCGCCAGTGCCCCGTCGGCCGCCTCGGCCCCGTTCGCGGCCAGCGACTCGGTGCGTTCGCTCTCGGCCCGGACCTCGTCCGCCACGCCCGCGACCTCCTCGGCGGCCGCGCTGACCTCGTCCAGTTCGCCCGCGGTCGCCTGTATCTGGGCGGCCTGTCGCTCGGTCAGGTCGCTGATGGTCTGGGCGCTCTCCGAGACCGCGCTGGACGCCTCGTGCAGCTCTTCGACCGGGCCCTGGACCTCGGACTCGACCTCGTGGGCGAGCTGCTCGCGGCGCTCGATGGCGTCCTCGAGGCGCTGGCTGTAGGAGTCGACGTAGGTGTCGGTCGCGACCTGCAGGTCGAGGTTGATGATGCGCAACAGCGCGAGCACGTCCTGCATGCCGTCGTGGATAGCCTCGCGGACCGTCGCCTCGAAGGAGTCGTCCAGCCCGTCGTCGCCGTCGTCGCCGAAGCCGAGCGCGCCGACGAGCCGGCCGAGGCCGCCACCCGATTCGTCCTCGCGTTCCTCGGCCCACTCCTCGATGGCGTCGACGACCTGCCCCTGGACGCGGTCGTCGACCTCCGAGAGGATGAGGTCGTAGTACACCCCGTACTGGCCGACGTAGTGTTTCAGGGGCATGTCCAGTATCTCGTGGAGCTTCCCGATGCGGGCCCGGTTCGCGAAGTACTGCTGGTCGTACTCGCCGGTCGCCAGCGAGACGAGGTAGGCCCGCTGGGTCTGCTTGAGCATGTCCACCCCCTTCGGCGAACGCTCGATGACCGCCCGGGTCTGGTCGTACTGCAAGAGATTGTCGTAGAAGTCGTCCGCGATGGCGTCCTGGTGCTCGCGCAGGAGCGGTTCGAGGTCGGCGAGGCGTTCCTCGTCCTCGCCGTCGAAGTTGATGAACTCCTTGCGCCAGGCCACCTCCTCGGCGTCCAGTCCGATGTCATCGACCAGTGCGCCGGCGTCGACGAACCGGTTCAGCCCACCCTGGCCGAACTCCTGTTCCGGTTGCATAGCTGACGAACGTGTTCGGTTGCACCTAAGCCAGCAGGGGGATTCCCAGCGCGTTGGAATCTGTGCCGGCGGCGGGACGGCGACGGACGCGCGTCCGTGCGCTTAAGAAGCGTCGTCCCCGAACACCGCACATGAACGTTGTACCGGACACGAGCGTGGTCATCGACGGCCGCGTGTCCGAGAAAGTCGACGACGGCGAGTACGCCGGGGCCACCATCTCCGTCCCCGAGGCCGTCGTCGCAGAGCTGGAATCGCAGGCGAACGCCGGGCTCGACACCGGCTGGGAGGGACTGGAAGAACTCCAGCGGCTCGCCGACCTCGCCGACGACGGGCGCATCACCCTGGAGTACGTCGGCAAGCGACCCGACGCGCGCAGCATCGACCACGCTGCCGAGGGCGAGATCGACGCCCAGATCCGGGACCTCGCCGCCGAGATGGGGGCGACCTTCCTCACCAGCGACGTGGTGCAGTCCCACGTCGCCCAGGCGAAGGGCCTCGACGTCGAACTCCTCTCCGCGGAGGCCCGCCAGATCGAGCGCCTCGCCATCGAGAACTACTTCGACGAGGCGACGATGAGCGTCCACCTCAAGACGGGCACCGTCCCGAAGGCCAAGCGCGGCGACATCGGCGACATGCACTACGTCGAGATCGCCGACGAGCCCCTCGACGAGGCGACCATGTCGGAGTACGCCGACGAGGTCATCAACGCCGCCAAGGAGTCCGCCGAGGGCTTCCTCGAACTCTCCCGGAACGGCATGGACATCGTCCAGTTCCGGAACTACCGCATCGCGGTCGCCCGCCCGCCGTTCTCGGACGGTATCGAGATAACCGCGGTCCGACCCATCGCCCAGACCGACATGGAGGACTACGAGCACGCCGGGGAGCTCAAAGACCGCATCCTGGAGCGCCAGCGCGGCATCCTCATCTCCGGGGCGCCCGGCGCCGGGAAGTCGACGTTCGCGCAGGCGGTCGCCCGGTTCATCTCCGAGAACGACTACTCCGTCAAGACGATGGAGAAACCGCGCGACCTGCAGGTCGGCCCGGACATCACCCAGTACACCGAACTCGACGGACAGATGGCCAACACGGCCGACGCCCTGCTGATGGTCCGCCCCGACTACACCATCTACGACGAGGTCAGAAAGACCGACGACTTCGAGGTCTTCGCCGACATGCGCCTCGCCGGCGTCGGGATGATCGGCGTCGTCCACGCCACCCGCGCCATCGACGCGCTCCAGCGCCTCGTCGGCCGCGTGGAACTCGGCATGATCCCGCAGGTCGTCGACACCGTCGTCTACATCGAGGACGGTGAGATCGCCAAAGTGTACGACGTCCAGACCGAGGTGAAGGTCCCCCACGGCCTCACCGAGGAGGACCTCGCCCGCCCCGTCATCACCATCAACGAGTTCGAGACGGGCCGCCCCGAGTACGAGATCTACACCTTCAACCGGCAGGTCGTCACCGTCCCGCTCACCGACGACGACGGCAAGAGCGACACCGGCGTCGACCGCATCGCGAAACAGGAGATCGAGCGCGAGATCCGCTCCATCGCCCGCGGGCACGTCTCGGTCGACCTGAAGGGCCAGAACAAGGCGGTCGTCTACGTCGAGGAGGACGACATCTCCGCGGTCATCGGGAAGGGCGGCGGCCGCATCAACGACGTGGAGAACCGCCTCGGCATCGACATCGACGTCCGGACCCACGACGAGAACCCGAACTACCGGACCGGCGGGTCGGGCGGTGGTGGCGGCGGTAGCAGTTCACAATCAGGACAGCAGGACACCACCGGCCAGCTCGTCACGCCCGAGATCACCTCCCGGCACATCGTCATCCCGGTCGACGGCCACACCGGCGAGACGGTCGAGGTCCGCGCCGACGGCGACTACCTGTTCACCGCGACGGTCGGCCGCGGCGGCGAGGTGCAGGTCTCGCGCGGTTCGGCCATCGCCGACGAACTGGAGCGCGCCATCGACCGCAAGAACACCGTGACGGTCCACACGGCCTAAATCTGGGGCGTCACCACCTCGAGCCCGTCACAGCAACTCACAGGCCACGAGCGAGCCGACGCCGACGAGGGTCCAGACGACCCCGGCGTACCGCGTCAGCGCGACCTTCCACGCCGCCGGTTCGACGGCCCCACTGGGCCGTCGCCCGATGGCGCCCAGCATCTCGTCCCACCGCGCCAGTCTCGTCGGCCAGAGGACCATGGGTGGCGCGAAGAGGATGCCCAGCAGGGCCATGATGTAGTAGCTTCCAGAGCACATGCGCTCGTACCAGATACAGAGAAGTGGCACATAGGGCTTCGGGGGCCCCGACCTGGTAGTTTCCCGTAAGGGCGACGAAACCGTGTCTATCCGCCGTTTCGCTCACCCGCAAGCGACGAGTTCCCACGTGTACGTCGGCGGGTCGCCGGGGTTCTCCTCGCCGGGGGCTCGCGCGGCGTACCCCTCGGTCACGAAGTACCAGCCGTGGGACGGGGTACTGCCGAGCATCGTCCCGGTCCCGTAGCCTTCCTCCGAGAAGTCGACCGACACCGACGCCGCGACCAGCACGCCCGATTCGAACCGCTCCATCACCCTCGCGTCCCAGCCGTCGAAGCCCGACACCCGCACGTCCTCGTCGGTCTCCAGCTCCGCGGTGGCGTAGGCCTTCTCGAACGCGATGGCGAACTCCGTCGCGGCGTCGTCGTCCAGCGTCCCCGGAAGGGACGGGTAGTCCCCGTCGGGGAGGTCTGCGACGGTACACTCGCCATCGGGGACCGGGACGCCGTCAGGGGCATCGGCCTCGTCTCCAGCGGTGGTCGTCGCTGTCGGGTCGGTCGAGGTCGTCGCGGTGGTCCCCGCCGCTGTTCCGTCACCGAGGCAACCGCCGAGGAGCCCGGCCCCGGCCACGAGGAGGACGCGTCGTCGCATACATGTGTTTTTTTAGACAATAGCAAGTACTTTGTGCCGGGTCGCCCCGCCGCGTCGCCGGCTACTCGTCCTCGTTCGGGTTCACGAGGTACTCGCTGGCCCGCCAGCTGAACGTGATGAAGGCCGCGAAGTAGCCGCCACCGGCGCCGATCCAGCCGGCCAGTCCGGGCAGTGCGCCTTCCAGCCCGGTCGACGCGCCGAGGGAGACGATGACCGCGGCCAGCTCCACGAAGACGAGGTCGCCGAACATCGCGGCCCGCGAGCGCGACTCGAGGTAGTCGTCCACGTCGAAGTTCGAACTGATGAGGCCGAAGACGAGCAGCCCGGCGGGCGTCGAGAACGCGATGCCGAGGGCGGTCCGCTGAGCCTCCGAGAGCCCGGCGATGGGCGTCGCCTGTACCGTGCCGGCGACGATACTGGCGGCGAAGAGCGTCACCACCACCACGACGATTCGTTTGACGTTCATGGACACTGATTGGACAGCGCTGGAAGAAAGGCGGTTCGGTGTCGGGCGGGCGGTCGCTCTACCGGGACCTCAGCCACTCGTCTCGTTGGCTGGCAGGTCGTACTCGCCGACGACGTAGGTCCGCGAGCCCCGGTCGTAGATGAGCTGGACGGTCTGGCCGGGTCTGACGCCCGAGATGCTCGTCGAGTCGCCCTCGGCCACGTCGGCGTCCGCGTCGATGGCGAAGTCGGTCGCGTCCCACGTGGTCCGGGAGTCGTCGACGACGATCTGGAGGTTCCCGGCGGTCAGCGTCTCCCCGCCGGCGTGGGTGATGCGGAGCTGTGACTCGCCGGTCCGCTCGAAGGTGAACTCGGTGTCGGGTGGGTTCAGGGGCTCCTGGCCGCCCAAGACGTACGCCCCGGCGACGCCGAGGACGCTCGCGGCCAGCATCACGAACACCAGCGCGATGACCCACGTCCGCTTCTCCTGTGGGGCGCGCTGGAACTCCGCCTCGTCGGTCATATCACCTGCGTCGCGGTCGACCTACAAGTACCATGTGGCTGTGGCAGCCGGCGGCCGTGGCGGCGTCGTCACTGGCCAGTGCTGTGGTCGAAAGGAGAGGGATTTCACTCCGCGCAGCAGGGTTCCGCGTCGCCGCCGTCGGCCGCGACCGCTTGCTCGTCTATCTCGTAGAGACTCTGTCTCGCGTCGGCGAAGTACACGTCCTGGTTCACGAGGTCGATGTCCTGCAGCCGTTCGAGGGCGTAGCGGACGGTTCGTGCGGAGAGCATGGACTCCTCGACGATCTGTTTCTGTGTGAGTGGCCCGTCGTACTCGAGTACCTTGAAGACGAGCTTCGCGCTCGGCGGTAGCTCCTCGAGATCTTCCCCAGTTGTAGCGGCCATCATTACGATTCGAAAGCGTCCACGCTCATAAAGATTGACCCCAACGGGTACGGGGAACGCACGCGCGAATCGACAAGCGAACGCCTTTTTACCGGTCGTCACACACCAACGACCATGGCTACCGAAACAGCTGACTCCGGCACCGACTCCGGCGGTCAGCACTTTGGGACGGTCACGCGCACGACGCTGTCGGCGGCGGCTGGCGTCGCCGCGGCGTTCGTCTCCGCGTGGCTCACGGGGGACATGGCTCCAGCAGCGGCCGCCCTCCACCAGCCCGCACAGGCGGTCGTCCTCGTCGCTATCGCCGTCCAGCCCGTACTCCAGCGGCTGCTCGGCGTCTACAAGGACGACTTCGGCGCGAAAGACTTCCTCTTCATCGCGTTCATGACGTTCTCCATGTGGTTCGTCACGTGGGGCATCATGCTCAGCGCACAGGCGAACTGACCATGGCGGAGGACAGCATCGCGGTCGTCGACCTGGACCGGTGCCAGCCCGACCGCTGTAACTACGAGTGCAAGAACTACTGCCCGCCCAACCGCACCGGCAAGGAGTGCATCACCCTGCGTGGCGAGGACGCCATGGAGGGCAAGCCGGACCAGGTGCGCATCTCCGAGGAGATCTGTCTGGGCGAGACGTGCGGTATCTGCGTCGAGAAGTGCCCGTTCGACGCCATCGAGATCATCAACCTGCCACAGGAGCTCTCCGAGGAGCCGGCCCACCGCTACGGCGAGAACGCCTTCTCGCTGTACGGCCTGCCGGCCCCGGAGGAGGGTCGCGTGACGGGTATCCTCGGCCCGAACGGTATCGGGAAGACGACGGCCGTCCGCATCCTCGCCGGCGAACTCGCGCCGAACCTCGGCGACTACGGCCACGAGCCCGAGTGGGAGGAGATCCTCGACCGCTACCGCGGCACCGAGCTGCAGGACTTCCTGAAGTCGCTGCGCGACGGCGACGTGACCGTCGCCCGCAAGCCGCAGTACGTCGACCAGATTCCCAAGCAGTTCGACGGGGTCACCCGGACGCTGCTCGAATCCGCCGACGAGCGCGGCGTCCTCGACCAGCTCACCGAGCGTCTCTCCATCACGCCGGTCCTCGACCAGGACATCGACAACCTCTCCGGCGGGGAACTCCAGCGCGTCGCGCTGGCGGCCACCCTCGCCCGGGACGCCGACTTCTACTTCCTGGACGAGATCACGCCGTACCTCGACATCGGCCAGCGCGTCACCGCGGCGCGGCTCATCCGCGACCTCGCCGAGGACGGCGACCGGTCGATGCTGGTGGTCGAACACGACCTGGCCATCCTCGACCTGCTCGCGGACAACCTCCACATCGCCTACGGTGAGCCGGGGGCCTACGGTGTCATCACGACGCCGAAGTCCGTCAGGAACGGCATCAACGAGTACCTGAAGGGCTACCTCGACAACGAGAACATGCGCATCCGGCCGAACGCCATCAAGTTCGAGGAGCACGCCCCGCGGACCGTCAGCAAGGGCGAGGTCATCGCGGAGTACCCCGACCTCGCGATGAGCTACGGCGAGGGCGAGTTCGGCCTGGAGGTCGAGGGCGGCAAGATCCGCGAGAACGAGGTCCTGGGCATCGTCGGCCCGAACGGTATCGGGAAGTCGACGTTCGCGAAGCTCCTGAACGGGAGCATCGAGCCCACGAAAGGCGAGCTGGACTTCCGGCTCGACATCTCCTACAAGCCCCAGTACATCGAGATCGACCAGCCGATGCGGGTCGACGTCTTCCTGCAGTCCATCACCGACCAGTTCGGCTCGTCGTACTGGGAGACGGAGATCGCCAACCCGCTCCAGCTCGGCCGCATCATGGAGCAGAACCTGAACGACCTCTCCGGCGGTGAGCGCCAGCGCGTCGCCATCGCGGCGTGTCTCTCCGAGGACGCCGACCTCTACCTGCTGGACGAGCCATCCGCACACCTCGACGTCGAGCAGCGCGTGCAGGCGACCCGGGCCATCCGGCGCTACGCCGAGAGCCAGGACGCGACGGTCATGGTCATCGACCACGACATCTACATGATCGACCTGCTCGCGGACCGCCTGATGGTGTTCGACGGCGAGCCGGCCCACCACGGCCACGCCGGCACGCCCCAGGGCATGCGCTCGGGCATGAACGAGTTCCTCGCGAACCTCGACGTGACGTTCCGCCGTGACGAGCGCACCAAGCGCCCGCGGGTGAACAAGCCGGACTCCCAGCTCGACCGCAAGCAGAAGTCCGAGGGCGAGTACTACTACGCGCCCTGACCGGTCGTCGAACCGTCGTATCGAACCGAAGGGGTAAGGTTCTCGCACCACGTTCTCCCAGCCCGTGACACGGTCCCCGTCCCACATCCGACAGCTCGCGGCCTCCCTCTCTTCGCTCCGCGAGCCCGGCGTTCGCGCCCGGCTGTTCCTCGTCGTGGCGCTGGTCCTGCTGGCCGTCGCGCTCGCCGGCTACGTCACCGCCCCCGACGACCCGCGGCTGACCGTCGCCGAGGAACCGCCCGAACACAACACCCTCGTCGGCATCCAGGGCTACGCCGACGAGGGCCGCGTCGTCGAACTCTCGCCACAGGGCGAGGTCGTCTGGTCGTACGAGGGCCCCGGCGACGTCTTCGACGTGGAGGCGGTCGACGCCTCGACGGTGCAGGTCGCGACGGCCGACACCGTCCCCGACACCGAGTGTCCCGAGCCCTACGCCAGCGACGGGACCGACGGCTGCGTCCGCAACGCCCTCCAGCTGGTCGACCGCGACTCGACGGACGTGGTCTGGGAGTACGCCTGGTACGACGTCGAGAAGCACGAGCACGAACTCCACGACGCCGACCGGTACGTGGTCGACGGCGAGCCGCGGTACGTCATGGTCGACCTCGGGAACGACCGCGTGTTCGCGGTCGACGCGTCCGGCGAGAAACTGTGGCAGTGGAACGCGACCGACACCTACGACCGACCCGCCGACATGGGCCCGGAGAGCGACTGGACGCACATGAACGACGTGGACCGCATCGAACCGGGCGTCTTCCAGGTGAGTCTGCGGAACTTCGACACCGTGGTCGAACTCCACGTCGCCGATAACGGGTCGGTTCGCGTCGAGCCGGTCATCGGCCCGAACCAGTTCGAAGGCGAGGCCGGCCCGCTGTACGAACAGCACAACCCCGACCGGCTCGGGGACGGCTCCCTGCTGGTGGCCGACAGCGAGCACGACCGCGTGGTCGAGTTCGGTCCCGACGGCGAGAAGACGTGGGAGGCCGGCGGTAGCGGCCTGTTCGACTGGCCGCGCGACGCCGACCGATTGCCCAACGGCCACACGCTCGTCACCGACTCCTACAACGACCGGGTCGTGGAACTCGACGAGGACGGCGAGGTCGTCTGGGCGGTCGAGACCGGCGACCTGCCCTACGAGGCCGACCGGGTGACCCCCGCCGAGCCCGCCAGGGCCGACGGGAGCGCCGACGGCCCGAGCGCCGTCGAGGAAGACCTCGCCTCGAACGTCGACGAGGGCTCGACGGTGACCACCTCGCTCGCGTTCGTCGTCTCGGTGTCGAAGTACGTCCTCCCGAACGGACTGGCAGAACAGCTCTACGCGTTGGTCGCGGCGACCCTGCTGCTGGCGGGGGCGGGCGTCGAGGGCTACCGCGCTCGCTAGGGCGCCGCTAGGGCGCTCGGCTGTCCACCCGTCCGCGGAGGATGTCGCTCGTGTCCTCGAAGAACGCCGGAACCGACAGCGGCGTGTCCGGGTCGAACAGGAACAGCGTCCCCGTCTCGGGGTCGCCCGTCGGCGTGAGCCAGACCACGGTCCCGGCGTCGGTCGTCGTCAGGGTGCCGACGGGGTGGTCCCGGCCGGCCGTCGCCGCGGTGCCGTCCCGGACCGCCTCGTACAGGCCGGTCGCCTCGGCCTCCGAGAGCGTCAGGTCGTCGTCGCGGAAGATCACCTCGACGCTGCCGGGGGCACAGTGGGCGATGCCCTGCAGGCCCCAGTCGGTCCGGGACTGGACGACGCTGACGAGCAGGTCGTCGGAGTACTCCGCGACGGCCGAGAGCGCCTCGATGGCGGCCGCGTCGTCGGGGCCGTCCCGGCGGACGAACTCGGCGGAGAACTGCTCCATGTACTTCGTCGCGAGCCCCTTCGCGCCGCCGAAGGTCCGCGCGGTGCCCACGGTCAGCGGGACCGCGAAGTCAGCGGAGAACAGGCGATGGACGCGGACGACGTAGGCCGAGGGCGTCATCGCGCTGGCGCGACCGCCCGGCGAGTCGTAGCGGGGGAGCACGCTCACGGTGAGGTTGCGACCTTCGTGGTAGAATTCGGCACCGTGTCGGCCCTCGTACTCGCGAACCCAGCCGACCGGGAGCCCACCCCCCTGCATCACCGCACCTCAGAGCACCATGCGCTGGCAGGAGCCACACAGCGTCTCCTCTTTCACGTCGACCTCGCGGACGGTGGGTGAGAAGTTCATCACGCAGCGGTTGTTGTCGCAGTGTTCGAGCCCGAGCGTGTGCCCGATCTCGTGGACGATCTCCTTGCGGATGCGGTCCTCGAAGATCTCCTCGGAGCTCTTGTTCGAGAAGCCGCCGTCGCTGGAGGTCTGGAGCCGGTAGGTCGAGACGACGCTGCCGCTCCCGTCGAGATAGGCGAGCCCGAAGACGTAGTTGCGTCGCCGGTAGAAGAGGTCCTTGGGGGTGACGGCGATGTTCTTCTCCCCGTTGCCGACGCGCTCGGCCAGCTGGATGAACTCCTCGGCGGAGTACTGGTTGCGCTTGGGGTCGTACGCGCCACTGGGCAGCGACTGGGGCTCGTGGACGGTCACGTCGCAGCCGTAGACCGTCCGCAGCCCCTCGGACGCCGCGCGCTTCACGGGCGCGGATACGTCACCCACCGGAACGATATCAACGAGCATGAGAAACGATAAGGCAGCTTCGGGCATAAACATCCCGCCGTGGCGACCGATTCGACACCCGCTCTCTGCGGGTGGTTAGCACGCTACGAGACCGTCGTCGAGGTCGGTGTCGGGCACCGGACGGACGTGGCCGCCGGCCTCGCAGAGCGCGGCGTCCGGGTCACCGCGACCGACGTGTACGACCGGCCCGTCCCCGACGGGGTCCGGTTCGTCCGCGACGACGTGACCGACCCCGACCTCGCTGTCTACCGCGACGCCGACGCCATCTACGCGCTGAACGTCCCGCCCGAGCTGCACCGGCCCGTCTGGGACGTCGCGAAACGGGTGGGTGCGGACTTCGTCTTCACGACGCTGGGCGGCGACCAGCCCGCGATTCCGGTCGAGCGAGAGACGATACCCGCCGATACGCTGTACGTGGCCCGTGACGGCCCGGGGCGCTGACCGACGGTTCCGGTAGTCCTGCCTGTCCGGTCCGATAGGCCCATTACCCGTCGGACCAGTGTGCGTGAACATGGAGGCAGATACGGTCGTCCTCGACATCGATGGGGTGCTCGTGGACGTGGCGGACTCCTATCGCCGCGCCATCGTGGAGTCCGTCGAGCGCGTCTACGACCAGACCATCCGGAAGGAGGACATCCAGTCGTTCAAGGACGCGGGTGGGTTCAACAACGACTGGGAACTGACGTACGCGGCTGCACTGTACGTCCTGGCGCTTCGGGAGGGGCTGTCACTCTCGCTCGAGGAGTTCACCGGCGAGATCCGCGAGCACGGGGGCGGCCTCGACAGCGCCGAACTCGTGGTGGGGTCCGAGGTCGGCGCGAACGCGTTCGAGCGCATCAAGGAGGAGTGGGACACCGAGCGACTCCGCGACGTGTTCCAGCAGCTCTACCTCGGCAGCGACCTCTATCGCACGCTGGAGGGCGGCGAGCCCGACATCGACTGCGAGGGGTTCATCCACGACGAACCGGTCATCATCGAGCCCGAGACCATCGAGGCGCTCCAGGCGAACTTCGACGTCGGCGTCGTCACGGGTCGCCCCGCGGCCGAGGCCGACATCGCGCTCTCGCGGGTCGGGCTTGACGTCCCCGACGAGCACCGCTTCACGATGGACGACTGGGAGGAGGGCAAACCCCACCCCCGGGCGCTCATGACGCTCGCGGAGCGCTTCGACAGCGAGGACGTGGTGTTCGTCGGCGACACCATCGACGACGTGACCACGGCCCGGCGGGCGAACGAGGAGGACGAGGACCGGAACTACACCGGCGTCGGCGTCCTCACCGGCGGCCTCACCGGCGTCGAGGGCAAGCAGAAGTTCGTCGCCTACGGCGCGAAGGCCATCCTCGACGACGTGAACCTGCTGCCGGGGCTGCTCGGCGTCGAGGAGTAGGAGAAGACTCTCGGTTCTGCCGCCGGAACACCCGTCTATGTCTGCCGGGCCCTCCCTCCGCCGGTCGCTGTTCCCGCTGCTGTTCCTCGCGTGGCTGCTGCCCGCGTGGCTCTCCCCGCCGGACCCGTTCTCGCAACTGCTGTGGCTCGCGCCGAGCGTCGCGCTCGCGCTCGTCCTCGGCGTCTGGTTCGCCCGCCACGGCCACCAGGTGCTCGACGCGAGTGTCCGCGACCTCTGGGTGTTCGCCGTCACGACGCTCGGCGTGGTGATCCTCGGCGTCCTCCTGGTCCCGGACCCGACCCTCTCGGCCGTCGAGCTGGCGCTCCTGCTGGTCGCCGCGTTCCTGCTCGCCGGGTGGCTCGGGTTCGCCCCGAGTGCCGCCCCAGTTCGCCGACGGCTCGGTGAAAACAGTCCGAGTGAATAGCAGTTTTATACGATACCGGGACAATCTTTCGCTGATGAGTCTGATACTCCGCCGGCTCTCCTGGGCGGTCCCGCTCGGGGCCGCACCCGCGGTCGTCGGTGGCACCACGTTCAGTCCGCCCGACGTGTTCAGCACGATGGCGTACGTCGGCGCTGCGTTGCCCCTGACGCTCCTGCTCGGGTACCACGTCGCGACGAAAGAGAACCCCGCCGAGGGCCGGAGTCCCAACCGGCTCTGGCTGTTCGCGGGCTGCCTGCTCGGCCTGCTGATACTCGCCGGCGCGGCGTTCAGCCGGCTCGACCCGGCGATGCTCTGGGACCTCAGACAGGAGTACCAGCTCGGGGCGGTCGCCGGCAGCGTCGGCGGCCTGTTCCTCCTCGCCGAGGTCATCATCTACTACGGCGTCTTCGACCGGCTCCACGGCCTGTTCTCCTGACGCCGCGCGCTTCTGACACCGGCCCGGGCTGCCGACTCCGAACCCTTATTTCCCGTCCGGGACCACGACACAGGTATGCGAATCGCACTACTCGGCGGCACGGGTGACATCGGACAGGGGCTCGCCCTGCGCTGGGCCTACGACACGGACCACGAGGTACTCATCGGGTCGCGCGACCCCGAGAAGGCGCGCACGATGGCCGAGGAGTACGAGACCGAACTCGACAGCCGCGGCGTCGACGTGAAGGTCAACGGCTTCGCCAACGAGATGGCGGCCGACCGCGCCGACGTCGTCGTCCTCGCGGTCCCGCCGTACCACGTCGCGGACACGGTCGAGAGCGTCGCGGACAAGCTCGACGAGGACACCATCCTCGTCTCGCCCGCAGTCGGCATGAAGGGCGACGAGGACGGCATGCACTACCACCGCCCCGGCGCGGGGTCGGTGACGGCCCTCGCCGCGAACGCCGCACCCGACGACGTCTCGACGGTCGGCGCGTTCCACAACCTCTCGGCGGACCGCCTCGCGAACCTCGACGCCGACCTCGACCTCGACACGCTCGTCATCGGCGACGACCCGGACGCCAAGGACATCGTGCGCCAGCTCGCCGACGAGATCGAGGGGCTGCGCTCGCTCGACGCCGGCCCGCTGGCCAACGCGGCAGAGGTAGAGAGCATCACGCCCCTCGTCATCAACATCGCCCGCTACAACGACGGGATGCACGACGTGGGTGTCAAGTTCGACTGAGCGGGACCGACACCGACTGTCGCCGGTCCGGGGACGGCCCCGTCGGTCACGACGACGCTGTCTTCTGGTAGAACGAAGCGGGAGACCAGCGCACCGTCTTCACGGTGACGGTGCTCGAAGCGTCGCGAAGCCGCCGGCGTCGTCCCCCCGGGACACCACCCCCTACGACGGCGTCCAGGAACACCACCCCCCTTCGACGGTGTTCTCGACACTGGCAGCCGCCGGTGCTTCTCCGCTCCCGCAGTCTGGTATTCGGTCGCACGGGTGACGGGCGTTTCCTTCGACATCGAAGTCACGGGACACACGGTCGGTCCTCCGCCGGGACCGGGGTTCCCGCGATGCCTGACGGCGGCGTACCCGGCGCGAGCAGGGGCCATCCTTCGGGGTCGAACCGATTCCGTCGTCGAACCGGTCTCAGTGGTTCACCATCGTCTCGTAGGCGAGATTCGAGAGGCCCCGGCGGAGGCGCTGGGAGAAGGCATTGTCGCTGATTCCGACGACTTCGGCCAGTTCGTCGACGTTGCCGTTGCGAGGGACCTGGAAGTAGCCCGTTCGTAGACCAGCAGGATGGCCTCCTGCTGTTCGGTCGACATGGAGTTCCCGTCGCGGGGGAAGTGCGGGTTGTACAGCCGTCGGGGGACCTCCTGCCGGTCGCAGAGGCGACGGAACTCAGAGAGGTCGTCGTGGCTCGGGAACTGCAGCCGGAAGTCCCAGCCGTCGCCGATGTTCTCGCCCTCCAGCATCTTCGCCCTGGTCTCGAGGAGCGCCCTGATGAAGCCGTCGACGTCCGTGCTCCAGCGCACCTCGAACAGCAGCCGCTTGCCGTCCTCCGTGAGGGGGGCCACCTCCTCGGTGAGTGGCGCGACCCCGGTTCGATATCGAGGCACGGGTTCGATATCGAAGGCCGTGTTTATCGGCCGACGAGCGTCGACTCGATCAGTGCCGAGAGGCCCCGGCGGAGACGCTGGGAGAAGGCATTGTCGCTGATGCCCAGCTCCTGCCCGAGTTCCCGCGCGCTCGTCCGTCGGGGCACCTCGAAGTAGCCGCGCTCGAACGCCAGGACGAGGGCCTCGCGCTGTTCGTCGGAGAGGAGCGCGGTGTCGCTGGGGAGGTGCGGGTTGTAGAGGCGCCGGAGCATGACCCTGATGTCCCGCTCGGAACACCTGTCGCGGAACTCCCGGAGGGCGCTCCGCTGGTCGAACTGGATGCGGAGGTCCCATCCCTCACCGATGCCGGTGCCCTCGAGCAACTTCGCGTTCGTCTCCTCGAGGACGGACACCAGCCCGTCGAGTTCGTCCGTCCAGCGGACCTCGAACAGGGTCCGGTCGCCGTCGTCGGTTCGCTCGAACACCTCTGCGGTCGCGGGCGACGCCTCGAGGCTTGCCCTTGCCTCGGCGAGTTCCTCGTTCGAGACCCAGATGAGTGGCATCCGTCCCCCGTCGATGGGGACGATGCGCTCCAGTTCGACCCGGGCGTTGGGGACCGCCTCGAACACGCGTCCGAGTTCGAAGGCGTGGGCCGGAACGGTCACGTCGGCGATGACCATGTGTGACTCGTCCGGTCCGGTCGCTCCCCGGGAGGAATCCATGCGGTATGCTATCTCGGGCGAGTGTGAAAAACGTACGCTTACCAGAGATGGGTCTGGCGGGTGGAGAGCGGGAAGAAACCTCGCGTGGTTGTCGATTACGCGCCGGCCTTCTCGAGGGCGTCCTCGAGGTCGTCGCGCTGGGTGACGCCGACGAAGCGCTCGACGATACCGTCGTCGTTCTCGATGATGAGGGTGGGGAGCGACCGTACCTGGTACTCGTTCGCGACGTCCTGCTCCTCGTCGACGTTCACCTTCTCGACGGTGAAGCGGCCCTCCCAGTCCTCCTCGAGTTCCTCGAGGATGGGGTCTTGCGTCTTGCACGGGCCACACCAGTCCGCATAGAAGTCCTTGAGCGTGACTGCCATAACGAGTCGAAAATTCCCTCGCGCCGCGCATAAGGGTTTGGTTCGCGGGCGCTCCGGTGGGCAGCCTGCACGACCGCGACCCCCTCGCCGACCCCCGGAACCGTGTCGAAAGACTTAGAGGCACGCGGACGGGAGGGACGGACATGAGCAAGGGACAGAACTCCGGCGGCCTCATGTCGAGTGCCGGACTCGTCCGGTACTTCGACGCCGAGGACCGCAACGCCATCCGAGTCGACCCGAAGACCATCGTCGCCTTCGGCATCTTCTTCGGGGCGCTCGTGATGGTCATGCGCGTCGCGCTGTAAGGGCGCGGCCGACCCGCCGCCGAACACGACGCTTTTCTTCGACCGGTCGTTACCTCGGGGTATGACGCTGACAGCTGGTGTCGTCGCCGTCCAGGGCGACGTCTCCGAACACGCCGACGCCATCCGGCGTGCTGGCGAGGCCCACGGCGAGGACGTGACGGTCCACGAGATACGGGACGCGGGCATCGTCCCCGACTGCGACCTGTTGTTGCTCCCCGGCGGCGAATCGACGACCATCTCCCGGCTCCTCCACGAGGAGGGCATCGCGGAGGAGATAATCGACCACGTCGAGGCCGGCAAGCCGCTGCTCGCGACCTGTGCCGGGCTCATCGTCGCCTCGACCGACGCGAAGGACGACCGCGTCGACACGCTCGACCTCCTCGACGTGACCGTCGACCGGAACGCCTTCGGCCGCCAGAAGGACAGTTTCGAGGCCCCGCTCGACGTCGACGGCCTCGACGAACCCTTCCCGGCGGTGTTCATCCGTGCCCCCCTCATCGACGAGGTCGGCGCGGACGTCGAGGTGCTCGCGGAGTGGGACGGCAAGCCGGTCGCGGTCCGGGACGGCCCGGTCGTCGGCACCTCGTTCCACCCCGAACTCACGCCGGACGTGCGCATCCACCGGCTGGCGTTCTTCGCGGACGCGGCCGACGAGGCCGAGCAGCTGGCGCGCCAGTAGCACACCGCGTCGTCGGTCGGATGGGCGAGCCGTCCGTCCGGCGACTGGCCACGGGTCCGCCGGCGGGGTCGGGTCCCGACGAGGCGAAGGCCGAGAACGCAGACTTTTCTTTCTGGCTCCCTTCCGTCGGGCTATGAAGGCATCCATCGACACGGTCCGTGTCGCCGGGACGCAGGACGGTCCCGTCCCTGTCGTCGTCCTCGAGGTCGAGGAGGACGACGACGTGTTACCCATCTTCATCGGGTTCGACGAGGCCATCGCCATCGTCCGCGGACTGGACGCCACCGACATCGGCCGCCCGCTCACGCACGACCTCCTGCTGGACGTGATGGAGGAACTCGGCGGCCGCGTGACCCGGGTGGTCGTGAGCCGTGTCGAGTCGGGCACCTACATCGCCGACCTGCACATCAACACCCCGCGGGGCGACGTGGTCATCGACGCCCGGCCGAGCGACTCGCTCGCGCTGGCCGCCCGGACCAACGCGCCCCTCGAGGTCGAGGAGGACGTGTACGAGGACGGCAAGCGTGACCCGTCCGAGTTCGAGATGCTCGACGACATCCGCGAGGTAGCCGACTACGCATGACAGAGGACACAGACGCGATTCTCGACGACCTGTTCGCGGTCATCGAAGACCGCAAGGCAACGCTCCCCGAGGACTCCTACACCGCCAGCCTGTTCACCCACGAGAAGGGCGAGAACGCGGTGCTGGAGAAACTGGGCGAAGAGGCGACCGAACTCATCCTCGCCGCGAAGGACGACGACCACGAGGAGATCGCCCACGAGGGCGCCGACATCGTCTACCACCTGCTCGTCCTGCTCTCGATGAAGGACATGGACGTGAGCGACCTGCGTGAGGAACTGGCGGAGCGGCGGTGACTCCCTCCCCGAGCCGAATTTCTAATAGCAATTACCAGAACAAACAGCCATGAACTAGGGGGAAGTTTGGAACCGCTTTTCCGCGAGCCCCTGTCATGGCTTCCCACGCCATGCGACACGACAGGCGTTCCTTCCTGAAGGCGACGGGCGCATCACTCGGCGCGGTCGGCGTCGTCGGTGCGACGGCCTCCACGGCTGCCGCGGCGGTCGCGGACCGCTGGGAGCCGGCCGACTCGAGCAACTACACCAACGCGAGCCGGACCGCGAGCGACATGCGCTGGCTCGTGATGCACACCATCGAGGGCTCCTACGAGGGCTGTATCAGCTGGTTCCAGAACCCCGACGCGAACGTGAGTTCGCACTACGTGGTCGGGGAGTCCGCCGACCAGATAACGAAGATGGTCCGGCTGGAGGACATCGCGTGGACCCAGGGCAACTGGGAGTACAACGAGACGGGCGTCTCCATCGAACTCGAGGGCTACGCGGACGAGACGAACTTCGGCGACACCATCTACCAGCAGGCCGCCGAGGTCGCCCGCTACGTCTGTGACACCTTCGACATCCCCAAACAGCATCCGACGTACGACCTCGCACCCTGCTCGGCCTACTCGGGCGAGGGCGGCATCATCGGCCACAGCCAGGTGCCCGACCCCAACGACTGCTCGCAGGTCACCGGCGGCAAGTACGACCCCGGCGACACCTGGGACTGGGACTACTTCATGTCGCTCGTGACCGACGGCTCCGGCGGTGGCGGCGACACCGGCTGGTCCGACGGCGACATCGTCCACTGCACCGCCGACCTGAACACCCGCGAACAGCCCGGTACCGACTCCCCCATCGTCGCGACGATGCCGACCGGCTCGAACGCCGAGATCGTCAACGGGCCGACCGACGAGGACGGCTACACCTGGTGGGGGCTGCACTGGCTCGAGGACGACATCTGGGGCTGGTCGGTCGAGGCGTACCTCGACGCGGGCTACGCCTGACGGGCGCCGACCCCCGGGAGAGACGACCTTCCGCGTGTCGCTCTCGCACGCGGAACACACGATAAACGCGCTTTTATGCGCGACTGTCGTAGCACCGTGCATGATTTTCGAGAACCTTCCGACGACACCACGGTCGGAGGAACTCATCGACAAGGCGTTCTCCCGCGCCGCCCGGACAGGCCGGGCCAAGTCGGGACACGACGCCCAGACGTCGATGCTCCAGACGGCGTCGAACATCCTCTCGGACAACCTGGAGAACGTCGTCACCGCCTGGCCGGACTTCGACGAGGTCGACCCGTTCTACTACGAACTCGCCGACGCGCTGGTCGACGTCGACGAACTCCGGCAGTCGCTCTCGGAGGTCACCTGGGCCTCCCGCAAGACCGCCGAGATCCGCCAGGAGTACGAGGGCAAGATCCGTCGCAACGACCTCGAGACCGCCCGAAAGTTCCGAAAGCAGGCGTTCGCCCGCCTCGCGGACGTGGTCGAGGAGGTCGAAGACGACCTGCTCCGCATCGGGGCGGCCCGTGACGAGTTGAAGATCCTGCCCGACATCGACCCGGACGAGCCGGCCATCGTCGTCGCCGGCTACCCGAACGTCGGCAAGTCCTCGTTCGTGAACGCGGTCACCCGCGCCCGCCACGAGACCGCGACCTACCCGTTCACGACGAAAGGTATCGGCGTCGGCCACTTCGAGCGCCAGCACATCCGCTACCAGATCGTCGACACGCCGGGACTGCTCGACCGGCCCCCGCAGGAGCGCAACGACATCGAGGCCCAGGCGGTCTCCGCGCTCACGCACCTCGCGGACTGCGTGCTGTTCGTCCTCGACGCCAGCGCGAACTGCGGCTACCCCATCGAGGCACAGCTGGAGCTGCTGGCGGCGGTCGAGGACCAGTTCGACGACGTGCCGGTCATCACGGTCTGCAACAAGAGCGACGTCTCACGCGACGTCGAGGCGGACTACTACATGAGCGTCACCGAGGACGAGAACCTCGACACCGTGCTCGATGCCGCGGTCGAGGCGGTCGGGTACGAGCCCGAACTGCCCTTCGACGGCTGAGTCGACTCAGGCGACCTCGTAGACGACGCTGACGGTCACCTCGACGTCGATGGGGCCGGGTTCGAGCGTCGTCGCGGCGTCGGCCTCCGCGCTCCGGTACACCGGGTACGGCGGCTGGTAGCCGCCACCGGAGACGCTGATGCTCTTGACCTTCGTGATGGAGACGCCAGCCGCAGCCGCGGCAGCGTTCGCGTCCCCTTCGGCGGCGGTCACGGCCTTCGCGATGGCGTCGGTCCGCAACTCGGCGATGCGCTCGTCGCTCAGCCTGAACGAGACGCTGTCGACGCGGGCCGCGCCGTTGGCGACGGCGACGTCGATGATGCGCCCGGCGTCGCTCACGTTCTTGCTCGACACCTCGTAGGCGTGGACGGCGGTGTAGCCGACGAGTTGCCGGCCGTCCTTGTAGTCGTACTGCGGGACGAGCCGGTAGCTCGTCGTCTCGACGTCCTCGTCGGGGATGCCGGCCGCGCGGAGCGCGTCACGCATCTTCGTCGCGTCCTGGGCGGCGAACGTGCGGGCGCTGTCGGCGGTCTTGCCCTCGCGTTCGACCGCGATGGAGACGACCACGAGGTCGGCGGGCGCGGAGACGGTCCCGGTGCCCGAGACGGAGACGGTGCTCGCCGCGTCACCGTCGTCGGTACTGGCGACGGTCGTTCCGTCGCCGATGGGGCCGGCCATACCGAGGCAGCCGGCGGTCGTGACCAGCAGGGCCACGAGCGCGACCGCGAGTTTCAGGTTCATGCTACGCTCTGGTAGGCGGGCAACCGAGAAGAACTGTCGAGCACCCACGGGTTACGCGGTTTCGGTCGCGTTCCCCGCCGACTGGTACTCCATGTACCGGACCTCGACCACCACGTCGTCGCCGTTCACTACTGTCTCGCGGAGTCGTTCCGGCAGTCCGGGGTAGGTCTCGCCGGGTGGCCTGGCGAGGGTGACGATGACCCGCTCCGGGCGCGGGTCGAAGACGCGCTCGTAGAGGTTCTCGTCGTGGACGAGGTCGACGTCGACCAGCCGGAGCTCGGGGTTGTCGGCGACGGTCGTCTCGACCCCGGCGACCATGTCGTCCTCGATGGCGGCCGTGGTGTAGGACATGTAGGTGACGCCGCCGAGGAACACCGAGAGGACCGCGATGGAGGCGACGAGGATGGTCGCGCGCTTGATGGTCGCGGTCCGGGCGTCGTCGAGCCGGAGCCAGCGCTCGGGGCGGTAGCCGGAGTACCAGAGCGTGGCCGTCGCGGCGAGGTTGATGGAGAGGACGTTGACCAGCACGAGCACGGTCGCGCCGAGGACGACCAGTGGCTTCCCGTAGGCGATGCCGATGCCGACGACGGCGAGCGGCGGGACGAGCGCCACCGCGATCATGACGCCGACCAGTGAGGCCGACACGCCCGAGCGCATCGACATCGCGCCGGCGATACCGGCGCCGAGTGCCACCGCCAGCGAGAGGATGTCCGGGCGCAGTCGCTCCTGAACCTGTCCGACGATCAGGATGTCCATCGGGGGGATGAGGTGGAACGTCTTGAGCATCGCGGTGAAGACCGCGGCCGCGACGATGCCGATCCCCAGCCCGAGCAGCTGGAGGCGCGCACCGCGGGCGAACAGGTCGGCGTCGTCGAGGACGGTCCCGACGCTCGCCGCCATCGCGGGCCCGATGAGTGGCGCGATGACCATCGAGCCGACGACGACGGCGGCCGAGTCGAGCAACACGCCGGCGGTCGCGATGACGACGCTCACGACCGTCAACAGGACGTACGCCGGCAGCTCCGGGGCCATCTCCCTTGCCTGTGACTTGAGCTCCTCGCGGGAGATGCGCTTGGTCGTCTCCTCCTCCTCGGCGTAGCGCTCCTGGAGGCGCTCGAACTTCTGGGAGACGACCGTCTCGGCGTCGACGACGACGGTGTAGGACTGGCGCTCGATACCGGCCTCGCGGAGCTCCTGGAGGATGGGTTCGACGGCCTCGGAGGGGAGCGGGAAGGAGACGACGCCGGTGTACTTCCGGCCACTCGTCTCGTCGGTGAGCACGTAGTCGATGCCCTCGTCGTCGAGGACGTCGAGGACGGCCTCGCGCTTGCCCGCCGGGATCATGACCTGGACGAGTCGCACGTCAGTGCCGACGGAAGGCTGATAGAAATAGCTCCCGCTCGGCGGGGTCGCTCGTGGGTGGCGAACAGGCGACGCGAACTGCATGCTGCCAGGGAGGGCGTCGCACACCCGCGGACCCCCCGGCAGCGACGGTCAGTGCATACCGGGGATGGCTGCGGCATGGGATAAGAAGGGTCGGCTGGTCCTGTCCGGTTCAGGGCTTGAGCCCGCGGACGGCCCCGACCAGCCACTTCGTCGCCGGGAAGAGCCAGCGCCGGTGCCGGAACTGGTTGTAGCCGTGGACGGTCAGGCCGACGAAGACGATACCGGTGAGGAGGGCGGTGAACATGAGCGCGGTGTCGGTCGGGAGGGCGTAGGCTGCGAACAGGTAGCCGAGCAGTGCCGCGAGCGTCGCGGGCAACAGGGCGTCGACGACGCCGACCGACAGCGCCGCGAGCGATTCACCGGGAGCCATATGCCACCCGAAGGGCGTGGGGGCCATAGTCCCAGCGTTCGACCGCGGCTGGTGGGGAGTCAGGGATGGGTGGCGACCCCGCGACCGAACCAGACACGTTTTTGCCCGTGCTCGGGCTACGACCGTGCATGTTCGAGAACCGCCCGAACCGCGAAGCCGAGGTCGTCCTGGTAGGGCGGTCGAACGTCGGCAAGTCGACGCTGATGCGCGAGCTCACCGGGCACCGCTTCGATACGGGTGGCAAGCCCGGCGTGACGCGCTCGCCCAACCACTACGACTGGGCCGCGGAGGACTTCATGGTCACCGACCTGCCGGGGTTCGGCTTCATGTCCGGGGTCGAGGAGGAGCGCCGCGAGGCCATCAAGGACGACATCGTCCACTACCTCGAGGAGTACGCCGACCACTTCCTCGTCGGCGTCGTCGTCGTCGACGGCAAGAGCGTCATCGACATCATCGACCGCCACTCCGGCCCGGACTCCATCCCCTACGACGTGGAGATGTTCCACTTCCTGCAGGAACTCGGCGTCCCGACGGTCGTCGCGGTGAACAAGATGGACAAGGTCGACGACCGGGACGAGCGCCTGAACGACCTCTGTGACCGCCTCGGACTCTACCCACCGTGGAAGCAGTGGCAGGACACCATCGCGCCCATCTCGGCGAAGCAGGGCCGCATCACCGCCTTCGAGGAGGCCGTCCGAGACATCCTCCACGACCAGAAGCGCGACGACCTGCTGAAGTTCTTCTGAGCCTGCCGGACCGCTGCCCGACGATCTCCGGGTCGCCGGGTCGCCCTCTCCGGATGGCCGATGGTGATAAGTACCTCGCCAGAGACGACAAGACGATGACATCTGCCGGACGCTACGTCGTGAACGTCGAGGCCGCCATCTACCGCGACGGGGAGTACCTGCTCGCCGAGCGTGCTGTCGAGGAGGACCACGCCGCAGGCACCCTCGCCCTCGTCGGCGGCAAGGTCGAACGCACCGACCACGACACCAGCGCGCTCGAGAGCACCGTCCACCGGGAGGTCCGGGAGGAGGTCGGCCTCGCCGTCACGGACCTGCGGTACGTCCAGAGCAACGCCTTCGTCACCGACGGCGGCGACCCCTGCCTCAACGTCGTCTTCCTCGCGCGCCACGAGGACGGCGAGGCACACGTCGCGGCCCCCGACGAGGTCGCCGACCTGCACTGGCTCACGCCCACCGCGGTCGAGGGCCATCCCGACGTCCCGGAGTGGACCGCCGCCTTCGTCGCCCTGAGCGACGAGCGTCGGCGCACCCTCGGGTGGTGATACTGTCGACTGTCCCTGACTCAGGCGATTCGTCACCCCGGAGTGGCGACATGCGTGAAAGACGGACAGTCGACAGTATGGCTACGCGAACTCCTTCTCCATCAGTTTGACCGGCAACTCGGCGGTGACGCCGTTCCCCGACGTCTCGACCACGTCCGACTCCACGACCGTCCAGCCCGCCTGCCGGTAGAACGCCACCGCGTTCAGCGACGCCCAGAGGTAGCAGTCGTCGTGGCCGGCGTCGCGGGCGGTCGCCTCGAGGTGGGCGAGCAGCGCGGACCCGACGCCACACCTCGCGGCGTCCGGGCTGACGTACACCGCCCGGACCTCCCCGTCCTCGACCGCGAGGTGGCCGAACCCGACGACCTCGCCGTCGAGTTCCGCGACCACGAAGTGCTCGCCCGGCTCGTCGTAGGGGTACTTCTCGGGGTCCTTCCGCCCGGACCAGGCGAGCACCTGCTGCTCGTCGTAGTGCGTGCGACCGAGTTCACGTGCCGAGGCCTCGTGGAGGCTGGCGACCGCGGGCATGTCCTCGCGGCTTGCCGGGCGGAGGGTGACCATACGACTGGAGACGTGGCTGTGGGCCAAGAGTGCAGCGACCGTGCAGGTCGAGGCTGTCGGTCGAACAGGCCGCAGTTCGTCGGTCGGTCGCAGACGAGCGAGGGCGCCGGTCAGACGAACGAGGGCCCCTCGACGGACGCGTCCTCGGCCTCGCGCCAGGTGTGCTGGGGTTCCCAGCCGAGTTCGTCGCGCGCCTTCTGCGTCGTGAAAGCGCACTGCTCCCCGGAGAGCGCGGCCAGGTCGGGGGCTGGCTCCGCCCGGACCGACTCGATGAGTCGCGTGGTCTCGACGCCCATGTAGTTCTCCGCGGCGTGACAGAGGTACGGCTCGTGCCCGTCGACATCCGCCTCGACGGCCCGGACCAGCAGGTCGACCAGGTCCCGCACGTCGACGTAGGACCAGAAGTTCCCGCTCCCGGGCGGCTTCGTTCCCGGCTCGACGTCGGCCACGTCGATGGCTTCGCGAAGCCCACTCGCCTCGTACTCGCCGGGATACTGCACCCACGACGGCCGGACCGATGCGACCTGGATACCGAACCGTCGCACGACCATCTCGGCGACCTCCTCGCCCGCGACCTTGGAGGTCCCGTAGGGGTCCTCGGGCCGCATCGGGTGCGACTCGTCGACGGGGACGTAGTCCGGGAGCACCAGCGACTCCGAGAACGGGAACCCGTACGCCGACTCGCTGGAGGTCCACGCCACGTCCGCCCCCAGGCGCCCGGCCGCGACCAGGACGTTGTACGTCGAGAGCGTGTTGGTCTCGAACACCCGCGTCCCGGCGTGTCCCGTCGGGTCCGGAATCCCCGCGAGGTGGACGACCCCGTCCGGGTCGAACTCGTACAGCAGGTCGAACGTCTCCCCGGCGTCGGTGAGGTCACCCGCGACGAACTGGACCCCCTCGACGTGGTGGTCCGGTGTCTCCACGTCGATGGAGAGCACGTCGTATCCCTCGCCCGCCAGCCGGTCGACGACCCAGCTACCGACGCCGCCGAGGCCGCCCGTCACCGCGATTCTCGTGGAGCCTTCGCTCATGGGTAGTGCGTCCACAGCACGCCGCTTCAAGACACGGGCCGCGGCAACAGCCCCTCTCCGGTCACAGGCCGCGAAAGGTCGGTGGCTCGGTGGAAGTCCTCGTCACAAGGGGCTCGGAGGGGGCAAGCCGA
The DNA here is from genome assembly GCF_026616195.1 of Haloarchaeobius amylolyticus. Lineage (NCBI taxonomy): Archaea > Methanobacteriati > Methanobacteriota > Halobacteria > Halobacteriales > Halorubellaceae > Haloarchaeobius > Haloarchaeobius amylolyticus. Next base: position 208,116 of record NZ_JANHDH010000002.1, read on the forward strand.
TTTCTATTAGTACACTCCGGCGGGCGGGTGTGTCGTCAGCAGAAATCATTATCGGGTGGCGTGAGAGAGAGACGAAGTGTGGCTGACGACCTCACGTATCCCTCCGTCCAGTTGGTCCTCGACCTGCACGAACAGATAGTCGAGGAGGGTGAGAAGACGGAACCAGGGGTCCGGTCATCGGACCCAATCGAATCTGCTATCCAGTACGTTTCCGAGGGATTCTTCGGTGAGGTTCCAGAGACGATTCACGAGAAGGCAGTTCATCTGATGCGGCTGCTCGTTGCGGACCATCCGTTCGTCGATGGGAACAAGCGAACCGCTCTCCGAACCGTGGTCGTCTTCTACATGATGAACGGGTACACGTTCGACTACGGTGACGAGATACGAGCCTTGCTGCATCGCTTCGCGACCGACGAAGCGACCGTCGACACCGAGACCACGGTCATCTACTTCCGGGCGTGTGCTCGCCGCAATTGATAAAGGGGCACGACGAGTACCCTAAATCAACAATGGCGTCCAGCACCGATTCCTCGTCGTCGGTCGACGAAGAAGCCCGCCGACTGTACGAGCGGTACCAGACAGCCGAGAGCGACGAGGAACGGCATGCGATTCTCCTCGAGATGGGGAAACTCGATGGACGTCGCCATGAAGAGATCTACGAGGCGCTCGAAGACGAGTAAGTCTCTCCCGAGTTCAGGTGCTCTTTTTGAAGAACACAGCCCAGCGACTGCGTCGGTGAAACAGCTGGCTATAGAAGACCCCCATTCCGTAGGTGACAAATATCGGACATTTAGACGCTAGTGAAAGTGAAAACGTCAATACAGACCTCTTTACCTGTCTATAGTGGATTGAGAGCGCTGGTGCCACCCTCCAGATAATTGGCGACCCTGATGGCCAAGTTGTATCCAACTAGCCTACTGACAGCCGAATCACTCGTGTTTCGTTACACAGTCAGGTAGGCCAATAACTTCAACTGATTCAACGTCAGGCGCTTTGACGACGGCCTGTCCTTTGCCGAATTTCGGAATATCGCGCTTGAACCCACGCGGTATCGAGGGCACTTTCTCAACGACTTCCTCGCGCAGACCGAGGAAGATGTTCGTATTGATTTGCTTCAAGATGTCATCGTCGATATCTTCGGGGTTCTGCGTGATCATCATCAGTCCTAACTTGTCCTTGCGGCCCTGCTTGACGGCTTCTCGTGCACGCCGCACGATGTACTGTTCACGCAGGGAATCCGGCGACGAGAAGTAATTGTGCGCCTCGTCGACGGCAACCAGCATGGGCGTGTTCTTGATCTGGTCGACCACGTGGTGGTCGTCGATTTTGTTCTCGATGATGTACGAGAGGATCGAGAGCACGGTCAGGTGTTCTTTCGCACCGCGAAGATGGCTCGTGGGTATCACAGTTACCTGGCCCTCGCGGAACATGTCATTAGCGAGGTCGGTGAGTGACGACATTCCGTGGTCGAAAACGTTCTCGAACGTCGGTTCCTTGATGCGGCGAATCATTGCAGACCAAGTCTGACTCGCGATCTCGCTGTCGTCTTGGAGTTCCTCGTTCGTTTGAACGTAGGAGCGGAAGTCGGTGTACGTCGGCGTCTCCCCCTCGGCGTCAGCATGGTCGAAGTACGAGTCGAGGGCCATCTCCAGAGCGCTACGGATGGTCTCACGCGGCTGGTACGGCATCAGCAACTGCGGACGCGACCGAACGAGCTCGAAGGGGATGCCAAAGGGCTGCTGCGTACCGGTTCCTGGGTTCGGCACGTTTCCGATGCTTGGGACGAACACTTCGAGATCGTCGACGCCACCGACCTTGATCCCCTGCCGACGTAGTTTCTGTTTGGTTTCGTCGTCAAGCTCGGGCTCTTCGCCCATCTGCCAGTATTCGTTCTCAGGGTCGAGGATCACGATGTTCAGCCGGCCCTGTAATTGCTCGCCCGTTTCATGGTGCTCAATCGGGTAGCGCTTCCCGTCGACGAACTGCCGCAGCAGATTCTTCGTGAAGTGCGTCTTGCCCTTCCCAGTGGAGCCGGCGACGAGCAAGTGTCTGAAAATCGCTGGTTCACCAGGCTCTGGTTCTCCTGTCTCAGGATCGATTCCTGGGTTCGACAGGTAGTATGGGAATTTGTCGCCGTTGATGACCATCTCTTCGCCGCCGACCGAGAGGTAGCCACAGAACGGGCCCTCGTCGGGAATACTCAGGCCAGTTCGAAGATACTCGTCGTCGCGCGAGAGGCTCACCGGCGTGTTCGGTTTCGGAATCCGGTTCACGATTCCCCTGTCTAGACTTCCGTTTTGCGTCGGGCTCAGGATCGCAATCGGATCGAGGGCCGCAACCAGGACGAACTCTGACTCGTCGAGATCCTGGTGGCGGCTAATGTGGTTGTGCGTGTCTGATTTATCGTCGAGGTCGGTGTAGGGTTCGTAGCGCAGCTTGTCCGTGACCGCGAAGAGTTCGTCGTTGCTGTTCGGATACGGGATTTGGACGTAGTCTCCAACCCGAATCTCGTTACGCTCAGTGGTAGTGATGAACGCGTTGACGTTGTATTCGTCGCGGCCGACCATGATCTCCTCGCTCGCGAGGACGTGGCCGATTTCGCCCTCGGCGAGGTCGCCGTCGGCGCTCGGAACCGACGTCTCAGGAACGACACTGGTGGTGTTGGACGTGTCCGTTTCACTCGTCTCCTCGTTGGTAGTCGTGGTCGAACTGTCCGCGTCGTCTTCGAGGGTCGGGTCTTCGTTCAGGAGGTCGTCGATTTCGTCAGTCATGGTTCGAGGTCAACGTCTTCGATGTCGCTCCAGCGGCCGTCCCAATTGTGGTCGAAGGACGCTTCGCTCGAGCGAATCATGTTCCGAATTGTTTCGCGGTTTTTGCTGGTGATGCGGGCGATACGATCGGCGCGGCCGACGGCACCGGGGACGTCTTGCTTCTTCGCAATCTCCTTGAGGGTCTTGTACTGGACGGCCCTCCGTCGATCCTCGTCGCGGACCATCAGATACGGGGCCTCGACACGCAGGACGTCGCCCGTCTTCGGGAGTCGGACGTAAAAGAACGCCCGTCGGTAATCGCTCGCAGCGCCATGTGAGAGTCTGGACTCGATACTGCCGAGCAGGTCGAACGACTTGTTCCGAAGCGGGAGTTCTTCCTGTACGAACCAGGAGGTGTAGGTCAAGTGGTCGAGGCTGCTGTCGCGAAGAACCTCACCCATGAACTGGTGGTCGCGCGTCCAAGGTACGTCCATGCGGACTCCGTCGTCGTCGGTGAGGTTGTGGCGCGAGATTTTCTCATCGAGGGCCGTCAGGACTTCGTCCATCGTCGACGTCTTTACCACGCCGACGACGGGTAGGTCTTTCTCGAACTGTTCATCGACGAAGTCGGCGTAGTTCCCGAGGATTCGCCGTGGGACCTCCCACGCTCCTGCGGGCGTTGACCGGCCGATTTCGTCGAGCAACAGCCAGTAGACGACGCCTAGGGGATAGACGGCCCCATCGATGAAGCAGACGCCGTCGATACTGTCCACGTTCTCGATGAGATGCTCGCTCTCGGCCAAGTGTTGCGCCGCAGTCGCAACGTCTTTCGACAGGTTTCGGGATCGACCAACGTCCGGGAACCGGACGACTTCGCCCTCGACGTTCCCCTCAGTAGCGTCCGTATCGTGGAGCGTGCTATCGCTGTCGGCGAAGTGCACGACGGTCTTGACGGTCCCGCATTCCTCGATTGTGTGGTCAGCGTCTTGCCCCACGACCCCAATCTTCGCGTAGGCGGTGTCGACGATGAGGCCGTTGTTGAACTCGATCGGCTGTGTGGTACTCGCGTCGAGACCGTAGGTTGGCTGAGCCCACGGGTCTTCAGTCCACGTGCCTAGTTCGCTGAGCCGCGTCTTCTGATAACTGGGTTCACCGAGCGCTTCTATTGACCCACCAGAGTGACTGAGGAGGTCAAACAGCTCCCGGGCGTATGCGGCCTGCTCGTCCTGTTCACGCGGTACGTTCGCGTCGATGTGGTCGAACAGGTTGCGGACGACAGAGAGGGCGTTCGAGTCCATCAGTCGTCCCCTATCGCGGTTTCGTCACCACCAGCGGCTCGCATCTCAACTTGGCTGGTGTTGGTTTCCTCATCGATAGTGATTCTGCACTCGTGGTCGGCGCCGTGAATCAGGCTTTCGTCGTGGCTGACGACGATGACCTGTGGGACATCCCAGCTTCTGATTGTATTGAGCATTTCCTCGAGTTGGCCGACGTGGCCCTCGTCGAGGAAGGTGGTCGGTTCGTCGAGGATGAAGGGCGGGAGTTTGCCGCGGTCGCCGCCCTCGAGTTCGGCAATCAACCGGTAGATGCCGGCGCGGAGGGCGAGATTGACGATCGCTCTCTCGCCGCCGCTGGCGTTGCTCGGGTCCTCCAATTCGCCGTCATTGCGCAGGAGCTTCAGGTCGTACTGGAGGTCGCTCTTGTTCTCTACCTCGCGGATGACGACTTGCTGGTAGCTGCTGTTCTTGTAGACCTCGTCGAAGATTTCGTTCGTGTACTCACGCAGGTACCCGAGGTATTGCTCGCGAAGTTCCGACTTGGAACTGCGATAGGCAGCGAGCATCGTGTCGATCTCGCCGATGACTGCGTCTGCCCACTGGTACTGGCGTTCGTAGCGATCAATATCCGCCTTCAGGTCGCGCAGGCTCTCCAGGTCTTTCTCCAGCGATATCCGCTGGTCGCGAAGCTCCTGGATTTCCGATTCGTAGATTTCGACTTTCCCTTCCAGTTCCTCGATGCGTTCATCGAGTTTGTCGCGGTCGTCGCGCAGACTGTCGACATCGGTGTCGCCCAGTTCTTCCTCGAGAGCCTCTTTCTCACTCTCCAGGGTACTGATGCGCTGGTTCAGGTCCTGTATTCGCTCATCACAGTGGGCGACTGTTTGCTCGTGGCGATCGATGTCGTTCTGTAGGGCGTCGATCTCGTCGTACTTGTCTTGGGCGTCACCGACGCGTGACCGGATTTCCTCAATCTCATCGACGCGTTCCTCGGCCTCCTCGAGTGCCGCCTCTTTTTCCGCAACCGTCTCCTCCTGTGCTTCAATCTCGGCCTCCAGTTCGTCAATCGTCTCATGGACGTCCTCGATCTCGTCTTCGAGATCACCGATGTCCTCTTCCAGGTCTTCGACCTCGTCTTGGAGCGTATCGACCGTGTCCCGTTGCTCTTCGACGTCGTCGAACGCATCGAGAACCGTTTCGCCAGCGTCAACCTCTGCTTCGAGTTCTTCGACCTGCTCACTCAGTTCAGACTCCTCTTCTTCAAGCGACTCAATCTCGTCTTCCAGCTCAGAAATGAGGTCCTCCAGCTCGCTGATGTCGGACTCTAATTCGTCAACACGGTCCTTAGCGTCGTCTACCTCGCCCTGTTTGTCGTCACGGGCGCTTCGCTTCTCCTCGAGTACCTCGTCGCGATAGTTGATTGCGTCACGAACGTCGTCGAGGAGGTCGTCGAGAGCCGTGCGTTCGTTCTCGAGGTCGGTCTTTCGATTGCGCTTCTCGTCAAGTTCCTCCCGAACGTGAGCCAGTTCGTCCTCATAGTCCTCGATTTCGTCTTCGACATGGGACTCGTCCACGTCCTGGCCACATTTGGGACACTTGTCCTGGTCGCTGAGATTCTGTACTTCCTCGATGTCTTCTTGGAGCTGCTCTTCCCGGGTTTCCAACCCGGCAATCGATTCACTAACCAACTCGATTTCAGACGTCAGTTCATCCTGTTTCCCAGGGATACGTTCATCTCGAACCTCGGCCAGACTATCTGCGGTAATCTCCACCGCGAGAGAGTCGCCCTCCTGCTGAAGGCCCTCAACGCGACTGTGGAACTCTTCCTTTGCGGTCTCAACCTCGGACTCCAACTCCTCTAGCGCCTGCTCACGCGAATCCCGCTCATCACGCGCCGTTTCGAGGTCAGACTCGGTCTCCTGAAGTTCCTCCTCTTTGTCCTTCAGGTCGTCTCGCGTTTGTTTGAGCTCTGTCCGGACTCTGGTGAGTTCTTTGTCGGCTTCCTCGCGTTCGTCATCGAGTTCGTCGACGCGTGCTTCAACCTCTTCGCGAACGCTCTCGTCAACCGCGTCGGCCGGTGTTTCGGGGAGGAACTCTGCTGCTTTTTCGTTGCGTGCAGTAACGCGGCGCTGCAACTCGTCTTCCTCGCGAGACAGCTCCTCCTGCCTGTCCTCAAGCGTTGTCTCCTCTTCAGCGAGTTCGCTTTCAATCGACTCTAACTCGCCTTCTTCATCATCGAGGTCGCTCTCGAGACCCTGGAGGTTGTCATGGGCCGTCTCTAATTCACCGTCCCGCTTCGTGCGCTCCTGTTGCGCGTCAGTATACTCCTCTTGGACGGACTCGGCAGCGTCCTCAGCTGCAGCTGGCGTACTCAGGTCGTACTCGACGGCTTCGTCCAACTCGGTGATTCCATCTTCCAGTTCCTCGATTTCGGCGCGTTTGGCTTCGATGGCGTCTTGGGCATCTTGTTTCTCCTGCCGTTTCTCAGCCCGGGAACTCTCATCGTCCTCGATCTGGGACTTCTTCTCTTCCTTCTTTTCCAGCGTTTCCTCGTACGACTCGATTTTCCCCTCCAGGTCGCTTCGTCGGTCATCCAGCTTGTCGATGAATTCCTCAACCTCCTCTTTCTCGCCCTCCTTCTCCTGAATCTCGTCAGTGAGATCGCTAATGTCGGCCTCGAACTGGGGCTCGTCTCGGTCGTACTTTTCTTCGAGTTGCTGTTCGGCCTTTTCTCGATAGTTCTCGTTATCGCGTCGAATGCGCTTCGCGCCCCGTTTCGCGCCCTCCATCTTCGTGATGTACTCGTCGATTACGTCGAGGTTGAGGAGGCTGTCAATCAGCTCAGTCCGAGTGTCCGCATCGATGAGCCGGTTGATCTCTCCCTGGCGGACGTAGACGCTGGCCGAGAAGTCGTCCTTGTCCATGCCGAGAATCTTCTGGATCTCGTCTTTGACGTTGCTGACTTGACTCACCGGTTCGGAAAGCGCAGGAGAGGTGAGCGTCGCGTCGGGGCCCGTACTCGTCGTATAGAACGTCCACTCAACGGTGTAGTCAACCCCGTCGATCTCGAACACCAGTTCGACGTGGGCTTTGTCTTCGCCGCGGCGGACCAAGTCATCGAGGTTGAAACTCTGATTGCCGGCGCTGGTAATATCAGACAAGAAGAGCCCGCCGAAGATCCCCATCAGGAGGGACGTTTTCCCTGCGCCGTTGTCGCCGTGAACGAGGATCGTTCCTTCCGGGAACTCGACTGTCTGGTTCTCGTAACTGCGGATGTTCTGGAGGGTCAGTTTCTTGATTCTCATTCTGCCACCTCCTCGGTAGTGTCGCTTTCGTCGTCGCTGAACGCTTCGTTCTGGGCCTGTTTGATGTCTTGCTCTATCTCGTCGGCAACATCGTTCTTGTTGTTCGGCAGGCCCTCGTCGCCACGAACCCGTTTGTCGATTGAGAGGGCGGTCTCGCTCAGGTCCTTGCCGGCGATCTGTTCGTCGATGATTTCGTCTGGGTTCTGAACGTCACCCTCGGGACCACCACCGAGGTCGAGTTCCTGCCGACCGCGGTCGTCCTTGACTTTGGCGACGGCGGCGCCACGGTCCATCACGGCGCTGTAGACGTCGCTAGACGTCAGGGCGGTGCGTTCGCCGCGAAGGGTCACGTGTGCGACTTTGTCCCCAAGGTCGTACTGGTCGAGCACATCGTTGAGACGACTGTGCGCGTCGCCCTCGCTAAACTCGATTGAGATTGGGGCGAACTCGCGCGTGTCCAACTCGCGCTTCCGTCGCCGAATGGAACCGTCTTCGATTTCGAGCAGACTCACGCTCCGCGGTTCTTCTTCGCTGAGACTACAGCGTTCGGTTGAACCAGCGTACCAGACCGGAACGTCGTCGACTATGTCCTCTTCCGGCTTGTGGTAGTCGCCGAGAGCAAGCGCGTCCAAGCCGATCCCGACGCGGTCGAGCACTTCCTCGGTCGAGTGGTCAGCCATGAAGTCTTCTGACCCGGGAATCGGCGGTGCGAGCAGTTGATGCATACAGAGGAGCGTGAACGCATCTGAGTCCTCGGGTGGCTCAAGGGTGAAGTCCTTCGAGTGCCAAGACGGTTTGGTGACGGAATCGATACCGTAGACGGCAACGTCGCCGCCAACTATCGTCGGTTCCCGAGAGAGGCGTTCAGCAGTCCCTGTCTCGCGAATGAGGTCGAGCCACTGTTCGTCCATCTTGCGGTCGTGATTCCCGACGATACCATAGAACGGAATGTCTGCCTCGTCGAGCTTCCGCAGCGTCTGAATGCAGCGAGTGACTTCGGGCAGCGAAGGTGTTCGACTATCGAACAAATCACCCGTATGAATGACGGCATCGACGTTCTCGTCCACAGCGACGTCGATTGCCTGATCAAAGGCCTCTGCCATATCGTCTTTCCGTACGTCACTTCCGTACTGGCGATTCCCAAGGTGTGTGTCGCTGACATGGAGGAGCGTCGTCATTGATTTTGTATCAGACACAAATACATTCGCACGTGATAAGGGTTCGCGAACCAAGGCGAAAGTAAAGTTAGGATTACGGCTCCTCCCTGAACAGGATTGGTGGCTCAGTATTAATCCTTCATCACAAGGGGCTGAGTGGGGGCAAGACGATTTCTGATAATAGATTGGACAGTATTTTGATCGTTCATCGCGGAATGAGGCCTCCGCAAACCTGTGTAAAATGTGCCGTCCCCAGCACCAAGCGGGGGCAGCTCAATGAAACCAACCGCAGTATTGCGATCCCGGATGCGCATGACGTTCCATCATTAGAGAGCAGCGCAACGTTGTTGACCTTCTGACCTCATTTGTCAAGTGATGTTTCGCGAGTACGCTCGCGCGACTAATTAGAGAAACGCTCTTTGAATCTGACCCACGACCACCAGATTTGGTAGCGAGTAAGTCACATTTCCTACGGGGTTCCTCAGTCGGGTAGTTGCGACGATATCGAATCAACAGATAGCGGTTGGTCGGATCGTTAAACTAGAATATATGAACGGCAGTTGTACCCTGGTTTCACTTTCACTCCGAATGGGTCGGCTTTTTGCTCGTGTGAAGTGAATAGCACAGAAGAGAGACAACGTTGAGAGGAGAAAAACGATGCCCAGCTTCGACATTGAAACGGAGGAAATAACAGCATACGACATTGGAGAGAACTATATCCTCAAGACGTACTTTGACGAGAACCAGCTGTTCAAACAACTGGAACCTACTACAACGAAGATAAATACAGATTCGAAATAACAGACGACAACCCCAAACAGGTATGAAAATCCTAGAAGAGTACTACTACGGACTGACAGTGGAGGATGGTGTGGAGGACTACTGCGTAGTCGTAGAGAAAAAAGCAGATTCAAACGACATACGAAGAAACTCGCTTATGAGAAAACGTAGGAGACAACACGAGACTCTCGTCATGAAAAATAAATTATTGAAAAAGAAGGCGATGGAGAAGGGCGCTATCAACTTAGAAGAATCTGGAGTCCGTGGAGAGGAATTAGTATGGAAACCTCGGTGACCGAGGCGGGGGCATCGGTTAAAACATCGGTGCGTACAAATACCTTCAAGTGGTTTCCGCTTGGGAACACTAATAAGAGACTATAGAATGAGTACCGATAATCTAGAAGTTGCGAAAACTGGACAAGAGAAAGGAGAGTCCGTTTTCGACAACCGCTCACTTGCAGATATCTACGGAGAAATACAGGACACTTACCTAGCGGATGACCGTCCTTGGGTCATTGGGTACAGTGGCGGCAAGGACTCAACCACTGCCCTCCAGCTAATTTGGTACGCTATCGAAGATCTCCCAGAGAATAAAAGAGACAAGCCAATCCATGTTATCTCAAGTGATACCTTAGTCGAAACTCCGAAGATTGTCAACCACATCATCTCCACTCTCGAAAATATCAACGAATATGCAGAAAAGAAAAATCTACCTTTCACGGCTCACAAGGTCACTCCCAAGGTCGACGACTCATTCTGGGTTAACCTGATTGGCCGAGGCTACCCAGCACCGAACCAGAACTTCCGCTGGTGTACCGAACGCCTCAAAATCGACCCTGCTGACCGCTTCATCGAGAACAAAGTCTCCGAACACGGTGAAGTCATAGTCGTCTTGGGAGCACGCAAAGCAGAATCAGCCACCCGCGAGCAGGTGATGGAGATGCACAGCATCGAAAGCAGCGTGCTCTCCCGCCACAACAAGTTCGCTAACGCCTTCGTCTACACCCCCATTGAGGATTGGATCGTCGATGACGTTTGGACGTACCTCATCCAGGCTGTCGAAAACCCGTGGGGCAAGAACAATAGAGACCTTGCAGCCCTCTATCAGGAAGCCGACGACGAGTGCCCTATGGTGATCGATACGAAGACCCCGTCCTGCGGGAACAGCCGGTTCGGTTGCTGGACATGCACCGTCGTCTCAGAGGACAAGGCTATGCAAAACATGATCGACGAGGGCGAGGACTGGATGGAACCCTTGCTGGAGTTCCGTGACTTTCTCAAAGAAACCCAAGACCCGGAGAAGAAGCCGAAATTCCGGCAAGTAAAGGGCCGTCAACACGGCTACGTCAAGGAGAAAAACAACGGCAGCGATGGCATCATCCCCCGTGCCCACAAGTTCGAGTTCTGCAAAGATCTGCTGCGCAAGCTTCTGGAAACGCAGAAAGAAGTCAACGAGGGTCTCCCTGGAGACGAAGAGATGGAGCTGATTCGAGAGGAAGAACTCAGAGAGATTCGCCGTCTGTGGCGTGAAGAACGTGCAGACTGGGCCGACTCCGTGCCACGGATCTACAACGAGGTCATGGACAACAACCTCAACTGGGTACACGACGACCTCGGCTCCTTCGGAGAGATGGAAGCAGAAGTTCTGAAAGACATCTGTGAGGATCACGATGTACAACCAGAACTTATCAAACGCCTGCTCGACACCGAGTTCCAGCACTACGGAATGAAACGCCGGGCCTCCATTTACAGCGAGATAGACAAAGTCATGAGAGAGGACTGGCGCGATCTGGAAGAAATCGTTGCAGAGATCGAAGGAGAGGACCGGATAGAAGCCTGGCAGTACGACGGTATCGGAGGAAGCTGAAGGTACTTTATGAGAATAAATAAACTGGAAATCACGGACTTTGGACCCTATCGTGGTCCCAACGAGATCACTCTCTCATCAAGTGACGACTCTCCTATTGTCCTGTTCGGCGGGAAAAATGGGGCGGGGAAAACCACTCTGTTTGAGGCCATAGGATTCTGCCTACACGGGAAATCTTCACTCGGCCGCCGCACCGCCAGAAAGGACTACGAACAGACTATCCGAAGTAAACTCCACGAATATCCTGACGGAAAAGCAGACGAAGCCTCAGTTCGTCTGGAGTTCGAGTACGCCCACATGGGCGAAGTTGACCACTACTCGGTCGAACGCTCTTGGCGAGACAGAGGTAAGAGCATCGTCGAGAACCTGGAGGTTCGGAGAAACGGGCAGATACCCTCTGAGCTGAACGAAGACCAGTGGCAGGACTTTCTCAAGGAACTTGTCCCGCCCGGCGTCTCACAGCTGTTCTTTTTCGATGGCGAGAAAATTCAGGAACTCGCATCCGCAGTTGAATCTGACGCCGACTTCGAGGACTCGATGTACTCCCTCTTAGGTTTGGACCTAGTCGAACGGCTGGACACTGACCTCTCCATCTACATCTCCCGCAAGTTGGATGAAAGCGGGGTCGAAGGTATCAAAAACGAACTCGAAGAACTCAGAGAAGAACGAGTCGAGTTTGAGCAGGAACTCAAAGACCTCCAGCAGGAGAAGGAGGAGAAAAAAGAGAGGCTGCAGGAACTGGATTCAAAGATCGAAAACAAAGAAGCCAAAATCGCTCAGGAAGGTGGATCATATGCCGAAAAGCGGGGAGAGCTGAAAGAACGTCGGGCAGAACTCAAAGCCAGTATTGAACAACGCGAGGACCAGATCCGGGAAATCGCCATGGGTGCATACCCGTTTACCCTGGCACCCGATCTGTGTGAGGCCGTAGTTGACCGGCTCAAGACTGAGACAGAACGGCAGAACAAGGTAACTGCCAGAGACGAACTCACTGACGAACTCAACGATGTTCTCGGAGATAATGATGTCTGGCAGGAAACCGATGTTCCTGAAAACCAGATCGGGGAAGTCGCTGAACGTATCAAGCGAAAGCTCCAGGGACGTCTTGAGATCGATGACGAAGAGCCAGAACTTGCACACCAGTTCTCCGAAGCACAACGCCAGGAAATCTACTCTCTGGTGGACAAGGCCCTACACAATGTTCCGCAGCAGCTGTCAGAGGCAACTGAAGAACTGGAAGAAGAAACCCGAGAACTTCAGGAAGTAGAAACTGGCTTAGGCAAAGCACCTGATGAAGAACTCATCTCCCCGCTTATCGATGACCTCAACGAGCTGACGGAAGAGAGAGGTGCGATCAAGTCTCAGCTGGAAGAACTCGAAGAAGAGACCAGTAAGACACAGACAAAGCTCGAACGGAAAGAAAACGAGATCGAGAACAAACTGGAGAAGAAAGCCCGTGTCGAAGATGTCTCCGAACGGGCAAACCTAGCTACAGACGTACGTGACGCAGTTCAAGACTTCCGAGAACAACTTGCCAAGGAAAAACTCCGGAAACTGGAGAGCAAACTCAGTGACCGGTACATCACTCTCTCCAACAAGGGCGATTTCTACGACGAGATTGAGATAGACGAAGACACCCTTGACATCTCCATCAAGACCATCCACGGCAACAAAAAGCCGCACACCGAGCTTTCCGCGGGTGAACGACAGATATTCGCCACCTCTCTACTCTGGGCGCTAGCAGATATCTCCGACCGCCCACTTCCGTTCATCGTCGACACGCCCCTTGGACGCCTCGACAACGACCACCGGGACAACCTCATCACGCACTTCTTCCCCGAAGCAGCTCACCAAGTCATCATTTTTTCTACCGACACGGAAATCGACGACAGCCAGTACCAGAAACTAGAGGGATACATCTCCAATGCCTACCACCTCGAATACGACGAAACAGAAGGCCGGACCATTCCCTCGAAGGGCTACTTCTGGGGCGACGATGACGAAAACCAGCAGTCCCTGGAGGAGATCACCTCATGAGCCAGAAGTTCAACCGCATCACGATAGGTAACGACGCCACCAATCGGTTGAAAATGTTGAAAGCCAACACCGGCATGACGCCGAACTACCTGTGCCGGATCGGGTTCTGCTACTCCCTGAACGAACCACGGCCACCAAATCCGGAAGAATACGACAACGAGGGCCAGACGTTCAACCGGTACACCCTCCTCGGAGAACACGACGCACTCTACATGGCCCTCCTGAAGGAGCGGCTAATCCAGGAAAACAAAGATCCTGAAGAGGATTTGTACGATGAGTTCGTCGCACACCTCAACCGAGGAGTGATCAGAGTCCACGGCAACGTCAGAGACCTAACCGATCTCGAAGATTTGGTACCCGGTGAAGTGAAAGGGAAGCACGCACAACAGGAAGGATAACATGACTTCTGACGTGGAAACTCCCATCTACCTCGACCACCATGCCACCACCCCTGTAGACGAAGACGTCATTGAGGAGATGAAGCCCTACTTCATAGAACATTACGGGAACCCTGCGAGCGAAGACCACATCTACGGGGCCAACGCCAAAAGAGCGGTCAACGAAGCCAGAGAACGCATCTCAGAAGTGGTGAACTCCCGCCCCGAGGAAATCATCTTCACCAGCGGAGCTACCGAATCCGACAACTTAGCTATCAAGGGAGCAGCCGAGTACGCGGCCAAACACGACAAGGGGAACCACGTCATCACAGCTGTCACCGAGCATGAAGCTGTACTCGAAGCCTGCGAAGCAATGGAAGAGAAAGGGTTCGCTGTTACATACCTTCCTGTCGACGAACACGGCCAGGTCGATCCCAGCGACGTAGAAACCGCGATCCGTGACGACACCGTGCTAATCTCGATTATGGCCGCAAACAACGAGATCGGTACCACCGCACCTCTCAACACAATCGGTGACATCGCCAAAAAGAAAGAGGTCTTCTTCCACACTGATGCAGTCCAGGCAATCGGATACCTCCCCATCGATGTTGAGGAAATGGGGATCGACCTGATGTCTATCTCCGGTCACAAGATCTACGGGCCGAAAGGCGTCGGAGCACTCTATGTCCGCCGCAGAAATCCAAAGGTGAAACTCGAACCTTTGCTTCACGGCGGCGGGCACGAACGAGGCTGGAGATCTGGTACGCTCAATGTACCGTCTATCGTCGGGTTTTCAAAGGCAGTTGAGATGGCCGACAAGAACATGAAGGAACGTACTAACCACGTGAATGCGCTCACCACCTATATGTGGGAACGATTCAACGACGAGCTGGACAATATCGTCCTGAACGGTCATCCGGAGAAACGGATACCCAACAACCTGAACATTAGTTTCGCAAGCGTAGAGAACAAGGCCCTCGTCAAGAACCTGCAACCTGATATAGCAGTCTCAGCAGGTTCGGCGTGCACCACGGGCCAGGTAGAAGCCTCACACGTCCTTCAGGCCATCACCGAGAACGAAGCCAGGTGGCACAACGCAATACGATTCGGCTTCGGGAAAGACAACACCAAAGAAGAGATTGAGTACGCCACCGACGAAGTAATCAAGATAGTTAACAGACTCCGCAACCTGTCCTTCTAGAACTGTAGCGTGGCAAAAACAAGTCTTTGTATGTATCGATGGCGGTGGAGATTCAATCCATCAATTACTATCTCTCTTTTACTTGAAATTCGCTGCTGCATTCCTTGCACCGATATTTCTCGGGATGCTCAACTAGCTTCGATTTTCGATATCTCGTAATTTAAGACTCACAACTCCTGCAGACGACCAACCATCTCGCCTCTGTAAACACCTCACAATATAATTAAGTATTCAGTCTCTCCGCCCACTCCTTGAATCTCGAGCCGTGACTCGTATCGTTCTCCGTATTCAACAGATGGACGTTGATTAGTTCGTGACGAACAGTTGAGACTGTATCAACCCCACTGTTTTGCTTGAAGTAATTTCCGGTGACACTTTTCACGGTCGGATCTCCATCGACATACTTGACAACACCAATGCGGCCTTTTGATCTCAAGGTAACCTCACATGTTAAGGAACCAATATCCACATGTAACCCGTACTCACGCACCACATTGGGTCTAAACTTTTATCACTGATAAAAACTCTCCTCAGAGCAATCCGGAGATATCTCAAAGCACTCCAGGTAAAGGTTGGACGAGGCTGTGTTCCGGATCTCCTCACTAACAGTCATAGCTCGGTTTCTACAAACGATGGGTAATAGCGATAGACTTTCTCGTACATTTCCTTTTTTTCATCAGAGATCGGTACTTCGTTACTGATCGGGTCACCAGGAAGTGCCTCGTCGAGAGACCTCGCTTCAACAAGGGTCAGGTTTGGATTCTCGATCTGGAAGAGGTCTGAACCCTTTTCAACGAACTCGAATTCCTCAAAATTCGCTTTTTCTATGGAATCCACCATGCTCTCGGAATATACCACACCGCCAAACGTCATCATTTTCGCATTATCCTCATATTCGAAATTTACTAATTGTTGGAATTTTATTTGCTCGTCTTCCGCCACACCTTTATTCCTGGGTCTGAGGTAATATGATTCGATAACATTAGATAGGATCTTCTGGTAAGTCTTCGCTTTTCCGTTGCCGAATAAATCAGAGTCACTGATAGTATCAGGGATGTTATCGGCACCAACCTCTTTTTTCAATCGGTCAAGGCGGGATTCATCTTCTTCTAACCCACTGTCCTTATCTGGCACAGCGTTCAAAGTGGTGAAAAAGAAGCTGCCCGGTGGAGCCTCAGAAAAGAACACCTGGAATTCGTTGTCTATCATAGACTCTTGTAGACAGGTCTCGTAGTCCAACCAAAGTATCGTAGGCTTGTCCCAGTCAATTTCTGAGAGCGCATCCTTCGAATCTTTCAGTATGAGATCGATACAACTGTATGGTGTATTAAACTCAAACCGTTCCTTGTCTTGGAAAACACGCTCTATACTCACCATATCATCGATCCCATATTCTTTATGCAGTATCCTGAATTCACTGAAAAAGATTGACCCAAAACCGATGTACCGGTAGTCCCGATGTGGATGAAGATGAACTGCTCTCTGTAAAAGTTCAGCCAACATTTTCCTTTCAATACTCTTCGCAGGCCTCAGCCTGAAATTGATATCATCATAGGACGGCATGCTTTATCTCTCTACCTGATCTGAATAGAAGTATTCAAACGTCTCAACGCCTACCTCCTTGTACGTTCCAACCCCCAACACATCTTTGATGTCCTCAATCTTGTCCTTGGGCCTGCTATAGTTGATATACCCAACTTCATCCTCCTCTTCAACTTCTTCAGGATTTGGGGCTGTGAAATCTCGTTCCTCACTGGTATCCATTTGATTAACATCAACGTACTCCCCGGAGTCGATTCTTTGTTCAATTGGAGAACTCTCACCCTGCCCCAAATTCATATCTGATTTCTGATTACTAACTTCTCGTAAGA
The DNA here is from genome assembly GCF_026616195.1 of Haloarchaeobius amylolyticus. Taxonomy (NCBI): domain Archaea; kingdom Methanobacteriati; phylum Methanobacteriota; class Halobacteria; order Halobacteriales; family Halorubellaceae; genus Haloarchaeobius; species Haloarchaeobius amylolyticus. The sequence goes on from NZ_JANHDH010000002.1 coordinate 224,738, forward strand.
AATTGAACACAGATCGAGTTACTGAAATCATTCTCTGTTTTCCTCTCTGATACACACCTGAATCAGGGTTTATGTCTGTTTTCGTTGTATTCCATGGTAGCGCGCCCGGATCAGAGCTCTTGAAATTTACCATGCCTCGAAAACGGGCAAAGTCGTTGTGATATTTCGGTAGGGGGTCCCCCCAACCGGTCATTTCTGATTGATCCGCTTCAAGCACCAGCCGACCATTACAAAAGACGTACCAACCAGCCTTGTTTGGGTCAGCTTCTCCTAAACCTGCTCGGATATCAACTTCAACTTCTTCTTCTTCGCGCTCGAAAATAAAGTTTTGAAAAGCGGGTTTGAAGTCATCATCCTCCAGCATCTCCAAAGGAGAGTAACCAAGTCCCTCGTTGTTCAGAATGATTTCTAAGCTTCGGTTGAGAAACATACTAAATTCGGATGTCAAATGGCTTCGCAGCTTGGAGATGAAAAGATTGTCTCCAAAATTCTCTCTTGGGGACTCGTGTAAGTCTGTGATCTGGATCCTTGTCCCCGTCTCGTCCAGAGTGCAACGGGGATCATCTTCATCGATAGATTCCCCAGTGAAATTCCAACCATCGTGTTGTTTCCACTCTTCCGAATCAATCTCTATAACATATCTTTCGTTATTTCCGTGGTAGTAAGTTTCCAGGAGGAAGTTTTTTCCGAGCCGGAAAAATGAGCGTTTCATTCCGACACCAAATTTCCCTATCTTGGATGGCAGATCTCCCCCCTCCATATCAGGTCTGCCAAATCGGAATGCATAGTCCTCAGCGAGATCTCTTGGAATGCCGCCACAATTGTCCTTAATGGTGATTTCATCAGAATCCGCATCAATCCGCACATAGAGGCCAGATAGATCCTCTTCATCATCTGCAATTCTTGTAGCCCCGTCAATGCTGTTATCCACGAACTCTGGAATGGTGTCGATCAACTTCACGTCCCGAGTGATGATTTCGATAAAAAACTCTTTGACCGGATGGGCGTCGATATCAAATGTCCCTGAGTCTGAATCGCTCATGCTTTCTTCTTAAATAGGGTCTCTCCGTGCTACTGTAAAAATACTTTGCCAGTTATAGACAATCAAACGAAGTCGATTGGATTCCGTTTGCGTTCCTCTTTTAGGGTGAGATTCCCTAACCGTGATCTACGAGCTGTTCTTCCTGATCATCTCTATGGCAAGAGGTGTTCTGGATTCCAGTGGAGTCATCAATTACCCTCTCCAGATCTGTTTCAATAGGACCATCTGAGTTTGAGGTTTTGCCTCACGATAGTTAAGATCAGCCGCACTTGGGGCCTGTGGGAAAAATTCAAATACCTACTAGCTATTGCTAGATTTCAGATGGTAAGTTCTGACAAGGGGCTAAGAGACTTGGATCTCCCCGACGTCATCGAAACCTCTGACGTAGACTTTGCTGAGGAATTTTACAACCCTGCCCTTAGTGTCTCGGTAGAGTACAAGCGAGGTGTCGGCTACTTTACCAGCAATTGGTTTAAGCACGCTTCAAGAGGGCTGAAGGGTCTCGCGGAGAACGAAGGCACCGCCAAGTGGATAATCAGTCCAATACTGGAGGAAGAGGACTGGGAAGCCCTTCAGAAAGGGGAGGAAGCTAAACGAAGCCAGGAACTATACGACCGCCTCAAAAACTTGGTCTCCGACATTGAGGAGGGACTCGAAAAAGAGACCCAGAATACCATTGCGTGGATGATCGCTGACGGTCTTCTTGACATCAAGCTCGCAATCACCGGGGAAAACCTCTCCGGCGACTTCCACGACAAATGGGGAATCATGCGAGACGCCAACGACGACAAAATTGCCTTTCACGGCTCCCAAAACGACAGCAGCAAAGGATTCTCAAACTACGAATCCTACACTGTCTTCATTTCCTGGGACTCCGAACGCGAAGCAAACAAATTGGCAAAGCACGAGAGACGGTTCGACGATATCTGGGACAACGCCAAACGAGGGGTGTACAGCCTCTCACTGCCTGACAGTATCTCCCTCAACATAGCTGAACTACGGGATGACGACCGTCCCTACGACAACCCCTCTGAATCAAGGAAACTGACCAGCGCCTACCGCTGGCGTCACCAAGAAGTAGCAGTGAACAAGTTCCTGGAAAACGGTCACGGCATCCTCGACATGGCCACCGGAACCGGGAAAACCCGGACCTCCCTCAAAATCCTGAACCGCCTGCTAAGACAGGACGCCGTAGAGAACATCGTCGTCGCCACCCGAGGAAACGACCTCCTTGACCAATGGTACGACACCCTATCAGAGAGCTTCAGCGCAGACGAAATGTGGATCTACCAGGAATACGACGGCGACCACGACCTCAGCCAGTTCTTGACCAAGAACCGTGACAAGTTGGAAGCCCTGATCATCTCCTATGATAACCTACACGAAGTAATCGAAAACGATGTCAACAACAAAATCCCTCGAAGCCTGTTGATCGCGGACGAAGTCCACAACATCGGTAGCGACACACGACAAGCCAACTTGACCGGAAAACTCGAAGCCTTCAAACACCGGCTCGGCCTCAGCGCCACACCCTTCGACCCCTACGACCCGGACAGGAACGACTTCATACGAGACGAAGTAGGGCCCGTCGTCTACGAGTTCTCCGCCGAAGACGCAATCAAAAGAGGAATCCTCACCGAACTCGACTACACACCGCTCTTCTACGAACTCTCAGAAGAGGACAAGGAAGAGCAAAAAGCAGCGTTCGGCAAATACAGCGGCTTGAAACAGCAGAATCCGAACATCCCGAAAAGCCAGCTGTACATCATGCTGGCTAAGGTCCGGAAAACCTCCGAGGAGAAACTACCTGTCTTCCGAGAATACCTGGAGAACAACCCTGAAATCCTCGAGGGCTGCCTCATCTTCGTCGAGACAAAGGAGTACGGGCACAAGGTCCAGAAAATCATCCACAACCACACCAAGAGCTACCGGACCTACTACGGGGAAGACCCGGAGGAAACACTCGAAGCCTTCTCAAACGGCGATATCTCCACCCTTGTCAGCAGCAAGGCAATCTCCGAAGGCATCGACATCAAATCCGTGAAGAACATCATCCTGTTCACATCCAACCGTTCCAAAGGAACCACCATCCAGCGCATCGGCAGAGCACTCAGAACGGATCCTGATAACCCTGGGAAAACAGCTAACATAGTTGACTTTGTTGTCAGGAGTGACATCGAAGAAGAACCTGAGGACAACGAAGACGATGAGGATGACGAGGTCGACATACCCCCGGACAAGATTCGGTACGACTGGCTCAACGACCTCAGCAAAGTTTCAAAGGAGGAAAACTGACCCATGGCAAAACCAGAAGTCGAAGAAATCGTTGAAGAGGTAATGGAAAAACACGGTCAATCAGACGTGGTCAAGGAGAGATTCCTGAACTTCTACGAAAACGCGATAGAGGAAAACTTCGGCGGCAACGACCTGCAAGGACTGATTAACACAGTAGAACTCACCGAAGAGGAGAGACTCGATGGATCTTAGAATCACAGGCTTCCGGTACCACAACATCCGGGAGTTCAAAGACCTGGAAATCGACTTGACGCGAGACGGCGAGGACGCCCACCACATCTCGCTCGTCCAGATGCCTAACGGCACCGGAAAAACCACTACTATGGACCTGATCCGGACTGTCCTCGTAGGTAAGGATTTGAGTAAAAACAAGGAAGGAGAGCTCACCGTCTCAAACCTGGAACCCGAGGACTTCGACGCAATAGAAGGCTGGTTCGAAGCTGACTTCAAATCCAACGACACCCCGTTCACCTTCCGTCTGGAACTTGACTACGAAACCTACGACCACCAGTACCGGACCATCACCCCCAGCGAAACTGGCGGCGGGGATATGCTCGGCCACTCCCTACCCAACCACGAACTGAACACGATCATCAACGAGTCCTTCGCCAACTTATTCGTCTTCAACGGCGAGCTCACCCAAGACTTCATCCAAACCGGGAAAGACGAAGCCGAGAACGCCCTTAAAATCGTCAACTACCTCAACCGGATCGAGGATCAGAGGAACAAGATCCCCCAAGAAGTAGAAGAAAAACAGAACGAGGAAGAGGTCACAAGCGTCAAAAGCGAATCCGGTTACCGCAACCTCAAGGGTCGACTAGATACCGCCCAGAAGAAACTGGAAAAACTGGAAGCGCGGGAAGAAACCCTTGAAACAGAAATCAGTGACCACGAAGACGCTATCCAGGACTTAGGTACAGAACGCAGCGAACTCTTAGCCGAGAACCAGGAGCAACTAGAGAAGGACCAGCGCCTGGAACGAGAAATCAACGAAGTCCGAGGCGAAATAGAAGACGCGACGGACGAACTCCTAGAGCGGATGCGCTCTCCCAGTCAACTTCACAGAGACTTCCACGACGACATGGGAAAACTGGTGAAGAACATGAACATCATGGAGCTGCCGAAACCCACCTCCCAAGAGTTCTTCACCGAGCTATCCAAACGCCCGAAATGCATCTGCGGCAGGGAAATCGACGAAGAACACGCCAAAACCATTCTGACCAACGCCGACCACTACCTTTCAGAAGAAGATATCGGCGTCCTCAATCTGCTCAAAGAAAACCTGCGAGGAGTACCCGACTTCGAGGACTATGAAGACAAGTTCGAGGAGTTAGATGATAAACGGGAGAAGTTGGAGCAGAAAAAGCAGGAGAAAGGCAGAGTCGACCTTGACGATCCGGACCTCAGCGAACGACTTGAGAAGATCACCGAGCAGAAAGAAGAGGAGAAACGGCAGAAAAGACAGAAAGAAGAAGAGCTTCGTAAACTCACCAGCACCGACAAAAATGAGAGAGAAGAACTCGGTCTCGACTGGAAGAACAACATCCACCTCTGCCGCCAAAAAGTCCAGGAGCGGAAAAAAGAGGTTCGAGAAGCCAGTAACACCGTCAACTTCGGGAAGAAAGCAGACAAACTCGAAAGTATCTTCGACGAGTTTATCGACCGATACCTTAACGAACTCAAACATAATCAGATCGACGAAACCAACCAACGCCTGAAGAAAATCCTCGGCCTCTCACAAGTACAAATCGAGGCCATAGACAACTCCATCAGGATCAAAGGGAAAGAGGACGTCTCCGAAGGCCAAAGCCTCTCAATCGCCTACGCCTACCTCTCCACCCTGTTCGAGGACTCCGCAATCGATGTACCGTTCGTCATCGACAGCCCGGCGGTCAGCATCGACTACGAGAAACGAGCAGAAGTCGCACCGATCATCTCCAACCTGTTCGATCAACTGGTGATCTTCGTAATCTCCTCCGAACGCGAACGCTTCGTCAGCGAACTCGATTCAGGCGACATCAAATACTGTACCATCCACAAAACCGAGCAACCAGGCGAAGTCGAGAAAAGCCTGGACAAGGACTACTTCATGGACTTCCAATCCGAAACCGAAGAAGAACAACTGGAAGAGGTGGCCTGAATGTCATTCCGACTCAGCAAAGAGGCCAGAAGTTATTACGGCAACATAAACAAGAACAGCACCATCAACAAACTGGATACGGACTGGGACAAATACTACCTCTCCGCAATGGCTGGGATCAAAGCTCGGAGCCGGGTCCCTGACGACGAAGAACCTCCTGCAGAACAGGAGTTCGTCGACTATGTCATCCAAAGCTACGAAGACCAGAAATACGAGATCTACGGGGCACTGATCGTGGCTGAGATTGAGCGCGAAGGGATTCCCTGGGGACAGAAAGAGGAAATCAAGCAGCTGATGCTCACCCTTCTGGACTCTAACACCAATACCCGACTCTCCAATGAAGGAACCCAGGCTCTCAACTGTTACGCGGAGAAAGGCTCCCGCCTAATCAGAAGCGAGATCATGCCTCCGCCGAAGCTGGACACTTTCCTTGAACGCTACTACGAACTCCTCGACGACCTCGGAGACTGAAACACGGCTTCAGTAGTGGTCGTCCGCCCCCGGGTAATATAACTCGGTATCCGGTAACTCCCCCTCAAAAAAGCAATAGCATCTCTGAAATTCCCTGACTGGGAAAATACTTTAACCGCATTATGAGACAGTCCTGTATGCCTGGTGACGCCGATGGAATAGTCGACACCGTGACCGACATCAGCAACGATCATCGGATAACCCAAGACCGTATCTCCGACCTGATCCAGGATCTCGGCTTCAACCCCGACAATGCAGAATTCAACGTCGTCATGGAAGACATGGTTCCGCCAACCTCCGGCGAAGCCATGATGGAGAAAAGAGCAGAGGCACATGAACGCAGCCTCGTCATCGACGCCCTTGTACAGGAAACCCTGTCGTATCCACCGGTCGCAATCTACTCGCCAAAAGAAGCAGACAGGGAACGAATGGCAATTATGCCAGGCGAGGAAGCCGACGAAATCGGAAGAGAATCTTCCTCCAAACTCTGGCTACACACAGCTTCAGAAGTCTCCAAAGCCGAGTCAACAGTCCTCGTCTCACCGGTGATCATCTCGGTAAGCGACTCCGACGACGTAACCCAGCACTTCCACACTCACAGCTTCGACAAAAAAGACGCACAGGAACTCATCGAGCTCATCCACGACAAAACATGACCGATACGAAATACGCTCCCAGTCCCATCAAGTGTCGAGAATGCGGAACAGAACTCGAAACCATCGAGAAAGGCCACCTGCAAAGCCAGAACTGCACCGGAGAAATAGACGATGTGGAGGATTACCGAAAGAAGTACCCGGACGCACCTACCCGTACTACCGAGATGCGCGACAAGATCGTGGACAACCTGACGGAGAACTAAGGAAGTGGATACTGAGCAGGGCGAACTCAGTGATGTCTAAACGTACGCTGCCGTTCCCTTGATCTCGAAGGAGACGATACCGCTCTTGTCCTCGTGCTACTGGCACGAGACCCTGTCTGTGAACTGCTTCTCCTTCAAGTAATCCGCTACCCTCCATCCGACCAAAGCGTTCGTACCACAGATCTGGTACTGGACATGACTCGGCAATTCAGATTCGTCGGGCCCCTTGTAATCAACACGGTCGTTACCCATCTTCGTCATCTACCTTTACGTCCAACGACTTCAGATCCGGATACTCATCTGAAACCGAGTCAACCTTCCCTGACGAGAAAGTTGTCTGGAAATCATCCGACATATATTGATACCACACAACACCGGAATTTAGACTTAATTTCAGAACGAGAAGTGAACGGAGTACTTGGCCTCGGCGGAAAATACTTCTCATTCAACACTTAAACAAGCAGTATGAACGGAATTGAATACTTCGCTGCCAAGATCCTCGGAGGCGCAGCAAAGGGAACCGCTAGCACACTACTCAACCACCAACTCAAAGACAATAGCAGCCATAAATCACCTGTTTCAAAGCCCGAAGACTGCTTCTGGGGCGCAGACAACCAACTCTACTGCCCGGTGAACAAGCTGTCCACTCAGCAGAACTGTGGCCGAAGACAGGGATACAACGTCGACCCACAGCTTGATATCTCCTCCACGGAGTTCGAGCCAATCGAGGACCGGCCCTGGGAACGAGAAACCTATACCCGCGAACTCGATGGCGGAGAACTCGATCTCAGCCTGACCTCCGAAGACTCAACGGCTTCTCCACCACCTCGAACCCGATATCCTTCTCAGCTAAGACAGCACGACGATCACCCTAACCCAAGTCACCACTAGCCTCGCCGTCCACTCTTATCACCAACTTATCCGGACGAACACTACGCCTACTCTTCGATTCCCGGAAGTGTGGTCAGATCTCTCCGACAGATTCTATATCGGTAACCACCTCCGTAGTTGCCCGGTTTTATTCACAGCAATAGTACGTATTTGAAACTAAAAAAGGGGGCCCGACCCTCTCCTGGATAGAGGACCTGGGTCTCGTTGTCCAACTCAAATAGATATTTCTGGGATGGTCTCTTCTCACGTCATAATGGCTGATACTTGGATCGGCGTCACAGATAGCCGACCCACACCACTCCTGAACTCGCTAATAGCGTCGATTGAAAGCGGCGATAACCCTGACGACATTCTCGTCTTCGTACCGGAGAACGACAAAGATGTACTGCCCTCCATCCGCCGACTCATCGAGAACGTCTGCCGCGAATATAATGTGGACGCCAGGATCAAACTCTCCATAACACCCAGCGTCAATAAACCTAAAAAGCTCTCACAGCACGTCTTAGAGACTCTTCAAGAACAAGGGGATGGAAACGCTGTCAGCATCTCCAGCGGATCACGGCTTCTTAACGCCTGCCTTATCGGAGCCAGCAACCAACTCGACCAGTTCAAACTCGACCATCTCTACACCTTAGAAGGCTCCAACCCAGCTAACCTGGAGTCCACTATCTACCCGATGATTCCACGGCCCGAGATGAATCTCATAGACTATCAAAAGAACTCTGCTCTGGAACTAACCGGTCCAGGAGATCACGGTAGCACCGACGACATCTACAAGATTACCAGAGAGCAGCTTCCCCTTCTCTTCAACGCACTCTACAGCACCGGGAACCCGATTATCTCCGTAGACCACAAATCCAGTATCCTCTCTACCCTCTATAAAATTGAGCTGGATCGAGGAACTCCCGCCTCTATCCGGTTCACAAACGGTGTCAGTCAATACCAGAAAGAAAGATCCGAAGTAGGACGCCGTCACGGAGAACAAGCAGAATCAGAAATCCCAGACCACAGGGCCTTCATTGGCGCATTTACTTCCAGCGTGCTAGAGTTCGAAAACCAAGACGAGATTTCGGACTTCATCGACCCATACAGAAACCGGCGTCTAGAACATGGGAACACTGAATCCCTCGCAGTCTTCGACACTAACCTGATACAGTACTGGCCTGCTCGCCAACTGGGGGTAGCCCCTGAGCAAGAGCGAGGTTTGAACGGATATGCCGTCGTCACCGGGGTTCGGGACGAATTGATGAACTACGATGGTGATGAAAAAATCAATAACACCCGGCAACTCGAAGACGCCTTCGGCCAAGAATATAGAGAACTTCGTAACCAATTGAAGAAGACACCGCGGCAGCTCCGGCTTGGACGACAGTATTTCAGCCGACTACAACGTGAACTATACACCGAGAAGATTCAGTCTGGTATGGAGGATAACAATATCACCGTTGCCTGTGAAGGAGTCCACCAAACCGGGGGGTTCGATCTCCTGCTATTCAGCAACGACTCCGGGTTCATCTCCACGGCTAGAGATCGTGGCCTACCCTCGGTACTCGTTGATTTCCCTCAAAAACTTCCACGGAAAAAGGGTGTCACATGGGAAGACGCATCTACCGCTCTCTACCTCCACGCCGTCCAATTCGGCATTCTGGAACTTCCGAAAATCGACCTGTACGGCGTATGGCCGCGAAAACGTCCTGAAGACTGGGATGCTGAAAAGATTGCAGTCAGATGCCGCAGCCCGGTCGTGGCCAAACAGCTCAACCGGTACCAGAATATCCTCGACGAATCCCCCCGGTAGATATCCAGTGAATACGCCGAGAAGCTCTGTGGATTGGTGTAACATAGGCCAGTAACATTGATTACACCCTACCCCGAAATTTACAGCAGTGGTTATTCGTATTGAGTCTCTCACTGTAGAGAACCTGCGATGCTTCCGTGGCGAGCACCGGCTGGATCTCGACCGAAGCGACGAACCCAGTATCGACGTGGTGCTAGGCTCCAACGGCCTGGGCAAAACCACGTTAGCCGATTCGATACATCTCTGTCTCACCGGGGAGTTCGACGACGAAGCTCCTTTAGTCACCTACGAACTGGTCGACGAGCTCTCTCCTGGTGAAGAAATCTCTGCCAAGGTCTCGACCGTAATCGCTGACAGCGAAATCAGTCGACGGTTCCGTTTCACCCGTAAGTTCCAGACGTCCGAGACACGCCGGGGGCCGGTCAACTCCGTGGACTCGCTACAGGTCAAAGAGGAGCAGAATGGTGAATGGGTCAGCACCAGCTCGTCAGAGGCGATAAACACAATGTTCCCGCTTCCTGCCTTCACGTTTTCTAAGCTGGACGCGGAATCCTCGGTTGGGATTGATGACCCTTGGGGCGGCACCAGTTGGAGCGAACTTGTCGAAGCCGTAGGCGAAGCAGCAGCCCGACAGTCAGCAGCACGCGGCACAGATCTCCCCGAATACTTCGCCAACGACTACGACCTCGGAGACGAGATGATCAGTCGGATCAACGACCTGCTCCCAGAACTTGATCAACGTGACTTGTACCACGTTGAGGAGAGGCAGGATGGTCTCGTCGCTCGCAGAAAAGAAAATGGCTCCCCGAAAGAGATGGCCGCCCTCTCTGCGGGGGGTCAGATGATCATCTCAAATGCCGCCGCTTTGGTTGCTGGCGAGGTCATGCCTGCGATCCCTCCGCTGATCGGAGATACGATGTTCGGTCGCGTGGATCATGCTACCAGAGAACGGATGTTCGAGGCCATTAACCAGGCAGACCGGCAGGTCCTGTTGTTCTGCACCAACGCTGAACTGGATGGGTTCGATCTTTCTCCCATGTTCAAACTCAAACAGCGTGAGAAAGGTAGAGAGAGTAAGATTGTTGCCGCTGATTAGGCAGAAAGACGTCTTGCCTCCAAGTTCGAGCTTACGTGGACAACGGGTCTGATTCGGGTCGAGCTAAAAACGGATTCTCTGATGTGGGTATTCGACGAGGTCCTCTCTGGTAGGCTCACTGAAACCCGTTAAAATCTTTCTTCTTAGACTATATTTGTCCTTGGAAATAGTCTTAGCCTGACTGATTCACTCTGGATCCAGTTTCTTGAGATGGTCACTGATTGACCGTTGTGACAGAGGTTCTTCCTCTATTCTGGACAATGATTTGTGAAGGTGGTGGCTCAGTTTTAATCCTTCATCACAAGGGGCTGAGTGGGGGTAACCGTCATCATAGCCACCATCTGTTCTTCTTCACCCGAGGTGTATAAACGCTCTTTTTCGGGGCTTCATTCCAATTCTACGTCTTCCTTTTCTAACTCTCCAGCAAGATATTGCTCACCGAGTTCAGTAACTTTGTAATTTTTAGGATCAACTCGCTGTAGAAGTCCTCCATCAGATAATCGCTTACATCTCCGTGAAATATATTCACTGGTATAATTAATATTGGCAGCAATCACCGGGGGAGACGCGACGATGTCTTTCTCGTGGAGAAACTCTAGAACCCGCTCATCAGCTTGTGTCATCCACTCAATTCGGGGCCGCATCTATCTATATTCCTGCTTGAGACGACCTAAGACCCGTACAAAACCGGTCTACAGACCGGTTAGAGCAACCTATAGACACAACTTTTTGTGGTTATAGGTAAAATTCCTTATCTGACGGACGACTGTGGCGGACAGTACTGACGACAAACGCTGTCCATCATGGGCCAGTCCGAAATCAATCCATGCCGGCCCCCGAGACTGAACAAATAATCTCGACCCTCTATCATGCTTTTCGAGCTACAAGACGGCGTCTTGTCGTTCAGATTTTGGGAGACTCCGATCGAAACACGATACCAACCCGGGAACTTGCTCGAAGAATTGCCAGTATTGAGCAAAATACTCCGACTAATCACGCGACAGGGGAACCGTATCGAAATGTGTACAACGCACTCTCTCAGACGCATTTACCTACCCTTGCTGACGCTGGTATCGTAATCTATGACCCCAAGCGACAGACCGTCTCACGCGGCCCACGATACCCTCTTGCTGCAATCCTCTTGGCTATCAATGAGCCAGCTATCAAGCTTCTCACCGACTTATCGATTGGATACCACAGCTTGTGATTCAGGCCGTGCTAAGTCTCTTGGAAGTCCAACCCCCTATTGAATTGAGACACAATCAGATGCGGACCAATCACGAACAGCGCAATCGGCCGTTGAACAAGTAGCACCGGACCCTGCTTATGACATGGTCCCCGATCCTTCGGGTGGAACTGAATCGTTCGATTGTTCGGCAGATGAATCAGCGGGTGTCCTTTCGAACGTTCTTGCTAATGAACTCAATTCTTGGTACAAAAGCCAACAACACAAGAGAAACGTCGAGAGGGGGAAACCCTATTTCAACGGACCCTCTCCGGTACCAGACCCACGACGACACAGTCCAAGCCAGCTGCTCAAATGCCACCGTCGGGTATACTACCAGCTCCACAATGCTCCAGCGGAGAAAGGAGAGCCGACTGGAATCTTCTGGTTCGGTTCGCGTTTCGAAACCGAGGTCGCTGTTCCCTTTCTTCAGAGCCTGACCAGAGATGGCGAGTACATCCGAAATTCGATGTGGGTGGATTTCACCGTCGATAGTACAGACCAGTCAATTCGAATTCGCGGTGAGACGGATTCAGTGTTCGTCGACGCCGATAGCGAGCCGCTCCTGTTGACTGAGATTAAAACGACCACCTCTCTCAGCAATCTCGAGGCCCCGAAACCACAGCACCTTGCCCAGGTTCACGCCTATCTCTACGGTCTTTCGGAGCAATTCGAGCGTAGACTCTCGGACGCAGTCATCCTATACGCGAAGCGTGATGACTTCTCGACCAGAGTATTCCACGTTCAGTTCGAGCAAGAGTTCTGGGAAGATCGAGTTCTAACTTGGGCCAGCCAGAACTCAGAATATCGGCGAAGTCAATCACTCCCACCACCGACTCCAGAATTCGAGTGGGAGTGCGACTACTGCCCGTACCGAAGACGCTGTGGTCGGGCAGGAAGCCAGTTCTCGGACGAGGACGTCACTGGTCTGCTACCGTTCACTGATGACTATCCAAGAGCGCAACTGGAGAACTACCTCGAGGCCTATCCTGACGCGAAGCTAACGCCGACTCTGGCACTGCGGTATCCTGAACTAGCTGAGGAGTGGGGTACATACGACTGGCAGTGCCCAGCTTGTAGCTCCTCGTACTCGTTCGAGAGCGTGGATTGGGACGGCGACCTAGAGCAACTGCCGTACTGCAAACCATGTGCTGAGAGTGGTCTATTGGCCACCCTCGAGGAACCGAAGCCAGATGTACAACCTGCGACCCGGAGAGAGGAATAAATGCCAACCAAAACTCCAGTATCGAATGAATCAGACCGACTTTCGAACAAATTCGGTCAGTGTCCGGCCTGCGGATCTCGTCGACTCCGCGAGCTGGTCTCGTCGCTTGAACCTATCTGCGACGACTGTGGGGCTGTTGCCTCTGATACGATTGAACACCCGACAATCTTGGAGAATTCAGATGATGAAGCCTCGATGGAACTCTCGTGGTCAGACTACTACACGATAACGAACAGCACCGAGCAGCAGGTAGCCACTGCAATGGGGGTCCTAGATACCCTTGCTGATGAACTGAACCTCGACACGAACGTCCGAGAGCGAGCGGCAGCCATCTATGCCGAGGCAGCTATCGAAAATCTCACTGATGGTCGTCCCACTGAACTCTTGATTGGTTCGGTCATTGCTGTGGCTGCACGCGAACTACAGGACCCACGTCCCACGGGTCGTATTGCATCTGCGGCCACTGTCCGGGCTGGTTCACTTGGGCGTCTCATTCGACGACTCACGAGGGAACTCGCCCGCCCGAGCCCTGTCTGTCGTCCAAATGACTACCTGCCGTACCTTCGTCAGGAGCTCAGTCTCGATGCCCAGTACGAAGATGCTGCGCTGGAACTGCTAGAGTCTCTTGACGAGACTACCATTTCAGGGAAATGCCCAGTAGGGTTTGCTGGTGCTGCACTCTACCTCGCGTCTGATGGACTCGTTACCCAACGACAAATTGCGCAGACAGCCGCGATCACTGGAGAGACTCTGCGTGTGAGAGTAAGAGATATCCGTTCAAATGAGGTGAAAAAATGACCAGTCAAGATACCGCCTTAGTTGGGGCTCTCCAGCCTTCAAATGAATCCAATTCAATTCTCAGGGCAGCCGTCTACGCACGAACATCGACCACCAGCCAAAAATATGGATACTCGATTGGTGAACAGGTCCGCCTGTGTGTTGACCGATGCCATCTACTCGGCTGGGAGGTTCACTACATCTTCCAGGACGAAGCCGAGAGTGGGAGTGATACGGACCGGCCAATGTTCCAACGGATGATTTCGATGGCTGAAGCCGATGCATTCGATGTCCTCGTCTTCTGGAAGCTGGATCGGTTTTCGAGATCGATCATGCACGCAGTCCAGCTTGAGAAACAATTCTCCGATATGGGACTCGCACTCCATAGCGTGACTGAGCAACTGGATACGACGAGCCCAGCCGGTAGATTCAATTTCAGGAATATAGCCAACGCAGCCGAATTTGAGAGAGAACTAATCAAGCAACGAACGAAGATGGGTCACCTCGCCAGGGCGATGGAACACAAATGGCCGAATTCATCGCCACCGCTCGGGTACGAGGTGCGCGAGGACGGATATCTAGAGGTCGTTCCCAGTGAAGCCACCCTTGTGAGACGGATATTCAGGGAGTACATAGAGCAAGAGTCCATGCCCGCTGTAGCGGAGGTATTAAACCAGGACCAGAGGTTCGGGAAAGGGAATATGCAGTGGACACCAAACTCGGTTGGTGCTATTCTCAGGAACCCCATTTACACTGGTGAATACTCGGTTCGGTCGGTCAGTGCAAGAGTAGATGAATATCGAATCTTGAGTGACGAACTTTTCCAGAAAGCAACGGATGTTCGGACTCGGTTTCAGACTTCGAACAACGCTCCCAAGCCTGCAATGGCAAAGCAGAGAAAACGAAGACTCGTGACCGAAGTTCTGGATAAATATCTTGAGTACTTGGAGGACTGACCCTTGGTGGAATCAGTTTTGTATACTACCTACATAGCAAACCAGTTTATTCTGCCCGATGGGAGAGGTTGAACCACAATTCTATTCGGTTCTGGCCACATCTTCACGCTGGTCTTTCTATCAGTAGGAGAAGACAAATCTAAGCCGTGGGCGAATGGTTTTGAGAATGTCCCGACAATTCTACTGTAGTTCTCGGATTCCGTGTTCTCGAGATAGCTCATGTCCTTCTCGAAGAAGACCCTGACATTACTCCTGTCACTGCTTAGTTGTTCGCCGCTCAAATCGAGAACCACTACCAACTGTCCACCACGGGCAGCGAGCCGGGTTGCATACTTCTCCCCACCATTTAGGTTCAGGAGATCTTCGTCAGACCACGCCTGAGGAACTCCGATACGCAGTTGGTGAGAGTACCGGTTGGTGTTCTTCGCCAGTCGAGTATAGAATGGCTTGGCAAGTTTTCGTACATCATCGTAGCACACTGGTCTTACCGGGGGATTCAATGATAGGGTGAGCTCTTTCTGTAGATGAGTCTTGAATTTTACTTCAGCTCCACCTGTCTCCACAAGGTCAAAGAGCCCAGATTCAACGGCGAACTCCTTAGGGAAGCGTAATAGCGTTGTATTACACTTCCCAGTTTGTGAAAGGTTCCGCTCATTCGCCCAACCACCTAATCCTGGGTAGAGGTCGAACACTATTTCACCATCCTGTAGGGTCGGCCTGAATGCGATTGGATCACCACCTTCCAACTCGTGGAACTCAACCAGATCGGAGGGTACGGTTACCTCAACGCGCTCACCGCTAGCGCGGAGTTTCATCTCGTAATCCGGCATGGTGACCCTCTCGGCTGGGTTCATGCTCTCTATGTCAGTCACCATTCCCACCGTAATGTTTGAAATCAGATAGCTCTGATTCTAGCCGCCTGAGTTCCCTCTTTTTCGGGAATAGCCGCTCGTTCCCGCAGTCGCTACAGCGGTAGTAGTGACTGAGCCGTTCGGGGTCTTCCGGAGTCCCGTTTTTAGTCATCGGTTGACCACAATTGGGACACCGCAGGGTCATCTCTGGAAAGGTAATCAGCGCCGGAACTGATTCCATAGTACCTTCCAGTTTCTCTAACCCTCTCTGAGTGTCGTCAACTCCGTTCAGTTCGTCCAGCCTCTCAATTTTTCGCTGTGCCATCTCGAAGAGGTCATCACTGACAATCACGAGCTCACGCTCGTACTTCGTTTCCGCGAACAAATTGGTAGATAGGCCACAGGTGTCCATGATCACCGCAATCGCCCATCCGACGTAGATCTCATTGGAGACAATCTCCTTAACTTGGGACGTCGTGAAATCCTGTCTTGGGAATGCCTCAGCGGTTTCTGTGTAAGCTCTGGAAGGAGTTGCACTGACGAAGGTGCCGAATATCTTCCTCACATTGGCCGCGGCAGACATCTTCGGACGGATCCAGCCTTGATTCGTAGATTCGTAGCCGTAGGGTGGTTTGTCGTAGACTGCGTTCCAGTTTTTGTTCTTGAAGCTCTGGATAACTCCCCTTTGAGCGGATTCGCTGCGAGACTCGTTCGTGCGCTGTGCTTCTCCGGCCTGAGTGATGATTATCGGTCTGTGTTCGTGTTTCGCGAAATCCAGCTCCTTGAATCGATTCGTGACCAGTTTAACTCCGAATTCTGTTCGCAGCCTACCGATGAGGTTTATGGTCTTCAGAGCGTCTCGTCCGAGGCGGTTTATTCTAGTTACAACCAGATAGTCGACTTCGTACTCATCCACGAGCTTGAGTATCTCTTTGATACCTGGTCTGTCGAAGTCACTCCCCGATAGACCTGCGTCTGTGATTAGTTCTTCCTTCAAGGAGATGTTCATCTCGTTGCAGAGACGTTCAATTTGGTCTTGCTGTGAATCAAGACTCCGCCCCTCTTTTGCCTGTTCCTCGCTGCTGACTCTCCTGTAGGCGATTCCTTGCCTATCATCCCAATCTTTGTGGTGCGAGTCTTCGAAGCGTTCTGGGTCTATATTTCGATACTTCTGAATCGGATTTTCGACTGGCTGATCGGTGTTAGAACTCATGATTGTTCTCTATCTGCCGCAAGATTTTCTGATCGCTCTGTTCCACTGTTTGGGGGTCTGATTGAGCAACCCTCCAGAAACGCCGCGATATTTCGGCTGTAATCAGTGAGTTTCCAGACCCCCACTTAAATTCTCTTCGCAGAATGGCCGTTCCACCTCTGGTTGACACGGCCATGGCTTTGTCCACCAGAGCTCGGGTATTTCCTCTGCGAAGAGACGGTACTCGAGGTTGGTCAACCGAACCGAATCGACTGTGGAGTATAGCAACCATCCCCGTGGGAACATATCCACCACAGAGAACACTTCAACCTTGCTACAACTGTTGGGTTATTCAGTCAATTATTGGAAAATATATTCCTATACCTGGTATAAGTGGAAGGACTCGAAAGAACTTTTTCAGATGGGGCCGCATTGAGAGCAGATTCTCCGATTTCTCAAGTATACCTCAAACGGTGGTGTCATTCATTGAATAAAAACCTCCCCGATGGAGATGTCGGAGGGTCTAGCAGACGGATAGAACTTCCCTCCGGTGAAAATGGAACCACCCTCGGTGTATGTCTCTACCTGACTCTCGATGAGCTCCGAGAACTTGGCGTCGAAGTTGATGGAGCAGATTATCTTAAACTCTCTGTCGATGGTGAGACTCAACGAATAGAGCTGTCAAGGTGTTCAGAGGAGGTGGAGGCGAATGAGTAAATACTCATTTGGAAGAGAGCAACAATCGGTGCTTGATTTTGTCCTCCAACTTCTTCTTGAACCTCGAACTCTGATGGGGCATATCTGCTACAGAACTTTGGGTGAACGCCATGACTAACGTGGGTGAGGATACCCAGCCGACGATGTGTTATCCTCAGAAGGCTCAGCACGCAAAATGGAAGCAGTTAGCGGATGAAAGAGGATACAAGAGCCTATCCCGCTTTATAATCCAGAATGTAGAGCGAGGCTACAAGAATCTCAATTTGAACTTGAGAAATGGTTCAGACGAACTTCGCAAGCAGCGAAACGACCTGAAACGGGAACTGGACCAGACTCGATTACGACTCCAAGAAGTCGAAGAGCAACTCTATCGTGGAGAGCGTGAGTCGGTGCTTGAATTCTTGGAACACCAATCAGGAGGTGCAACCTTCCCTGAGCTAGTACAGCACATCATCGACGATGCTCCAGTCCGCGTCGCTGAACTGGTTGACCAACTTGATGGAGACGAGATCGAGTATGTCGACGGTGAATACAGGCTCGTTGGGGGTACTGGCGATGACTGAAACTGGTCGGTGGATCCCAGTCGATCCGACAATTCGCGCTGGAATGTACAAATTAATCGACCAAGTGCCTGACCACCACCGACTACGTGTCTATCAAAATGAGTTCGAAAACCGGGATACGTGGCGGGCGTATCTGGCGACTCGTTCTTGGAATGAATCTGCCACCCCCGGGCGGAGAAGATATCTGGCTCGTGCTGAGGAGCGGTGGAAGTCGTTCATGCAGTCGAGAGAACGCCACCATGCACTCTGCACACCTGCTGACGCAGACGCGTACGCGCAGAAACTCATCGAAGAATTTGACGTAACCCTCGAGACTGCAGCGAGGTACTGGGGAGACGTCGAGAAGTTCTACCGGTGGATGTTCCATCACACGGACTATCCTCATCGGTACCACCCGTTCGTCATGGCTGCAGCCGCCTACGAACCGAGTCGAGCATTGTGGGAAGAGAAGGTGACACGAGGATGACTCTCCCCAATACCGACGACGAGATCTCGCGAATAGCAACAGCATTCGGTCGAGACCCGGACCCCCTCACGAAGTACGAGGGACAGTTCGAACAGCTGGCGGTCGACCCATTGGACGCGTACTTCGACCGCGTCCTCATGGCGAAGGACCCAACTGAGTCTACCCAGAAGAACTACCAGTACTCGTTCGACCAGTGGCGGGAGTTCATGCAAGAGGTTGACCGCCATTTCGCCTGTCCGAGCAATACCCACGTGAGAGGGTTCATCGAGTACCTTCTCCAGGACCGAGAAAACAGCATCTCGACGACCAAGCGCAAGGTTGGGAACGTCAATCGTGCGTACGAGTGGTGGCAGGAACACCACGCCTTTCCTCACCCGGGCGACTACAACCCGTTCCGAATCGCACTTCGTGAAGCTGACTTGGGGAGGAAGAATGAGGAGCTGAAGCACCCTCCGATATCGATATCTGAACTTCGCTCCGTTATTGCTGACTGTACCAACGTTCGCGAACGGCTGTTCCTGGTCTGGCAGCTGAAGTTCGGCCTTCGCGTGGGTGAGTTACTGAACATCCGGCTCGAGGACATCGCGATTGCACACTCCGGGCTCAAAGAGTGGTACCCAGAAATCGGGACCGCGGATGCGCTTGCGGGATACGAGAACGCGCTCTATATCCCGTCGAAATACGAGCGTGAAGGCAACAAGTCGTCCCGACCTCGGATTCTACCGATCGACGACGAAGCGAAGCGCGTGTTGATGCAGTACCTTCCTACCCGTCCAACTGTGGAAGAGCCGTGGCTGATACTGAGCAAGCGGACGTACGAGAAAATCGAGCGAGGAGATGCTGTGAACACAGTGTGGAAAGAGCACTTCTCGGAATTCAATGATCTGGAGGGCTATCGGAACATTACATCGCACTACGGACGGCACTACTTCACGAGCTACTGGAAACTGAAAGAGAATATTCCGCGGGAGCTAGTCCAGTATATGCGTGGGGACAAGCTAGGTGCTGGAGAAGGTGAGTCGATTGACGAGTATCTCACCGCTCACTATCAGGACATCCGCAGTCTCTACCGAGATAAGATATTCCACCTGCTCTGATCAAAATCAGGTGTGAGTATCTACTCGGGGTCGGGACTGAAGTAAGGGGCCAGGGAAGAACGGCGTGGATTGTTCATTTTTGGCACAACAAACGCACCGACGACGCTCCTGACCCGTATAGAACGTTGACAGAACTGCAAATATGACTTTTGGATTGGAATTACCGGTAGAACCACTCTGCTCTCGTTTCTCCCAAATTCATTAATCTTTGATATTCACCCGAGCTTCATCCAGAATTTCATCGACGATGTCTGCGATCTCGAGGTATTCCTTAAACGCGACTACGAGTGTTTTGAAATAGCTCTCAGGAAGCCCCGACTGGTCGACATCATACGTTTTCTGCATATAATCGCGCTTGTTCCCTTTGTTCGTGATTCCCTTCTCGTCCAACAGTGGCTCAAGCTTGGACTGCCATTGTTCGCTATTGTAGAGCTGATGGAATTCGTCCCGTAGCGGGACGTTGGTTGGACAACGGAGTCTGTACGTAAGCTGCCCCTGACTGAACGATTGCTCGCTTCGAATGAGGTGGTTGAAATGGAGTCTGAGGCCGGAGTAACCATTCGTTTCTTCGGCGACGTTAGTCGGCTCTAAATTCTCATCGTTGAGGTACCAGCCATGTTTGAATATACACCCATATTCGCGTGGCTCACAACGGATCATCCACTCTTCGCTCCACAGATCGTCGCTCAGCTGTTTCTGGAACTGTTCGGGCCACTCTTCGACTGAGCGCTGGCGGAGCTTTTCTGCGGCTTCTAGAAGCTCGTCGAAGTCGCTCCTGTATTCGCTGAGAAGTCGCACCTTCTCCTTCTGAGTTTGTGTAAAATCGTTGTCTTCCATGCTGGTCACCGTGATTATCGTCGACAGAAAGTCGTTGAGCTGGCTGACGCTCCGCTCTGGGTACTGACCGTGGGATCGATGCAGTTCCTCGTGAAAGGCATCCACAACGTGTCGCCAGTACAGTCTTCGAACCGTTCCGCAGCCGAGTCAGATGCGTGTGCCTTCGACAGAAACACGTAGTGGTGTCCATCTTGGGGGTACTCGCTCTTCTCTTCGTTACCGATATGCTTGTCTTGGATGTAGCGTTGAGTCTGCCTCTCTCCTTCTGAGGCATCCACCTTCGACTCGATGCAGACGAACCACTTCTCGGGTGCACGAATTACGATGTCGAGTCGATTATTCTGAGGTGAGGTGACTTCCGTGTCGACCCGAACCCTCTCAATGTCTCTGTGGATATAGTCTATTGAACTTCCAGTTTCTTCGCTCACTGTATCCAAGAAGCGCTTGAGTAGGTCGGCATCGAACCCATGTGGTTCAGACGGGTCGAGGAAGTACGCCAGAAGTGTATTCCATTGCTGTTCCGCTCTCATCGAGCCAAGGATTCGAAGCGTTGATTTCGGTGGTTCTGATACCTCGGGTATTGCCTCGAGTGATGCTCGGAATTCGCGTAACCGGTCATCCAGTTTGTCACCCGCTGGCATGACCCTACGAAGATAGCGGAAGGTCATAAAATCATCCCCCTGCACGTCCTGAGGGGGGCTGTACTCGGGCTTTCATCGATTTGATTTCCACCTTTTTAGTGCAGCCACTGAAACCCACTCAGAGTCTGCCAGAAGCGGCGTGCTGATTAGAGAGGATGTAGTCAGCAATGGAAGCTCGGTTGTTCCGGCTTCGAGTCGCTGAATGCGCCGACAGACCTGGAATGCAAATCCCTCGACACGGAGGCTTTTTTACACAGGAATAAAATCCGCTACACATGACGTTTCAATCCGAGTCGGTGTCCGGGTTCGTCTCCCGATTCGGGCTGCAACTTCCGGTGGTTATCGTCGTCGTTGGGGCAGTCACGGCCTCGTCACTGTACTTTTCGGTGATTGTGGCTGCGGCCGTCGGCCTCTTCGTCGGGACTTTCGTCGCCTTACTCGTCGCTGTTCTTGCAACGTTTGTCGGATAATCCGACCAACACACGCGAGTTATCCCTGCCACGTTGATGCGCTGTATCTACCAACTCGGATGATCGAAGGCGCAGAGATCTCTCATGGCCGATTCGCGCGCTGTATTCAGCACGGCCCGTTCGAACTACTCGGGTTGTGTCATGAACCTCGTGACCGACTTAGAGGATGGATTCTGAAAAAGGGTTCTGCTAGTTCATACTATTCTCCTCTTTGTCATGATGGGTCAGAACTTATTACCACCCTGTTAGATTATTGGATATGCCACCGACATCGAGCGCTGTGGAAAGCGCTGTTGCAAGGTCTCTCAATAAATTGTTGGACGGAGATGGGGATAGGAAGCTACTAGTTAACGATGCTAATGAGCGAAGTATCAGCCATAGGCTTGCGATGTACTTAGAACAAGAAGTTGAAGCCTTTGAGATGGATTATGACGTTGATGTAGAATACAATAGAGTCACCAAAGAAAACGGAGCGACGGTGGATTCGAAGAAACGAGTTCGTTATGACAAACTACCTGATGAGTGCCAAGGGAGAAAAATAGAGGTTGATGATACGAATGCCCAGACAGTTTTTCCAGACATTGTCGTTCATAAGAGAGGTTCCAGCGACCACAACCTTCTGGTTATAGAAATTAAGAAAACGTCCTCCTCTGATTCGGGGAAGTGCGACAAGGAGAAAATTAAGCGCTTCCGTGCCGATATCGGGTATGAGAATGGGCTTTTCCTACGGCTGAAAGTTGGTGATGACCCTGATATTGACGATTGCGATTGGTTTACCGAATAGAATATCCGTTGAATCTTGCTGAATATGCGCTCTGTATTCAGCACGGACCACGGAATTTGTTACCTTCTACAGAATTGAACAGAGCACTAATCCCTACCAGAAAGATACCCGAAATCAGTCCTCTGCTAATAGAAACAGTCCCTCGGAGGGGGTAACTGTCGTCACTGCCACCGACTAGCCGTCGGAGACCGAGCGTCAAGAATCCACCTTTCTGGCATCGACCGAACGACCGCAGGGACAGCGAGAGGAGAGGACAGACGGCTCAGCCTTCGACGCCGCCGAACGACAGCCCGCCCTCGATGTACCGCTGTGCGAAGAGGTACACGAGGCCGAGGGGCGTCGCGAACAGCAGCGCGAACGAGGAGAACCGCGCCCACGGGATGGAGTACTCGCCGATGATGGAGTACAGCCCGACCGGGAGCGTGTAGTTCTCGGTGCCGAGCAGCGTCTGGGCGACGATGAACTCCGTCCACCCCGTGAGGAAGGTGAAGATGAACACCGTCGCGAGGCCGGCCTTCGAGAGCGGCAGGATGATCTCGGTGACGACGCGCCACGGGGGTGCGCCGTCGACGATGGCGGCTTCCTCGTAGGAGACGGGGATGCCGTCCATGTAGGTCTTGAGCAGCCAGGTGTTGAACGGCACGGCGGTGGCTGCGTAGTAGACCGAGAGCGCGAGCTTGTTGTCGTTCACGCCGAGCTGGACGAAGACGGTGTACAGCCCGATGAGCAGCGCGATGCCGAGGCCGCCGCCGACCTGGGTCAGCAGGACGTACCCGAACAGGATCTTCTCGCGGCCGATGAACTCGCGCCGGGAGAGCGCGTACGCGCCCGGCACGATGAGCGACATCGCGATGAGGACCGTCGGGATGGCGACGGTGAGGCTGTTGACGAAGAACTTCTTGAACCCGGACGGGTTCTCGATGCCGTAGGCTGAGGCGTCGAGGAACGTGATCGACGGGGTGTTGACCACGATGGCGGAGTTCGTCAGGGGGACGTTGAGGCTGATGGCGTACCCCGGGATGATGAGGTCGCCGATGACCCAGACGAAGTTCTTCATCGTGGGGTTCTGGGGGTAGAGGACGAGCCCGCTGGTCGAGTAGATGGAGCCACCGGAGCTCGACAGCGCAGAGATGAGGATCCAGTACAGCGGGAACAGCAGGGCGAGCACGACGACGAGTGCGCCGAGCGTGATGCCCGCGGTCTTCAGCGGTTTCGTGGCGGGGATCTTCCCCGACCGGACCGCGTGGACCGTGTACCGGGCCTCCCGGACGAGTTCGACCGGCGTCAGCAGGACGTTCTTGACGTCCTCCTTGATGCTGCGGCCGACGGCACGGAGCAGGCTCATGCCTCGTTCACCCCGTCGGCGAGTTTGCCCTTCTTGACGTTCAGCCACATGAACGCGCCGATGATGACGACGGCGACGAGGCTGATGGCGGCACCCTCACCGTACTGGGAGAACGAGAACGCCTCCTTGTACGCGTAGAGGATGATGAGTTCGTTGGCGCGCGCGGGGCCGCCGTTGTTGAACACGAAGGGGATGAGCAGTTGCTGGAACGATGCCGCGGCGGTCAGGATGGACGCGAACAGCACGGGGCGCTTGATGGACGGGAGCGTCACGTGCAGGAAGCGCGAGAAGTAGCCCGCGCCGTCGACCATCGCCGCCTCGTGGAGTTCGTCGGGCACGTTCTGGAGCGCGCTCACGGTGATGATGACCATGAACGGGTAGGCGAGCCACGCCTCGGTGATGTTGTAGGCCATGAACGCCATCCAGCGCTTGCTCATCCACGCGATGGAGTCCATGCCGAGGGTGCCAAGCACCTGGTTGGCCAGCCCGAACTCGGCGGAGCTGAAGATGCCACGCCAGACGGTGATGGTGAAGATGGCCGGCAGGCCCATCGGGACGATGATGAGCGAGCGCATCCACCGCTTGCCGCGCACGCGGTCACCGGTCACGACGAGGGCGATGCCGAGGCTCAGGCAGATCTTCAGGATGACGCTCGTGGCGACGAACAGCCACGTGATGCCGAAGGAGTTCCAGAACGCGGGGTCAGTGAGGACGGAGATGTAGTTCTCCAGTCCGATGAACGTCGCCTCACCGAACGTCAGGAGCGACAGCGCGCCCTCGCCGGCGAACAGGTTCGACGGCTTCGCGTTCGTGAAGGACACCCCGATGAGGTACAGGATGGGGAACAGCATGAACGCCGAGAACATGAACAGTCCCGGCAGGACGAGGAGGAGCGATGCGTCTTCGCGCTCCAGGAACGGGATGTCTTCGACCCGCTGTGCGACGCCAGATTCGGTGCTCATCTTACTCCCAGTTGGACCGGATCTTCTTCGCGGCCTGTGCGAGGGCCGATTCGGGGTCCGCGTCGCCGTTGAACGCCTTGGTGAGGGCGTCGCCGACCGGGCCCCACACCTTGTTCATTTTCGGGTGCGTCGGCATCGGGTAGCCCTGTGCGACGGCCTCGGAGAAGCCACGGACGCGCGGCGGGAGTTCGTCGCTGCCGGCGAGGCTGTCGAGGACCGGGATGGCGCCCTGGTCCTTCGCGGCCTGCAGTGCGCGGTCCTCGTTCGTGACGTGCCACTCGGCGAACGACCGGGCGGCGGACGCGCTGGCGCCGCCCTCGGCCATCGCCTTCGAGAAGTACCACATCGTGATGCCCGTGTAGGGGTTGGGCTCGCCGCCCTCGGGCTTGGGGAGCTTCGTGACGCCGAAGTTCACGCCCTTCTCGTTGAGCGTCGAGAGGTACCACGGGCCGTTGATGGCGAAGGCGGCGTTGCCCTCGGCGAAGACGGCTGCCTGGGCCTCGTAGCCGGGGTCCTTCGGCATGTACGGCTTGAAGTTGTCGAGTGCGAACTTGAGCCCCTTGACGGTACTCGACTGCTCGAGGCCGAGCATCGGGTCCTTCTGGGGGTCGAAGTAGTAGCCACCGAAGCCCTGGAGCCACGCGCTGGCGAAGTAGGGGTCGAACGGGTAGCCGATGCCGTACTTCCCGTTGCTGGGGTCGTGGAAGTCCTCCATCACGGAGCGCATGTCGGCGACCGTCTCCGGCGGGGAATCGACGACGTCCTTGTTGTAGACGAGCGCCACGGTCTCCGCGGAGTGCGGGAGGCCGACGGTCTTGCCGTCGAACTGGACGGCCTGTGCGGCCGCGTCGGTGAACTGGTCGAGGCTGACGGAGAGTTCGTCGCCCTGGCCAGCGAGGAAGCCACGCTGGGAGTAGTCGCCGACCCAGTCGTGTGCCCACTCGAAGAGTTTCGGGCCCTGGCCGGCGGGGATGGCACTGGTCGTCTTCTTCGCGAGGTCGGCGATGTCCGCACCCTTGATGGTGTGCTTGGAGTTGCCGTTGAAGTTCTCGATGGCCTCCTTGCGTGCCGGAATCTCCGTGTCGGGGAGGCTGTACCAGACCTTCGCGGTGCCGGCCGGTCCGGACGAGGTCGTCGTCTCTTCCGAGTCGGAGTCGCCACCGCCGTCGTTATCGTTGCCACCGCCGCCGTCGTTCGCCTGCGTGTCGGTCGACTGCTCCTGGACGCCCACACAGCCCGCGAGCGTGCCGAGGGTACCTGCCACACCGAGCTTCTTGAGCACTGCCCTGCGTTCCATTGACATGGTGAATATTAGATGAATTAGTCCTTCACACCTTAAATCATTCGGCTCCGTCACTATTGTTTGTACAACTCCCGTTGTACCCCCTGACCTCTAGGACCCCGTGACCGAGACCGACGTCCGGGCCGTCGCCAGCCCGACCGTCTCCAGCGGGTCGTCGCCACTCGGCGCGACCACGGTGATCTGGTTCCGACCCTCGGCGAGCGTGACGGTCGCGTCGAAGGAGCCGTCGGAGACGGGCAGTCGGGTGGTCTCCGCGCCGGTCCTGACGACGACCTCGGCCGCGTCGGTCGTCCCCGAGAGGGACACCTCCGTCGTGTCCACGACCGGGTCGGGGAAGGTCACGTCGAGCGAGGGCGCCGGCGTCTGTTCGCCCTCGACGTAGCGCTGCTCGACGAACGCGGGCGTCTCGACCGGTTCACCCACGTCGAGGCTCCACGCGAGCCGGACGAACTGGGCCATGCTCCACGAGAGGGGCGTGGCACTGCCCGTGCCCTCGCCGAACGCCCAGCCGTACTCGGTCGGCTCCTCGCGGTCCCACACCTGCTCGGGGATCATGCGGCCTTCGTTGGCGAACCGGGCCATCGTCCGAAGCAGGTTCTGCGGGGCGAGGTCGCCCGAGGTGGTCCCCGCGCGGAGCTCGTACTCGGCGCGCTCGCCCGTGAAGATGGGCCAGAGCCGCCCCTTCGTGTTCGGTGCGACCGACCACGGCGCGCCCGATTCGCCCTCGCCGTAGCCGTCGCCGTTGTAGCGGTACCAGGCCGGGCCGCTGGGCGTGTCGACGCGGATGGTCTCGTCGACCACCGACAGCGAGTTCTGCACCAGCTCGTCGTCGGCCGGGACGATGCCGAGTCGGACGAGTTCGAGGAAGCCGGCGTCGATGACGGCGCGCTCGTCGAGCGTCGGGCCGCCGTTTGCCAGCCCGCGGTCCGCACCGTCGTCGGGGTCGCGGTCGTCGTTCACGCGGAAGTAGTACGGCGGCTCGTGGCCGTCCGCGCCGGTCGTGGTCGCACACCACTCCGAGACGCCGTCGCGCCAGCGGTCCGCCAGGCCGAGGTAGACCAGCGCGTCCTCGCGCTCGCCCTCGTCCGCGGCCAGGCGCGCGGCGCACGCGAGGCCGGCGACCTCGGCCGCGATGGTGCTCGGCGAGAAGCCGCCCTCCTCCTCCCAGCGTTCCTGGGCCGTCTCGGGGCCGCTCCGGGCCACGTAGTCCGCGGACGCCCGGATGCTGTCGTAGCCGTAGGCCGCCTCATCGAATCCGTGCCCGTGGCGTTCGCGCAGCTGGTAGGCCATCACGAGCGGGAAGGCGACGTTGTCGAGTTGCTCGCCGCCCCAGCGGGTGCGCCCGTCGAGGTAGGTGTTCTGCGGGAGGAAGCCCTGTTCGTCCTGCTGGACCGTCAGCAGGTACTCGGTGGCCGCGATGGCCGCCTCGGCGTGCCCCATCGCGTCGAGGGCGGTGAACGCCTGGTAGAGGTCGCGCGACCAGACGAAGTTGTAGCCCACGTCGCTCGCTTTGTCGGCGATGACGCCCTTGCCCCAGGGGACCGACGGGGAGGCGATGCCGGCGCCGTGGAAGGTCTTGTCCTCGACCGCGCGCAGGGCCATAGCGGCGGTCCGGTACTGCGGTTCGAGGGCGTCGTCGCCCGCGACCGAGTCGGGGACGCGCACGTCCTCGAAGAACGACCGCCAGGAGGCGCGGTACTCGGCGCGGACCGCCTCGTAGCCGCGGTCCAGCGCGCGCCTGGCTTCCGCGGTCGCGTCCTCCGCGGCGGCGTCCTGCACGAAGCCGATGGCGGCGGTGGTCTCGGTGCTGCCGGAGCCGAGTCGCCCGGCGAGGACGAGGTTCCCCTCGGCGGAATCGCTCGGGTCGAGCGCCTCGCCTCGCTGGACGAGCGCCATCGCGGACTCGTCCTTCACGCCGGCGGCGGTCGCCCAGTCGAAGCCGTCGGCGGCCGCCACGCTCGCGGCGACCACGTAGGGGTTCCCGTCCTCGTCGAGCACCGGCCCGCCGGTCGGGGCGTCCTCGGCCGCCAGCGCGTAGCCGTCGCCGTCTGTGACCCTGACGCCGGCGTCGCCCGCGGTCGCCGCCGAGATGGCCGGGCGCGCGACGAGGTAGAGGTCGAACTCGTCGGCGGCGTCGAAGGCCACGTCCATGAGGATGGCGTCGCCGGCGGGGTCGGCGGCGTACTCGACCTGCAGCGACCAGTCGCGGTCGTCGCTCGCGGCGACCTCGTGGCGGTAGAGCAGCGCGTCGTCTGCGGCGGGGACGACCCGGCGCTCGACCGGGTCGTCGTCGCGCCGACTCTGGTCGTGGCTCCGGGCGACGTAGCCCTCGCCGTCGGTCACGAGGAAGTCCACGGTCCGGAAGTGCATCAGGTCGACGCGCGGGAAGCGCGGCTCGGTGAGTGCGCCCGCCGTCAGCGTGAACCAGACGCGCGAGGACTCGTCGGCGGCGTGGTCCGCCACCGTGCCGAGCCCGTACTTCTCGCCGGTCGTCCAGAAGGGCGCGAGTTCGACCGGGTCGAGTTCCGGTGTCGCGGTCGTCGTCCCGGTCCCCGTGCCGGCTCCCGCCGTGGTCCCGGTGTCGGCCGTGGTCCCACTGCCGTCGCTCTGGCCGTTGCAGCCCGCGAGGCCGACCGCCGCGACCCCGCCGAGCGAGCCCAGCAGGGCGCGCCGCGTCGACCCGGACCGGTCGTGTTCGCTCTCGTCACTCATTGTCGTGCTAGCTGGTGCCGTGGATGGCAAAAGTGCTACGAAATTATGCATCACAGTTTTCGCTCAGAGGGCAAGAACTATACTGTGGGAAAACGACTCATGCCAATAATGGCGACAGTAACGCTGGACGAACTACGAAAGGAGTACGACAACGGGCGGATCGTGGCCGTCGACGACCTCTCCATCGAGGTCGAAGACGGCGAGTTCGTCACCGTGGTCGGGCCGTCAGGCTGCGGGAAATCGACGACGCTGCGGATGCTCGCGGGGCTGGAGCGCCCCACCGCCGGCCGGGTGAACATCGGGAACGAGGACGTGACGGACGTCCACGCGCGCAACCGCGACGTGGCGATGGTGTTCCAGAACTACGCGCTCTACCCCCACAAGACGGTCGCCCAGAACATGGGCTTCGGCCTGCGCATGAGTACGGACCTCTCGAAGGACGAGCGCCAGCAGCGCGTCATCGAGACGGCCGAGATGATGGGTATCGAGGACCTGCTCGACGACAAGCCCGACGAACTTTCCGGCGGGCAGAAACAGCGCGTCGCACTGGGGCGCGCCATCGTCCGCGAACCCGACGTGTTCCTGTTCGACGAGCCGCTGTCGAACCTCGACGCGAAGCTCCGGACCTCGATGCGGACCGAGATCCAGCGCCTGCAGGCCGACCTCGACACCACCGCCATCTACGTCACCCACGACCAGGAGGAGGCGATGACGATGGGCGACCGCATCGTCATCCTCAAAGACGGCGAACTCCAGCAGGTCGGCCAGCCGAAGGAGGTCTACAACAACCCGACGAACGAGTTCGTCGGCGGCTTCGTCGGCTCCCCGAGCATGAACTTCCTCGACGTGGAGGTACACGACGAGGCCGGCCGCATCAGCCTGAAGGGTCCCGACGGCTTCGACTTCCAGCTCGCCGAGGCCGAGACCAGCGCGCTCCGCCGGGTGAACAGCGGGGACGACGTCCGGCTGGGTATCCGCCCCGAGGACGTGTTCGTCACCGACGGCGGCGCGAACGCCCAGACCACCACCCTCGACGTGCTCGAACCCATCGGGAGCGACAACTACCTCTACCTCGACATCGGCGACGACTTCATCGCCCGCGTCGACTCCGACATCGAGCCCGAGCCCGGCCAGCAGATCCAGATCACCTTCGACTCCAATGACGTGCACCTCTTCGACCTCGAGACCGGCGAGTCGCTGTTCCTCGACCGGGGCGAAGAGCAGACCGTCACGGCCTGAACCCGTTCTTCCTCTCCTCTCGAAGCGGTCTTCCGAACGGCCGACACGGTTACGTGTCTCCAATTCGTCACGTTGGCCAGGCCGATGCTCCCCCTCCTGCTCGACGCCATCCAGTCGGTCCCTCAGCGCGCGTGGCTGTCGCTCGCAGCCTCGCTCTTCCTGTTCGGTATCGGCGGCCTGTACCTCTACTACGAGGTCCGTGCGCTCGCCGGACTCGGGGACCCCGTCGGGCCGTCGGACGACGACGAGCTGACAGGGGTCACCGTCTTGCGGCGCATCAGGGCCTGGATCGTCATCATCACGTTCCCGATCTTCGGACTGCTGTTCCTCGTTCTGTTCATCAGCGCCTTACGGGCGGCCTGATTCCGGTCGTGACCCAGACCGCGAAAACGAGAGCGGAGCGTCCCTACTGGTCGGCGACGGCGCGCCGTTCCGCCAGCATGTCGTACTCGTCCATCAGCGCGACGGTCGCCAGCCGGAGGGCGTGGGGCCAGCCCAGGGGGGTCGCGCTGTCGGGCGTCCCGTCGTCGAACACCTGCTCGGGGAGGTAGCTGGTGTCCATGCACAGCGGGCCGCCGGGGAGGACGAGCGCGAGGAGTTCGCGGGCCAGCGCGGCGAACTCGTCGGCGCGGTCGTCGCCGTGGTCGCGCAGGACCGCCGCGAGGCTGGCGGCGGCGTGGGCGCCCCACGCGGTCGAGACGGACCAGATCTTCTCGTCGTGCTGCTCGCGCATCCGCCAGCCGTCGCCCTCGTAGCGGATGAGCCCCTCGACCTCGTCGGTGGGGCGGCGCCAGAGCGTCTGGACGACCGTCTCGACGTGGGAGACGAGCCGGTCGAGGCGGGCCTCGTCGACGGACTCGAACTGGTCGTAGGTCCGGTGTGCGGCGGCCACGGCCAGCGTCGCGGAGTCACACCGGGCGTCGAGGACGGTGCCCTCCTCCTCGTCCTCGGTGTACTCCCGGAGCGCGTAGATGCCCTTCTCGGGGACCCAGAGGTCGTCCATGGCGTCGTACACCTGCCGGGCGCGGCTCGCGGCGTGGTCGGCGAGGTCGGCGTCGACGCCCGCGGTCCCGGCGAGGGTCGCGTACGCCTCGAGGAAGGTGGCGGCGGTGTGGGTGAACCGCCCGGTCATGTCCTCCCAGGCGTTCTGGCAGACCTCGGGCCGGCCGTCGTCCTCGAGCGTGTCGTCGAGGCTGTCGAGGGCGGCTTCGAGCGTCGCCGTCACGTCGGTCCGGTCTGCCTCGTCGTCGGTCGCGTCGGCGTAGGCGCCGAGGAAGGCGATGACGCTCCCGGTCTGGTCGGCCTGGTAGTCCACGTCGTCGCCCGACTCGAGCCGGCCGTTGGCCCATCCGGGGGCGAGGCTGCCGTCGTGGGGCCAGACGCGGTGGGGCCAGGAGCCGTCCTCGCGCTGGGTGTCGGCGTAGGCGGCCGCGCTCTGGTCGTGCCAGTCGTCGAGGGCGAGGTCGTACTCGGCGGCCGATTCCAGGAGGAACAGGGATATCTCGGCGTCGTCGCGGAACCAGGTGTAGCCGTAGCCGCCGGAGTAGGCGTAGAACGGGTCGAAGTCGGGGCCGGCGATACGGAGGCCGGTCCGCCCGGAGAGCAGCGAGAGGACGCGCAGGTCGGCCGCCATCGCCTCGGCATAGTCGTGGTCGTCGGGGACGGGGACCTCGACCTGCTCGGTGGCGGCGTCCTCTAGGGCTCCCGCGTCGGTGTAGGTCGCCGCGAGGTCGTCGAGGTGCGCGAGGGCGTCCTCGCGCGGGAACTCGCTGCTGTCGGTCAGGAGCGTCGTCAGCGTCGCCGAGCCGTCCTCGACGGGGAGGAACGCGACGAGGTTACCGCTCAGGCGAGCCTCCTCGTAGCGCCCGTTGCTGATGGGTCGGGGGAGGTCGACCGGCTCGTCCGACAGTATCTCGCCGTACTTCGCGGCGACCTGCCCCTGTATCTCGGCGAAGCCGGTCGCGCTGGCGACGAAGTCGTGCTCGTCGGTGTGGAACACCTCGATGGCGGTCTCGTGGTGGAGCTGGCCGATGCGGGTGTCCTGGGCGTCGGGGGCGAACCCGACGAAGGCGACGACCTCCACGTCCTCGCCCGAGAGGTCCTCACAGTCGAAGTACGTGACGTGGGCGTCGCCGAGTGTGAGGTCGTACTGGCTGACGCTTCCGAGGTGTGTCTCGTGGTCGGTGACGACCAGCGCGGTGTGGCGGTGGTAGGTCTGGGCGGTCGGCTGGCAGTGGTCGAACCAGACGACGTCGTCGTCGACGCGGAGGCCGAACCGGGACCGTTCCAGCCCGTTCAGCCCCGTCAGCGGATACCCGTAGTCAGAGAGAGAACCGTCCGGGTCGACGTGGACGAGCCGCCCGTCCCGTCCCGAGAAGTGGCCAGTCGTCGACCGGGACTCGCCCGGGAAGGCGGTCGCGTCGTGCCGATGGTGTTTGTAATCGTTGAGTGCGTCCCGTAGTTGCATTACACGTAGCATGGACCCCCCGCGTTATAACAGTTGGTGTAATAGTCGTTCATAATTTCACCAGTTGCCCTCGCAACACGTGCCACACCCCGTGAGCGGCCGACAGCGGTGGCTCCTCGGCTCACGGTTCAAGTACCAGAACGCGCCAAGCAGGGCCATGCGCTGACCCAGTGCCGTCCGGCGGTCGAGGCGGGTGTGCGGTGTGCCCCGGACGGAGCGACGACGCCGCCTGTTCGCCCTACGACTCCCGACCGGCGGGACTCCGCGTGTCCTCTTCCTCTTCGGCCGTCTCGTCCGGTACCTCGCGGTCCCCCCACGACGCGAGGGACCGCAACTCCTCGGCGACCTCGGTGACCTCGCGAGCGTCGAGGTCGCCGCGTTCGGTGACGATGCTGTCGACGAGATGTGGCGGCGTCTCGTCGAATAACGGGTTCGACACCGAGAGCGGCGCGTCCCCGTCGTAGACCGCCGACCGACGGCCGGTCTCTAGGTTGACCGTCGCCTCGATGCTCACCTTGTCCGTCGAACAGACCACGTAGAGCGGGATCTCCTCGTGGGCCGCCGCCAGCGCCGCCGCGCGGGTCCCGGTCTTGTTCACGACCGTCCCGTCGGGGAGCACCGTGTCCGCACCGACGACCACCGCGTCCACGTCCTCGGTGGCCATCGTGTGCGCGACGCCCGCGTCGGTCACCAGCGTCACCGGGTACGCCGAGAGGAGCGTCTCGGCCACGTCGACACCCTCGTTCCCGGGCCGGGACTCCGCCACGAACACCTCGGTCGGGTCACCCTCCTGGAGCGCCCGCAGGACGGTCCCCGACCGCGAGAGCGTCAGCACCGTCCGGTCGCCGACGAGTGCCCCGGCCCGGACCGCGGCGTCGGTGTCGGCGGTGACGGCCCGGTGGATGCCGTCGATGGCGTACTGTTCGACGCTCGCGGCCGCCCGGTCCGCACTCGCCAGCACCCGGTTCACGCGGTTCCGGAGCACGGCCATGCTCGGTCGCGCCCGCAGCAGCCGCTTGCCGAGGTCGGCCAGCTCGTCCCACGCGTCCTCGTCGGCGGCGTCCTCCTGTACGAGCAGCCCGGCGCGGTCGCGGAGCACCTCCAGCGCCCGCAGCGACAGGTACGCCGCGCCGTGCTCGTCGTCGGCGGTGATGCTGCGGACCGTCGGCGCGACCCGGTCGTACGCCGTCCAGAGTTCGGGGACGGCGTCCCGTCGGGGAATCTCGGTAGGTGACACCCACTCGTACGCGTCGTGCTCCTCGCTCAGCGCGACCTCCTGCGTGTCGCAGTCGAACAGGTACGGGTGGACCACCCAGTCCCGGTCGAGGTCCGCGTCGGTGAACCGGACCGGCGTCCCCGACCGGACCAGGTCGACTGCCGATTCGTCGAGGCCCGTCTCCTCCGTGATCTCGACGAGCACCTGCTCGTCCGGGTCGCCCTCGGCGAAGCCCGAGACGCCGCCCCACTGCCCCGTGTACGTCCCGACCGCGTCGCTCCGCCGGAGTAGCAACACCGTGCCCTCGTTCCGCAGGAACGCCGTCACGACGTGGGTTCCGTCGCTCATGGTCGACCCGACGACCGCCCGGGACCTGAACGTTCCCCTCTCGCCACGGAGGTTTTTGTCGGCGGGCGGCACACTGTCGCACATGGTACGCCTGGCCATCATCAGCGACACGCACGTCCCCTCGCGCGAACCGCGCATCCCCGACTGGGTCCGCGAGACGTGTGCGGACGCCGACCACGTCGTCCACGCGGGGGACTTCGACTCGCCCGAGACCTACGAGGCGGTCCGTGAGTTCTCGCCCGAACTCACCGCGGTCACCGGGAACGTCGACCCGCCGTCGCTCGACCTCCCCGAGGTCGCGACCGTCGAGCTGGGCGGGGTCACGTTCGTCGTCACCCACGGGACCGGCCCCCTCGATGGCTACCGGAACCGGGTCGTCGGCGCTGTCGAGCGGACCGCCGACGGCGAGGCCGTCGGTATCTGCGGCCACACCCACGAGGTCATGGACGAGACGGTCCGCGGGGTCAGGCTCCTGAACCCCGGGAGCGCGACCGGGGCCGCGCCGGCCATCGAGCCGACGATGTACGTCGCCGCGGTCGCGGACGGCGAGGTCTCGGTCGAACTCCGCGAGGGCTCGCGGTAGGGTAGGGGCACACGTTTCCAACATCGGCGGTCTTTTCTCCGGCGCTCCCACACCCCTGTGCATGGAACTACACCCCGTGCCCGACATCCCGGAGATCCGGGAGGGGGACGACCTCGCCGCCATCGTGTCCGAGCGGTTCGACCTCCAGCCGGACGACGTGGTGGTGGTCGCCTCGACCGTCGTCTCGAAGGCGGAGGGGCGGTCCGCGGACCTCGCGGACTTCCCCGCCGGCCCGCGAGCACGCGAGATCGCACAGCGTCTCGAGGACATCACGGGCGACGAGAAGGACCCGCGGTTCGCCCAGGCGGTCCTCGAGGAGTCCACCGAGTTGCTCATGGAGGAACCGTTCCTGCTGACGGAGACGCGCTTCGGCCACGTCGGCGTCAACGCCGGCATCGACCGGTCGAACGTCCCCGGCCACGACCTGCTCTTGCTCCCCGAGCACCCCACCGCGAGCGCCCGGCGCATCCACGAGGGACTCGAACACGGGAACCCGGTCGTGGTCACGGACACGAGCGGTCGCCCGTTCCGCCACGGCCAGACCGCCGTCGCCATCGGCTGGGCGGGGATGCCCGCGAGCCGGGACTGGCGCGGCGAGCACGACCGCGACGGCCGGGAGCTCGGCGTCACGGTCCAGTGCGTCGTCGACGAACTCGCGGCGGCCGCGAACCTCGTCGCCGGCGAAGGGGCCGGTGGCACGCCGGTGACGGTCGCCCGCGGCTGGAAGTTCGGTGACCTCGAGGGCCACGACGACGTGTTCCGCGACGTGGAGACCGACTTCGTCCGGCAGGCACTGCGGGGGTGGGAGTACGATGCGTAGACTCGGCATCGAACTCACGCCCGAGCACCCCATCGACGAACTGCTGGCGACCGCCAGCGCGGCCGAGGACGCCGGGTTCGACACGGTGTTCGCCTCGTCGCACCACTTCAACCGCGACCCGTTCGTCGTCTGCGACCGCATCGCCCGCGAGACCGACCTCGACGTGGGGCCGGGCGTGGTCAACCCCTACGAGACGCATCCCGTCTCGCTCGCCTCGCGGGTGGCGACCCTGGACGAGACCTCGGAGGGGAGGGCCGTCTTCGGTATCGGTGCGGGCGATAAGTCGGCACTCTCGAACCTCGGGTACGAGCACGACCGCCCCCTTCGCCGGGTGCTGGAGTCGTTCAAGGTCGCACAGCGGCTCTGGGACGGCGAGCGCGTCGACCACGACGGGACCTTCGAGGCGACCGCGGCCGAACTGAACTTCGACGTGGGCCACATCCCGGTGTACGTCGGGGCGCAGGGGCCGCACATGACCCGGATGGCGGCCAAGCACGCCGACGGGGTGCTGCTCAACGGATCGCACCCGCGGGACTTCGAATGGGCCGCCGACCGCGTCGAGGAGGGCCTGTCGGAGCGCCCCGACTCGCGCGGCGAGTTCGACTTCGCGGCGTTCGCCAGCGTCTCCGTCGCGGACGACGAGGCGGCGGCGCGCGAGGCGGCCCGGCCACCTGTCGCGTTCATCGCGGCCGGGGCCGCGCCACCGCTGCTCGACCGCCACGGCCTCGACCACGACGCGGTGGCGGCCGTCGGCGAGGCGCTCGGTGAGGGTGACTTCGACACCGCGTTCGGGCGGGTGACGGAGCCGATGCTCGACGCGTTCTGTATCGCGGGCACGCCGGAACAGGTCGGTGAGAAGATAGGGGACGTCCTCGAGTACGCCGATAGCTTCGTGGCGGGGACGCCGCTCGGCCCGGACCCGACTACTGCGCCTCGCCTTCTGGCGGCGGCGATCGAGCGATACTCCTGACGATAGCGCTGCCGAGGCCACCCACCGCGAGGACGCCGAAGCCGCCGGCCGCGAGCGCCGTCAGCAGGCCGCCGACGGCGAGCAGGACGAGCGAGAGCGGGTCGCCGTTCTGTGCGACCTGCGTGAAGCCCTCGATTATCTGTTCCACGTTGTAGATCGGGTCGGTCGCGCTCTGCAGGACCACCCGCGGGAGTCCGCTTACCATACCTGTGGCTTCGAGCACTGGTACTTGGTTCTGTCCGTTGCCATCAAGACGACGGACCGCAAAGGGTGGCCTATGCCACGAGACAGGTCGCTCGACGAGTTC
Organism: Haloarchaeobius amylolyticus; assembly: GCF_026616195.1. Lineage (NCBI taxonomy): Archaea > Methanobacteriati > Methanobacteriota > Halobacteria > Halobacteriales > Halorubellaceae > Haloarchaeobius > Haloarchaeobius amylolyticus. The sequence goes on from NZ_JANHDH010000002.1 coordinate 261,403, forward strand.
GCGTCCGGGGAGGCGGAGGCTGCGGCGGAAGCGGAACCAGCGACGGAACCGACGACGGACGAGGGTGACGCCGGTGGGAGTGACAGCGGCGGGAGTGACACCGGCGCGGCCGAGGCAGGTGCAGACACGACGGCGTCGTCGTCGGGCACGGACACCGACCCGGCAGTCACGACGTTCCAGTGGTCGCCCGACGGTCGCGAGTGTGCCGAGTGCGGCGCGACGGTCGACCGTCGCTGGCGGGACGGGAGCCTGCTCGTCTGTGCCGAGTGCAAGACGTGGTGAGGGGGAACACTACATAGCGCTATCGAGAACCGACGGGAGAAGCGGTCGAGGATGCCGGTTTCGGGCTTCTTTGGGATGGTATGGCACAGCCAACGTTACAAGGATGGGGCCGCTAGAGGGACCAAACACCATCGCAGTGATGGGTCGAGGGGCCGGTTACCAGGTGCGTACCACGTTACCTCAGCGAACAAAAAACATATGCGGGTGACCAACGCACCGCAAGACAACGGCCCTCCACCATACACTGTCGACCGGACTGGTCGGTCTAGCCACCTATGACGGATGCAAACACCCCAGACGCCACGCCGCAGACGACTCGCCCTGAAACCAACCTCGACGCACTGCCCATCGAGGAGGCGGCCCAGGTCAGCCGCGACGTCATCGCCAACGTCGAGAACGTCATCGTGGGCCACCACGACGAGATCGAACACGTCGTCACGACGGTCCTCGCCCGCGGTCACGTCCTGCTCGAGGACGTTCCCGGCGTCGGCAAGACGATGCTCGCCAGGGCCATCGCGGCCTCCATCGACTGCTCGTTCAAGCGCGTCCAGTTCACCCCCGACCTCCTCCCCTCGGACATCACCGGCGTCAACGTCTTCAACCAGAAGACGCGCGAGTTCGACTTCCAGGAGGGGCCCGTGTTCGCGAACATGGTCCTCGGCGACGAGATCAACCGTGCACCGCCGAAGACCCAGTCGGCGCTGCTGGAGGCGATGGAGGAGGAACAGGTGACCGTCGACGGCCGGACCCGCAAGCTCCCCCAGCCGTTCACGGTCATCGCGACGCAGAACTCGGTCGAGCCGAACCGGACCTACGAACTCCCGCTCGCAGAGGTCGACCGCTTCATGAAGAAGCTCCACCTGGGCTACCCGAACCAGCAGGAGGAGTCCGAGATGCTCGCCCGCGTCGTCGGCCACCACCCCATCGAGGACCTCGAGGCGGTGACCGACATGGAGACCATCCGCCGGGCGCGCGAGACGGTCGCCGGCGTGACGGTCAAGGAGGCGGTCCGCGACTACGGCACCCGCATCGCCCAGTACACGCGTGAACACGCCAAGCTCGGCGTCTCGCCCCGTGGCACCATCGCCCTCTTCCGGGCGGCCCAGGCCCGTGCCGTCCTCGAGGGCCGTGGCTACGTCATCCCCGAGGACGTGCAGGTCGAGGCCCCGCGCGTACTGAGCCACCGCATCCGGCTCGAGGCGAGTGGCCCCCGCGACCAGGGCGTCCAGGTCGTCGAGGAGGCGCTCGAGAACGTCCGCGTCGAATGATACTCACACGACGTGGTATCGGGGCGATCGCGCTCGTGGTCCTCACGAGTGCGATGGCCATCCGGTTCGGGTCCCGCCAGCTCGGGGCCATCATCATCCCCGTGGTCGTGGCGCTGCTCGGTGCGGGCATCCAGCTCTACATGACGGGCCGTCCCGAGGTCACCCGCAAGGTCCCGGACGACGGGTACATCGGCGAGACGAAGCCGGTCCGGCTCGTGTTCGACCTCTCCTCGCCGGTCGGCGCCCGCGTCGTCGACGACGTGCCAACCGGTGTCCGTGCCGCCGGCAACGAGTTCGACACGACCATCGGCGACAACGAGTTGACCTACGAGATAGAGTACCTCTTCCGGGGCCAGCACGAACTCGGTCCCCTGTCGGTGACGGTCCGGGACGTGCTCGGCCTCACCGAACGAACCTACACCTACAGCATGCACGACACCGTCCTCGTCTACCCGCGGGTCTACACCCTCACGGGGGCGACCCGCCACGACCTCAACCTGCTCCCCGAGGGCTCGCCCGAGCACAACCGGGAGGAGTTCGACAGCCTGCGCGAGTACGCCCGCGGGGACTCGCTCCGTGACGTCCACTGGAAGTCCAGCGCGAAGCGGACCGGCGACGACCTCGTCGTCAAGGAGTTCATCGCCGAGGACGACCTCGGCGACGTGAAGATCGCCGCAGAGGCCGCCGACGGCTGGGACGACGAGATGGCCGAGGCCGCCGCCAGCATCGCGCTCTACCTGCTCGACGCGGGTATCGCGGTCGGACTCGCCGCACCCAACGGCGACCTCCCGGTCGACGCCGGGGCGGACCAGCGCGAGGCCATCCTCCACCGGCTCGCGACCGTCGGACCCGGCCAGGTCCCCGAGAGCTACCGGGAGGAGGCCGACATCGTCATCGTCGCCAGCGAGAACACCGGCGTCAGCGTCGAGATGCGCGAGAGCACGGTTCCGTTCGAATCGTTCGTCGGTGACGCGACCACCGCCGCCGCTGCACGGGAGGTCTCAGCATGAGTACGCACACCGGCTCCACGAGGAGCACCGCCACGGCGACCGCACAGGACGAGGTCAACTGGTACCGGCTGTTCGCCCTCGGCGGGCTCGCGGTGCTCACCGCGACGTGGGTGACGGTCCTCTACAAGCTCACCCAGGTCGTCGGCGGCTCGTTCGCGCTGCTGTTCGCCGTCACGCTCTCCATCGCGCTCGCAGCGGTCCTCTCGCGCGTCATCTCCGAACAGGTCGCCGGCGTGCTGGCCGCGACGCTCCTAGTCGGCAGCTACCTGTTCTACATCCTCTCGACCCCGAACGGGCTCCAGATACTGGTCCAGGCCTGGGACAAGATCATCGCCGACACCATCGCGTTGCTCACCGGGCTCACCATCCTCCGGCTGAAGGCGGCGAACCTGTGGATCCTCGGGTTCGCCCCGGCGCCCGTGTTCTTCTCGTGGTTCCTCGCGTTCCGCCGCCGGTACGTCTGGTCGGCGGTGGTCGGCGGGCTCGCGTTCCTCGTCCTCATCCTCACCGGGGACGCCGCGACCTACCTCGGCAACCAGGGCTGGTTGCTCCGCGGCATGCTCTTCGGTGGGACCCTCGGCGGCATCGCGATGGTCGGCTTCGGCGAACTCGAACGCCGCGGCGGCTCCATCATGCAGGCCGACGTGCTCGTCGTCCTGTTCACGCTGATGCTCATCGCCTCCGCCATCCAGCTCCCCTTCGCCGGGTCGGCGCTCCGGCTGTACGACACCGGCCCGACGACGGTCGAGGGCAGCCTGACCGAGGCACCCGGCGAGACCACCATCATGGGCTCCATCGAGCTCTCGCCCGAGGTGCGCTTCACTGCGCAGATGGACGACCCACAGTACATGCGGGTCGGGGCCTACGACCGCTTCACGGGCGGGAAGTGGATACGCACCGGCCAGTCACAACCCTACTCGGGGTCGCTCGACGGGCCACCGGGTGAGACCGAACGCATGAGTCAACTCGTGACCATCAAGTCCAACCTGAACGTCATGCCGGCGGCGAACCAGCCGGTCCGGGTCGACGGGCAGGTCCGTGACTTCACCCAGGTCACGGAACTCGGGAGCCTGCGGTCCTCGGTGCGCTTCCAGCCCAACGACACCTACCGCGTCATCAGCGAGGTGCCGACCGCCGGGCCGTCGACGCTCCGGACCGCGGGTACCGACTACCCCGACGAGATAACCAGCCGCTACCTCGCCGACAGCAGCCAGCCCGACTTCTCGAACGAGTTCGAGCAGCGGACCCAGGAGATCGTCGCCGAGGCCGGCGCCGAGAACCCCTACGAGCAGGCCGTGGCCATCGAACGCTGGCTGGAGGCCAACAAGGAGTACTCGCTCGAGGTCGACCGCCCGCGGGGGAACATCGCCGAGAACTTCGTGCTGGACATGGACCGCGGGTACTGCGTCTACTACGCGACGGCGATGACGATGATGCTCCGCGCACAGGACATCCCGGCGCGCTACGTCGTCGGCTACACCCCCGGGCAGCAGGTCGACGAGAACGAGTGGGTCATGCGCGGCCTGAACTCCCACGCGTGGGTCGAGGTGTACTTCCCCGACGTCGGCTGGGTCAAGTTCGACCCGACGCCGGCCGGCCCCCGCGAGGACGCCGAGTACGAGCGCGTCTCCGACGCGCGCAGTAGCGGCGAACCCAACGTCGACACCGGCGACAGCGCCGACGAACCGCTCACGACGACGCCGGAACCGACCGAGACGACGAACGGGTCGGTCAACGGTTCGAACGAGACCCGTAGCTTCCGGACGCCGAACCTCGGGCAGACGACGCCCCGCGGCGACGGCCAGTTCAACGGGACGTTCGCGACCCCGACGACCGGTGGCGGCGGTGGTGGCGGCTTCGACGGCTTCTCCGACAGCCAGCGGCGCATGCTCGCGTTCGGCTTCGTCGCGATGGTCGGCCTCGCCGCCAGCGCGCACCGGGCCGGCGTCACCGGCGCGGTCCAGCGCGAGGCGAAGATGCGCTGGCAGGGCGCGAGACGCGACCCGGAGACCGACGTGGTCCGGGCGGTCGAACGCCTCGAACTCCTGCTCGAACGCCGCTACCGGCCCAGACGCACGAAGGAGTCACCCAGACGCTACATCAGCAACCTCTCCGTCTCGGGCCTCGACGCCCGGGCCGAACGCGTCGGTGAACTCCACGAGAAGGCGGTGTACGGTCCCGGCGTGAGCCGCGAGGAGGCCGACGAGGCGGTTGAACTCGTCGACGAGCTGGTCCGGGCCCAGACGCCCATCCTCCGCCGGTTCAGCCGGTAGGACGGCGGCGCACCGCGACGCTGGCCCATCCGGCGTCCTTTTATAACCGCCGTTGTTCCAGATTCCGGCGCTGGTCCTATCACCGAAGACGGCTGAAATCGCCGCCGCGGTTCCGTTCGTTGCACGCACACCCGATAGTGTTTAATAGGGCGATTTCGTATGTCCGACCTGTAATGTCGGAAGTCTGCTCGACGTGTGGATTGCCCGAGGAACTCTGCGTCTGCGAGGACGTCGCCAAGGGTGATACTGAACTCACAATCCGCATTGACGAGCGCAGATACGGTAAGGAAGTAACGGTCATCGAAGGGTTCGGATCGAAGGACGTCGATCTCGACAGTCTCTCGTCCGACCTCAAATCGAAGTTCGCCTGCGGCGGGACGGTCGAAGACGACCACATCGAGCTGCAGGGCAACCACTCGGGCCGCATCGAGGATTTCCTCCGCGACCGCGGATTCAACGTCGCCTGACCTGGATCCACGCGTCACCGTGTCTCTTCGTTTTCGATGACAGCGCGGGAGCGCTGACTGTGTGAGTATCCGTACGGAAAGCCGCCGGCTCGCCCGGACTCAGAACGGCGCTTCGGGCCCTTCTGACTCCTCTGTCTCCGCGGAGTCGTCGTCGCCGTTCCCTTCTTCGAACTCCCACTCCCAGGCCTCGAGCCCGCCGGCCATGCTCTCGACGGTCCCGTCGAAACCCTCGTAGGAGCCGATGAGCCGGGCGGCCTGCACGCTGGCCTGCCCGTGCGGGCACACCGTGACCACGTGGTCACAGCCCTCGAAGCGCTCGACGTCCCTCGTGAGCCGCTGGAAGGGGAGGTTCGTCGAGGTGGGGATGTGGGCCTCCTGGTAGTGCAACTCGTTACGGATATCGACGACACAGACGTCTTCGCCCGCGTCGAGGAGGTCTTTCACCTCGGCTGGCTGTATCTCGCCGTCCATCGTTGCCGGTAGTTGACCAGCACGCCGGTTAAGCGTGCTGGAGCAGGAACCCGGGCGCGTGCCGGGGGTTCAAGTAGGAAGGAGCGGCCAGCACCGCCGATGCAGTGAGAACCGCCCGCCGTCGAACGAGGCTGGTGTCCGGTGCACCGGCGGCGGAGCGCCGATGCACCGGCTGTTCGCCATCACTCGACAGGCCTGGCTACAGCAGCCCGTCCTCCTTCGCCAGCAGCAGCCCCTCGATGGTCGCGTCGTTGGTCGGCTGCTCCCGGGCGCGGTCGAGGGCGTCCTCGATGGGGACCGAGTGGATGGTGAGGAACTCGTTGCTGTCGAGGTCGCGCTCGCAGGGCTCCAGGCCCTCCGCGAAGACGATGCCGCGGCGGTGCCGGAGGACGCCAGTCGAGCACCAGTACTCCTGCAGGAGCGAGACGCCCGCAGGGTCGTAGCCGGTCTCCTCCCGGAGTTCGCGCGCCCCGGCCGTGGTGAACGATTCGCCGTCCTCGACGATGCCAGCCGGCAACTCCAGGTGCGTCTCGCGGATGGTCGGGCGGTACTGCTCGACGAAGAGGACCTCCTCGCCAGTGGTCGCGACGACGACGACGGCCGCGGGTAACTCGGCCCAGTAGTACTTCTTCTCGCTGCCGTCGGGCTGTTCGACCCGGTCGTAGCCGCCGGTGTACCAGCCGGTCTCGTACTCGGTCTCGGACTCCAGGACGGGCCACTCGTCGTGCTCAGGCATCAGGTGTCTGTGTGATAGCCAGCCGGTAAACCGTACCGTTTCGCCGGACGTAGACGGTGTCGCCCTCGACCGCCTCGCCGTTCCACGTCCGGATGGCGGAGAACTCGTCGAACGGCGAGTTGCTGAACGACTCCTTCAGACCGAAGGGGCCCTCGTAGTAGGCGGCCGAGCGGCCGTCCTCGAGCGCCCCGAAGACGTACTCGTAGCGGCGCTCGGAGAGGTTCTCGGCGGCGACCGCGGCGTGGTCGGTCTCGACCTCGGTCGCGGTCACGTAGTACGGGTCACCGCTCTTGAGGAGGGAGGGCAGCGCGCCGACCGCGAGCAGGAGGACGACCAGGCCGACCAGGAGCAACACGTAGCGCTGTCGCATGCGGTGGGCTTGGGACGGGGGCAGTAAGGGGGTTTCGTCGGCGGAATCCGCGGCTCTTCGCGTCGGACCGCACTCAGAGGCGGTCGCGGTAGATGCGCCCGAGCGCCTGCCGGCGGAGCGTGCCGACGGCGGCGTCTTCCTCGTTCTGGAACGTCGCGGCGACGGCCTCGCCGGCGAAGGGCGCGGCGTGCCAGGCGACGTGCTCGACGTTCTCGGTACCGGTCTCGAACACCTCGCCGTCGAACTCCTCGCGCCAGTTCTCGTACTCCTCGCGCGTGCCGACGTGGACCGCGAGTTCCGCGGCGAACAGCACGTCGCGGGCGGTCTCGACCACGTCGCTGTCGACGCGCTCGCGGTACTCCTCGCGGTCGAAGTCCATCGAGCGGGCGACCTCCTTGACGACGAGCTGGGCGGTCGGTCCGACCGTGTCGTACGCCTCGCGTGCCTCGGCTTCCGTCTCCGGCGTCAGGGTCCCGACGGTGTGCATGGTCGAAGTGCCGTTCGCCGGCGGTTACTCGCTTTCGGTGTCGGCCGCGGCGTCCTCGTCTTCGTCGCCATCCTCTGTCGCCGCGTCCTCCGCCGACTCGTGCATCTGTCTGGTGAGTTCGCGTGCCTCTTCGAGCACGTCGGCCTGCTCGCTGGTCAGGTCACCCCGGCCGCCGGCGGGGGCGGTCCGGCCCGCTCCCTGGCCGACCTGTTCGGCGACCGCGTCCTCGAAGCGACCGTGGCCGTGGTCGTGGTCGTGCTGGTGTGTCGTGTCGTCGAACACCTCGTCGAACTCGGTCTCCGCGACGTGCTCCGCGACGACCGGCCCGAGTTCGGCCGGGTTCGAGTCGCCCCACTCGGGGGCGTGCTCGTCGAGCCAGTCCTCGTGCTCGTCGCTGTGGAGCATCGCCGTGAACGCGAGGTGGTTCGCGAGGTGTTCCGCGTCGGCGTGTGGGACCTCACACACTGGACAGGCGTATCCCATGTGCGAGGGGAGGAGAGCGACGCGTAAAACGGTGGCTTCCTCGATTACAGTTCCTTGACCATCACGAGTGCGGCCTCGCCGTCGTCGTAGTACCGCGGGATGCGCCGGAGCGGTTCGAACCCGAAGTCGCGGTAGAGGTCCTTCGCGACGTCGTTGGTCTCGCGCACCTCGAGTTTCACGGAGGTGGCGTTCTGGGAGGCCAGCGTCGCGATGGCTCGCGCGAGCAGGCGTCGGCCGATGCCCTGCCCGCGGCGTTTCGGATGGACCGCGATGTCCTTCACGTGGCCGATGCCGCGGCCGTGGTTCGGGATGCAGTCGGCGACGACGTAGCCGGTCACCTTCTGGCCCTCGGTGGCGACGAGGAACCCCGGGGCGTCGAGGAAGCGCTGGAAGGCGTCGAAGGGCCACGGCTGCGGGAACGACGACTTCTCGATGCGGTAGACCGCCAGCAGGTCCGCCTGCTCGGCCGGCCGGATGGTCACGTCGTTCGAGGGGTTGGGGGCCGTGGTCGTCACGTGGGGTAGGTTCGCTCCCCGTGCCTATCAATCACGTGCCTCCCCAGACGGAAGGTCACGTAGAGGAGCGTGACCGCGGCGACGACCACGCCGACGGCGCGGAGTCGGCCCAGCAGTCCCAGCGACAGGATGAGCGTCGTGGCACACGCCGGCGGGTGGACGGTCCCGCTCAGGCGCATCCCGGCGGTCGTGCCGGCCACGGCGAGGGCACCGGCGAGGGCGAGGCGGACCGACGCGGGTGCGAAGGGGGCGAACTGCGTGGTGGCGACGAGTCCCGGCGCGAGGAGTGCGTGCGCCGCGAACCCGACGATGGCCCCGACGGTGTGGCCGCCGACGACCCGACGGGGGCCGGGGTCGGCCGCCGTCGCGAGCACGAACGCGGTCGGGCCCAGGCTCGGGAAGACGAACGGCAGGCCCGTCGCCCAGGCGACGACGCCGCAGACGGTGAACAGCCCACCCGCGACGAGACTCTGGCGCTGGTCCATCGGGACGGAGTCGGCACTGGAGCGGTTTCAGCGCGTCGAAAGAATGGCGGAAATCGGGATCCGTGCGTTCAGTCGTCCGCAGGTGCGGCGTCGCCGCCGGTCGCCTGCTGCTTCGTCCACGGCAGCTTGCCGCCGAGGGCGAGCATGTCGCGCTCGCGCTCGGAGGCGTCGAGCGTCGCGGTGAACTCCCAGTCGTCGTTGACGCGGACGGTGAACTCCTCCTGGCCGGAGTCGACGCCCTCGCGGACGTCGTCGACGACCTCGATGTCGTCGCCCTGGTCGAGCTTCTCGTACGTCTCCTCGTCGATGAGGTACGGCACGATACCGAAGTTGAACAGGTTGGCGCGGTGGATGCGCGCGAAGCTCTGTGCGAAGACGCCCTCGATGCCGAGGTACATCGGACACATCGCGGCGTGCTCACGCGAGGAGCCCTGCCCGTAGTTCTCGCCGGCGACGAGGAAGCCGCCGTCGGACTCGAGCGCGCGCTCGGCGAAGGTGTCGTCGACGCGCGAGAGCGTGAACTCCGAGAGCTTCGGGACGTTCGACCGGTACATCAGGATGTCCTGGGTCGCCGGGATGATGTGGTCGGTCGTGATGTTGTCGTCCATCTTCAGCAGTGCCTCGCCCTCGAGCTTGGCGTCGAGTTCGTCCTTCAGCGGGACGTCGCCGATGTTCGGGCCCTTGACGAGCTCGTCGTCGACGGCCTCGTCGGGGGTGATGAGGTCTGCCTTCGAGCCGTCGTACTTGTCGGGGAGGACGTAGTCGGGCGCCTCCATGTCGCCGACTTCGTCGGCCAGGTCGCGCGGGTCGATGATTTCGCCCTTGATGGCGGCTGCCGCGGCGACCTCGGGGCTGCAGAGGTAGACGTTGTCGTCCTCGATGCCGGAGCGGCCCTCGAAGTTGCGGTTGAAGGTACGCAGGGAGACGGAGTCGCTGGCGGGGACGTGGCCGATGCCGATACAGGCACCACACGTCGCCTCGGAGAAGTTGACGCCGGCCGCCATCATCTCCGCGACCCAGCCCTCACGGGCGAGCAGCTCGGAGGCCTGCTTCGAACCGGGTGCGACGATCATCTCGGTCTTCTTGTTGACCTCGCGACCCTCGACCATCTTCGCGGCCGGGAGGATGTCCTCGTAGCCACCGTTCGTACAGGAGCCGACCATGACCTGCTCGACCTGCTCGCCCGCGACCTCGCGGACGGGCACGACGTTGTCGGGCATCGACGGGCACGCGATGAGCGGCTCGATGTCCGAGAGGTCGACGACGATCTCGTCGGCGTACTCGGCGTCCTCGTCGGGGCCGATCTCGACGTAGTCCTCCTCGCGGTCCTGCTTTGCGAGGTACTCCTTCGTCTTCTCGTCGGTCGGGAAGATGGAGGAGGTCGCGCCGAGTTCGGTGCCCATGTTGGTGATGGTGGTGCGCTCCGGTACGGTGAGCGTGTCGACACCGGGGCCGGTGTACTCGAGCACCTTGCCGACGCCGCCTTTCACGGAGAGGCGACGGAGCAGCTCGAGGATGACGTCCTTCGCGGAGGACCACTCGGGGAGTTCACCCTCGAGTCGGACGTTGACGACCTCCGGCATCTCGATGTAGTACGGGGCGCCACCCATGGCGACGGCGACGTCGATACCGCCGGCACCGATGGCGAGTTCGCCGAGGCCACCGGGCGTCGGCGTGTGGGAGTCCGACCCGAGCATCGTCTTGCCGGGTGCGGCGAAGTTCTCCTTGTGGACGTTGTGGCAGATACCGTTCCCGGGGCGAGAGAAATACGCGCCATACGTGCCCGCGGCGGAACGGAGGAAGCGGTGGTCGTCCGTATTCTTGAAGTCGAACTGGTAGGTCTGGTGGTCGCAGTACTGGGCGGCGATCTCGGTCTGGACCTCGTCCAGGTCCATCGCCTCGAACTGCAGCCAGACCATGGTCCCCGTGGTGTCCTGTGTGAGGACCTGGTCGATCTCGATCCCGATCTCCTCTCCTGTCTCGAGTTCACCTTCGACGAGGTGCTCCTCGAGAATCTTCTCGGTAAGAGTCTGTCCCATAGCATGCTGGAATCGACCTCCCGCAACCATAAATCCCGCGTGTTTATGGATGGAAGACCGTGCAGAATTCGCCGTCTCTGCTGTCGGTTCGTGCAATGCTTGCCGACCAGCGCGACAGACCCGGTGTGCGCTCGCAACTCCCGGTCGACGGCGGGTGATCCGACCGGTCCTGGGAGTCAGATTTTTATGCCCCGCCGGCCTCCTGTGGCGGTCCGAACTCGCAAGCTACATTCCACTCCACCGGAAGACTCGCGTATGCACCGCGCAGGCGCCTTCGTCGCAGAGCACGTGACACCGACGACAGACGAGCAGGTCCAGCCCAACGGCGTCGACCTGACGCTGGACGCCGTGTTCGAACAGCGCGAGCCGGGTCGCATCGGCCGCGACGGCAAGGAGGTCGGTGCCCGGAGCGAACTCGAACCCGACCAGTACGAGGACGACTCGCCGCCGACGCACTACCTCGAACCCGGCGGCTACGTCGTCCGCTACGCCGAGCGCATCCACATTCCCGAGGGCCACGTCGGCTTCCTCTACCCGCGCTCGTCGCTCCTGCGGAACTCCTGCATGCTGAACACGGCGGTCTGGGACGCCGGCTACGAGGGCCGCGGCGAGGGACTGCTACAGGTCCACCACGACATCGAGCTGGAGGAGGGCGCCCGCATCGCCCAGCTGGTGCTGGCGGAGGCGGACCACGAGGACGAGTACGACGGCAGTTACCAGAACGAGAACCTCTAGAATCGGGCGTCGGCTATCGGTTTCAGGCCAGCGCGACGACGCGGTTCGACCCGGCCGTACCGTTCATCCCGGCGCAGGGCCTGTTCTTCCCGCCCGCAGCCCTGGGCAGTTCGATCTCGTGGGTCGTGTTGTAGTCCGAGAAGGACATCTTCACGCTGAGATTGGCCGCCCGGCCGTTGACCACGTAGGTCGCGTTCATCGTCGACTGCAGGAGGTTCTTCGAGTCCTTGTCGATGTACTGGCGGTAGGTCACCTCGCCGAAGTCGACGTTCCCGGTGTCGTTGCCGACCAGTTGCTGGATGGCCTCCTGGTTCGGTCTGACCTCGATGACGTAGACGTCCTGTCCGTTCAGGGTGCCGTTGCGCAGCGTCGTCTCGGAGTTGTTGAGGATCTCCTGCTGGGCGCCGAGGGTGGCGTTCGCGCGCCACGGGCTGCGGTCGACGTCGGACTGGCTCCACTCGTCGTCGATGAACAGACACTGCTGCTCGCCGAAGATGTACGCCTCGGAGAACGAGCGCGTCTGCGTCGAGTTCGTCCGGACGGCGGTGACGACGTTCGTCGCGGCCATGCGCTGGGCGCTGATGTTCACCGTCCCGCTGGACTCGGTGCGCAGCTCGTTGTCGGAGAACTCGACGACCGTGACCATCGAGTAGTTGTAGGCGTGGACCGACTGCATCTGGTTCACCGCGTCGGCCTTGATCTCCTTCCCTTCCGGGGAGTCGTCGTCGCCGTCGTCGGTCGGTGTGCCGACGAAGGCACTACAGCCGGCGAGGGCGACGAGGAGCGCGAGGGCGACCGTGGTGAAGACGTGTTTCCTGCTGTTCATGACGGGATGGTCGTTCGCCAGACAGTAGCCCCCAGGCTGCTACAACCTTTTTGGTCCAGCGACGGCCGCGGCCTGGGTTTTCAGGGAACCAGCTGGAAACGTGGTGGGTGCGGGGTGCGTGGATGGTCCGTGGAAAGTGTGGGATTCTGTGGTGGGGTCGGGGTCGCTGGAGAGATTCGCGAATCATGGCTGGTGTTCGGAGGAGTCGATGGGGGAAGTCTCACAGACGTGTGGCTGGCGCCGGACGTCTGGTGGCCTCCGGACGTCTGGTGGTCTCTGGACGTCTGGTGGCCTCTGGACGTCTGGTGGCCTACGTAACTCGCGCTGGCGGAACGAAAGACCGCACCCGAACCCACCCCGCACAGCTCCGAAACCACACCCTCCCCAGCCGATTGTGCTCCTCGCTTCGTTCCGCCGTGCTCCACTTCGCTGCGGTGCTCATCCCTCGCGCGCTACCGACTCGCGGTCTGAGACACGCGAGTCCCCGCGCGCCACCCAGAAGGTCAGTCTCGTATCCGGCCGGCTTCACCCACCCTCCCCATCGACCGCGAAGTACCGGTCCGCGTGCTTCGCACAGCCGGGGTTGAACGCGTGTCCGCAGTCGGGGCAGGCGTCGTCGCACTCGCGGTACTCGGTCACCGTCAGTTCGGTCCCACAGGCGCCACAGAGCACGCCCGGCTGGTCGAACTCGGCCCGCGGGATGCGGTCGGGGTCGTGGTCCGCGACGGCCTCGTGGCACCGGAAACACGGGTAGTACCGGTCGCAGCAGGCGAAGCGCAGGGCGACCACGTCGCGTCGGGTGTCGTAGTGGGCACACCGCGTCTCGGGGTCGACCGAGACGCCGAAGACCGGGACGCCGTGGATTCGTCGCACGGGTGGCCCTCCGGGGCCCAGCGTCAGGAGTCTTCCCCCTCGCGGGCGCCGTGGTCGAGGTCGACCCCCGGCAGGGACCCGAAGAGGCGGTCGCGGACCCGGTAGGCCGCGCTTCCGGCGCCGACGACGCCGAGGGCACCGAGGCCGCCCGAGGAGACACCGAGCACCGTGTTGTCCTCGGTCGTTCCGGCGAGTGGGGTCCACGTCTCGCCGCCGTCGGTGCTGTAGGAGACGGGGCCGAAGGTGTACGTCCGCGTGTTCTCGAGGCCGCCGGGGGCCTCCGCGAAGTAGGTGAGTTCGCCGCCGTCGGTCGGCAGGTCGAAGGTGACCGTGGTCCGGTCGTTGACCGTCTCAGTGGTGGTCGCGTCACCGCCGACGACGCTCCACTCGGCCGGAATCTCGTCGCGGACCCGGACCTCGGTGTCGGTCGCGACGGTGAGGTCGACCTGGTTGGTCTGGCCGGCGGTGAACGTCGAGCCGTCGTCCTCGCGCTCGGCGGCGACGCTGGTGCCGCCGTCGGCGTCGAACGGGATGTACTCGTGCCGGAGCGCGTAGACGCCGGTGTTGATGTCCGCGGCGAAGGTGATGCCGTCGCGCTCGACCGCACCCCAGGTGAACGGGGTGGCCGAGTTCAGGCCCTCCATCTTCGAGTCCGCGGGCACGTCCTCGTGGGGGAGGTAGTAGCCCTCCTCCCGGAGTTGCCAGATATCGGTGTCGACGTCGAGGTACCGGACCCCGCCGTGGTAGTGGGCGAGGTGGACCCAGCCGTCCTCGGTCACGTCGAAGTTGTGGGGGCTCAGGGTGAAGTTCTGGAAGCTGGTCTCGGCGTGGAGTTCCCACGAGTCCAGTTCGGCCAGGTTGGGCGAGCCGTCGTACCCCTCGTCGAGGCCGTCGGCGTCGAGCAGGTACAGTTTGCCCGAGGAGCCGCCGTCGACGCTCGGGGTCTCCTGTCCGGCGACGACGACCCGCCGGCCGTCGAGCAGCCGCGGCGCGGGTTCGGCGTAGTGCGCCCGGTCCATCTCGAACCGGCCGATCTCTTCGATGTTCGCCGGGTCCGAGAGGTCGAGCACCCGCAACCCGAGGTCCCAGTACGAGAGGTACCCGGTGGGTGTCCCGGTCCGCGGGTCGTCCTGGATGGTGATGTCGTGGATGTACTTCGTGCCGCCGGTGCCGAGGCCGCCGTCGCCGTCGATGGTCCAGCGGTTCACCAGCGTGAACTGGCCGGTCGCACGGTCGAAGTGCAGCACGTAGAGGCCGGCGGTCCCGTCGGCGTCGAGGTCCTTGCAGGCGAAGACGTAGTCCTCGCCGCCGACCCGGTGGTAGGTGGCGTTGTGGCTCCCGGTCGTCCAGGCGGTGTACGCACCGACGACCTCCGGGTTGCCCTTGTCGCGCACGTCGACGGCGACGACGCTGCCGGCGGTCGCGTCGGTCGATTCCCCGTCGGTGCCGGGCGTCGGGTCCGTCTCGTTGAACAGCGCGGTGTAGGGCTGCTTCGAGAGGAAGACGTAGGCGCCGTCGGCCGAGACCTTCACGTCCATCACGGCCGCGGCCGCGTCGTCGTTGCGGACGAACGAGAGCACCGAGAGTTCGGCGTTCCGCAGTTCGGTGAACGACTCGGCGTTCGTGAAGTCGGAGATATCGAGGATGGCCATGCCGCGGTCGTTCGTCGGGTCGTCCGAGGAGAAGAACCCGACGTAGGCGAAGTCGCCGTGGGTCCGGATCTCCGTGATGGCACCGTAGTGTGGGTCGTCGGCGGTCCCGGCGTTGCTGGAGGTGCCGACACCGCCGAGGCTGTGGTAGTCCAGTTTCTCGACGGTCTCGCTGTCGGTGTGCTGGGCCGGGTCGGTGTGGTCGTGGTCGCCGCTGGACGTGCTGGAGTCGCTGGACCCCAGTCCGTCGTGGGCGCTGGCGGTCCCGGTGGCGGCGAGGCCGAGGGCGCTCGCGGCGGCCGTCCTGATAACTGTACGTCGGTCGAAGCCGTCGTCCGTGCGGTCTGTCATGGGATATCGGGTCGAGTGCGGTTCGCGGGCGGTGCTGGCTGCCTACGTCTCCTCGGCGACGACCGCGTTCGTCTCGGTCCCGCCGAAGCCGACCCAGTCGTCGTCGGTCCGGTCGCTCCGGGCGGCCGCGGGGCCGAAGGTGTAGGTCCCGGTGTCCTCGCTCTCGCTGGGCGCCTCGACGAGGTACCGGAACGTCCGGGCGTCGTCGTCGGGAGCCACGCTCGCGTCGAAGTGGACGTGCTGGACGTCCCCGGCCGGTTCGACGTGGCTCACGTCGTCGGATACGTCGGCGAGGACGGTCCACTCGGCCGGGACCGTGTCCCGGACCGCGGCGGTGTGGCTCACGGCGCCGACGGTCACCGCGACCTCGTTGGTCTGGCCGGCGGTGAACGTCGAGCCGTCGTCGTCCCGCGAGCCGGCGACCGAGAGCCACGCCGGCGTGTCCGCGTCCACGAGGTCGGTCTCGTGGAAGTGCGCGAAGTCGCCGGACTCGGCCCGCCGGACCGCGGCCGCGGCGTCGACGAAGCCCGCGCCGGCGTTCCAGGGCGTGTAGGCCGTCTGGCGGTCCCTGGCGGTGGCCTCGACCGTGTTGATGACCTCGATGGGGTGCGGCTCGTGGCCGTTCTGGCGGGCCGCGTCGATGACGAGGGCGCAGACCCCGGCCGCGTTCGGGCAGGCCATGCTCGTCCCGGTCATCGGCGTGTAGTACGGCTCGGCGTCGGGTTCGAGCGCGTCCAGCGAGTCCGTCGGGCCGACCGTGGCCATGATGGAGTCGCCGGGGATGGCGACGCCGGGGCGGTAGAGCCCGACCGGGCGGTACCGGGTCGGCTCGCCGCCCAGCTCCTCGATGCCCTCGTAGTCGATGGTGTACGAGACCGTGACCGAGACCATCGGCTCGACCTCGACGTAGTACGTCTCGCCGCCCGCGATGTCCGTGGCCAGGGTGCGATGTTGGTGGACCGGTTCCTCGCCCATCTGGGCGATGACGGTGCCGTCGCGCGACCCCTCGTGGACCGAGACGCGCACCTGCTCGCCGTCGGGGTCGATGTCCAGCGTGAGCTCCAGCATGTCGGCGTTCGCGGGCGCCTCCCACTCCCAGAAGTCGCTGTCCGTCTGGACGTCGCCCGTCGCCGCCGGGCCGACCTCGCCGGTCCAGGTCCCCACGTCGACGAGGAACTGTCCCGAGTCGACCGCGGCGTGGTACCGCCAGAGCCGCCAGAGGGCGGTCGCCCGGTCGTAGTTGGTCTCGCGGTCCTCGTCGGGGGTGCGTCCCCGCGAGGAGAAGTCCGTGACCGAACGCTGGTCGTTGGTCGCCGCCACACAGAGCACGTGGGGTGCCTTCGCGAAGCGCGAGAGCGTGTCGGCGTCGGGGCCCGAGTTGCCCGCGGCGAAGACGGGGACGATGCCGTCGGTGAAGGCCACCCAGGAGGCGACGTTGACCGGGTCGTTCGGGTTGTATCGCACGTCGCGGGCCACCCCGTAGGAGTTCGACACCACGTCGGGGTCGAAGTCCACGTCGGGGTCGCGGGCCCGCGAGAGCATGTGGTCCCACGCGCCGACGACGTAGGGCAGGTAGACCGCGGTGTTCGTGGAGTAGACCGACAGCCGGGCGCCCGGGGCGTTCCCGCGGTACTGGCCCTCGCTGGCGCTCCCGTCGCCCGCGACGATGCCCGAGCAGTGGGTCCCGTGGCCGATGTCGTCGGTGTCGGCGCCGGCGCCGAGGTCGAGCCAGGCCGCGTCCCGCGATTCGAGCGGTTCGTCCACCCACTGCCAGTTCGACTCGAGCCGCCCCTCGAAGTCGGGGTGGGGGCCGCTGAACCCGGAGTCGATGACGACCGCGTCGACCGAGGAGCCGTCGTAGCCGAGTTCGTCCTGGACCACGTCGACGCCCGTCAGCTCGCGGGAGTCGTCGGTGAACCACTCCAGTTCCTCGGCCTTCTTCACGCGCCTGACGCCGTCCCAGCCCGCGACCGTGGTGAGCTGGTCCGGCGTCAGCGCGGTGTAGGTCATCGGCAACTCGCGGTACTCGTGTCTCCCGGCCTGCAGGTCGAGGTCGTCCAGTCGGTCCATCGACTCGCGCGAGTCGAAGACGACGATGCCCTCGATGGGCGCGTCGCCCGAGAGGTCGAAGGCGTCGTCGAGGACGCTGGTGTCGGTCGCGGCGGCCGCAGCGCCCACGCCCCCAGCGAGGGGGAGCGCGGCCGCGCCGGCCAGGCCGGCGGTCGCCGTGAGGAACGTTCGCCGGTCGAGTCGTGCCCGTGAGTCGCGTGTCGCGGAACCGTGTGTCGTGTCGTCGTCTGTCATGGATGGGGTACTGGTGGTGTCTCGCTGTCTGGAATCGTCGTGGGTCTGGTGGGCTATGGGTCGTCGGTGGCCCGTCGCAGAAGGGGGAAGGGGGTGGCAGCCGTGGCGTCCGGCTGCCGCGTCCCGTCGACAGGTTCCCTCGCCGCCGTCGCAGCCGCCGGTCGTCGGCGGGCCGGCCGCCCTGTGGCACGGGGCGGTGGCCCATCGTGTCCCCTCGACAGTCCCCGGGACTCGTGGGGGGTCAGCCCGGGGCCGTCGTGGCGGCGGGGCGGGTCATCGGGAGCCTGGACAGGAGCCTCAGGTCGACTGGGCGACCACGTAGTTGGTCTCGCCGGTGCCGGAGACCGCCACCCAGCCGCGGGCCTCGCCCGGCTTCACCTCCTGTGGCCCGAACTGGTAGGCGTCGGAGGCCGAGACGTTGTCCGGGGCCTCCGCGAAGTAGGTGTAGCTCGTCTCGGTGTCGGCGGTCGCCCTCTCGGTGAAGTAGACGTACTGGACGCCGTTGCTCACCTCGACGCGCTCGACGTCGTCGGAGTAGTCCGTGAGGACGGTCCACGAGGTCGGGATCACGTCCCGGACCTGGCTGTCCGTGGATGGGTTCGCGGTCACCGTCACCTGGTTGGTCTGGCCGCCGGTGAACACCGAGCCGTCGTCCTCGCGCGTGCCGGAGACGAAGAAGCCGTCCTCGACCGAGACGTCGAGCGTGCAGTGTGCCTGCACGTCGTCGCCGTTGACCGCGCCGGGGACGTCCACGAGCTTCGCGACCACGTAGAACGTCCGTGTTTCGCTGTCCCGCGGGAGCGAGACGGTCGCGCTGGCGTCGCCCTGCAGGCCCTGCGCCCGGGCGACGATGTTGGGTTCGCCGTACTGCGCCGGCTCCTCGGCGTCGTAGACGAACAGGTCCACGTGGGGGGCGCCCTTGGTCTGGCCCTTGTTGCCGCCCGAGTAGTACTCGAAGCTCACGCTCGCCTCGACCGTGCCGGGGCCGGCCTGGACGTGGCCCGCGACCGCGCGGCTGTCCTCGGGCAGGTTCAGGCCCAGCACCTCGTCGGAACTGCCGGAGAGTTCGCGCGTGACCGCGTCGACCGCGGCGTCGGGGTTCACCCGGCCGAAGCCCTCGTAGGGGTCGCGGCCGCCGAACTCGTAGGTCGCCGGGTGGGCGCGGTGGAACGGTGCGGCGGTGAAGGCCGTCTCGCTGGCGGTCGCGAGCAGGACCTGCTTGAGCCGGTAGACGTCGTCGAGGTCGGCGGCGGCCGGGGCCGGGAGCGCGATGCTCGCCGGGGCGTCCTCCTCCATCGCCTGCGAGACGAGGCCGGCCACGCCGGTCGTGAAGGGCGTCGCCATCGAGGTACCGGCCTTGCCCGTGTAGTCGCGGATGGCGGGCTGCTCGGACTCGGCCGCGTTCGCGTCACCCGTGAGCGCCGCGTTGATGAGGTCGTCGACGTAGCCGCCCGGTGCGGATACGTCGGGTTTCATGTACTGGTCGAGTTCGTCCTCGTCGAGCGCGCCGAGTCCGCCCGAGGAGTACGCGCTGAGGCCGTCGAGGGGGCCGGTCGCGGTCACCGAGATGCACTCGTCCGCGATGGCGGGTGAGCCGTTCCCGTTGGCCGGGGTGGCCGCGTTAC
Source organism: Haloarchaeobius amylolyticus (assembly GCF_026616195.1). Classification (NCBI taxonomy): domain Archaea; kingdom Methanobacteriati; phylum Methanobacteriota; class Halobacteria; order Halobacteriales; family Halorubellaceae; genus Haloarchaeobius; species Haloarchaeobius amylolyticus. The sequence continues at coordinate 280,652 of NZ_JANHDH010000002.1, forward strand.
CGGCCGCGGCACAGGTGAGGATGCCGGCCTGGGCGATGTCCTTGATGCCGGCCGGGATGGAGTCGAGGATGCCACCCACCGAGCCGAGCGGAAGCCCGCCGACGTAGCCCCACGACATGTTCACGGCGCGCATGTTGAACATGTCCGCGAAGGCCTCGGCGTGGTCGGCGAGGTGGCCGGTCGGGCCGGAGAGACCCTGCAGGCCGACGAGGCTCTGGTTCGGCGCGACACCGGTGTGGAGCCCGACCGGGGACCCGGTGCGGTCGCCGTTCGTGTCCTGCGGGTCGGTGAACGCGCCGACGCTGATGGACTCCAGGTCGCCCGAGGAGACGAGTTCGCCGCCGCTGGCGCGGGCGATGACGGTGTAGGTCCCGGACTGCTCGGCCGGGGCCTCCACGACGACGTTGTCGGTGATGCCCGAGTCGCTGGTGAGCGTGGCCGCGTCGAGTTCCTGCCCGTCGGGCCCCTCGATGAGGAGTTCGATGGCGGTGCCGTACGCCGAGCCGAACACGCCCGTCCCGGCTTCAGCCTGCACCTCGTACTGGCGCGTGTCACCGAGCGCGAGCACCTCGCCGGGGGCCTCGGTCGTGACGGTCTCGGGGTCGATGGCGCTCGCCCGCCCCGTCCCGCCCATGATGGACGCGCAGTGGCTCCCGTGGCCGTTCGGGTCACGTGGCTTCTCGTGGAGACCGTAGCGCGTGCCCTCGTCGAACCAGCCGACCGTCTTCGGGTCGTCCGCGGTGGTCCCGACGTCCTCGAAGACGACGCTCGGGTCGGCCGCCTCGAACTCGCCCTCGAACGCGTAGTAGCCGGCCGAGATCTCGTACTCGGCCGTGACGTTCAGCCACGTCTCGACGACGAACCGGTAGGTGTGGCCCGACTTCACGTAGTTGTCGATGGCCTCGGGCTGGCTACCGGTCGTCGAGGCGGCGACGCGCTCCCAGCCGTCCTCGGTCTGCCTGTCGAGGTACAGCTCGAGGTCCTCGCCGTTCCCGTCGACGTCGCCGGGCGTCCAGGTCATCGTCACGTCGATGCCCTCGGCGTCTGTCGGCGTGGTGAACTCGTGGGTCTTCGTCGTCGGGTCCGCGAACGTGCCCGGCCCGATGGTGCCCGAGAAGGACTCGCCCTCGCCGGCGAGGTCGATGCGTTCTCGCTCCGACTTCGGGATGACGAGGTCGCCGTTCCGGACCGTCGCCCGGACCCCGTTCCACGGCCCGAGGTCTGGATGCCGTGCTTCGATACCGGAGTCGGTCAGTGCGATGGTGCGGTCAGGCCGCCCGCGGTAGCCGCGGTCCCAGACGCGGCTGGCCTCGCGGGCCCGCCAGTTGAAGAAGTCGGGGTCCAGTTCGCCGGTCGCGGCCGCCGCGGACCCGGTCGCGCCGGCTCCGAGCAGGCCTGCTGCAGCGAGCGTCCCTGTCGACCGCAGGAAGTTCCGTCGTGAGAGGTTCGTGCCGTCGTCGCGTGTCATGCCACGTCCTCCCAGTGCAGTGACGCCCTGTTGAAGCCGAGACCAAATATCACGCGAAGCGACATCTTCGCCGCCGGTCCGCGCCGTCTCGTTCGAAACTGTCTCTGCCACGTCGTGCGGTTTACCACTGTTCTCGTGTCCCATGGTGGTCCATCCCGAACGTCGATGCAGGATTCAAAAGTGATTGTGACAAACGCGTCCAAATGAGTGTTACAGGGCCTGTAGGTGGCCAAAACAGGCGGTGTACTGTTCGGTTCTCACCAGTACCTATCGGCGACACTGGATACCTAATCAAGTTAGGTGGTCGGTGGGGTCGCCGTCGAACAGGGCGTCGAGCAGTTTCTGCTCGGCGACCCGGACGTGCTGGTGGAAGGTCGGCGGCGTCACGCCGAGGAGGTCGGCCATCTCGTCGCCGGAGGTCTCGCGGGGCCAGTCGAAGAAGCCGGCCCGGTAGGCCGTCTCCAGCACCTCGGACTGCCGGTCGGTCAGCGACTGCTCGATGGCGGCCCGGTAGGCCACGTCGCTCGTGGCCCCGCGCTCGACCTCGCGCTGGGAGAGCAACTCCACGTCGAGGACCCCGGAGACGCGGTCGAGGACGGTCGAGACGTCGGCGTCGGTCGGTACGTCGGCCACGATGCGGCACTCGCCGTCGCCGACGCGGACGCTCCGGACCGACCCGCCCACGTCCGCGATGGCCTCGACGACGGAGTCGCCGTCGACGACCACCCGGACCAGCGCCTCGGCGTCGCGCTCGGCCAGTATCTCGACCGTCGCCGGGGCCGCCTCGACGAGGGCCTCGAGGTCCGCCAGGGCCGCACCCCGCACCGCGAACAGCTCCGAGACCGACCCGTCGGGGTTGCTGACGGTCCCGGTGAGTTCGAGCCTCGCGTCGGTCTCGTGGGCGACCTGCACGAGGAACTCGTCGGGGTCGGTGACCGCGAAGGTGAGTTCCGTCCGGGTGTCGCTCACCAGTGCCTTGCGCGTCTCGGCGGCCCGGATGGCGTGGCCGACCGTCTCCCCGAGTTCGGCCAGCACGGTCCGTTCCAGCTCCTCGAAGGCGAACGGCCGGGGCGCGTACACGCAGAGGCAACCGTACACCACGTCGTCGTAGACCAGCGGGATGGCCGCGGCGGACTCGTAGCCGCGTTCGAGGGCCGCCCGCCGCCAGGCGTGGGCCACGGGGTCCTCGGAGATGTTCTGGGCGAACCTGATGCTGCGCTCCCTGACGGCCGTCCCCGCGGTCACGTCCTCGCCGCGGAGCTCGTCCGCGGCCGGGCGGTCCTCCAGGTAGTCGGCGCCGTCACCCGCCCAGGCGGTCGGCTCGACCCGGTCGGTCGCCGGGTCGTACTCCCCGACCCAGGCGAACGCGTAGGGGTCGGCCGCGGCGAACTGGTCACAGAGCGTCTGCTCGATCTCCTCGCGCGAGTCCGTCCGGACGAGCGTGCTCGTCACCCGGCGGATGACGTCGTTGACCCGGTGCAGCGTCTCGAGTCGCTCGGCCTGCTCCTCGAGTTCGGCCTCGCGCCGCCGGCGGTCCCGGATGTCCCGACCGATGCCACAGATGGCCTGTGTCCCACCGTCGTCGAGCAGCGACGCCGTGAACTCGTAGGGGCGTTCCTCGCCGGCTTTCGTCAGCAGGTGGGCCGTCTCCGACGCCTTGCCCTGCATCACGACGCGCCCGATGGCGTTCTCGATGGTCTCGCGTTCGTCCTCGGGGACGAAGTCGGTCGGCACCATCGCCGCGACCTCGGCGTCGGTGTAGCCCGTCACCTCGGTGAGCGTGCGGTTCCACCGGAGGAAGTTCCCGTCGAGGTCGAAGACGAAGAAGACGTCGCGCAACTCCTCGAGGGCGGCACTCGCCAGCGACGTGCCGGCGTCGCTGCCCTGCTGGCCGCCGGCGACGCTGTCGACGGTCGCCGCGAGGTGGTCGCCCCAGTCGGCGGTCGGGTCGCCCCGGGGGACCGTCGCCGCGGCCCCCACGTCGAGGGCGGTCGTCGCGGCCTCGTCGTCCTCGTAGACGTACACGACCGGGGCCTCGTACCGGCCGAGGGTCGCCACGAGTTCCGTGACGGTCCGGTCGGCGAGCGACCCACAGACCACGCACTCGACGTGTCCGTCGAGCTGGTGACGGGCGCTGGTGAGGGTCTCGACGGTGCGGGCCTGGAACTCGCGTGCCGTGAGGCACAGGCCGAGTGCGTCCGCGTCCTCGCCGTCGTCGACCACGAGGACCTCGGCCTCGCGTGACATGACACTGCGTATGCAGAGGAGGTAGTTGAGTGTGGTACCAAGTGACTCTGGGAACTGGTCGGCGGCCGACCCCGCCCCCGTCCCCGCCACCGGCCACCCTGTTCCGGCAAATATGGCAACACATTTGGTCTCGAATGACATGCTCTAACCCGAAGCATGGCACGTGTCGACGGGGGCGAACCCGGGTACCCGACGGCGACACTCGCACACGCCCTCGCGGTCCTCGTGGTCCTGTCCGGCGCCACCGCGGCCCTGGCGGGGCCGGTCGCTGCCGGGGCCGTCGGGGCGGCCGAGACTGCCGGAACTGCCGACACGCTCGGGACTGCCGGAACCGTCGGAACTCCCGACGCCTCCGGAACCGATTCCGTCGCGGTCGACCGCCCCGACAACGAGACGGACCTCGTCGACGGGACGGTGAACGACACCACCGACGACACGACCAACACCACCGACGAGACCCTCTCCGGCACGACGGACACCACCAGCGACACCACCGACACCGTCGAGAACACGACCGACGCGTCCGGCGACACCGTCACCGCCTCCGGCTCGCTCTCGACCGACCTGACGGCGGGCGACACCACGACGTCGACCGACACCGACGCGACGCTGGACGACGGGCTCACGACGAACACCTCGGGCGGGTCGTCGGGAGCCGTGAACACCTCCGGGAACGCGAGCCTCACTGCAGACGGCGACACCGCCTCGCTGTCGGCCGACGCCACCGTCGACTCGGTCTCCCTGTCGGCCGGCGTCGTCGCCCCCGTCGAATCCCTGCTGACGGTCCTCGACTCCGGTGACGCCACCGCAGCCCGGCAGCCCGACAGCACCAGCCGGCGCGTCGACCGGGCGGCGTGGCGCGGCGGCCAGTTCGCCACCGGGACGACCGGCGACCAGTCCCGGGCCGGAGACGTCCTCGCCGGGTCGCCCGACGGGCGAGACGCGGCAGCGACCGGGGCGGCCGGCTGGCTCCCCGCGACCCCGGCCGGCCTCGGCGGGGCGGTTCCGGGGCCGATGGGTGCTGGCCTCGCCGCCGCCTCGCTGGCCGTCGGCGGCACCGCATACACGCGTGGCCGGTCCATCCTCCGGTGGCTGCGGGACGCGCTCGACGACTCGCCACTGGGTGCGGTCCTCCGGTACAGCCGGTACGACGGCTCGGACCCGCTGGCCCACGAGGACCGGGCACGTATCCACCGCGTCGTGACCGACGCGCCCGGCGTCTACCTCTCCGCCATCAGCGACGCCTCGGACGTCCCCCTCTCGACGGTTCGCCACCACGTGCGCATCCTGGAGGAGGAGGGCCTCGTCACGAGCGTCAAGCTAGAGGGCAAGCGCCGGTACTTCCCGGCCGACACCGAGGACCGCGAACTCCACGCGGCCCTGGCCAGCCCGCCGCGGGCCGCCATCATCGAGCGACTCGCCGCCGAGGGTGGGGCGCTCGTCGGGGAACTCGCCGAGGCGCTCGACCGCGACCCCAGCACGCTCTCGCACCACCTCGGCCGGCTGGAAGACGCGGGGCTGGTCGAGCGCGAACGCGACGGACGGTCGGTCGTGAACCGGCTCACGCCGACCGCGAGAGAAGGACTGGCGGCGGCGAGCCCGGCCGCGCCGGTCGCCGACGACTGAGTCTGTACTACTCCTCGGGCAGGTCGTCCGCGAGCGTCTCGCGGACCAGCGTCTCCATGCCGCGGCGGAGCCGTTCCGAGGCCGCCTGCCCGGAGACGCCCACGTCGGCGCCGAGGCCCCGGAGCGTCGTCTGCCGCGGGATGTCGAAGTACCCCACCTCGACGGCCCGCGTCAGGATCTCCTTCTGGGCCGGGGTCAGGTCCGCCCCCTTGTCGTCGTGCTCGACGGCGCCGCTGTGGATCGATTCGACGGTCGGCGTGAGGCCGACGTCCTGACAGGTGTCGCGGAAACTGGCGAAGGCGTCGCGGTCGGGAAAGAGCGTCTTGACCGTCCAGCCCTCGCCGTCCGTCGCGGCGTTGAGGATGACCCCGTCGAGGTCGACGACCGCCCGGTACGCCTCCACGTCGGGGAGGTCTGCCGGGCAGGTCATCCGGTAGAGTCGGCGGCTCCGCTCGTCGGCGAGAACCGTGCTGTCGGTGACGGTGGGGTCCTCCTCGAGTGCCGCCTCGAAGGCGTCGAAGTCGCCGCCGGTCACCCAGCAGACGGCCCGAAGAGGCATCTCCGCCGTCGTGTCGAACTGTTCGACCGTCGCCTGCATGTCTGTCGGTACGGCGAGTGCATGCTGCAGAAGTTGGGAGTCGAGAGTGAAACGAACGAACATGAGATTATACTGTTGTGATGGTTCGCAATCGGGTCGCATCTAGACGCGGTCACGCTGACGTGTTGCCACCTGCGTCATGTGTGTACTGACCGCTCCAGTACTGATTCGCGGTGTTCGGCGTATATCACTGATGCATGGATATGCATGGACGACCGACGGATATGGCCGCTGAAGGGTGCTTGCACCCCGGTCGCGGATGACGAGTTCCTGATGAGAACAGGACGGGTCGTCCCGGCGGCTTCGGTCCGACGGCGACGCCCCGGCCTCACTGCAGTGTTTTATCCTCGGCCAGCGTACACGTCTGGATGACCATCGACCGGCCGGCCGACCACTACGACGACGACGGCGTCCTGAAGAAGAAACACTACAAGCGGGAGCTGAAACGCCTGCAGGAGGAACTCGTGAAACTGCAGTACTGGGTCCGCGACCAGGGGCTCCGGGTCGTCGTCGTGTTCGAGGGTCGGGACGCCGCCGGCAAGGGTGGCGTCATCAAGCGCATCACCCGGCGCCTGAACCCCCGGGTCGTCCGCGTCGTCGCGCTCGGGAAACCGACCGACCGCGAGCAGGGCCAGTGGTACTTCCAGCGCTACGTCGAACAGCTGCCCAGCGAGGGCGAGATGGTCCTGTTCGACCGGAGCTGGTACAACCGCGCCGGCGTCGAGCGCGTGATGGACTTCTGCACCGACGAGGAGTACGAGCGCTTCCTCGAGGAGTGCCCGCGGTTCGAGCGCATGCTGGTCCGTGACGGCATCGTCCTCGTGAAGTACTGGTTCTCCATCAGCGACGAGGAGCAAGAGCGCCGCTTCCAGAAGCGCAACGAGGACCCGAAACGTCGCTGGAAGCTCAGCCCGATGGACCTCGAGGCCCGCGCCCGCTGGGAGGAGTACTCGAAGGCGAAAGACGAGATGTTCGCACACACGGACATCCCCGAGGCGCCGTGGTACGTCGTCCACGCCGACGTGAAACGCCACGCCCGGCTCAACTGCATCAGCCACCTGCTCGACCAGATCGAGTACGAGGACCTGACGCCGGACCCCATCGAACTCCCGGCACGGGAGGACCGCGGCGAGTACGAGCGTCCGCCAATCGACGACCAGGACTGGGTCGAGGCGCGCTTCGGCGAGAACCCGGGGGCGGAGTAAGCAGTACCGCCACCACCGCCACCGACCCCCGGACATGTGCGGGGACTCTTATTAGCCCACGTTTCCGCAAGTACCCTCCATGCAGACCCACCTGCTCGACGGTGACGACGTACAGCAGTACTCGCCCATGACAGCCCTCGTCGCGGCCATCGAGGACGCGTTCGCGGCCTACGAGACCGGCGACGCCCAGATGCCCCCGAAGTCCTACATCGACCTGCCCCAGTACAACGGCGACTTCCGGTCGATGCCCGCCTACATGGACGCGGGCGACTGGGACGCCGCGGGCATCAAGTGGGTCAACGTCCACCCGGACAACCCCGCCGACCACGACCTGCCGACCGTGATGGGCACGATGATCTACTCCGACCCCGAGACCGGCTTCCCGCTGGCCATCATGGACGGGACCGAACTCACGATGCGCCGCACCGGCGCGGCCGCCGCGGTCGCCACCGACCACCTCGCCGTCGCCGACGCCTCCTCGCTCGGCATCGTCGGCGCGGGTGTCCAGTCCTACACGCAGGTCGAGGCCATCGCGTCGGTCCGCGACATCGAGACGGTCGTCGTGAGCGACCTCGACGAGGCGCGCGTCTCGGCGTTCATCGACGCCTTCGACGACGAGTTCGACGTGCGCGAGGGCTCCATCGCGGAGGCCGCATCCTGTGACGTGCTCTCGACGGTGACCCCGGTGGAAGACCCCATCGTCTCCGCCGAGGACCTCGGCGAGCACACCCACGTCAACGCGATGGGTGCCGACGCCGAGGGCAAGCACGAACTCGCCGACGAGGTGCTCCTCGACGCCAAGCTCGTCATCGACGATTACGACCAGACGACCCACTCCGGCGAGATCAACGTCCCCTTCCACGAGGGCGTCCTCTCCGACGACGACATCTACGGCCAGATCGGCGAGATCGTCACCGGCAAACTCGAGGGTCGGACCGCGGACGACGGCGTGACCGTCTTCGACTCGACCGGCCTCGCCATCCAGGACGTCGCCGCCGCCCACGTCGTCTACGAGGCCGCGAGCGACGAGGACGAGGAGACGCAGACGCCGAGTCTCATCGCCGCCGGGCAGTAACCGACGCGCGCACCCGTCCCCCTGCTGTCATCCCCCGACACGACGGATTTCGAGAGTAACTGGGTCCCTTTTGCCTGTCGCCCCGGTAGTCGTCCGTACATGGGACGCCTCTCCAGCGCGAGATCGTTCGTCGACGCGGTCGTCACCGTCGTCCGCGAAAAGAACGTCACGTTCCTCGCCGGCGGCATCGCGTACAACGCCTTCATCTCGATGGTGCCGCTGTTCCTGTTCGCCGTGTTCGCGGTGACGCTGCTGGCCCCCGGCACGCGCCAGGAGGTGCTCGCGCTCGTCACCGAGAACGTCTCGGCGACCATCGGCGGCCTGTTCGAGGAGATCCTCAGCCGACGGGCTGATGGGGCGGCTGGCTCCTCGGTCGTCGGGACGGCCGTCCTCCTCTGGGGCGCGCTGAAGGTGTTCCGCGGGCTCGACGTGGCCTTCTCGGAGATCTACGAGGTCGACGAGTCCGAGTCGTTCGTCGACCAGCTCAGGGACGGCCTCGTCGTCCTCGTCTCGCTGGTCCTCTCGCTGGCGGCCATCATCGTCGCGACGAGCGCCTTCGCTACCTTCGCGGGCACCGTGCCCTACCTCGGGCTGTTGCTCCCGCTGGTGCTCGCGGTCGGGCTCGTCGTCGCGTTCCTCCCGATGTACTACGTCTTCCCCGACGCCGACGTCTCGGTCCGCGAGATACTCCCCGGCGTGGGCTTCGCCGCGGTCGGCTGGGCGCTCCTGCAGGGGCTGTTCCAGCTCTACGTCGCGGTCGCGACGGGCGACCAGCACGTCGGCATCTTCACCGGCATCCTGCTGTTGCTCACGTGGTTCTACTTCAGTGGCATCGTGATGCTCGTGGGGGCCGTCATCAACGCGGTCCGCGGCGGGTACGCTCCGTCGACCTCGCGGTCGACGAGTTCCACGGCGTGAGCCGGGGTCGGCAGCCAGACTCTCGTACCAGTCCCGTACCGGTCTCGCACCAGGCTCGCACTCAGTCCTGTAATCCGTCTTCGAGCACCGACAGCACCGTCGGCCACGAGTCCGCCTCGGCGCGGGCGATGCCGGCCGGCGTCCCGCCGAAGGCACGCTTGCCCCTGACGGCGCGGCCCGTGGTCGGCCGGTACGGGATCGCGGTGGCGTGGCCGGTGTCCTCGTAGGTGAGCGCCTCGACCCGGTGTGGATGGTCGTGCTCGGTCAGCGTCGTCTCGATGCGGCGGGCCGCGTCGGCCGCCGGGAGCACCGCGTCGGCGCCCCCGCCGACCGCAACGACCGGCCCGTCGGTCTGTTCGACCGGAATCCGGACGTCCGCGAGCGTCGCCTCGTCGGCTGCCGCAAAGGCCGCCTCGAACGCCGGGCGGGTGTGGTAGCCTTTCGAGTCGCCGACGGGCCTGACCTCGCCGTCGTCCCAGTCGATTTCGAGGGAGGGAAGCGGTTCCCCGTCGACCTCCCACGGTGACGTGCCGAACCGGTCGAAGTGCGTGACGTGGTCCATGGCGCAGTAGGCCGCGACAGCGCCGACGTCGTCCCGGCGCGCGCCCAGCAGGAGCGCGAGCTGGCCGCCGAGCGACCAGCCCATCGCCCCGACCGGGCCGTCCGCGACGCCGTCGAGGCCGGTCACCCAGTCGATGGCGCGGTCGACGTACCCGAGGGGAATCCGCTTCGGGCGCGACCGGATGGGCGCCTGCGGGCCGACGTACCGGAGCGCGACCGCAGCGAACCCGTGCGAGGCCAGTTGCTTCGCTGGCCGGTCCATCCAGCGCCCTCTCCCGCCGCCGTGGAGGACCAGGACGGCCGGCGCGGGGCCGTCGTCGGGCGGCAGGTAACAGCGCGCGACGATGCCCTCGGGGGCCGTCACGGTCGTCAGGTCGGGGTCCGCGACGCGGCGCCGGACCTGGGTCCCGGCGACCTGGTCGTCGTCGACGACCGCCCGGACCGCCAGTTCGTCCTCGGCGAGGCCCGGGCCGTCATCGGTGTCCGTCTTCGCCATGCCGGGCGGGGCGCCCTCGGGCAGGTCGGCCGCGGGTCGCAGCGACCAGACGAGGCCCATCGGGTCGGTCCCCTCGTAGGTGCCCGCGACCGGCGCGGCCTCACGGAGGTCGAGCGCCCCCGACTCGTCGGCCTCGAACCGCGCGAAGGAGCCGTACCGGTCGCCCCCGAACAGGGACGTGGCGCGGAGCGTGACCGTGGCGCCCGGGGAGAGACCTTCGACGCGGATGCCGAACGGGTCGTCCGCCAGCACCGTCTCCGGTGCCCGGAGCGTGGGGTCGGCCGTCTCGGACCCGGACAGACACCCGGCGAGGCCCGCGAGGGCACCGCCTCCGAGGGCACGGAGTACTCGTCGTCTATCGGTCGCGTGGGAGGGGACCATGGCCGGCCGTACCGGCCCCCGGGACAAGTATCTTTCAATCAGTAGACACTGTCGAACCACGCAGGTAGAAAAAGACCCGTCTCACAGTGCTGTCGGCGTCGGTCACCGCGCCAGGGGCCGCGCCGCCCCTAGACGCTCTCGTCGTCCTCGTGGTACTTCCGCCAGAGGCCGACGATGGCGGCGACCGTGCCGGCGAGGCCGCCGAGCAGCAGGCCGGCCGGCGAGGACAGCTGCGACCCCGCGAACTTCAGGGGGTTGCTGGTCCAGGTCACGCCGCCGGCCGCGGCGTTGCTCCCGCCCGTGGTCGCCGCCCCGCCACCGGCACCGGCCGCGGTGGTGGTCGTGCCGGCGCCCCCGGCGGTCGTGGTTCCGCCGCCGGCGGTCCCGCCTCCGACGCTCCCACCGGCCCCGGCGGTCGTCGTCCCGCCGGTGTTCATCGTGGTGCCCGGACCGGTGGTCGTGCCCGGGGTGACGGTGGTGGTGGGTTCGGGTGCCCCGAGCCTCCTGACCGACCTGGTGGTGGGTTTCGTGGTTCCCGGATTGGTCGTGGTGGTGGTGGTGCCGGGGTTCGTCGTGGTGGTGGTGGTGCCGGGGTTCGTCGTGGTGGTGGTGGTCCCCGAGTTGGTCGTGGTGGTTCCCGGGTCGGTCGTCGTCGTGGTGCCGGGGTTCGTTGTGGTCGTTCCGGGGTCGCTCGTCGTGGTCCCGGGCTCACCGGTCGTCGTACCCGGCTCACCGGTCGTCGTGCCCGGTTCCTGGGTCGTGGTCCCGTCGCCGGTGCCGGTCCCGCCCCCGTCCTGGCCGCCCTCGGTGGTCGTCCCGGGCTCCTGGCTGACCTCGGGGTCGGCCGTCCCGTCCTCCTCCCACTCCATGTTGTGGCGGCACTGCTCCGCGACGAAGCGCATGCCGACGTGGCAGGAGTCGGTCTGGGTGACGTTCACCGATTCGGTGGCGTCGAGGCCGTCGACGACGTAGCCGCGCTGGCGGAGTTCGTCGTTGAACGTGATGGCGGCGTCGCCGTCCTGGTCGGTGACCACCTGGCCCTCGACCAGCGCGTTCTTGACGGGCAGGTCGGTGAAGCCGAGGCGGGACGCCCCGTCGAACTCCTTGCACGGGAGGTACCAGTTCATCACGTAGCAGTGGACTCCCGGCGTGAAGCAGGACTGCTTGCTGGTGTCGTTCACGGGGAACACCGGCGGGATGACGAGGCGGCCGTCACCGGTCGGCCCGAACTGTTCGAGCCAGCCCGTCATCGACCCGGCGTAGAGGACGTGGCCGTCCTCGCCCTCGACGCCGAGCGGGTTGGTGTCGCCAGAGTCGTCCGCGGCGGGGGCGAGGTTGTCGCAGTCGGGGTCGGTCGAGACCACGACGTAGAGGTAGTCACACAGCTCGCCGAGGTCCAGCGTGGTGTCGCCGGCCGCGCTCTCCGGTTCGACCAGCACGTGCTCGTCGCTTCGCGGGAGCGGTTGCCCCTCGCTGTCCTCGCGGAGCAGTTCCGCGAAGACGAAGGCGGGGTTGCCACAGACGTGCAGGCTGAAGGTTGTCTCGCCCTCGTCGTACGGTTTCACGTCGACGAGGTCGACGAACATGCCCCGCGGGCCGTCGATGAAGCCCGGGTGGTAGACCCCGGGTGCCTCGGCCGTGCCGCTCCGGAGCGTCTCGAAGCCCTCGGGGAGCAGGTCGGAGATGTCAGTAGGATCCGCCAGCGTACAGACGTCACCGAAGGCGTCCGTGTTCCCTGTGACGAGGTCCGCCCACTCCTGGTGGGAGAGGGCCTCACCGGTGTCGACGTGCCGGACGGCCGGTGCGGCCGCTATCTCGTAGGTCATCGTGGTGTCGGCCACGAGTGCCGGCGGCGTCTCCCCCTTCAGTTCGTATCGATCCCACGGCTGGTACGTCGACCGGTAGTCGAGCAGCAGGTCGACGCGGCCGGCGTCCAGCCAGCCCTCGAGTTCTTCGCGGTCGGCGAAGAACGCGGTCGTCCCCAGTCCGGTCCCCGCGCTCGCGACGCCGACCACGCCCAGTCCAGCCAGCACCTGTCGTCTCGACAGGCGCGGCGTCCCAGATCCCCCGTTCTCCCGTTCGGTCATGGCAGCTACCAGTAGAGAGGATGTAAGATAGGTTACCTATGGGGCGCTTCAGGCGCCGAAACGGGTCGTTCGCCGGGCGCTCACCGGGACGGTCGGTAACTGTTCACACGGTTCCGTTCGGGCACGGAACGCCGTTTCTCCGTGGTATGGGCCCATTACCGGCGTTGTCCGGGGGTGGGGTCACCGCCCGTCGCGGGCGAGCAGTCGGTACCCGACCGCACCCACCCCGAGGCCGCCGACGGCCGCCGCGCCACCGAGCACCGACGGCGGCAGGCGGCCACGCCCGGCCCGCCGGACCGCGCCGGTCCGGTCGTCGTCGACCGAGAGCACGTACTCGTGGACCTCGCCGGGGTCGATGGCGGCCCGGCGCGCGTCGTCGACGATGGCCGTCTCGTGGTCCGCCACGAGCGTCCGGAGTCCGTAGGTCGCCTCGTCGGTCCCGACGACCCGGATCCGGTAGTCGCCGGGGGCGACGCCGTACAGCGACCGCATCCGGGCGTACTCGCCGCGCGAGCGGTCCATCTGCGGGCTCCGAAGTCGGTCGCCGGGCTCGCCGGCCGGGTCGACCACGGTGAGGACGACGTCGTCCGAGTCCACGAGCACGAGCCCGAGGGGCAACGCGCCCTCGCGGAGCGTCTCCGCCTCGACCGTGAGGTGGTCGAGCGGGGTCGCGCTGTCGCGGTCGGTCGCGCGCTCGATGCGGTCGTGCCGGTTGAACAGGACCTGCGTGTAGGTGGTGGTCCCCGACTCGTAGGGCTGCATCACCAGCCGGCCGTCCTCGCGCTCGAACTCGATGGTCGGTTCGACGTGCCGGTACGCCCAGGCCGGCCGGTTCGGGTCGTAGACCCGCATCGAGACGCCACCGTCGGTCTCCGTCACGTCGGAGACGAGGACCTGGTGGGCGGAGAGCGACCCCGGCGTGAACACCATCACGGCGGCGCTGCCGAGTTCCCTGACCGACGCCGCGATGTCACGGACCACCGCCGTCGTGTCGATCCAGCCGGGGTAGACCATCGGCACCCGCCCGAGCCACACCCGGAGCCGCAGGAACTGCGACGCCTGCCGCCGGACGATGTCGTCGTAGACCGGTGTCTCGGGCGTGTCCACGGGGACGACCGGGCTCTCTATCTCGCTCGCCACCTCGCGGTCGACCGGTATCGTCCCGGCGTCCTCGAAGTACGACTGCGCGGCCAGCACCATCCCGTAACAGTGGCCGTTGGTCCCGGCACGCTGGGTCACCGCGGTCCGGAGCTGGGTCGCGATGGCCTCGACGAGCAGCGTCGAGGCGCTGATCGACTGCACCCCGAGGAGGGCCCGTGCGTGATTCCGCCAGCCCGTACGGACCCGCTCCGGCAGGTTCCCCCGCGGTTCGGTCGGGGGCGCCGCGAAGTACTGCGACTTCGTCCCCCAGTTCCGGAAGCCGAACCCGTGGGTCGCCGGGTCGAACCGGGTCGGGGGCGTCGTCGGGGTGGCGCGGGAGCGCCGGCCGAGGCTCGCCAGCCCCAGCAGCGTCGACGTCCCCCCGAGGACGGCCCGCCGGGAGAGATGCCGGTCCATACCTCCAGTTCAGGCGACCGCCACAAATCTGTTTCCTCGCCTGACTGTCCCGGTTCGTGGACGGTCCGGTCGGGGACGTGGGTCGGGGGCGGCCTACTCGCCGACCACCTGCTCGTCGCCGGCTCCCTCGTCCTCGGCCACCTGCCCGTCGCCGGACGCCTCTTCAGTCTCCAGCGACGGCGAGTCCCAGTACGCGTGGTCCTCGCGCACCCGGAAGCAGGCGGCGGCCTGCTCCCCGGCGTCGAAGAGGTCGGGGTCCTCCTGCGTGCACGCCTCCCGGGCGTACGGACAGCGCGTGTGGAACCGGCACCCCGAAGGCGGCTCGCGCGGGGACGGGACGCCCCCGTCGAGCACGTCGGCGCGGCGCCCGTTCTCCGCGACCTCGGCGCGCGGGACGCTCTCCAGCAGCGCCTCGGTGTAGGGGTGTTGCGGGTCGTCGAAGATGCGGTCGGTCGGCCCGACCTCCGCCAGTTCGCCGAGGTACATCACGGCGACGCGGTCGCAGATGTGCCGGACGACGCTCAGGTCGTGCGCGATGAGGAGGTACGTCAGGTCGAACTCGTCCTGCAGGTCGTCGAGCAGGTTCAGTATCTGGGCCTGCACCGAGACGTCCAGCGCGGACACCGGTTCGTCCAGCACGACGAAGTCCGGTTCGACGGCGAGGGCGCGGGCGATGCCGATGCGCTGGCGCTGCCCGCCAGAGAACTCGTTGGGGTACCGTTCGTACTGGTCGGCCGACATCCCGACGCGTTCGAGCAGCTCGCGGGCGCGCTCCTCGCGCTCCTCGTCGGTGCCGATGGAGTGCACGTCCAGCGGCTCGCGGATCATCTGCCCGGCGGTCATCCGCGGGTTCAGGCTCGAGTAGGGGTCCTGGAAGACGATGCCGGTCCGCCGCCGGAACCGGGTGAGGTCGTCGCCGCCGAGGTCGTAGACGCTGTCGTCGTCGAAGACCACGTCGCCGTCTGTCGGCTCACGCAGTTTGAGTAGCGTCTCGCCGGTGGTGGACTTCCCACAGCCGGACTCGCCGACGAGGCCGAGCGTCTCGCCCTCGGCCACGTCGAAACTGATGCCGTCGACGGCCTGCACGGCCGTCGGGTCGCGGCCAAGCAGCCGGTCGACGAGGCTGTCCTGGTCGTAGTAGTACTTCTCCAGTTCCTGGACGGAGACGAGTGTGTCGCTCATGCTTCCTCCTCGAAGTGATCGTCGGGTAGTGCGCGCGATTCGTCGTAGTCCATCTCGGCGAGCACGCAGCGCGCCGCGTGCTCCTCGCCGACCTCGTACTCCGGCGGCTTCTCCAGGCAGTCCTCCATCGCCTTCGGGCAGCGGTCGGCGAAGTAACACCGGTCGCCCATCTCCTCGTCGATGAGGCTCGGGACGTTCCCCTCGATGGGCTGGAGCCGCGGCTCGGGGTCCTCGAGGTCGGGAACGGAGCCGAGCAGCCCCTCGGTGTAGGGGTGGACGTGGTCCTGGAAGACGTCCTCCAGGGTACCGCGCTCGGCGATCTCGCCGGCGTACATCACGCCGACGCGGTCGCACATCCGGGCGATGACGCCCAGGTTGTGCGTGATGAGCAGGATGCTCATGTCGGTCTCCGATTGCAGGTCGTCGAGCAGGTTCAGTATCTGGGCCTGGATGGTCACGTCCAGCGCCGTGGTCGGTTCGTCCGCGATGAGCAGGTCGGGTTCGCCGGCGAGTGCCTGGGCGATCATCGCCCGCTGGAGCATCCCCCCGGAGAACTCGTGGGGGTACTCCTCGGCGCGCGCCGCCGGGTCCGGGATGCCCACCTGGTCGAGCAGCTCGATGGCCTCGTCCCAGGAGTCGTCGGAGACGTAGCCCCGGTCGGGGACGACGCTGTCGAGGACGATGTTCCCGAGGCTGTACTCGCGGGTCCGCGAGTCGGTCGACCGCGGGTTCGAACTGGCCCGGCGCTGCACCTCGACGGCCTCGCCGATCTGCTCGCCGACGGTGACCGCCGGGTCGAAACTCGACAGCGGGTCCTGGAAGATGGTCGCGAAGTTCGGGCCGCGCAGCGAGCGCCGGGCGTCCTCGGGGAGCGCGAGGACGTCCACGAAGTCGCCGTCGACCGCCGCGGGCTGGTCCCCGGCGGTGCGCTCGGCGAGCGATCCGTTCCGGTACCATATCTCCCCGTCCGTGATGCGCCCGGGCGACTCGACGAGGTCGATGAGCGACAGCGCGGTGACGGACTTGCCCGAGCCGGACTCGCCGACGACACCGAACACCTCGCCGTCGCGGACCGTGAAGTCGACCGACTCGACCGCGTTCACCTGCCCCTCCTCGGTGAAGAAGCGGGTGGAGAGGTCGCGGACGCGGATGAGGTCCCGCGTCATCAGAGACCACCCTCCCCTTCGATGCCGGGGTCCAGTGCGTCACGCAGCCAGTCGCCGATGAGGTTCACGCCGATGACCGTCACCACGATCGCCAGACCGGGGAACGTGGCCACCCACCAGGCGTTCGCGAGGTGTTGCTGGCCCTGGTTGATGTCGAACCCCCACGACAGGGTCGTCCCGGAGAACCCGAGGTACGCCAGGGAACTCTCCAGCAGGATGATGGCCGCGACCTGGATGGTCGCCAGCACGAGGATGGGCGTGATGGCGTTGGGCAGGACGTGCCGGCCGATGATGCGCAGGTCGCTCGCGCCGATGCTCCGGGCGGACTTGACGTACTCGCTCTCGGAGACGGAGAGCGCTTCGCCGCGGGCGACCCGGGCGAGCCACACCCAGTTCACGAGGCCGACCACGAGCACGACGGTCCCGGGGAGGACGAAGTGCGATGGCATGTTCCCCGGCGCCAGCCCCAGCGCGACCCAGGGGTCGGGAATCTGGACCGAGGCCCGGCCGAACAGCCCGACGAGCGCGATGGCGAGCACCAGCGACGGGAACGCGAGCATGATGTCGGCGGCCCGCATCAGGGTGTCGTCGACCTTCCCGCCGTAGTAGCCGGCGGCGAGGCCGACGGGGACGCCGACGACGGCCGCGACGCCGGTCCCGAGCAGGCCGACGAGGACCGACGTCCGGGCCCCGTAGACGATACGTGAGAACATCCCGCGGCCGAGGGGGCCGGTCCCGAGCGGGTACTCCCAGGTCGCACTCACCTTCCGCGTCTCGGTGACGGTCTGGACCGACCCGTTGACCAGCTCCGTCGAGGACGACGTGACGACCTTGCTGAAGCCGAGCGGCGGGAGCAGTTTCTGGCCGAGGTGCTGTGCTCGCGGGTTGTTCGGCGCGATGAAGGGGGCGAACACCGCGACCGCGATGACGAGCACGAACAGCACGATGCCGAGTTTCGCGAGCCCGTTCCGGCGGAGTTCCTTCTTGAGGTTCCGGCGCGTTCGTGGCGATATCATTCGGCTCTCACCTCGGGGTTCAGGTAGGCGTAGAGGGCGTCGACGGCGGTGTTCACGGCGACGAAGCCGACGCAGATGACGATGAGGCTGCCCTGGATGAGCATCCAGTCGCGGGCGTTGATGGCGTTGATGAGCATGCTACCGAGCCCGTGCCAGGCGAAGACCCGTTCCGTGATGACCGCGCCGCCGATGAGGGTGCCCAGTTGCAGGCCGAGCACCGTGATGATGGGGATGAGCGTGTTCTTCAGCGCGTGGCGGTACCGCACGAGCGACTCGGGGATGCCCTTCGCCCGGAGCGCCCGGACGTAGCTCTGGCCCATCTCGTCGAGCATCCCGCTCCGGGTGAGCCGGGTGACGAGGGCGGTGAAGTACGTCCCCAGCGTGATGGCCGGGAGCGCGATGTGCTTCAGCCAGGTGACCATCCAGTCCGGGTCGCCCTGGAGCAGGTGGCTCACGGCGTCGACGAACAGCACCGTCTGGCCCTGCATGTGGCCGACCCCGCTGGTCGGGAAGACGTTGAACTGGACCGCCAGCACCAGCACGAGCATGATACCGAGCCAGAAGTTCGGCGTGCTGATGCCGAGCAGGGAGAACGTCGTCGCGCCGTAGTCCTCCGGTTCGTGGCGGTGGGTCGCGCTGATGACGCCGAGGGGGATCGAGAGCACGACCGCGACGACCGTCGAGGCGACCGCCAGCTCGATGCTCCGGGGGAGCCGCGCGAAGACGCGTTCGGAGACGCTCACGCCGGCCTTGTACGACCGGCCCATGTCGCCGTGGAGCAGCCCCCAGAGGTAGTCCAGGTACTGGACGTACAGGGGCCTGTCGAGCCCGAGTTCGCGGGCGATTTCCTGGCGCAAGGCCTGCCCGGCGTCGAGGGGCGCGATGTAGGTGATGGGGCTGCCCGGTGTCACGAACCGGAGCAGGAACACCACCGTGATGACGCCCCAGACGACGAGGACGGCCTGCCCCAGCCGCTTCAGGATGAACCTGCCGTAGCTCATGCCTGGTCACTGGGCCGGCTCGATGGCGTAGGCGTGGATACGTTCGTCGACGCGGGGCTTCCACGAGATGTCCGACGAGACGCCGTAGACGCTGTACTGGCGGTTCAGGAAGATCCACGGCGCCTGCTCGTGACAGTGCGTGTTCGCCTGCTGGAGCAGGTCACTCCGTTTCTGCTTCTCCGCGGTGCTGTTCGCCTTCTGCAGCAGGCTGTCGAGCTCGTCGTTCTTGTAGGAGGTGAGCACCCCGTCGCTGGACAGGGTCGGGTTGATGGTCTGGCTCGCGTCGAACGTCGCGTTGCCCCAGCCGATGAGGTAGAACTTCGGGCTGGTCTCCAGGTTCCCGTCGGTCAGCTGCTTGGCCAGCGCGTTGAAGTCGCGCTGCTTGACGCCACAGGAGACGTTGGGGAGGTTGTCGATCATGTTCGCGACCGCCTGGGCGATCTGGACGTCCTTCAGGTAGCGCCCGACCGGCGTGTGCAACTGGATGCTGGCGCCGGCGTGGCCGCTCTCCTCGACCAGTTTCTCGGCCTTCTTCGGGTCGTGCTCGTACGGGCTCAGCCCGTCGTCGTAGCCGAAGAACGGCTTCAGCGTCGGCTGGCCGGTCTGGCTCCCGAAGCCAGAGAGCACGTCCTTCACGATGCTCTCCAGGTCGATGGAGTAGTTCATCGCGCGCCGGAACTTCGGCGAGGAGAACGGCTCGACGTCCGAGCGCATCGCGTTGTAGAGGACGCGCGTCGACCCGACCGCCTCGACGCCCGCCTTCTTCTCGTTCTTCACCCGGGGCACCGCCTGCGGCGGCACGTTGACCGTGATGTCCGTCTCGCCGGCGACGAGCTGGTTCACGCGGACGCTGGCCTTCTTCGCCGCGTCGAACGTGAGCTTCGTGACCGCGGCCGGCTCCTTCCAGTAGTCCTCGTACCGCTCGAAGACGATGCGCGAGCCGGGTTTGTACGTCGTCAGCTCGAACGGCCCGGTGCCGTTCATGTTCTTCGCGATGTAGCTCTTCTCGTGCTCTTTCACCCACTGCTTCTCCACGATGTCGCAGTAGATGGCGAACTCGGCGAAGACGATGGGGTTGAGCCCGTCGGACGTGACGTCGACGGCGCGCTCCCCGTCGACGGCCTCCGCCCCGGTCACGCCGGCGAGCTGGCCGGACTGCGGACTGACGAACCCCGTGTCCTTCTCGACGATGCGGTTGATGGAGTACGCGACGTCCTCGGGGGTCAGCTCGTTCCCCGTCTTCTGGAAGGTCGGTCCGTCGCGGATGTGAAAGCGCACCCGCCCTTTCTCCTTGCGCTCCCACTCCTTCGCGAGGTTCGCCTCGATCTTCCCCTCGCGGGTCCGCCGGAGGAGCCCCTCGTAGCACTGGAGCATCACGATGTCGTTCGGGATGGCCCGGTGGTCGTGGGGGTCGAGCGTCCCGGGCATGTTCCCCTGCGTGATGGTCACCGGGAAGTCCTCGGGGAGTTCCTTCCCCTTATCACCACCCGACGTCGTCGAGGTCCCTGTCGATTCACCCTGGTCGGTCTGCGTGTCGGTTCCGCCGCCGTTTCCACCCAGACAGCCGGCAACCGTCGTGGTCACAGCTGCACCGCCTGCAGCCTTCAGGAACGATCGCCGACCGTAGCGTTCGCTCTCGGAAGACGCCATGCCTCTGCGTTACGACGTGACGAAGTTGCATCATTTGCCAAGATGGTTTGGACAGGGGTGCGTTTCAGTGGGTTTTCAGGAGCTGAGAACGCGATTCATTACTGGTACCGCATCAATCATGAATGAATCTATTCTATCATTTCTCCGCTGGGACACCGCGTGCAGACCGTCCTCGCATCTCGTTCCCATCCCGTCGAGGACGAACACGACACCGGTTCGTCGCCACCGGCCCGATACCCGGCGACCGCGACCTCGGCCGGACACCGTCGCCTGTGACTGCGCCGTGCCCGTGACTGGGCGTGACCCGTGCCAACCCTACACACGTACCCCTGCAAATGTTGCCGCCACGCCGCCAATACGGGGGCAATGTCACTCGGCTCCCGCCTCACAGGTGCCTACCAGCGACACGGCGCCACCGACCTCGCCCGGGTGAGTCTCGACGCCGTGCGATACCGGCTCATCGACCAGTACTGGGCCCTCCGCGGGGCCCGCCCCGTCACCGTCGACGGCGTCTCGGCCGGGTTCAGGACACGGACCGTCGGCGAGAGCCGGATGGTCAGGAACCTCCCCGACATGGAGTCGGTGATGCTCGAGGACCTCCTCGACGAACTCCGCCCCGACGACGTGTTCTTCGACGTCGGCGGCCACATGGGGCTGTTCGCCTGTCTCGCGGCGGAACAGACGCCCCGCGGGCACGTCGTCGCGTTCGAACCCTACCCGCCGATGCGGGAGTTGCTCGAGCTGAACGTCGAGCACAACGACGCCGACGTCGCCGTCTTCGACGTGGCGCTGTCGAACGAGGCCGGACAGGCGACCCTCGACAACCCGTTCAAGCATCGCTCGGAGTGGAGCGGGACGGCCTCGCTCGACCCGCAGTGCGAATCCGGTGTCGAGATAGAGACCGCGGTCGGCGACGACCTGGTCGAGCAGGGCGTGGTCGACCCGCCCTCGGTCGTCAAGATCGACGTCGAGGGCGCCGAGGGCGTCGTCATCGACGGGCTCTCCGAGACGCTCTCCCGTCCCGAATGTCGGGTGGTGTACTGCGAGGTCCACGAACCGACCGACACCCGTCGCTCGACCGTGGACTACGGCCGCGAGCCCGACGAGGTGGTCGACACGCTCGCCGACCTCGGCTTCGAGGTGCGGGTCCTCGCCGACCGCGGCCACGACCGCCACGTCAAGGCGGTCCGGCAGGAGTAGGACCGGCCCGGGTCAGTCGTCGTCGCCGTCGCCCTCACCGACCGCGTCCGACTCCCACCCCTCGGCGTACACGCGCTCGTCCGGGGCGCCGAGGTCGTGGAGCGTCTCGCGCGTCTCGACCACCATCTCGGGGACGCCACAGACGTAGTGGTCGCGGTCGTCGACCGCGTCGAACAGGTCTCCGAGGTGGTCCTGCACGTGGCCGATGCGCCCGTTCCACGACGGCTCGCTCTCGGAGAGCACGAACGTCAGGTCGAGGTTCGCGTGCTCGCTGGCCAGCCCTTCCAGCGTCTCGCGGAACATGACGTGCTCGCGGTCCCGCGCCCCGTGGACGAAGTGGACGTGGCCCTCGCCGCGGTCGAGGTAGTCCCGGAGCATCGCCAGCATCGGGGTGATGCCAGTCCCGGTGGAGACGAACGCCACGTCGTTCCCGTACTCGCGCACGTGGAGGTCGCCCTCGGGCTCCCCGAGCGTCACCTCGTCGCCGACGCGGCGCTGGTGCATGTACGCCGAGGCGAGGCCGTCCTGGTACTGCTTGATGGCCAGCGTCAGCTCCCCGGTGCCGGGCAGGTTCGTCGGCGTGTAGGGCCGGACGACCTCCTCGCCGGGCTCGACGTCGCCCTCGGTCCCCTCGCCGTCGAAGGTGAACTGGACCGTGACGTGCTGGCCCGGGTCGTGGTCGAACTCGTGGTCGTCGACCCGGAGCCGGAACTGCTTCACGTCCGGTGTCTGCTGGTGGACCGCGACGACTTCGGCACTGTAGGTCATGTCCGAGAGTCCGGCCCGGCGGCGGGAAAAGGACCGACCTACCGCCCCTAGGCTACTCGATGCGGTCGTACACCGTGTGCCCGCAGTCCCGGCACTCCCGCGGCTCGCGCCAGTACGTCTTCCCGCAGCGTGCACACCGCCAGTTCCTGAAGCGGTCGAGGAGTCCCATGCGTGGGCATCGGGCCCCGGCAGGCAAAGGCCCTCGGTGCGGTCGCCGGCCACGTGTCGAATCCCCGCCGTATTTACTGACGGCTTCCGGAGGCCCGGTATGGACCTCTCGGCCCCGCTTCCCATCCTCCTCCTCGCGCTCGCGCCGGCCGTGCTGTGGGGCTTCACGCCCGTCATCGAGAAACGGGCGCTCTCCGACGGCGGCACGCCACTCCAGGCCGCCCTCACCGTGGTCGTCGTCGACTCCGCGGTCTACCTGCTCGCCCTCCCGGTCTTCCAGCCCGCCCCCTTCGCCGACCTGACGCTCGGGACCGTCGCCATCTTCGCCGCCGCCGGCGCGGTCGGCACCGCCATGGGCCGCCTCGCCATCTTCGCCGGCAACGCCCGCGTCGGCGCGAGCATCTCCAGCGCGGTCGTCAGTGCCCGCCCCCTGTTCGCCACCGCCCTCGCGGTCGGGTTCCTCGGCGAACCCCTCTCGGCCCCGACCGCGGTCGGTATCGTCGTCATCGTCGCCGGCCTCGCCGTCCTCTCGGTCTCCCGCGGCGGCGACCTGAGCGGCTGGACCACCCGCGACCTGCTGGTCCCCCTCGCCGCCGCGCTCCTGTTCGCCGCCGGCAACGTGGCCCGGCGCTGGGGCCTCGGCATCGGCGAGGCGACGCCCCTCGAAGCCGTCGCCGTCAACGAGTTCGCCGCCCTCGTCGCCCTCGGCGGCTACGTCCTCGCTACCGGTCGCAAGCGCGTCATGGGCAAGCCCCCGAAGACCTACGCCGTGTTCGCCGCCAGCGGCGTCATCACCGCGGTCGCCCTGCTCTCGATGTTCACGGCGCTCGCCGCACCAGAGGGCCGGATCGCAGTCGTGGACCCCATCGTCGCCACCGCGCCGCTGTTCACGGTGGTCTTCTCGTGGCTCTGGCTCGGCAACCTTGAGCGCGTCACCCGGGGCGTGGTCGCGGGCGTGGTGCTGGTTGTTGTTGGGGCGGCGTTAGTTACTGGTTCTCCAAATTTAGCTTGAGAGATGGAGGAAACCTGGTTCTGCCGTATTTAAACAATCTCCGAACCGAATATTACATGTAATAATAATACTGTGGCTTTACCCGTATTCCTCGCTGCTCTGACTCGGCCAAGATGGCACCTACAGCACGTGCAACTTTGATTGTCACTGGCTTCCTCCTCGCGAAGTCAGAAGTGTTCCAATCCATCTTGGTGAAAGATAAAATCTCCTTACAAAGATCAAGATACGATGTTTCACAGACTTCCGGGTCGGGCTCAACCGTAATTGGGGTTGGTACACGTGGACCGGGGTAAGTCTCGAGAGTCGGGACGTAGCCTTTCGTGTAGAGGAAATGCTTAGATGTCCCTCGCGGTGTTATGACTGTACCTCGTAGGGGGGGATACTGTCCAGTTGCGTAGAACCGAACGGGATCATTATCCCTAATTGTCACAAAATCTCGGGTATCTACATTTTCAGACCCTGAAATGAATCCCTGTCTCTCTTCCTCATCAAATCTGGAGGTCTTATGCAGCACGAGACGCCGCGGCTTAGTCCCTCTGTACCGTTCATACTGATTAAGAACTTGCCCAACAATTTCTTCTGCGCTGTCTTTTGTCAGGTGATAGTTTCTGGACTCCTCATCTTTTACTGCTGGGTCGCCCCGAAGGACGAAGCTTTCTCCCGTGCCCAGGAAAACTTGAGCAAGCGACGCATGCGCTTTCTCCCGATTTTCTCGGTCTCGGTAGAATGAAATCCCTGCGTAGCAGGTATCATTTTCAAGATGGGCTAATTTCCATGGGCGTCCTTCTCTTGACTTGTACAGAAGAGCAACTGCTAAATTCCATGCTACTTGTGCCTTTTCTTGACCTTGGCGGCTGAAGTCCAACGTTTGCGGTCGAATCAGCTGTGTTGGGAGGTCATATTGAAGACCGAATGTTTTTATTCGGTCGTGGAAGTCGGTCGTGCCGTCCTTCATCTTGGGCTTTTCAACTCCCGCGGGTGAGCAAGCCTCTACAATTTCCTCTGGGAGGGATATAACAACGACTTTCGGCGGTGGATCCTGTTCGGAGAGCCATTCTATGCGGAATTTCATGATCTCCAGTAACTCACGAACGCTTCCGCTCGGTGTGGGTTCGTCTTTTATAATTTCAATGTCTTCTCTGGTGAGCTTGTCCTCCCACTTTGGTTGAAGATTCAAGCTTGCCCTGAATGGTGACTGTTCACCCATGGAGGGGAATGGAGGCTTATGACGTGCGATTTCATCTCCATCCCGAGGAATCACTGCCTCCATCTCTCGGAATAATTGTTTGCTTGCAGCAATCGATTGACTCGTTCCGATGAAGCCTAGCTTTATCTCGTTGTGATTAGCTGCTCCGCCCGGTGACCACGGTCCGTGTTTCATAAGGCCTGCTCTCGGGTCTTGGGCTTCCCCTTCACCGAAGCGCAAGCGAGGTTCAGAAATATACTCTGTTGTGAATTTAGTCATTAAAATCACCCAATTGCTGCTGCTGACTATCCGTATCTCGAGTTGTGAGCTCTTCTTTATCGCCTGGAGACCGTTTGTTTACAACAATCTCTGTGATTTTTCTGAAACCGATTGCCTGTCCTGAGGTGTCCTTGTGCTTATTATGGATATTGAGAATTCGCCGCCAGTGCTTGTACTCACTGTGTGCTTGACTATTGTTGTAGCTATTCTGGTTGAATCGGTGGTGAAGTCTACCTTTTTGATCTCCCCGTATCAACGTGTGTTTTTTGCCGTTCTTTGTGAAATGGTTCTTCACTAAGACTGCGAGACAGAGGTCGCCGTCGAATGAAAGTAATTGCAACTGAGCAGCACGGTGACGAACGAAGGGTGAAGACCCATTAGTATATGCTTTCGAAACCAGCTGTCCTTTGATGTCTTTTTTGTCCAACTCCAGCGTGGGATGTTCGAACATCAAGAAATGCTTCCCGCGATACTTGAATGCGACTGGATTGTCCGGCTTGTTTGTTTCAACGAACACTCGCGATATCTCTCGCAATAACAGGACTTTAGCAGTATCAATATGGTTGGGATCTTCCATCCATCCACTGAATGAAACCGGAGAAACGGTTTCCATCTTCGTCACTTTCTTGATTATATCCGGGAAGTCCTCTGGTGGTCGAAGCGAATAGACTTTGTTCGATTCGAACCAGAAGGGTTGAATTAGCGGAAGTTGCAGTCGAACTGCTTCTTCATTGTAATTTGGGACATCGACATCCCCAATGTAGATCTTTTGAGGAAGGTCGTTGATTTCTGCAAAGTTTGGTTCAAGTGGCTCGGTTTCGTTAATCGGTTCACGTTCACTGGTGAACCTCTCATCGAAATCGTATCTATTGCTCTTTTCGAGTTGGTCTGTCTCCATCCGGAGTACCTCGTACGTTGCAGGATGGACCGTCACATACTCACTGATGAATTCGCGAAACGTTTCATAATCGTAACTCAGCACCTTCTCACGCTGTGCGTCAGCAAGATCGTCGTTCTTCGTTACGCGGTCGTAGAACTCCTCGACCAATTCATCTTTTTGGTATGGAATATCAAATACAGCACGCCACTTGTTCGGAGCCGCGATCTCCCGGATGAATATGTGTAGTTCGAATGGCTCGGCTGCTGCCCTTTCCTGAAACTCGATAAGGTAGCTGGCGAATTCTCGTAGGAAATCGCTATTAGTCCGACTGAGTTTGGAATATTTTGCTTCAACCCAGATATCGAGACTCCCGTGTTCGTAAGTCCTCCTAAAGATTTGGTCTACAGTCGAATTGTCGTCCCTCGAGTCGCCAATATAGTCATACCCACGTGCTTCCCAATATTCACGAATTTGTTGCTTGTAGCTCTCTCCGTGTTCTGCACTTTTTTCCCGCCCACCTTGGTGATTCTGGAACATGAAAACGGTATTCTAGTGTGTGTCCCTCAAGTAACAAGACAGGGAATATAAAACACTACCAAGGAATGGAAAATCTACAAGTGTATCCTGGCATAACAGTTCTTAAAGATGGACTCTGACACGAATCAAATTAACCTTGACGACGTGGCCGCAATCCTGTTTGAGGAATTCGATCGGCCTTCCACAATGAGTCCAAAAGCGTTCTATAAACTCACCTATTTCATTAATAAGAACCTTCTCTCAAGAGGGTACGAAACTGATATTGACTATTTCTGGTACAAATACGGGACTATGACTGCAACAGCGGGTAGTTCCATCACGATTGAGCCATCTGGAGAGAGATCTGAGGTGCTGTGCTCTACCACGTTGGATGAGATATCCATTACTTCAGAAACTGAAAAAGAGATTCGATCGGTGACAAGAGAGGTCTTACAGGAGTATGAACGATTGAAAACAGAGGGGCTGACTGAGCGGATGTATAAAGACGCTCCATATGATTTTCAGCGAGAATACCGGAAGCTGGACACTACTATCCAGACAGAGATACAAGTACATGGCGAAAATGAGACTGAATTCGACCGAGAGACTATACGAGGACAGGTTAACGACTTTATAGATGCCTTCCCGGAAGAAGAATTCAGTGAGTATTTAAATGACCTCTATCTCTGGTACGATCTTCTATCAACCACACTCGATGATAACTCTGTGAATGTCGGTCAGGTTGAAGACATCGCGGAAATCTTCTGGACAATTATCATGCTGGACTTGGGGACTGGACCAGAGACCGGTATTGGTCCGAAAGAGTTCGCAAGGGAACTCGGAATTGATGACCCATATGATCTCCAAGGTTACCTGAGTTACCGACTCCAGCAATTGGAGGGTGAGCATCTTAAAATAGAACAGCCTCCAGATTTCACGGCTGAAGCAGCAGACGCGGTGATGGTGTCTCAATTAGACTTTGCAGAAATTTGAACGCGAATGTCAAATTACTACTTAGATACGAACGTACTGATTGGCCATTGTTTCCTACAAAACCGCTGGCAAGACCACACTGATAGACTCTTTTCCACTAATAATACCCTCCACACTAGCGAGATTGTTGTTTATGAATATTGCGTGAAGGACAGTCCTGGACGACCAGAAAGTGAGACTACAATTGACTGGTCTTCAACTGATGGGGTATTCGGGACCATACAGCGCAAAATCCGAAAAGGGAAACGGTATACGGAACTTGAGCTACGGAAACTTGATCATGATGAGGTAACTCCTGAGAAGGTTGCGGAGTTGGTCATCGAAAAGTTTGACATCCAAGACGAAGTAAAAGAAAAAGTCACTCGTCACTTCGTCAATCGGCTACCCTACGATTGCGACA
The DNA here is from genome assembly GCF_026616195.1 of Haloarchaeobius amylolyticus. NCBI lineage: Archaea > Methanobacteriati > Methanobacteriota > Halobacteria > Halobacteriales > Halorubellaceae > Haloarchaeobius > Haloarchaeobius amylolyticus. Next base: position 308,288 of record NZ_JANHDH010000002.1, read on the forward strand.
GGAAAGATGCTAGAAAAGCTGTTGACAAACTTGTCCATACAATCACATCAACCGCGAAGGACCGAAAATCAGAACTTGCTGAGCGAGTCCAATTCCACCGCCGTGCACAAAACCATCGCTCAGTCGAAGACCAATTACGACGTTTGATTTATCACGATGACGAGTCCTACGGCCCAGATGCAGCAGTCCTAACCGACGCGTTCGATCTGAAACAGAGGGGCATCGTAGAGCGGGTTGTGACGGGTGACAAGGGTGATATATATTTAAATCTGAACGAGATTGACGCCATTACAGGACTCACTATCTTATATCTCAAAGATGAGTTCGCCAATCAAGAAGGACAGTCTTGATTGCTGCGGACTAGAAGACTCTATGACTTTGCTGAATTACTATTGAACTGACAGCAGCGGTGTGCGAGACAGAAAGGATGGGTGCAGCACAACACTAAACCACCATCGTCGATACTCTATTAGTCTCCCCCTCCATCTTGTTAGTCAATATGTTCCATGTCTTTGACCAGGTAATCCCTTTAAGTAAACTTCCAGAATGGATCGCGTTCGACCAGTCCCACGAATATTATCCGATAGAAGGAAACTGGACCCGCGTCTATCAGCAAGGAACGAACACCATAGAGACTGCCCATGGGGAGCTCAAGCAAACGTTCTATGCCCTACCCGCACTTGTCGACATTGACGACATTGACGACTTTTTAGATACAGACCCGTACGGTAAAATCCGGGAACTAGAATTCTACGGAGGGGGCGAAGTCGGCACACCCTCTGGAGGATACGAATGGGACGACGGCACCACGCGTACCTTCAATGGAGTCGACATGGACCGCTTCCTAACCTCTTTCCGCTACAACCGGCCACAGCTCGAACCAGGAATCATCGACTACCACGATCTCGTTGAGGACTCCCCCGGAAACTACGTGACATATCACACCGACGACCTAGTGGTCAGATTCAGCGATGAAAAATGGGAGGAACTCACCTTCGGAGATCCTACAGTACTAGAAAACGACATCGTTCACATCGATATCCAAACTGGATACCTGCTTGACTACCTTGACGTCCGCGATGCCGCTCTCGTCATCGGATACTTCGAAACCCGCGAAATACAATACGAGAGTCAAACAATCAACATTGAAGAAAAAGACCATGAACCAGTTGATGTATTCGATGGCCCTGCATTCCGATATGCTTCCCCAACCACAGGCCTCTCCACCATTCCCAGCGGCGAACTCCACTGGCTCTGCCCCATCTATCCGACCACGAGTGATGCGAGTGCCCAACGCCAACTTGAGGAAAACAAGGAAGCTAAGTTTGTCACACTTGACGGGAACGAATTCTCAGTTAAGGATGTCGAAGGGGGTGTTCCTGGATCAGCAAGGTACACGGATTGGGCGTTCTTCGACATGGACGTTCTGGAGAAGTACATAAAATCCGAAGACGGGACTGTCGAGTGGTCAACAGCGCAGATGGGCAATGTCGAATGGCAAGACCTCATGATACAGCGGATCTTCCGGAACGAGGAGTATGAGGTCGTCATCCTTCTCGAGGACCTGAAAAAGATCCCTGCATCTGAAGTCCCACACTGGAAAGCGCATAACAGAACGCCACAAGGTGGTGTTCCTGACCATGCCATTACAACCTACATAGAGGGGAAATTTGTCGACGAAGACGCGGATTCGTCGTACAGTAGCCGAGTGATGGATGCGATTGATGCTCTTGCCGAACAATTCCAATCAGTTCACGGCTCTCCAATGCTCGGTGGCCTCCGTGAGGACGACCCAGTTGATCAGGTGATTATGCCTGCCCGCAATGAGAAAGACCAGTTGTTGGACGCGATGGAAGCCCTCAATGAAGTATTCTTTGAACGGATTGGAGGGAACCATATCGATAATATTCAGGACTACCTTCCGGAGGAACGAGCTGAAGAGGTGGACGGATCGAAATCTGCACTCTATGAAATGTCCGTCTACCTGTTCAATGAGAGTAGAGCGGGGGATTTGCTTGATCCACTTAATGCTGTGTACGACCTTCGTATTGACCGTGCCCACCGCGGGAATAGTAAATGGCAGCGAGCTATGGATTCTGTTGATATGAGCCGCCCGGTCAGGGACTACCGAGGTACGTATATCCAGATTATGACTCAGGTGGCAGAGTCGCTAGAGGAAATTGAAGAAGAACTGGACTGACATTGAAACTCCAACTGGAAGGTATCGGTTCCGCATCTCAGATCTGAATACGCGCCCTGTATTTAGCACGGCCTCGACGAATTGTCTCTGAAAAGGTATTTAAACAAAGTCAGCTATATTAATTTGACATTTATTTGGGCGGCTTGCAACTCTCCAAAGATGGTAACAGAGTGTAAATTCGAAGATTCGTACTATTTAAAGAGAGATGCTGGATTCATGCAAGCGTGTTCGCGTGGGGGATCTATGAGTCGGGTATCACGAATATTTTTCAGGCCACTAAATAACCATCTTACCGATGGAAAGAACTGTAGATGGCGAAAAATGGGTAACACGTGGATGGGTCAGCGTTCTCGAGGTCCTCTATGAGACTGATGTTGTAGTAAGTCTGAGCCATATGACTGTCCCTGAAAATATTTCAGAAGATGGGTATGAGGTTGTAGAACGTCTATCTTCAGATTCCACGTTACTTACAGAGACTGAACTCACCGAAAATCAAGCCATAATTGAACTAAACCATCTTCTTGATGAGGGTCTTATTCACTATATCAAACCATTCGATGACACAGATTTCGTTGTGTATCGTTTGACTGAGGAGGGGTACCAAGTTGCTCATGATCAGCACCGGACAAAAAAGGAAGATGAGTGGCGTTCGGAGAGTCGAAAAATCGACATAGTGCTCACGCTTGCTACCGGACTGCTGGCAGCGACGGCCTTGATTCAGGCGTACTTGGCGTATCAGGAGATCCAGCCACCAGAGCAGATGTGGTTGTTAGGAGGCGCTAGTGTCGTGTTTCTGTTTACTTTTTCGCTCGTTATTGGCCGGCGTGGCGGCCGTGGACCTGACCTTTGGTGATACAGAGCACGAGACATGGACTCACACGAAAACGTATGACCACAGGATTATGCTCTCTGCGCACCTTAAATCAGCAGAATCGCGTGAAGGCGACGACCCGCGGTACGAAGCGTATCGAACTCGCTGACGCGTAGGACACTCAATATAAGAGGGACCTACCGCTGTCTGTCGAATTTGAAACGGTACGAAACGGGACGGACCCGACGGGATTTGAACCCGCGACATCTTGGTCCGGAACCAAGCACTCTGTCCACTGAGCTACGGGCCCTCAGGGAACCGTAGCAATCGCGCCGACATAACGGTTGTGAACTGGACAAGCGATAGGGGGCGCTTCGATGGCAGGCCGTTATTCCTCGCCGCCGTCGGCGACCGACGGGCTCGGCCCTCGCTTGTCGATGACCGACTGCTTCCACGTCCCGCGGGTGAACCAGAGGCCAGCGGCGATGGCGCCGACGACGTTGCCCATGGCCATCCCGTACCAGAAGCCGGTCGCGCCCATCCCGTAGCCGGCGATGCCGAGGATGGGGACGGTGTCGAACGCGAGGACCGAGACGGTCGCCACCCGGCCGATCCAGAGCGCGACGAGCGAGAAGACGAGGGCGGTCTTGGTGTTGCCGGCGCCGCGGTAGGCGCCGAGCAGGACCTGCAGGACGCCGATGAAGGCGAACTCGACGGTGCGGATCTGGATGTACTCGGCGCCGAGGTCGATGGTGGCGAGGGCGTCGGGGATGTCCTTGCTGACGAAGGCGTCGACGAGGACGGTGGGGAAGAGGAACACGAGGACGCCGACGACGAGCAGGACGCCGCCGGAGACCTTCGCGGCGAGCCAGACGGCGCGTTCGGCGCGCTCGGTGTTGCCTGCACCGAGGTTCTGGCCGACCATGGTGTTGGTGGCGCGGCCGAGGCCCATCGCGGGGAGGAAGATGAGCGAGGCGATGCGGTTGCCGAGGCCGTAGGCGGCGACGACGGGCGGGGCGAACTGGACGATCATGGCGGTCAGCGTGACCATGGCGAGCGCGCTGGCGGACTGTTCGAGCGCGCTGGGGACGCCGATGTCGACGATGTCCCTGATGACGTCGAGGTCCGGCGCGAGGTGGTGGAGCTCGATGGTGGGGCCGGCGTCGGTCATGAAGAGGATGTAGAGGCCGAGGACGGTCCCGAGGCCGCGGGAGGCGACCGTGGCGACGGCGGCGCCGACGATGCCCATGCCGTCGATGGGCCCCCAGCCGAAGATGAGGATGGGGTCTAAGACGACGTTCATGGCGACGCTGGCGAGCATGACCCGCATCGGGGTCTTGGTGTTGCCGTAACCGCGCATGAGCGCCGAGAAGACGAAGAAGCCGAACATGAAGACGATGCCGAGGAAGAACACCTCCATGTAGCGGGCGGCGAGGGGGATGACGTTCGCGGCGGTCTCGGCCTGGCTGGGGAGGAGGCCGAGCATCTCCTCGGTGAAGACGTAGCCGACGAGGCCGAGGCCGACCGCGAGGATGGAGACGAACGAGATGGTCTGGCCGGCGACGCGGCCCGCCGAGCCCTCGCTCTTCGCGCCGGTGTACTGGGCGACGAGGATGCTGCCCGCCGCGGTGAAGCCGCCGGCGACCGAGATGAGGAGGAAGATGAGGGGGAACGCGAGACTGATGGCGGCCAGGGCGTCGGTGTCGAACTGCCCGAGCCAGAAGGTGTCCGCGATGTTGTACGTGACCTGGAGGAGCTGGAGGGCGACGATCGGCCACGCGAGCCGGAACATGGGTCGCGCGAGGCCACCCTCTGTGATACTGTCTGAGGGTGTGCTGTTCACGCTACTTCGAAACGAAACACTACCGTTTCAATCTGTTGTATCGAGGTGACGGCCGCGAAAGAAATCTCTCCGGGGCGTGTGAGAAACGAAGAACGGGGGGTCTGCGGGCTGTTACGGCGTCTCGTTCGTCTCGATGGTGAACTCGGCCTTGGGGTAGGCGACACACGTCAGGACGTAGCCGTCCTCGAGTTCGGGGTCGTCGAGCATCTCCTGGTTGTCGTGGACGACGTAGTCGCGGGAGTCGCCGCCGTCGGCGATGTGGCCCGCACAGGAGACACACTGGCCCTGTCGGCAGGCGTAGGGGAGGTCCCAGCCCTCGTCCTCGCCGGCTTCGAGCAGGGTCTCGTTGTTGGCGACCTCGACGGTCGCGCCCTCCTTCGTGTACTCGATGTCGAAGTACTCGACCTCGTCCTCGGGGATATCGGCCGGGCTCGTGGACTCCTCTTCGGCGTCCTCGCCGCCCTCGAGTTCGCCACCGGCCTCGCCGCCGGCGATGGCGCCGGCAGCGCCACCGCCGCCGATGGCGCGGTTCATGGGTTCGGGGAAGTCGGTTTCGGCGACGGTCGACGCGCGTCGTTCGAGGACCTCCTGCGAGATGTCCTCGGTGGGGGTCCATGCGGTCCCACGCAAGAAGTGCATGACGACGGCGATGACCGTCAGGGAGAGCCCGATAGCCAGTCCCAGTTCGTTGATGGCCATGTGTTCGGAGATTTGGAGTACGGGTTTAATTCATTTGTGATTGGCGAGCGGGCACAGGGGAGGGAATCGGCCGTCACTCGCGCTGGCAGAAGGGGGTGAGACGAGTCGTCGTCGGAGGGGGTCGGCTGGTCACTCGCGGTTCGACCGGGCGGCGCCGTACTGCCGGCAGTAGCACTCCAGCAGTTCCTCGAGGAGGAGGGCGTCGCGGGAACTGCTGTTGTAGTGGTGGTCGATGAAGTCCTCGGCGTCCTGGACGTTCCCGCGGATGACGAACCGCCGGATGGTCGCGACGGACTCGAAGAAGGGGAGGCCGGACTCGGGGCCTTCGGCCGGTTCGATGAGCTGTTCGTCGGGGAAGACGTCGTTCTTGATGTCCTCGAAGTCGACGGTCGACGGCTCGTAGTCGTCCGAGAGTTGCTCGAGGATGTACTCGGACGCGAAGCGGTAGAACTCCGATTTGCTCTCGAAGACCCCCTCCTCGACGAGTGACTCGATCTCGTCGACGGTCGATTCGGAGAATCGGACCGTACTTTTCACCATACCATCTCCTGTCTCCGACCCAATACATAAATTATCGGGCCGGACTGTCACTCGCGTCCCTGGGTCGGGGTGGCTCGTCTCGACCGGTGCCGCCGCGTCGACCGGGGGAGAGTATTAGTGTCGGGTCCCTGTTAGAGAGAGACATGCAATCGGTGGTGGGGCGGTGGGCGGTCGACGACGAAGCGTCGACGCTCGCCCCGGTCGCTGGGGGCGAGACGGGACGAGGCACGGCCAGGGGCCAGCACGGGTGTCGGCCCGGTCGACGCGAGTCCGAGCGATGACGGCCGGCGACGGCGGGGGCGGCGACGGGGCCGGCGACAGCGTCGGCCTGCTGCAGGCGGTCGCCATCGAGGTGGGGCTCATCGTCGGGGCGGGGCTGTTCTCGCTGACGGGCGTCGCGACGACGCTGGCTGGCACCGCGGTCCCGCTGTCCTACGTGTTCACGTTCACCGTCGTCGCGATGAGTCTGGTGCCGACGGCGGCGCTCGCGGCCGCCCGGCCCGTGACCGGCGGGAACTACTGGTACCCGAGCCGGCTCTGGTCACCGCGGGTCGCGTTCCTCACCGCCTGGGGGCTCTCCATCAGCATGTTCGGCGGCGGCCTGCCGGTGTACGCCCTGAGCTTCGGCCGGTACGTCGACTCGCTCGTCGCGGTCGACCCGGTGGGCGTCGGCGTCGTCGTCCTGACCGCGTTCTACCTGGTCAACCTCGCCGGTATCGACGTGGCCGCCAGCGTCCAGTTGCTGCTGTTCGCCACGCTGGTTGCGAGTCTCGTCGTGTTCATCGTGGTCGGGGCCCCCGCCGTCGAGCCCGCGAACTTCGAGCCGTTCCTCTCGACGGGGGTCACCGGCCTCCTGACGGGCGCCGGCGTGCTGTACTTCGTCTGCCTCGGCGCGAACTTCATCGTGGACCTCGGCGAGGACGTGCAGGCCGCGACGGTGACCATCCCGCGGTCGCTGGCGGTGAGCATCCCGCTCGTGTTCGTCCTCTACGTCGGCACGGCGCTGGTCGCGGTCGGAACCGTCGGCGCAGCCGGCCCGGGGTCGATGGACGGCGCGACGCTCAGCGTCCCGGCCCAGGTCGCCCTCCCGCCGGCGCTGGCGACGTTCTTCGTCGTGGGTGGGGCGCTGTTCGCCATCGCGACCAGCATCAACGCCGTGTTCATCATCGCTCCGAAGTACATGGTCGTCCTCGCCGACGACGGCTTCTTCCCGGCGGTACTGGCGGACACGAACGCCCGGTTCGACACGCCGCACTGGGGGCTCACGCTCGTCTTCCTGCTCTCGCTCGCCTCCCTGCTCAGCCCGCTGCCGGTCGCGGACCTCGGCTCGCTGCTCGGGTTCGGCGGCATCGTCCTCATCGTCCCGATGATGGTCGCCGCGGTCAGGTTCGTCCGCCGGCACCCCGACCGGTACGCGGCGACGCCACTGCCGGTCCCTGCCCGGGTGACGGTCGCACTGGCGGTGGCGGCCGTCTGTGCGAACGCCGTGTTGCTCGTCCTGCTCGCCAGCCAGAGCCCGCTGCTGTTCGGTGCGTGGGCCGGGCTGACCGTCGGTGCCGGCGGGGCGTACTACCTCGTCCGGCGACGGTACCTCGCCGGGCGGGGAATCGGCCTCCTGGAGGGGTTCGACGAGGAGTTTTAAGCCCTCGCCCCGTCGCCCCGGACATGTCACCTGATAGCACGAGTCGGGGGTCGCTCGCCGGCCGTCACGTCGGCGTCGTCGGCGCCGGGGTGATGGGTCGGGACATCGCCGCCCTGCTGGCGAACGGCGGTGCCGAGGTCGTCCTCGTGGACGTCGACGAGGACGCGCTCGCGGCGGCCGAACGGTACCACGAGCGCGAGGTCGGAGCGGCGCTCGTCGACGCGGGCCTGCGGCCGGCGGACGCCGGCGAGACGGTCGTCTCCCGCGTCCACTACGCGACGGGCCTCGACGCGCTCGCCGACTGCGAGTTCGTGGTCGAGGCGATCAGCGAGGACCTCGCCGCGAAACACGGGCTGCTCGCGGACCTCGAAGCCGTCCTCGACCCCGACGCGGTCATCGGGACCAACACCTCCTCGCTGACCGCCAGCGACGTGGCTGCGGCGGCCGACCACCCGGAACGGGTCGTCCTCTTCCACTTCGCCAACCCCGCCATCCCGCGCGACGTCGTCGAGGTGAACGGCGAACGGGCCAGCGAGGCCGCCCTCGACCTCGCGGTGTCGGTCGCCCGCGGGATGGGGAAGGAACCGTTCCGGCTCGGCACCGAGCGCCGGGCGAACGGCCTCAGCCGCCTCTCGGCGGCCATCAAGTGCGCCGGGACCTGGGAGCTGCTGGCCGCCGACGCGGCCGCCATCGAGGTGGGCGCGCGGAACATGGGGTTCCCCCGCGGCCCGCTCGCGTTCGTCGACCTCATCGGGCTCGACATCCACCTCGCCACGGTCGACAACCTCGCCGAGGAGTACGACGGGCGCTTCGCCCCGCCCACCCCGGTCCGCGAGCGCATGGAGGGCATGGTCGCCGACGGGCGGGCGGGAGCGAAGGACGGGGAGGGCTTCTTCGTCTGGGAGGACGGCGAGGCGGTCCTGCCCGCTGTCGAAGCGCCCCACGACGTCCAGCCCATCGTCGCCGCGCTGGTGAACGAGGCACACCGGATGGTCGACGACGACGTCGCGGACGCCGAGACGCTGAACGAGATACTGAAGCGCGGGAGCGGCGGGGCGGTCGGCCCGTTCGATATCGAGTCGATGGTCGGCGCAGACGTGCTCCGGGACGTGCTCGAGGCGCGGTACGCGGAGACGGACGCCGGGGTGTACGAGCCGGCGGACTCGCTCTGACCCGGGTACACGGAGGCGCCGTCAGTCCATCAGCACGGGCGGCACCGCACCGGGGTCGACCCGCACGTCGAGCAGCGTCGGTCGGTCGCGGGCGAGCGCGTCGGCGAGTTCCGGGCGGACCGCGTCCGGGTCCTCGACGACGGCCCCCGCACAGCCGAACCCGCGGGCCACGGCCGCGTAGTCGGTGCCGGCCTCGAAGTCGGTCGAGACGTCGACGCCCCAGTTCGTCAGCTGGCTGGCCTTCGAGGAGGCGAGCGACTGGTTGTTCAGCACGACGACCACGACCGGGAGGTCCTCGCGCACGGCGGTCTCGAGGTCGGCGATGTGGTAGCCGATGCCGCCGTCGCCCGAGACGGCGACGACCGCCCGGTCCGGGTCGGCCGCCTGCGCGCCGAGTGCCTGCGGGAGACAGCAGTTGATCCCGTCGCTCCCGCGGGCCTGGATGTAGCCGATACCGGGCTCGCGGACCTCGTAGAAGGCGCCGGTGAAGAAGCCGGGGAACGACGTCGCGGAGACGAGCAGGCCGTCCTCCGGCATCGTGGACTGGAGCTCGGCGACGACGCGGGCCGGGTCGATGGGCGTCCGGTCGCTCTCCAGTCGCCCGGCGTACTCCTCGCGCCACGCCTCGCGGTCCGCGGCGACCTGCTCGATGCGGGGTCGTCGCTCGCTGAAGTCGACCGCGAGGAGTGCCTCGCGCAGCGCCTCGACCGTCGCCCGGAGGTCGGCCTGGACGGCCACGTCGGCGTCGTAGTTGCGCCCGAGCCAGTGCGGGTCGAGGTCGACGTGGGCCAGCGTGGCGTCGTCCGGGAGCAGGGACCAGCCGACGGTCGACAGCTCGCCGAAGCGACAGCCCAGCCCCAGGATGGCATCGGCGTCCTCGACGAGGTCGTTCGCCACCTCGCAGTACCCCCAGCGGCCGACGACGCCGCCGGCGTACGGTTCGTCCTCGGCGACGACGCCCTTCCCGTTCATCGACGTGACGACGGGGGTGTTCGTCTCGGCCGCGAACGCGGTCACGGCGTCGGCGGCGTCCGCGCGCAGTGCGCCCTCGCCCGCGACGACGACCGGGCGCTCGGCCTCGGTCACCACGTCGGCGAGTGCCGCCACGTCGTCCGCGGCGGGCGCGGGTCGCCCGGTGGCGAACTCGAGCGAGAGTGCCTCACCCGGTCCCGCCTCCGTCTCCCCCGCGAGGACGTCCTCGGGCAGGTTCACGTGTGTCGGCTCCGGGACGCCGACCGTGGCCGCACGCGCCGCGTTCCGGACCGCCTCGACGACCCGGTCGGGCGATTCGGGGTCGTGACTCGCGCCGACGAACGCGTCGAGGATGGCCGCGTTGTCCGCGTCCTGGATGGCCTCGCGTCCCCTGAAGGACCGGTCGTTGTCCCCGGTGAGCGCGAGGACCGGACTCGAGGCACCCTCGGCCTCGGTCAGCCCGACGCCGGTGTACGCCGCCCCGGGGCCGCCCACGCCGTCGCAGACGCCGAGTCGGCCCGTGACGCGAGCGTAGGCGTCGGCCATCATCGCCGCGCTGGCCTCGCTTCGCGGATGCACGTGTCGGATTCCCGAGTCCGCGAGCGCGGCGTAGTACGGTTCCAGCTGTTCGCACGGGAAGCCGAAGACGGTCGAGACGCCGCTCGCTTCGAGCGTCGCGACCAGGTCCGCCGCCGCGGTCATCGACGACCACCAGAACTGGTAAGTGCTGACATACAACACGAGGCGCGGCGACCCCTGAAAAGTGTATCTCCGCTGGAATCGGTCGCCTGCTGTCCTCAGTCGTCGCGGGCGACCTCGTGGCGGCCGAAGCCGTACCGGAGGCGGTTCGCCAGCCGGCGGGAGAACCGGCCCTGTTCGGGGGCGCGCGACCCGAAGCGCTCGGCGAGCGACTGGTAGATGAGCGGGACGGGAACCTCCTGTTCGAGCGCCTCCTGCACCGTCCAGGTGCCGGTCGAGCCGCCCGCGACGTGGTCGGCCACGTCGCCGAGGTCGTTGCCCTCCTCGCGGAACGCCTCCTCGCACAACTCGAGCAGCCACGACCGGATGACCGCGCCGTTGTTCCAGGTGCGCGAGACGGCCTCGAGGTCGAGGTCGTATCGGCCGTTCGCGAGCAGTTCGAAGCCCTCGCCGTAGGCCTGCATCAGCACGTACTCGACGCCGTTGTGGACCATCTTGACGTAGTGGCCGGAGCCGGCGGGGCCCATGCGGTCGTGGCCGTCGGGGCCGGTCGCGACCGCGTCGAAGACCGGGACCAGCTCGTCGTAGGCCCACTGCGGGCCGCCGACCATGAGCGAGAAGCCGAGTTCCGCGCCCGCGGGGCCGCCGGAGGTCCCGCAGTCGAGGTAGGCCGCGTCGGTCGATTCGGCGCGGCGGACCGAGTCCTCGAAGTGGGAGTTCCCGCCGTCGACGACCACGTCGTCCTCGTCGAGCAGCGGTTCGAGGTCGTCCAGTGCGGCGTCGACCGGTTCGCCGGCCGGCACCATCAGCCAGATGCGCTTGTCCTCGCCGAGTTCGTTCGCCAGCCCGCGGACCGAGTCGGCGGGGGTGGCCCCTGCATCGGCGGCGGCCGCGACGGCGTCGTCGTCGAGGTCGAACGCGACCACGTCGTGGCCGGCGTCGAGAACTCTGTCTACCACGATACGGCCCATCCGGCCGAGTCCGATTACGCCCAGTTGCATGGCTCAGGGTGTTCGGGCAGGCACCGTAGGGGTTGTGATTGGCGGTCGTCGCCGCGGTTGGCGCCCGCCCCACGACTGTCCTCGTCAGCGGATGTCCCCGAGGCCGATACACCAGCGGTGTGGCAGCCTCAGACCGAGAGCGTCGCACCGCCGGGAGTGACCAGACTGGCCCCGTCCGGCGGCTCGCCGTCGACGTCGAACGTCGTCAGTGCGACACCTACCGCTTCGTCGCCGGAGTCCAGTGGCGACTTGGGTTGCCGTTCGAGTTCGACCCGGAGGCGGCCGTCCCGCCACTCGGTTTCGGCGGGCCAGAAGTATGCCGGGTTACTCGCCGACGTCCGGAGAGTCGTGAGCAGCGCGAACTGGTCGGTCGCGAGACTCGCGACCTCGGCGGCGTACCGTCGTGCATCTGGTTCGTCGGTCACGTCGAGGGTCGCACCCTCGGTGAACAGTCCCGCGTACAGGTACTGGTCGGCGTCGCTGTCGATGCCGTGTCGGACGAACGGTGTCTGGAGCGGGCGGATTGTGGCGCGTCCGGTTGGGTTGTACACGTCGGGCTGGCCGCCACCCGACTGGAGGTCGCTACACCCGCCGAGGAGTGTCATCCCGGCGGAGATCGTTCCGAGGAGGGCACGTCGTCGCATCGACGAAATAACGTGTCCGATACGTGGAAAATGTTTGCCACGATAGCCGACACACGCTCACCCGTCTGCCCAGAATCCACGGTCGGCCCGTTCTCTCCCGTTGGCGAAACGGTTTCACGGTGGCTCTCCTGTCCAGTGCCATGACCGTCGCAGACATCTTCGACGCGATGCCCTACGCCCAGCACCTCGGCATCGAACTCACCGATGCCGACGAGGGCTACGCTCGCGGGGTCCTCGAACTCGGCGAGGAGCACTCGTCGGTCCCCGGTCGGGTCGTCGCCCACGGCGGCGTGGTCCACTCCCTCGCGGACCACGTCGGCGGCGCGGCCATCATCTCCCTCGTCCACAAGCCCACACCCACCATCGACATCCGCATCGACCACCTCTCGCCGGCGACCGACGACCTCGTCGCCGAAGCGGAGGTCGTCCGGAACGGGGGTGACGTCGCGACCGTCGACATCACGGTCGAGGACGTGACCGGCCAGTCGGTCGCCACCGCCCGCGGCGTCTACAAGACCGGCGGTGGCGACGGCGGGTCCGCCTGGGTCGACGGCGGCGAGGAGTTCCCGACCGGTCCCTGACCGGTCCCCGGCCGGCTCCTGACGGCCCCCGACCGATCCCTGCCCGGCCTACTGCACCTTCGAACTCGACGCCTTCGTGAGCACGTAGATGGCGACCGCGCCGAGCGCGAGGTCGAGCGCGACGAGGACGGCCAGCGATTCGAGGATGACGCCGGTGTCCCAGCCGAACAGCATTATCTCGCGGGCGGCCTCGACCCCGTAGGTGATGGGGTTGAGTTCGGCGAACGTCTGGACCCACTCCGGGAGCGCCTGCTTGGGCAGGAACGCGGTCGAGAGGAACAGCAGGGGGAACTGGAGGATGTTCGCCGCGATGATGGTCGCCTCGGAGTTCTTCGTCTTGATGGCGATGACGTTCGAGAACGACGCGAACCAGATGGAGAAGACGATGCCGACGCCGATGATGGCGAGCGCGCCGGGGATGCCCGTGGCGACCTCCGCCCCGAGCAGGCTGCCGAGCCCGAGTACGATGCATATCTGGACCGCGATGCGTAGCATCTCCGAGAGCGTCTTCCCGACGAAGACGGCCGAGCGCCGCATCGGCGAGACCAGCGTCTTCTCGAACATCCCGTCCTCGATGTCCTCGACGAGGCCGATGCCGGAGGTGGCGGCCGCGATGAGCGCGACCTGCATCACGATGGCCGGGGTCAGGTACGAGACGTAGCTGATGTCGCCGGGCAGGCCCGAGAGGGCGGCGCCCGCGACCCCGCCGAACACCTCCGAGAAGAGGATGAGGAAGACGGCGGGCTGGATGGTCGAGACCGTGAGCACGAACGGGTTCCGCACTGCCTTGAGGTTCCAGCGCTTGAAGTTCACCCAGACGTCGCCGAGCCAGCCGTTGCCGGGTGCGATGGTCTGGCCCCCGGTAGCGGTCTCGGAGCTCATCGCAGCACCTCCTCGGCGGCGACCGCCGACGATTCGGCCTCGGAGGCCGTCTCCTCGGTCGGCTCGCCCGTGATGGCGAGGAACACGTCGTCCAGCGTCGGCGAGTGGACGGTGAACCCCGTCGGCGTGAAGCCGGCCTCCTTCAGCGCGATGAGCACGTCGGTTCCGACCGACCGGGCGCGCTCGGAGGCGACGCTGACGCCCTCCTCGGTCGTCTGGACCTCGGCCCCGTCGAGCAGCCCCGACTCCCGGACGACCTCGGCCGCCCGCGAGCGCCGGTCCGGGGTCGGGTCGTCGAGTTCGATCTCCAGGACGTCGCCGCCGACCCGCGCTTTGAGGTCGTCGGGCGCGCCCTCGATGACGATCTCGCCGTCCTTGATGACCGCGAGGCGCTCGCAGAGTTCGTCGGCCTCCTCCAGGTACTGCGTCGTCAGGAAGACCGTGGTGCCCTCCTCGTTGATGCGCCGGAAGTACTCCCAGAGCCGGTTCCTGGCTTTGGGGTCGAGCCCTGTCGTCGGCTCGTCGAGGAAGACGATGGGTGGCTCGTGGACCAGCACGGTCGCCACGTCGAGCCGTTTCTTCATCCCGCCGGAGAACGTCTTGGCCCTCTTGTCGGCCACGTCGGCGAGGTCGGTCAGGTCGAGCAACTCGTCGATGCGGTCGGCGCGTTCGCTCTTGGGCACGCCGAAGGCCTCCGCGGCGAACTTCACGTTCTCGCGGGCGGTCAGCTCCGGGTCGACGCTCGTCTCCTGTGGCATGTAACCGATGGAGCGCCGGACCGCCCGCGGGTCGGCGGTCACGTCGTGCCCGTTGACCGTTATCTCGCCACCGGTCGGCTGGAGCAGCGTCACCAGCGTCTTGATGGTCGTCGTCTTCCCGGCCCCGTTCGGGCCGAGGAACCCGAAGAACTCCCCGTCCGGGATGGCGAGGTCGATACCCCTGACGGCCTCGGTGCCGTCGCCGTAGGTCAGGCGAACGTCCCGCGCGTCGATGGCGAGTCGTTCGGAACCGTCTGTCATCGGCACAGGGTAGCACCGCCGCCTGCTTATATAGTCATCTCGGCGACCCTGTAGTAACTACAGGAACTGTAGCTATTCGAGTTCGTGGCTCGCGGCCCAGCGGTGGAGGTGCTCGAACATCGGGTCGAGCGCGTCGGCCGTCTCGGTGGTCCGGTACTCGACCCGGGGCGGTATCTCGTCGTAGGACCGCCGGGTCAGCAGGCCGGCCTCGGTGAGTTCGCCGAGGCGGTTCGAGAGAGTCGTCGGCGACACCTCCAGCCGGTCCTCGAGTTCGGAGAAGCGGTAGGCGTCGTCGCCGAGAGCGAACTCCCGGAGGATGGCCATGGTGTGGGCCTTCCCCAGCAGGTCGAGCAACTCGGTGACCCGGCGGTCGATGGCTTCGAGTTCGGACGCCGAGGCGTTCGCCCGCTGTTCGCGGGCCTCTGCACGGATGGCCTCGATGTCGATGTCCATACGCCACCCAGCGTCGCCGGGACGAAAACTGTCGGGGCTCCAGACACTGTAGTGTAGCCGGCCGCGCCACGGTCCCCACCAGCCGACCCTGCCGTTTGGTCGGGGTTTTTCCCGGTGGGCGACGTAGCCACAGGTATGCTCGGCTCCCCGAAGATCCGAAAGGCAGTGTCGGCCGCGACCGCGGCGTACGGGCTTCTCAGTCTCATCGCCCCGCGCAAGACCGTCAAGATCGCCCAGCGCGTCGTGCTCTCCCCGACGTTCGAGAACACCGGCGAACTCGAACCCCGCGACTGGTACGTCGAGTCGGCCCGCGCGTCCGGCCTGGGCATGCTCGTCGGCGGCCTGTTCGGCTACATCCTCGCCGACCGCGCCGGCGACAAGGCCGAGGCCGCGAAGACCGAGCCCGTCGAACTCGACGTCGACGAGGCCGCGGAAGACGAGGCGGCGGACGCAGACGAGGTCGAAGACGAGTCCGAGACCATCGACATCGACGACGACTGAGACGGCCTCTCCTTCTGTCCCGGCGACGACCTACGTCACGCCGCCGGACTGCGGTTCGTACTCCCGGAACAGCTCGTTCGCCGCGATGTCGTGCAGGTCCTCGACCACGGTCCAGACCTCCTCGAAGCCGACGTAGTACGGCGAGGGCGCCACGCGAACCACGTTCGGCGGGCGGTAGTCCACGACCACGCCGCGCTCTTTGAGCGCCTGGCTGATGCGGTATGCCTCCTCGTGCTCTATCGCGACGTGCCCACCCCGGCGCTCTGGGTCGCGGGGAGTCCCGACCGCGTACCCGAGGTCCACGAGGCGTTCGTCGGCGAGACGAATCAGGTAGTCCGTCAGCAGCACCGACTTCTCGCGCAGCGCCTCGATACCGGCGTCGTGGGTCACGTCGAGTGCGCCGTCCAGGGGCGCGGCCGCCAGCACCGGAATCGTGCCGATCTGCCACGCGCCGGCGTCGTCGGCGGGGGTGAACGCGTGGTTCATCTCGAACTGGGTCGCCTTGTCGTGGCCCCACCAGCCGGCGAGGGCGGGCTCGGCGTCGAAGTGGCGCTCGTTCACGTACAGGCCGGCGATGGCGCCCGGCCCGGCGTTGAGGTACTTGTAGGTGCACCAGACCGCGAAGTCGACGCCCACCTCGTCGAACTCGTGGGGAACCACCCCGACCGAGTGCGCCGCGTCGAACCCGGCGAGGGCGTCGTGCTCGTGGGCGAGTTCGGTGATTGCTTCCACGTCCAGCAGTTGCCCGGACCGGTACAGCACCGTCGGCATGAACACGATGTCCACGTCGTGGGTTTCGAGGGCCGTCTCGACCGCATCTGCGGTGATGGTCCGGCCGTCCTCGCTCTCGACGCGCAGGAGGTGCTCGTCGGGGTCGAGGCCGCGCTGGCGCAACTGGGCGGCGATGGCGTAGTGGTCGGTCGGGAAGTCGAGGTCGTTCACGAGGACGGTCTCGCCGTCGTGGGCGTCGAGCATCGTCCCGACCAGCGTGTGGATGTTGACGGTGGTCGAGTTGCCGACGACCACTTCGGACTCGCGGGCGCCGACGAGGGGGGCGATGCGGTCCCCGAGGCGCTCGCCGTAGTGGAACCAGTCCGGGTCGGCGTCGGTCCAGCCGCGGATGGCGAGTTCCTTCCACTCCTCGACCACCTGGTCGAGGGCGGCCGCCGCGTCCTCGGAGCAGAGGCCGAGCGAGTTCCCGTCCATGTAGCGCTCGTCCTCGGGCACGAAGAACCGCTCGCGCAGGTCGGCCAGCGGGTCCGCGTCGTCGAGGTCGCGGGCGTACTCGCGGTCGGGCGAGAAGTCGTCGGCGTCGTCACCGACGGTCGGTGTGGGCATGGCTGTCAGGTACGGCCGCCCAGAAGTAGTGCTTTCGATGGCGAAACCGGGGGCCTACGCCTCGGCGTAGGTCGTGTCGATGTACTCGAGGATGTTCGCGGACTCGTTCATCGTCACGCCGGTCTCGTCGTCGACGAGGACGGGGACCGCGCGCTGGCCGGAGACGCGTTTCACCTCGTCGCGCTCGGAGTGCAGCGCCTCGACCCAGACGCTCTCGTATTCCACGTCGAGTTCGTCGAGCCGGTCGGCCACCTTCTCGCACCACGGACAGCCGTCGAGCTGGTAGAGTGTCAGCGACATGCCCGGGGGTACACACGCCAGGCGAAAAACCCTGCCGGGAGACAGGGTTTTCAGGTCGCCAGTCCTACCACCGACACCATGATGGCGACCACCCACGCGTTCGTGGGACTCCTCCTGGCCGTCGCCGTCAACGCCGTCGCCCCCGGGTTCGGGGTCGTCGCGGCGCTGGCGGGACTCGCCGGCGGCACGTTCCCGGACCTCGACATGGCGGCGGTCCACCGCAAGACCCTGCACTTCCCCGTCTGGTACTCGGTCGCGACCGTGCCGGCTGCCGCCGCGGCCGTGCTCGCGCCGAGTCAGCTGACCGTCGGCGCGGCGGTCTTCCTCGCGGCGGCCGCCATCCACTCGGCGAGCGACGCCCTCGGCGGCGGCCTCGAACTCCGGCCCTGGGAGGCGACCTCCACCCGGGCGGTGTACGTCCACCCGCTGAAGCGCTGGGTCGCCCCCCGGCGCTACATCCGGTACGACGGCGCCCCGGAGGACTTCGCGGTCGGCGCCCTCGTCGCGGTGCCGGGTCTGCTCGTCTTCGACGGGCTGGTCCGCCAGCTCGTCGTCGGCGGGTTGCTCGTCTCGCTCGGGTACACGATGATCCGGAAACAGCTCCCCCGGCTCACGCCGGAACGGTTCCGGTGACGCGACCGGCGGCGGCGCAACAATCGGCGATTCGACGACCGGCGACCCGACGACCGACGGCTCAGTCCACGGTGTAGGCGTCGTACTGCCCGACCGCGTACTGGAAGGAGGCCAGCGGCGCGACCGCCCCGGCCAGCACCAGCGCGTACCCGACCGGCTGGGCCGTCCCGGCCGCCAGCGAGAGCTCCCACGGGGTCGCGACCGCGACGACCAGCCCGAGGATGCCGACGGTGGCCTCCCGGGCGACCGGGACGAACGCGAGTGCGGCACCGTACGCGACGGCCCCGAGCGCCAGCGAGAACACCAGCATCGCGGTCTTGCTCGGGACGACCGCCTTCCGGTTCCCGGCGACCTTCACGCTCCCGAACCGGGGGAACGAGACGCCGATGCCCGCGGCGAGCACGGGCGCGAGGACGACGCCGAGCAGGCCCGTCCCGACCGCCGCGGCCGCCAGGTCCGGCGAGAGCGGACTGGCCGCCGCGCTCGCACCGACGACCACCAGCGCGACGGGCAGGCCGGGGAGCACCCCGGCGAGGACGTGCCCCGTGACGAACTGCCGGCCGGTGAGGGGCGAACTCAGCGTCGCGGGCAGCACCGGGCCGTCGTCGCCGAGGGGGTTCAGCGTGAACGCCATCGCGGCGCCCCAGGCGACGTACAGCGCCAGCAGGAAGGGCATGTGCGCCGGGACCTCGCCGGTCTCGACGATGGTCGCGAACTGCTGGAGGAACGCGAACAGGGGGTAGCCGAGGTAGAGCAGTTTGATGGGCGCGCGCCGGGTCCGGAGCCACGCGACCCGGACCACCTGCCGGGTCGGCCGGGCCAGTGGCCGCAGCAGTGGGTCGGTGACCCGCGACAGGACGCTGTCGCCGGTCAGCGCGTCGGGGCCGACCGCGGCCGATTCCGCCTCGTCCGTCTCGGCGTCGTGGGCCGGGTCGGAGAACCAGTGGTACGAGGCGACCCGCACCGTGGCGACCTGCAGCACCGGCAGGAGCGCGAGGGTCGCGGTCACCGCCGCGCCCGCCCGGAGGAGCGACGGCGAGACGGCCGGTGCGCCGAGCAACAGCAGGTCGCCGTACCACGACAGGGGCGACGCCTGCACCGGGTCGAACAGCAGCGACACCGCCTCGCCGAAGGTGCCGGTGAAGATGAGGCCGAAGTAGGCCACGAACGCCACGGCGACGAGGACGCCCCGGTTGCGCGCCAGTGGCGGGTAGCGCGTGACGAGGTGGTGCGCGACCAGCCCGACGAGGTAGCCGAGCCAGATGCCCGGCAGGCCGACGCCGACGACGACCGCCGGCAGGGCGAGCACGACGCCGGGTGCCCCCGCGCCGTAGCTGAAGCCGACCACGACGACGAGGACCGGCGCGAGCAGCCACGAGAGGTAGAGGACGAACTCGCTGCAGACCACGGCCGGCACCACGTCGCGGACGCGGCTCGCGAGCAACAGCCCGGCCGGCTCGTCGACGGTCGCGCGCTTCCCGACGGTCCGGATGGCGCTCATCAGGACCAGCCCGAGGAAGGCGAGGCCGACGGCGCCCCGGACCAGCCCGACGACCCCGTCGGCGACTGGGATGTCCGGCACGTCGCCGGCCCGGAACGCCTCGCCGACCTGCACGAGTGCGTACCCGGCGATGCCGGCGATGACGGTGAACATCGCGACCGTGAACGCCACCGCGACCAGTTGCGTCCGGTTGTCGCCGACGCCGCGGACGGTCCGGCGGACCTCGGTGCGAGCGATGCGGCGCACGTGGTCGAACCGGGGCATCACGGCGAATCACGCCACGGCTGGGCCTGCGGGTGGGAGAGACTGTGCCTCGGGCGGGTCGGGACCCGGGGCGCGGGGCGAGGGCGAAGCACGGGCCGACGGTTCGGGTGGGTCCGACAAAAGCGTACAGACTGCCTGGCGGCTGGCCGACGACCGCCGCGGGCACGCGGCTCACACCACGTGGGCCGTGACGACGAACAGCAACCACAGCATCGACCCGACGACGAGCGCCGGTTCGAAGTCGAACTCCTCGCGGGGGCGGGCGCCGGCCGCGATGAGGCCGATAGCCACGGCCAGTCCGACCCGGTGCATCACGATCTCGATGGGGAGGACCGAGATGCCGATGACGGCGTAGTCGACGACGACGGCCATGCCGAAGCCGAGCGCGCCGAACAGGAAGCCGTCGGTCGGTTCGAGGCGGCGCCCGGCCGCGAACGCGACGGCCGGGGTCCCGAACACGAGGACGGGATACAGCGCGGCCACGACGACGTCGGGGTCGAGCGTGAGGTAGTTCTCCGCCGCGACGCCGCCGGCCCGGACCGCGAGCACGACCGCCGGGATGGCGAGGAACAGGACGACCCGCCAGACGGTGTGGCGGGTCCAGAGCCGGTCGACCGCCTGTTCGATGGACGGGACGAACGCGGTCGCGCCGAGCAGGGGGAGGAGCGCGAGGTGGACGAGCGTGGTCCAGCCGTCGTGGTCGTAGGTGTCGCCGTTGTCGTAGTAGACGCGCTGGACCTCGCTGGTCCCGGCCGCGGCCATGAAGTCCTGCTCGATGGTGACGCGGGCCTCCTCGAGGCTGTCGACCGTGTGGGTCAGGGTGAACCAGTCCCAGTGCTCGTCGTGTGCCTGTACGACGGTCCAGTTCTCCTCGGCCTGCTTGAGGTCGTACACCCGGACGTGGTACTGGCCGCCGAAGTAGTCGCCGTGGTGCAACTGGCTCGTCTGTGCGGTCCACACCTGCTGGGTGTCGGTCTCGTAGTAGACGTACCGCTTCGCGCCGTAGGCGTCGGACCAGGTGACGCCCGTGCCGTTGTCGACCTGTCGCTCGGAGCGGTTCTCCTCGGTGAAGGCCGGTTCGCTGTCGTTGAACGCCGTCTCTCCCGTCCTGAGCCGCCGGGTCACCTCGTCGGCGTCGGCCTGCACGACGAGGTTGATCGAACTCGCGCGCCGCTCGAAGCTCCGCTTCGGGCCCACGTAGGGCCAGATGGCGGTGTCGCTCTCGCCGAGGGTCACGAGGTGGCGGTCCGGTTCCTCGCGGTCGGGCGTGCTCACCGACGGGGCGGTGAGCGTGGTCCCGACGAGCAGGACCGCGATGGCGACGGCGAACAGCACGAGTCGGTTCCTTGTCCACATCGTTCCGGTTCGATTCCGTATGTCGTCCCCGTGGGGTGATAACTGTACGCATCGAGAGCGTCCCGGCGACGTCCGGTCCAGCGCCGGGGTCAGTGAAATTTATACGTCTCGACGGTGAGAGCGTTCACGATGGACGAGGGTCAGCACACTGACGAGGCGGTCGTGACGGTCGAGATACCCGCGGGACTCGCCGACCGTATCGACCGACTGTACGCCGACTGCCACGGCTACCACCCCTCGTCGCTCCAGGAGAGCCTGACGACCCTCTGTGACCTCGCCTCCGGCCGACTGGACCCCAACGCGGCCGAACGCCCCGGCGAGGTCGTCGATTCGGCCGCTGGCACGACGCCTGCAGAGACTCCCGACGGGACGGCCGAGCAGGCGGTGACGGAGACGGCCGACGCCACCGGCGCTGCCCCCGACCCGGGCAACCCTGCCGGCGACGCGCCGACCGCGGAGGCGGGCCCCACAGAGCCGTCGACTGGCGCACACCCAGAACCGGTTCACGCGGCGGGCACAGAGGCAGAGGCCGGTTCCGCAACCGCCGAACTCGCCTCGGACTTCGAGGGCCCTCACGGGGCGGGCGACCTCGACGACCACATCGACGACGCGTTCCCGGCCCGCTGGAGCGTCTCCCCCGCGGTCCGCCGGCAGGTCCGGGCCGTCGTCGACCACTTCATCCGCGACCCGGCCGAGAGCGACGGGCCGGCCGAGCGCGAACAGGCCGCCCTCGCGGCCGTCGCGGCACGCGAGGACCGGTCCGCCGACGCGCTCCACGACGACCTCGTCGCCGCACTGTACGGCAACGCCGGCCTCCCGGACGACCTCGCGGCCGAGTTCTTCAGCGAGGCGCTGGCGAGCGTGGTCGAGCCCGAGCCAGCCGTCGGCGGGCAGACCGCCGGGGGCGACGCCGGCGAGGACGCCTTCGGCGCGGGGGCACTGCAGACGGGCGACGCCTTCGACGTGGACACCCTGCTCGGGGACGTCTCCCAGCCGATGGCCGACTGCGAACGCTGCGGCGAGACGCACCCGGTGAACGACCTGGAGACGGTGCTCGGCTCGAAGACCGCGACCATCGAGTTGCTCTGTGCGGACTGTGCAGGGCCGTCGGAATAGTCAACGCTTTTCGCCCCCCGGTCACATCCCGCGGATATGGTCGCCATCCTCGACCTCGTGATGCGGACGTTGCACAGCGTGACCGCCGCCCTGTGGGCCGGGAGCGTGCTCTTTCTCACCCTCGGGCTCCTCCCCTCGGCGCTAGACGGCGCACTGAACGCGAACCCGATGGAGTCGATCGTCGGCCGGTTCCGCTGGGTCACCCGCGCCTCCTCGGTGGTCCTCTTCGTCACCGGTGGCCACCTCGCCGGCACCCTCTACACCATCGGCGACAGTGGCGGCGTCTCCCTGTTCGGGAGCGCCCGGGGCCACCTCGTGCTGGCGATGCTCGCGCTCTGGCTGGTCCTCACCGGCCTCTGCGAGGTCGGCGCGAGCAAGCTCGCCGACGGCTTCTCCGAGAAGAAGGTGCGGGCGCCGGCCGCGGACGCGAAACCGTTCCTCTACGGCGCCAGCCTCGCCGCGGTCGCGCTGCTGGTCGTCGCGGTCCTCATCGTCTACGGCGGCGGCACGGTCTACTGACCCCGGTCCTGCTGTCCTGACCTGTCGGACGCCAGTGCTTTTTCCGTCGGGGCGTCGAAACCCGGTCCATGAGCCACTGGACCGAGGAACTGTTCGTCGAGCACCCGGAGGTGTTCGCGGTGACGATGCGACAGCGCGTCGACGACGCCCCGGAGCAGGTCGAGCAGGTGCTCGGCCTCGCCCGCGACCACGGCGTCGAGCCCGCGACCGCCCTCGACGTGGCCTGCGGCATCGGCCGGCACGCGGTCGAACTCGCCGGGTCGGGGGTGACGGTCCGGGGCGTCGACATCTCGCCGGCGTACGTCGAGACCGCCCGGGACCGGGCCGCCGAGGCGGGCGTGGCCGACCGCGCGACCTTCGAGGTGGGCGACATGCGCGACCTCGATGCGGTCGACGGCGAGTACGACCTCGTCACCAACATGTGGACCGCCTTCGGCTACTTCGACGAGGCGACGAACGAGGCGGTCGCGGCCGGCCTGCACGGGACGGTCGCCGACGACGGCGTGCTGGTGATGGAGCTGGCGAACAAGGAGGCGACGATGGCGAACTTCCGGTCCTCGTTCGCGGCCCGGGACGATGGCGTCCTCAGCGTCGAGGAGGGCGAGTACACCCCGGCGACGGGCCGGATGGAGACGACGCTGACGCTGTTCGAGGAGCGCGACGACGGCTACGACCACGTCGGCGAGGTGTCGTGGGACCTGCGGCTGTACGCCCCGGCGGAGCTGCGCCGGCTGCTCGAACGCGCCGGGTTCTCGGCCGTCCACCTGTACGGGGGGCTCGACGGGAGCGAGCTGGAACGCGAGAGCCACCGGCTGGTGGTCGTCGCAGAACCCTGAGAAACGGCGGGTCGATTCAGCAGGTCGGTTCAGGCCGAGGCGTCGTAGCCGGCGTCCTCGACGGCCGCGACGAGGTCGTCGACGTCGGCGCTCCCCGTCACGGTCACCGAGTTCGCCTCGTTGTCGGCCGTCGCGTCCTCGACGCCCGCGACGTCCAGCAGGGCGTCCTCGACCGTCTGTTCGCAGTGCCCACAGCTCATGCCTTCGACCGTCAGTGTCTGGCTCATGGTCGAGGATAGGGGGAGGAGGATTATTCGCCTTTCCGTTCGTGGTCGGGGACTCCACCTGCTGGTTCGCTTTCGACTCCAAAGTAGGATTGGGGTCACACTCTTGACTCTGGGTGTCGTCGACCCCGGTATGCGCGACCTCGACGATACGGACATGGAGATACTGCGCGCCCTCGCCGACGACGCCCGCCGGTCGTTCGCCGACATCGGCGAGCAGGTCGGCCTCTCCGGCCCTGCCGTCTCCGACCGGGTGAAGCGACTGCAGGAGGTCGGCGTCGTCCGCGGGTTCACGGTCGACGTGGACCGGTCGCAACTCCGCGAGGGGACGCCCGTCCTGGTGCGCCTCGAACTCGACGCCGGGATGGCCGACGCGGTGAAGGCAGACCTGCGCGAGGCCGAGGCGGTCGAACACCTGTTCACGGCGGCCGACGGCGACCTGACGTTCCACGCCCGGGTGCCGGACACGGCGGTCCACCGGTGGCTCGCCTCGGTGACCGACACGGCCCTCGTCCGGGACGTCTCGGTCGAACTGCTGTCGAACGTGGACTGGTCGCCGAGCGTCGGCGGCACCGAGTTCGCGCTCGAGTGCGCCGAGTGCGGCAACACCGTCACCAGCGAGGGTGTCTCCGCCAGGGTCGGCGACTCCGTCTACAACTTCTGCTGTACGTCCTGCGAGGGCCGGTTCCGGAACCGGTACGAGCGTCTGGAGGAAGGGGCGTGACTGCTCACGGAACGTGTGCGGAACCCGGACTGTAGCTTCGAATCGAAATTCGAACCGGTCTTCCAGAACCGGCATCGAAAGCACAACCCGATTGAAAGAGTAGCCCCTACGTTCTACCGAGATGCCAGAGCGGACGATACAACTCGAGATATCGGGCATGTCCTGTGCCAACTGCTCGAACACGGTGCAGGACGCCCTCACGTCGCTCGACGGGGTGCGCGAGGCGTCGGTCAACTTCGCGACCGACGCCGGGAGTGTCACCTACGAGTCGAGCGAGGTGTCGCTGGCCGCGGTCCTCGACGCTATCCGGGACGCGGGCTACGAGCCCGTCACGGAGTCGACGACCGTCGGTATCACCGACATGTCGTGTGCGAACTGTGCGGAGACCATCGACGACGCCCTCGAACGGACCCCCGGAATCGTCCGGGCGGACGTGAACTTCGCGACCGACGAGGCCAGCATCGAGTACGTCCCCGATGTGGTCTCCCGTGCCGACCTCTACCAGGCCATCGAGGATTCGGGCTACACGCCGGTCCGCGACGAGTCCGGCGAGGGCGAGGACGAGGCGCGCGAGTCGGCCCGCGACGCCGAGATTCGCAAGCAGAAGCGGCTGACGCTCATCGGGGCCGCCTTCTCGCTCCCGCTGCTGTTCATGCTCGTCGAGCACCTGTTCTTCCCCGGCGTGCTGCCCGCGGCGGTGCCGGGCACCGGCCTGTCCATCGGCTGGGTCGCCTTCGCGCTCGCGACGCCGGTCCAGTACCTGCTCGGCAAGCCGTTCTACGCCAACTCCTACAAGTCGCTGGTGAAGAACCGGACCGCGAACATGGACGTGCTCATCGCGCTCGGGTCGTCGACGGCGTACTTCTACAGCCTCGGCGTGCTCGTCTTCGCGATAGAGGGTGCCGGCCTCTACTTCGACACGGCCGCGCTCATCCTCGTGTTCATCACGCTCGGGAACTACCTCGAGGCGCGCTCGAAGGGGCAGGCCAGCGAGGCGCTTCGCTCCCTGCTGGAGATGGAGGCCGACACCGCGACCGTCGTCGAGGATGACGGGACCGAACGCGAGGTCCCCCTCGAGGACGTGCAGGTCGGCGACCGGATGAAGGTCCGGCCCGGCGAGAAGATTCCCACCGACGGCGTCGTCGTGGAGGGCGACTCGGCCGTGGACGAGTCCATGGTCACCGGTGAGTCCGTCCCCGTGTCGAAGGAGCCCGGCGACGAGGTCGTCGGCTCGACCATCAACGAGAACGGCGTGCTCGTCGTCGAGGCGACGAAGGTGGGCGAGGACACGGCCATCCAGCAGATCGTCCAGACGGTCAAGGAGGCCCAGTCCCGCCAGCCCGAGATCCAGAACCTCGCGGACCGCATCTCGGCGTACTTCGTCCCCGCGGTCATCGTCAACGCGCTGTTCTGGGGGGCGGTGTGGTACCTCGCCCCCGAGGCCCTCGCCGGGGTCGTGAACGCCCTGCCCCTCTGGGGGGTCATCCTGGGCGGGCCGGCCGCCATCGGCGCCCAGGAGTTCGCCATCATCGTGTTCGCCTCGGCGGTCCTCATCGCCTGCCCCTGTGCCCTCGGGCTCGCGACCCCCGCGGCCACCATGGTCGGGACGACCATCGGCGCCCAGAACGGCGTCCTGTTCAAGGGCGGTGACGTGCTGGAGCGCGTTCGGGACGTCGAGACCGTCGTCTTCGACAAGACCGGCACCCTCACCACCGGCGAGATGCGCCTGACCGACGTGGTCGTCGTGGACCCGCCCCGGGCCGACGGCGCGGGCGCGGCCACCACCGACCCCGAGACGCTGGACGAGGAGTTCGTCCTCCGGATGGCCGCCGCCGCCGAGCAGAACAGCGAGCACCCGCTCGCCCAGGCCATCGTCGCGGGCGCCGAAGAGCGCGGCATCGACCTCCCCGACTCGACGGACTTCGAGAACGTCCCCGGGAAGGGCATCGTCGCCACCGTCGAGGGCCGTGCGGTCCGGGTCGGCAAGCGCGAACTGCTCCAGGAGGCCGGCATCGACACCGACCCCGCCGAGGACGCGATGGACCGCCTCGAGAGCGAGGGGAAGACCGCGATGCTGGTCGCCGTGGACGACGAACTGGCCGGCGTCGTCGCCGACGCCGACACCATCAAGGACTCCGCGACGGACGCCGTCGCCGCCCTCCACGACCGCGGCGTCGCGGTCCACATGATCACCGGCGACAACGAGCGCACCGCCCGCGCCGTCGCCGAGCAGGTCGGCATCGACCCGGCGAACGTCCGGGCCGGCGTCCTCCCCGAGGACAAGGCCGACGCGGTCGACGCCATCCAGCAGGACGGCACGAAGGCCATGATGGTCGGCGACGGCGTGAACGACGCGCCCGCCCTCGCCACCGCCTACGTCGGCACCGCCATCGGCTCCGGGACCGACGTGGCCATCGAGGCCGCCGACGTGACCCTGATGCGCGACGACCCGCTCGACGTGGTGAAGGCCATCCGCATCTCCGACGGCACGCTCCAGAAGATCAAGCAGAACCTCTTCTGGGCGCTCGGCTACAACACCGCGATGATCCCGCTGGCCTCGCTCGGCCTGCTCCAGCCCGTGCTGGCGGCCGGCGCGATGGCGCTCTCGTCGGTCTCGGTGCTCACGAACAGCCTGCTGTTCCGGCGCTACACGCCCGACCACGACTACGAGCTGTTCGGCTGGCTGCGCTGAGGCGCGGGCCGGGACTCGACGCTGTCCGCTCTTCCATTTTCCACTGGGACCTCCCGACAGGTGCCTGCTCCTCGTGACCGACCACCTCGGTCGGTGCATACGGATTTAGCCCGCGCCGTTCATGTAAGGCTATGAACAACCGAGCGCCCGGCGCCGAGCGCGTGTCCCCGCAGCAGCGATTCACGGCGGACTACATGCGGGTGGCGGGCACCCGGAGCAACGTCCACGGCCTGGTGGAGGTCGACGTCACCGCGGCCAGAGAGCGCCTGCGGACCATCGAGACGGAGACCGGCACGGCCCTCTCGTTCACGGCCTTCGTCGTCGGCTGTCTGGCGACGGCCGTGGCGGAACAGCCACGGGTCCATCGCTACCGGGACTGGCGCGGGCGGGTCCACGAGTTCGAGGAGGTGGACGTGAACGTCCTGGTCGAGCGGGAGGTCGACGGCGACCGCGCCGGCGTCCCCCACGTCATCCGGGGGGCTGACCGGCGGTCTGTCCGGTCGATCCACGACGAGATCCGCGCCGTCCAGGCGGACGCCTCGACGCGTTCCGAGGGCAGGCTCGCCCGGCTCGCCCGGCGCCTGCCCGGCTTCGTTCGCAGGCAGATATGGCGGCTTCCGCGGGTGTCACCGGAACGATGGAAGCGCCTCGCCGGCACCGTCGCCGTCACGTCGGTCGGGATGTTCGGCACCGGGAACGGGTGGGCCATCAGCCCGACGAACTACACGCTCCAGCTCACCGTCGGCGGTATCGGGACCAGACCGCGCCTCGTCGACGGCGAACTCGAGTCACGGGAGTACCTGAGCCTCACCGTCACCTTCGACCACGACGTGGTCGACGGGGCGCCGGCCGCGCGGTTCGTCCAGCGCCTCGGGGAGCATCTCGAAGCCGGGACCGGGCTGGACACCGCGGCGGCCGAGTGAAAGCGTCACATGAGCATCGCGGGCCCACCGAAGGCCATGAGGAGGGCGATGACCGCGACGACGACGCCCATGAGCCGCATCACGAGGAGGCGACCTTCACCCGGTTCGATCTGGGTCGTCCCGGCGGGGCCGCGCATCTGCCATCGACTCATCTGGCGGGGGAACGCGGCCGTCGCGAGCGACAGGACCGCGATGAGGAGGGCCACGAACTGGAATATCGCGGGGGGCATGGTCGAGTGACTGTCGAGGAGCGCAGGAAAATTTTGTGGTGCCCCGGGTGAGGTTCCCGCCCTGCGCGACTGACCGGCCGTCTCGCTAGCTGTTGGTCGCAGCCGACCCCTTCGACTCCAGTTCCGTCGCCAGCCGCTGCAACCGCTCGATCCTGTCCTGCGTCGACGGGTGGGTCCGGAACGGGAACGCCCGGCCGTCGGGGTCCAGCGTCGGCACGATGTCCAGTGCCGCATATGCCTCCGACCACTCCCGCGGGTCCTCCTGCGGGACCCCGTGTTCGTCGTCCAGCCGGGCCAGTGCGCTGGCGAGCGCGGCAGGGTTCCCCGTCAACTCCGCCGCCCCGGCGTCGGCGGCCCACTCCCGGCCCCGGGAGAGGAACGCGACGCCGAACTCGCCGTACCGGAGCGCCATGCGAACGAACAGGTTGAACACCACGTCGCCGGGGTCGTCCGGGTGCTCGTCGATGTACAGCCCTTCGGCGTAGACTATCGGGGCGATCGCGGTCGCCATCACCCGGCTGTCGCCGTTGGCGAGGTGGCTGACCTCGTGGGCGAGGACGGCTTCGAGTTCGTCGTCGGGGAGCACGTCGAGCAGGCCCTCGGAGACGACGAGGATCGCCGACGACCCGGACCCGATGGTGAACGCCTCGGGGCGGTCCCGGGGCGTGACCTGCACTGCCGGGGCCGGGACGCTCCCCTGCCTGGCGAGCCTGGCGACCACCTCGGGCAGTCGGTCGTCCACCTCGTCGGCCGGGACCGCCTCCGAGATGGAGCGTTCCTGCAGGCGCCGGATGGTCTTCTTCACCCCGCTGACGAAGCCGTAGATACCGAGCAGGAAGCCGATGGCGAGGACGAGGATGCCGAGGGAGAACGGGCTGAGGACCGCGAGGACCGCGAGCGTGATGGCCGCGGCGGCCTCGACGAGCAGCGAGTAGAGCGCGCCGAGGCAGACGAGGACGAGGAGCCACTGGGGGAGGTCCGAGGGCGGGAACAGGTAGTCGTCTCTGGCCCGCGGGGCGACGCGCTGCCAGCCCACGTAGACCAGCCAGAGGGCGGCGAGCGCGGCGACGGCGACGATGCCCGGATGGATGCCGAGCACCGCCGAGAGCCGTGGGGCTTCGAGTGCGAACGTCGCCACCTTCGAGGGAATCCAGCCGACGACACCGAGCAGGAGCGCCGACCCGAGAACACCGGTGAACAGCGCCACCCAGAACGACAGCGAGGCCACGATTACGGTCGCGACTGCCATCCGCACCACCAGCGAGAGCCTGAGACGCACGTCCATACCGAACGTCTCAGTTCAACAGAATTTCAAGGTTCCGGCTGTGGCGGCGGGGGGCGGCTGGGGCTGGCGCCGCCGACCCCGCGTCGGGGCCTCGGCTGCCGGTCTCGTGCGCTGATACCTCGTGACAGGGTGGTGTTTTCACCTCACGGCGCGTCTGTGCACCCATGGTTCCACTTCCCTCACAGCTCCTCGGCCTCGTCCTGCAGGTGCAGGGCAACGGCGTCGACGTGAACGTCAATCCGGGTGCCGGACTCGTCGGCGGTGCCGTCAGCGCGTTCCTGACGACCCTCATCGTCGGGGCCATCCTCGTCGCGCTGGCACCGGGATACACCGAGAAGATGATGGCGTACGTCCGCGACGAACCCATCGGGTCGGCCATCTACGGCGTGCTGAGCCTCGTGCTCGTGCTCGTCCTGATGGTCATCCTCGTCATCACCATCGTCGGCATCCTCCTCGCCATCCCGCTGGGCATCGTCCTGTTCGTGGCCTGGGCGGTCGGCGCGGCCATCGCCTACCTCGCCATCGCGGAGCGCCTCGTCGGCCGCGAGGACGGCTGGACGAAGCCCCTGCTGGTCGGCGCGGCCATCAACGGTGGCCTCGCCCTGACGGGCATCGGCGGCATCGTCTCGTTCTGCATCGGCGCGGCGGGCTTCGGTGCGGTCCTGCGGAACTGGCTCAACTGACCGGCACGTCGACCGTCTCCTCCTTCTCGGCGGCCTCGTAGATCGCCTCCACGAGTGCCATGTCCCGGACGCCCTCGGCCGCGCCGGCGATGGGCTCCTCGTCCCGGAGCACGCACTGGGCGAAGTAGGCGAACTGTGGCGTGAGCTGGTCGACCTCGCCGAGTTTGACCGTCTCGGTCAGCTCGTCGCGCTCCAGCGTCACGGTCTGCTCGTTCCCCTCGACGAAGATGGGGTCGAGGGTGATGCGACCCTCGGTGCCCGTGATGCGGAGCTGGTGGCCGGTGTAGGCGTCGAAACTGGCGTTGCACTGGGCCTGCACGCCGTTCTCGAAGACGCACTGGAAGGCGACGTGTTCGTCCACGTCGGCGAAGGCGGCGTCCGGGCTGGCGGTCGTCGCCGAGACGCTGACCGGCTCCGAATCGAGGACGAACCGGGTGGTGTTGAGCGGGTAGAGGCCGATGTCGGTGAGCGCGCCACCACCCGAGAGGCCCTTGTCGACCCGCCAGCGGTCCGACTCCGCGTCGGGGTCGTCGAGCAGCCGGAAGGTGAAGCTCCCGTGGACGTGGACCGGGTCGCCGACGAACCCCGATTCGACGAGGTCGCGGGCCCGCCGGACCGCCGGGCCGAACTGCATCCGGTAGGCGACCATGAAGGGGATGCCGGCCTCCGCGACCGTCTCCGCGATGCGTTCGGCGCCCTCGCGGGTGGCGGCCATCGCCTTCTCGCAGAGCACCGCCTTGTCCAGCCGGGCCGCCGTCTCGACGTAGGGCTCGTGGAGCGCGTGGGGCGTCACGACGTACACCGCGTCGTAGTCCTCGGCGGCGACGCCGTCGTGGTACTCGTCGTAGGTGATGGCCCGGGCCATGTCGAACTCGCCGGCGACCGACTCGGCCTTCGCTGGCGAACTGCTCACCGCGACGGTCGCCTCGCAGTCGCTCGCCCGGGCGAACGCCGGGAGCGCGTACTCCCGGGCGAAGCTACCGAGGCCGACCACCGCGAACCGAACCGGGCCGCCCTCGGTGGGTGCTCGCCAGTCCTCGCGCTGCCACTCGTCGAACCGGGTGCCGGATGGGGACGCTGTCATCGTCTCGTCGCCTGGCACGTCGGCGGGGGGACCCAAAGGTCTGCCCCCGGCGGTCGGTGCTGCCGGCTACACCGCGGACTCGCCCGACTCGCCCTCGCCGTCGCTTTCGCCTTCCCGTCTCCCCTCCCCGTCCGAGAGCAGCCGCCGGACCAGCCCCTCGGCGTCGCCCTCGAACTCGCCGGCCTGCACGCGCCAGAGCGTCGCGTACAGCCCACCCAACGCGACCAGTTCGTCGTGGGTGCCACGCTCGACGATGCGGCCGTCCTCGACCACGAGAATCTGGTCGGCGTGGCGCACCGTCGAGAGCCGGTGGGCGATGACGAACGTGGTTCGGTCGGCCGTGAGCCGGGTCAGGGCGCGCTGGATGTACAGTTCCGTCTCGGTGTCCACCGCCGAGGTCGCCTCGTCCAGCACGAGGATGGCCGGGTCCTGCAGCATCGCCCGTGCCAGCGAGAGGCGCTGGCGCTGGCCGCCGGAGAGCTTCACGCCGCGCTCGCCGATGCGGGTGTCGTAGCCGTCGGGCAGGTCCAGCACGAACTCGTGGGCTTCGGCGGCCCGGGCGGCCTCCCGGACCGCCTCGTCGGTGGCGTCGAAGCTCCCGTAGGCGATGTTCTCGCGGACCGAGCCGTCGAAGAGGAACACGTCTTGGCTGACGTAGCCGACGTGGTCGCGCAGGCTGTCGAACGCGAGGTCGCGCACGTCGTGTCCGTCGACGCGGATCGCGCCGGAGTCCACGTCGTAGAGCCGGAGCAGGAGCTTCGCGGCGGTCGATTTCCCGGCGCCCGTGGGCCCGACGAAGGCGATCGTCTCGCCCGGGTCCGCGGTGAAGGTCACGTCGTGCAGCACCGGCTCGCCCTCGACGTAGCTGAAGTCGACGTGGTCGTACTCGACGCGACCCGCGACGGAATCGAGGGTGACGGGCTCGTCGGCCTCGGCGACCGCGACCGGGAGGTCCTTCAGCCCGAAGATGCGCTCGCCGGAGGCGCGGGCGTTCTCGTAGGAGTTGACGATGCGACCCATCCCCGCGAGGGGGTCGACGAACCGCTGGGTCATGAACAGGAACGTGACGAACTCGCCGACGTACAGCGTCCCCGAGAACCCCGGCGGCGGCCCGGCGACCAGCCAGTAGCCGCCGAGCAGGAACGTCGCGGCGAAGGCGACGCCCGCGAGCATGTCCATCCCCGGCTGGTAGAGGTACTCGAGGCGAGCCACCGCCCAGGTGCGCTCGTAGATGTCCCACGAGGCGTCGGTGACGCGGCCGTCCTCGTACTCGCCGGTGTTGCTCGTCTTGATGACCTCCATCCCGCCGAGGTTGTTCTCTAATCTGGTGTTCAGGTCCCCGAAACTGGAGCGCAGGGCACGATAGAGGGGTCGGATGGTCCGCATGAACCAGACGGTGAAGGTGAGCAACAGGGGCACGCCGACCAGGCTGACCAGTGCCAGCTGCCAGTTCAGGTAGAGCAACAGGGCGGCGATGCCGACGACCGTCACGACGAGCTGGATGGCTCCACTTACCGTGCCGTTCAGGAACTGCTTGAGGTTGCGCACGTCGTTGTTCAGCACGGACATCACCTGCCCGGTCTGCTTGTCGTCGAAGAAGGCCATGTCGAGCCGTTGCATCGCCCGGTAGGTGTCGGTCCGCAGGGCGTGTTGCACCCGGTTCGAGAACAGCGAGAGGCTGACGCCCTGCGTCCAGCCGAAGACGACGCTCCCGACGAACGCGCCGACGATGAGCGCGACCGAGAGCCAGAGCTGGTCGAGCGTCGTGGCCGGGAGCAGCGAGCCCGGGACCAGCGGGAGCCGGAATGGCGTGTTGTCGTTGAACACCGAGTCGATGGCGATACCGAGCACCAGCGGCGGCACCAGCCCCACGAGCCGCGAGAACAGGCTGGTCACCAGCCCGAGGACGAACAGGTGGAGGTCGTCGCGCCCGTAGGTTCGAAAGAGCCGGAGCATCGGGTCCGGGGCGTCCGCGTCGGGTTCGAAGGGAAGGGTCTCTCTGCCCGGTCTCATCGGGCCTCCGTCGTGGGCGGGTGCCGGCGGTTCCGTGCGCCGGGTCCCGCGGCTGTGGTGTGTCGTCGCGGCATGGCTGCTGATAGGGTGCTGGTCGAAGACGGCGACCGCTGGACCGGGGCGCCGTCACTAACCAGATGTTAGGCTCCGACGGGACATAGCCAGAGCGGTCACCGGTGGCTCACCGGGTGGAGACGGCAACGACGCCGACGACGCTTCAGTCGTCGGCCGCCGCGCCCTCGATGTCGCCGTCGACCATCGCCGCGACGGAGTGGATGCCCTCGCGGTCGCGGGCGCTCTCGGCGACCTGTACGAACTCGGCCTTGGCGCGGGCCTCCGCGATGTCGCGGCCGCCGCAGTACGAGAGCCCCGAGCGCATCCCCGACAGGAACTCGGCGAGGTGCTCGTCGAACGGGCCGACGGCCGGCGTGAGCGCCTCGACGCCCTCGCCGTGTTCGAGGGTGAGGTCCTTGTCGGTGCGCTCGTGGTTCGCCGCCTCGCTGGCCATCCCCCGCGAGACCTTGTAGCGCTCGCCGTCGAGCGTGACGGTCCGGCCGGGGGCCTCGTCGGTGCCGGCGAAGTAGCCACCCATCATCACCGCGTCGGCCCCCGCCATGAGCGCCTTCACGGCGTCGCCGGAGGACCGGATGCCGCCGTCGGCGATGGTGGTGACGCCACAGCGCTCGGCGGCCGCGGCGCAGTCGTCGACCGCGGTGAGCTGGGGCATACCCGCGCCGGTCCGCTCCCGGGTCGTGCAGTGCGAGCCGGGGCCGACGCCGACCTTGACGCAGTCCGCGCCGGCCGCCGCGAGGTCCTCGACCCCCTGTGCCGTGACGACGTTCCCGACCACGAGCGGAACGTCGGGGAATTCGTCCGCGAGCCGGCGCGTCGCGTCGAGACACGTCTCCAGGTGGCCGTGCGCCACGTCGACGACGAGTGCGCAGGCGCCGGCCTCGACGCAGGCCGCGGCGCGTGCCTCGAAGTCCTCGTCGATGCCGACCGCGATGGCCACGCGTTCGCCCGCGTCCACCACCTGCTCGACCTCGGCGACCTGCTCGGCGATCGTGCAGAAGCGATGGAGGACGCCGAGGCCGCCCGCCCGCGAGAGCGCGATGGCGAGCTCGGCCTCCGTCACGGTGTCCATCGCCGCGCTCAGGACGGGGACGTCGAGGTCGAGCCCCGGCGCGAGCGTCGTCGAGAGGGTCACGTCGTCGCGACTCTCCACGGGCGAGCGCTGTGGGACGAGCAACACGTCGCCGTACGAGAGCCCGGTTCTGAGTTCCATCGTATGTTCCGCAGGCTAGAAGAACCGTCAGGCGGGTAAGTCCACCGTTACGCCTCGACTCACTGTCACTTACCGCGGCCACCGCCCGGAACCTGACCGACCAGCAGCACGGTGGCCTTGGATTCCGAGGGCACGCCGCCACTGCACACTCGATTCGAAGCCACGACCGGGCTGTGACCCGGTGACCCCGAAGGGGAACCGAGGTGAACGAGGACCCCGTAGCCTCCAGTATGGACACTGCCGCAGCGCGGTCCGGCCTCGGTATCGTCGCGCTCCTGCTCGCCGCCGTGCTCCTCGTCCCGCTGCTGTTCGGCGGGATGATGGGCATGGGGATGGGCGGGGGCGGTGCGACCTGGCACGACCACTGGATGGGCTTCGACGGCCAGTGGTCGTGGTGGTGGTTCGCCGCCAGCCTCGTCGGCCGACTGCTCGTCCTCGCGGTGGTCGTCGGCGGTGGCTACCTGCTGCTGAAGTCCCTCGGCGGCGGGAACGAGGGCGACCCTGCCCTCGACGAACTCCGCCGGGCGTACGCCCGCGGCGACCTGACCGACGAGGAGTTCGAGCGCCGCCGCGAGCGACTCGAACGGGACTGACCAGACCCAACCTGTCTCGTCCCGGCCGCGCTGGCCGGCTGAAAACGGGACCGTGGGGACTACGCGGGCGTCCCCCTGCCGAACTCAGACGCCGGTCACGGTGACCGACCCGTTCACCGCCGACGCCTCTATCTCGTAGCCGCCCTGTCCGTGGGTCGCGAGCAGTCGGCGCGAGGACTGGCTGGCGACCGCGAGGTCACAGTCCTCGACGGTCACGCGCCCGATGAGCGTCTCGGCCAGCACGTCGGCGTCGAGGTCGGCTGCGAGCCGGACCGTCAGCGACCCGTTCGGGGACCCCACCTCGGCGTTCCGCCGGAGCGAGTGGACCGCCACGTCGACCGACCCGTTGGCCGTCTCGGCGGCGTCGATGCCGGTACAGCCGCGGGCGGTCACGCTCCCGTTTGCGGCCTGCAGCGAGACGAAGCCGGCCACGTCGGTCGCCTCGATGCCCCCGTTGGCCACCTCGGCCCGGGTGTCGCCGGTGACGCCGTCGAGGGTGATGCTCCCGTTGACGAGTTCGACGTGGTCGACCGCGACGCTCGCCGGGACCGCGATGTCGAGGTCCGCCTTCGCCCGGACGTTCCTGCCCACGCCCTCGTCCTCGGGTTCGACCACGACGCGGAGGGTGCCGTCCGCGACGGTCGTCCTGACGTGGAGGCGGTCGAGGTGGTCGGCGCCGGCGCGGGTCCGCTTGGTCGCGGTGACGGTGACGGTGTCGTCCTCGGTCAGGCGCAGGACCGCGTCACCGTTGACGCTTTCGACGGTGAGACGGTCGAGTGCTGTCGCGTCGACCGTCTCTTCGACGGTGGCGGTGGTCTCCGTGCCGGTGTCGAGGGTGGCCTGGTCGACGATGCCGTCGACGAGGGAGCCGAGGAAGCCGCGGTTTGATTCGGTCGTCATAGGAGCAGAGACGGCTGCGAGCAGGGTATAGGTTCGCAGAACTCCGTTTCTGTCCTGGCGCGAACTGAAACGAACTTCTGTCGGGGAGTTGCTATCTTACTGGCCCGAAAAATGGAACTCGGTTCGCGTGTGGTGCCAGTGCCGGTGTCCGACTGGGTCGCCCCTACGCGACGGGCGCGGCGGGCGTGGCCGGCACGCCGGCCGGGACGGTGGCGCTGGCGTTCGCGGACTGGCCGCGGTCGGCCTCGTCGTCGTCAGCACCGTGGCCCGACCTGTCGGCGCAGGCGTTCCCGCCGGAGTCGCTCGCGCGCAGGTCGGCGTTCACGACCGAGTGCTCGAAGTAGACCCGGTCGAACGCCGTCGTCTCGTACTTCCCGTAGAGTTCGAGGTCGCCGCCCTCGCCCGCCATGCGGCGGAAGGCGGCGTTCTCGAAGGTGACCTCGATGGTCCCGTCGGTGAGGGTGACCGACTCGGCGGCGAGGCGCTCGCTGCTGGCGCCGTCGACCACGTAGAAGCTATCCGGCACGGTCGCGGTCGTCCCGTTCGGTGCGTCGATGGTCACCGTCGCCATCCCCTTCTCGACGGAGATGTCCCGGACCGCGGTGACGCTGTCGACCCGCCGGATGCGGTTCGTGTCCGCGGGCGAGACGGGCGTGTTGTTCCGGATGTAGTCGAGCAGGGCGGTCCCGTACAGCGTGTTCGTCGTGCTGACGCGGGTCGCGTTCGTCAGGACCGAGCCCTCCCAGCCGGCCATGTAGGAGTTGACCGTCACGGTGTAGGTCTCGTCCTCGTCGAGCGGTTCGCCGTTCACCCACGCCTCGCGGATGTACGGCTCCTCGCCCTCGTGGCCGACCCACTCGTAGGTGACGCCGCTGACCTGGAGCTGGGCCTCCGAGCCGTAGCGCTGGCCGGTCTCGCTCTCCAGCGTGACGACCTGGCTGGCGAGCAGTTGCTTCAGTTCGGCGCCGGTCAACTCGACCGTCACGAGCGTGTTGCGGAACGGCAGGATGTTGTACACGTCCCCGACGGTGACGTTCCCGGGGCCGTAGACGCTGTTCGAGCGGATGCCGCCGGCGTTCGTGATGGCGACCTCGGCGCCGGTCTTGGCGCGGAAACTGTCGCCGATCATGTTGCCGAGGGCGGTCTCGTCGTGGTAGTTCGAGGCGAACCGGGCGTCGAGGGGGACGGTCGTCCGGCCCGCCACGTCTTCGAGGGTGTCCTCGCGCGCTTTCGAGATGATGTCCGCGACCGTCTCGTTGCGCGGGACGTCCTCGGTGACGTTCAGCAGGCGACCGTTCCAGGCCGTCACGTCGCCGTTCTCGACGGTGAGGTCGACCTCGCCGACGTGCTCGGCGCGGGCCTCGGCCTCGACGATGACGGCTCCTGCGGTCTCCTGGGGCGGGTACTCGACCTCGTCGTCACCGACCACGATGGCGTCGACGTTGTCGGTCTCGCGGGCCAGGGTCTTCGACTCGGGGATGCCGATGTGGGCGGCCGCAACGACCACGTCGACGCCGCGTTCCTCCTTCAGCATCGTGGCGTACTCGCTTGCGGTCTCGGAGTAGTTCCGGAGCTCGTAGCCCTTCTCGTCGAAGTCGACGGCGGTCTTGGACTTGATGGCCTCGTCGGCGAGCCCGACGATGCCGACCTTCACGCCGTCGCGCTCGACGACGGTGTAGGGTTCGGTGCCCGGGATGGGCTCACCGGTCTCCTGGTCGACGATGTTCGCCATCAGCCAGGGGAACTCGGACTCGTTCGAGAAGTTCTCGACCGCGCCGAAGCCGTAGTCGAGGTCGTGGTTCCCGATGACCTCGGCGTCGGGCTCGAGGACGTTCAGCGCGGCCACGGGCGTCCGCCACTGCGTCAGCGGCGAGAGCGCGTGGGGGCTGATCTGGTCACCACCGCCGACCACGACGGTCGGGTTGTCGTGGGCGGCCCGGCGCTCGTTGATGAGGTGGACCATCCGCGGGAACGTCTGGTTCTCGACGGCCGCGGTCTGGATGTCGTTGTAGGTCAGCAGCGTCAGCGTGGTCGAGCCGTTGGACTCGTTGTCGGGCGCCTCGGCCGCGAGCGAGGACCCGGTGGCGGGCGCGGTCGCACCGGCCCGTGTCTCGGGGGACGATACCGGTTCGCTCGCCGCCACCGGGCCGACAGCCCCGGCGGCGACGAGGAGCGTGACGAGCAGGACCGTGAGTAACCGTCGCATGCGCGGTTACCACTACCGATAACCGGAATGTAAAAGTATGTATGACGACACGAGTGGGGAACAGTCCGGAATATAGAGTATATACTGTGGGCTGCTGCTGGCGTTCTCTGGGCACTGTCGGCGCAGTCACGCCGAAAAAAGTTAGAATTTTGAACTGTACTGGAATCGGTCGGTTCGGGACAGGGGCCTCGCGGGGCTCGACAGTACCCGCCGGTCAGTACCCGAGGTTCTCGCGGACCAGCACGACCGTCGTCCGGTCCTCCTCGGTCTCGTGCCGGTAGATGAGCTGCTTCGCGATGACCGAGCCCTGGCCGTAGGCCTCCTGAGCGCGGGCGTCCTCGAGCTTGTAGGCGAACTGCTCCAGCCGGTCGAGGGCGGCGTCGAGGTCCTCGGTGATCTTGTTCACGCCCGAGACGAGCACGAGGTTCCCGGCGGCGAAGGGGTACGCGCCGATGCGGCTCCCGGAGGCGTCGGCGGCGACGAGTTCGCCGGTCTGGGCGATGGCGTTGACGCTTCCGAGGAAGTAGTCGGCGGCCTGAGCCTCGCGGCGGAACTGCTGGCGCTCTTCGTCGTCGTCGATGGTCCAGACCTGCGAGTGGAGGTCCTCCCAGTCGTGGTCGCCCGATTCGAGCAGGTCCATGAAGCCGATCTCCTCCAGTGTCGTGGAGTGACCGTTCATGACCGAGACGCCGTCGGGAATCCGGTCGGTGACGGCGTCGAGGGCGGCCGCGGCGTCGTCCACGACGACCACGTCGAAGCCACGGTCTTCGAGGTTCGCGACCGTCGCCTCGACGGTCTCGTCGTCGGGGAGCTGGTCGTACGATTCGTCGGCGGAGACGTCGTCGAGGTACTGCGATTTCTGTGACATGGGTGGTGGGGTAGGGATGTCTCTGGTGAGGGGGAATACGCGCGAGGGCGGCGGCCCGTGACGGACTGCGCCCCCTGGAACTGTCCTCGTCATTACGCAGGGACGGCACCCCCATAAACGCTCGCGGACGCCGGGTTCACCAGGTGACATGGGTGTCAGCGGGGGGCATCCGTGTCTGCCCGTGCTCCTGACATGGGGTGTCAGCGAGCGACCACGAAGGCCTTGAGCACGGCACGCCTCTCTACGACTATGCGACTGACTGCCAAGGAGGTCGACATCGGGACGCGACACCCGACCGTCCTCCTCAACACGGCCGACGCCGAGGAACTCGCGGTGAACCC
Source organism: Haloarchaeobius amylolyticus (assembly GCF_026616195.1). NCBI lineage: Archaea > Methanobacteriati > Methanobacteriota > Halobacteria > Halobacteriales > Halorubellaceae > Haloarchaeobius > Haloarchaeobius amylolyticus. The sequence continues at coordinate 347,861 of NZ_JANHDH010000002.1, forward strand.
ACTCGACCGCGTCCAGATGCAGTCGGCGGACCGGACCACCATCGCCATCGTCGAGCTGATGGACGAGGTCGTCGCGCGGGGCGAACTCGGTGTCACGAAGGGCATCCGTCACGTCACCGGCGAGGTGGAGGTCAAACCGGCCCCCCGGCCACGGTCGGTCGAGTACATCCGGAAGAAGCTCGACGACATCGAGCTGGAACGACACGAACTGGTGGCCATCGTCCACGACATCGACGCGAACCGCCTGAGCGACGTCGAACTCGGTGCCTACGTCACCGGCGTCTACACGAACGGGCTCTCGCTGTCGGAGACGACGTACCTGACCGAGTGCATGACCGAGGCCGGGAAGGTCGTGATGTGGGAGGACGACGTCGTCGCGGACAAGCACTCCATCGGCGGGGTCGCCGGCAACCGCGTCACGCCCATCGTGGTCGCCATCGTCGCCGCCTGCGGGCTCAAGATACCCAAGACCTCCTCGCGGGCGGTGACCTCGCCCGCCGGGACCGCGGACACGATGGAGGTGTTCTGCGAGGTGGAGTTCTCCCTGGAGGAGATGAAGGAGATCGTCGAGGAGACGAACGGCTGTTTCGTCTGGGGTGGGAGCGTCAACCTCTCGCCGGTCGACGACAAGATCATCCGTGCCGAGACGCCGCTGTCGCTCGACCCGCCGGGACAGCTCATCGCCTCCGTGCTCTCGAAGAAGAAGAGCGCCGGGTCGACCCACGTCGTGGTCGACCTCCCCTACGGCGAGGGGGCGAAGGTCCAGAGCCTCGTCGAGGCCCGCGAACTCGCCGAGGACTTCAAGCGCGTCGCCGAACACCTCGGGTTGACCGTCGAGTGCACCATCACCACGGGCGAACAGCCCATCGGCCGGGGGATCGGTCCCGTGCTCGAAGCCCGCGACGTCCTCGCGGTCCTGGAAGGCGGTGGGCCACAGGAACTCAGGCTGAAGGCGCTCCGGCTCGCGGACATCCTGCTCGAATGCTGTGGCATCGACGAGGACGCGACCGCGGTGCTCGACTCCGGGCGGGCGCTCGAACGGTTCCGCCGGATCGTCGCCGCCCAGGACGGCGACCCGGACGTGACGATGGCCGACCTCGAACCGGGGGCAGAGACCGCGGTCGTCGAGTCGGAACGCGACGGTGTCGTCACGCACGTCAACAACCGCCTCGTGAGCGCCATCGCCCGCCGGGCCGGGGCTCCCCGCGACGCGGGGGCCGGCCTCTACCTGCACCGGCGCGAGGACGACGAGGTGAGCGTCGGCGACCCGCTGTTCACCATCTACGCCGAGCAGGCCGCGAAACTCGAGGACGCGCTCGAACTCGCCGAACGGACCGAGGCCATCCGGGTCCGGGGGCCAGAGGACGCGCTGGTCGAGCGACTCTGAACTGGCTCGCTCACTGCTCATCAGGCTGAGTACTCGTCCACGATTTACCCGCGAATCGCGTACTCTGGAGCGATGACCAGCGCCGACGACCAGGGGGACCGCCGGACAGCAGTCTCCCGCCGGAGCCGCCGCCACGCCGCCAGTGCGACCACCGCGGCCGCCGCCTTCGCGGTTCTGGCACGGGCCGGGACGGCCGCGACGCCGGTCGCACCGGAGTCACCCGACGCCGAGCACGCCGCCGTGTTCGCGGTCGACCGCGAGGCCGCCGCGGACGTGTTCCCGCAGTCGGTCGCCAGTGGTGGCCCGACGCCAAGCGGGGTGCTCTGCTGGACGCGCATCGCACCCGAGTTCGTGGTCCCGGCGACGCCCCTCGGCATCGAGGTCGCGGCCGACGACGCCTTCGCCGACGTGGTCTTCCGCGGGGTCGTCCCGGCCGCCGCCATCGGCCCCCACGACGACCACTGCGTGACGGTCGACCTCGACGGCCGTCTCCCCGCGGACCGCCACCTGTTCTATCGGTTCGTCTACGACGGGGCGGCGAGCCGGGTCGGGCGGTGTCGGACGCTCCCCACCCCGGACGCCTCGCCCCCGGAACTCGCCCTCGGCGTGCTCTCGTGCAACAACTACCGGCAGGGCTACTTCGGGGCGCTGGCCCACGTCGCGGCCGAGGACCTCGACTACCTGCTCCACCTCGGCGACCTCATCTACGAGTACGCCGGCGAGAGCGCCCTGCCCGGCCGCGACATCGCGTTGCCCAGCGGCGAGGCCATCGCCTGGTCGCTCGCGGACTTCCGGCACCTCCACCGGACCTACCGGAGCGACCCCTTCATGCAGCGGGCGCTGGAGCGTCACACCCTCCTGCACGTCTGGGACGACCACGAGATCGTCAACGACCGCTGGTGGGACCCCGAGACAGACGCCCCGGCGACCGACGACCACCCGATGGGCGACGACCCGGAGTTCATGCGCGAACTCTACGTCGCGGGCCTCGCGGCGATGACGGAGTACGTCCCCTCTCGCGTCCGGTACCCGGCTGGAGCGCCGGACCCGACCCGGATCCGCGACGAGGTGCGCCTCTACCGGTCGCTCCGGTTCGGCGACCTCGCCGACCTGTTCCTGACCGACGAGCGCCTGTACCGGTCGCCGCCCCCGGCGGTCGCGGCGGCCGCGCCCGGACAGGACCCCTGGGCTGCGGGCACGCCCGGCGACCCGACCCGGACGATGCTTGGCGGCGAGCAGCGCCGGTGGCTGGTCGACGGGGTCACCCGGTCCGACGCGACGTGGAAGCTATGGGGGAACGAGGTGGTGCTCTCGCCGCTGTCGTTCGGGAAGTCCGGCACCGGGAGACGCAACCCCGACGCCTGGGACGGCTTCGGGTTCGAACGCCGGTACCTGCTCCGGTCGTTCCGGGCGGCCGACGTGACGAACCTCGTGGTCCTGACCGGCGACATGCACTCCTACCTCGCGGGCCACCTCCTCGGTTCCTACGACGGGGTCGACTCGGCGTCGGACCTGCCGGCACCAGGGAAGCGCGTCGGCGTCGAGTTCATGACGCCCGCGGTGTCGAGCGACAACCTCGCCGCGCTGGGGGCGGTCCCGGCGACCGCGGGCGAGCGCGTGGTCGACCACCTGGTCCGGGCCCAGAACCCCCACGTCGCGTGGTTCAACAGCAGTCGCTGGGGGTACACGACGCTGCGGCTCACCAGGGAGGAGTGCGTCTGGACGGCCTGGGGCGTGGACAGGACGGAGAATACGGCGGCCGCGAGGAGGCGGCTCCTGCGGCGGTTCCGGGTGCCCGCAGGACGGGCCGAGTTACAGCGACTCGCGTGACCGGACCGCTCGCGGGGTTCAGTCGCTCGCGTGTTCCTCGACGAACGCGACGACCTCGTCGGTCGGGACGAAGCCGTCTGCCAGTCGTGCGACCGGTTCGCCGTCGCGGAACAGGATGAGCGTCGGGACGCTCCGGATGTCGAACTCGTCCATCAGCGAGATGTCGTCGCCGGGGTTGACCATGGCGACGGTCGCGTCGGTGACCCGGGCGACGTTGCCGAGTATCGGTTCCATGGACTGGCACTTGCCACAGCCCTTCGTGTAGAACTCGACGAGGACGAGGGGTTCGGTGGCGACGAGGTCGTCCAGTTCGGCACCGCCTGTCAGGCGATGGGGGCGCTGGTGCTGGCTCATGGGGGGTGCTACGGCGGCCGCCGTTTTAGGGGTGCGGCTGGATGGCGCAGGCCGCGCCAGACTGGCGAGTGTTCGCACGCGACGCTGCCGCGGGAGAACGACACTCACCCCGCGAGGAACCCGACCACCCAGTTCACGAACCCGACGACGACGAGCAGTGCGCCCTCCCACCGGGCGAGTTCCTCCTCGGTCCCCAGCAGCACCACGACCAGCAGGCAGAGCACGAGCAGGGCGATGCTGCTCGGGTACGCGGCCGGCCCCACGTTCAGGGGTGTGATGAGGCTCGCCAGCCCGAGCACGCCGAGCAGGTTGAACACCGAACTCCCGATGAGGTTCCCGGCGGAGAGGCCCGCACTCCCCCGGCGAGCCGCGATGAGCGAGGTCGCGAACTCGGGCGCGGAGGTGCCGGCCGCGACGACGGTCGCACCGATGACCCACTCGGAGATGCCCGCGGCCTGGGCGATGCCGACCGCGCCCTCGACCAGCAGGTGCCCGCCGACGACGACCACGGCCAGTCCCACGAGCAGTTTCGGCACGTCGAGCAGCTCGAACCCGCTGACCTCGGCGAGGTCGACCGGTTCGTCGCCGTCGTCGTCCCCCGCCCCGACGAGGGTCTCCGGCATCGGCTCCCGCGAGCTCAGCGTCGCCAGCAGCGACAGGTACGCGAACAGGGCGACGAAGAGGACGCTCCCCTCCAGCCGGTCGAGCTGGCCGTCGACGAGGAAGGCGGTCGTCAGCACGACCGCGACGAGGAGGGCCGTCCCGTCGCGCTGGACGAGGTCGTACGAGACCGGGAGCGCGCCGGCCAGCGCGACACCGCCGAGGACGAACCCGAGGTTGAACACGTTCGAGCCGATGACGTTCCCGACCGAGACCGCGGCCTTCCCGGTGAGCGCGGCGTCGATCGTCACGACGAACTCCGGGGCCGAGGTGCCGAAGGCGACGACGGTGAGCCCGATGACCAGCGTCGGGATGCCGAGCCGCCAGGCGATGCGGACCGCGGACTCGACGAGGACGACCGCGCCGAACCAGAGGCCGGCGGCGCCCAGCACGACGAACAGGAGGTCGGTGAGGGTGGCGGTGACCATTGCCTGTCTGTCCTCACTCACGTCGGTGGGTTAACGCTTCTCGTCGGGGCAGGACAGGAACCGCTGGCGTCAGCGATACCGCCGGACCGCCGCCTCGACGTCGTCCCAGGCGTCGGCGGCGGCCGGGACCACGTCCGCGAGCGAGAGGAAGCCGTGGCACATGCCGGGGTAGTGCAGGTCGGCGACGGGCACCCCGGCGTCGGCCAGTGCTGCGGCGTAGGCCCGCCCCTCGTCCCGGAGTGGGTCGACCCCGCCCGTGACGACGACTGCGGGCGGCAGATTCCGGTAGCTGCCGCGCTCCAGCGGCGAGAGGTCCGGCGGCCCGCCGCTGGCGGCTGCGCCCCGTGTCACCGCCGCGCCCTCGCCTCCGGCGGCGACGTGCGCCGCAGCCTGGGTCGCCGTCACCTCGTCGTCGCCCTGGTACAGCGCCCAGAACCAGACGAGGTCGCGCCGGGTCAGCAGCGGGCCGTCGGCGTGTTCGACGTGCGATCTCCGGTCGCAACGTGGGTCGAGCATCGGGTAGAAGAGCAGCTGGCAGGTGAGGCTGGTGCGGCCTCCCGCCGGGGCTGGTTCGTCGCGCAGGCGGCGGGCGACGGTCGCGGCCAGGTTCGCGCCGGCGCTGGAGCCGGCGACGCCGACCCGGTCCGGGTCGATGCCGAATTCGTCGCTCCCGGCGAGGACGAGGCGGGTCAGGGCCTCGACGTCGGCCAGCCCCGCGGGGAACGGGTGTTCGGGCGCGAGCCGGTAATCGACGCTCACGACGACGCTGTCCGTCCCGGTCGCGAGCCGTGCCGCGAGGTCGTCGGCGGAGTCGAGGGTGCCGAGGACGAAGCCGCCGCCGTGGGCGAAGACGAGCCCCGGGGCGGGTGCCTCGACGCCGGGCGGGCGGTAGACCCGGACCGCGACGTCGCGGCTGCCGAGCGGGACGGTCACGTCCTCGGTCTCCACCGCCGGGGCGCTCGCGCCGCCGAACGTCTCGTCCTCGACGCGCCGGGCGTCTTCGACGCCGAGTTCGTGCCACTCCGGCAGGTCGGTCAGGTCGTCGAGGACGGTCGCGAGGGTCGGGTCGAGTGCGGCCACTGTCTGGCGGACAGAGGGACGGCGGTGGCTTGAAATCTGCTGTTCTCGCGTTCTCAGCGCGTGAGAACTAGCTGACAGGTAGTCGGGGGTCGGGAGCGTATCTCCAGACGATGTACGACGACATCCTCATCCCCACAGACGGCAAGGACGGCTCGCAGGTGGCCATCGAGCACGGCGTCGACCTGGCGGAGCGACACGGCGCGCGCGTGCACGGCCTCTTCGTCATCGACGAGGACGTGTTCGAGCACTACGCCGCGACCGACGCCATCGAGAACGCGGAGGCGGCCCTGGCCGACCTCGGCGAGGACGCCCTCTACCAGGTCGCCTCGGCCGCGGACGGCGCGAACCTCGATTTCGAGGCGGTCGAGGTCCGCGGCAAACCCCACGAGGCCATCCTCGAGTACGCCGCCGACCACGGCATCGACTGCATCGTCATGGGCGAGGGCCAGCACTCCGACGAGTACCGGCGCCTCCTCGGCTCCTGTACCGAGCGCGTGGTGCGCCTCAGCGACGTGCCGGTACTGGTCGTCAAGGCCTGAGCTCGGACTGCCTCGCTTCTCCTGTCGGCGCGACGCCCCCGAGTGGCGACGCTCCCATTCGCGGGACGGTCCCGCACGTTCAAGTGCGTCTGTGGAGAAACCGCGCACGAGTGAGTACCGACCCGTCCCGGCTCCTGCGGTTGTTGCACGACGAGTACGCGCGGTCGATACTGCTCCGAACGAGTGCGAAACCGATGTCTGCAAGCGAACTCAGCGAGGACTGCGACATGTCCCGCTCGACCGTCTACCGGCGAGCCGACGAACTCGTCGAGGAGGGATTGCTCCGGTCGTACACGCGCCCGGACCCGGACGGCCACCACCCGACCGTCTACGAGGCGACCGTCTCCTCGGTGTCGTTCGACATCGACGACGGCGAACTCGCCGTGACGGTCACCGACGACGCGGCCGCGGCCGGGGGGTCCGACGACGCCGAGGGCGTCGAGGCAGCCCAGGAACACGACGACCACCACGAACACGACGACGACCGCGACGACCTCGCGGACCGCTGGACACAGCTCTGGAGCGGCGTCAGGGGTGAGGACGCGTGAGTACGGCACTGTGGGTCGCCAAGGCGCTCACGGTCCTGCTCGGGCTGTTCGTCGCGGTCCAGAGCTACCGCGGCTACCGGCGCAACGACAGCCAGCCGATGCTGTACCTCGCCGTCGGCTTCGTCTTCATCAGCCTCGGCGGGGTCGTCGACTGCAACCTCTTCGCGGCGCTCGGGATGGCGAAACCCCTCGACGGGTTCCTCCCGACCTGCTTCACCACGCTGGGGCTGGGGACGGTCGCCTACTCGATGTTCTACTGACCCGTCAGCCCGCGCCGGGGCGGTACCGGCAGGTCGTCGGGTCGCCGGTCCGACCGAGGAAGAACAGCAACAGCAGGAGGCCGCCGACCCGGAGGAGGTTCCCGTGGAAGGGCATGGCGGCGAGCGCGCCGGCGAAGCCGAACAGGCCGAGGACGCCGGCGCCACAGCCGGCACAGCCGGAGACGACGAGGCCGGGGAGGGTCCCGCCGAGGTCGGTCGACCCGGAGAGCCCCTGGACCGACACCTGCGCGACCGCGTTCACCGCCGCGACGCCGGTCAGGGCGGCGTAGACCACGATGAGTGCGAGGCCGAGCCAGCCGTTCGAGCGGACCGTCGTCTGCGTCAGGGAGACCAGGACGTAGTCGAGGTAGTGCAGGCCCGCGCCGAGCATCTGGGCGCTGTAGGTCGGGAAGGTGCTCAACACCAGCACGCAGTAGGTCAGGACGGCGACGAGGAGGGCCGCGGTCGCTCGCCGGGGGGACCCGACCGGGTAGCCGAGGGCCTCGCGGAGGCCGGCGCCGAACCGTCGGAGGCGGGTAGCTGTCTGGACCATCGTTCGGAGTCAGGCGAGCATCGACCGGAGGACGCTCGCGAAGCGTTCGTAGGGCTGTGCGCCGGCGATCTGTCTCGTCTCCTCGTCGGCCTTGTCGTGCAGCAGGAACGAGGGTGTGACCGCGATACCGTGGGACTTCGCCCGCTCGACGTCGGCGCGGATGGTGTCCTTCACCGCCTGCTCCGACTCCGACAGGCACGTCTCGACGCCGTCCCGGGAGACGCCGTCGACGGATTCGGTTATCGAGAGCAGGTTCTCCCGGTTCGCCCAGCCGGAGTTCGGCTTCTCCTGGGCGGCGTACACCGCCTCGTGCCAGTCGAGGTACGTCCCCGGGTCGTCGTCCTTGACCCGCCGCCAGACGCACTTGCTGTGGGCCGCCGCCCGCCAGGAGGCCGAGCCGATGTTCGGGAGTTCGAGGTAGACGAGTCGGACCTGGCCGTCGGCGACGGGTCCCTCGACGAGCTTCGGGCGGGTGTTCTTCTCGAAACGCTTGCAGAACGGGCACTGGAAGTCGCTCCAGTAGTAGAGGTCGACGGGCGCGTCGGGGGCGCCCTGCACCGGGTTGCCCGCGAGGGAGGTGCCAAGCGGCGTCTCCTTCGTGCTGGCGCGGACGCGCGCCGGGTCGTCGCTGGCGGTTCCGCCACCGCCGCCACTGCCGCCGGTCGTCGTCACGTCGCCACCGCCCCCGGACTCGCCGGGGACACTCGACCCGAGCGCGGCACAGCCCGACAGCGCCGTGAGACCGGCGGCGCCGGCGGCACCGGCGAGTCTGAGGGCGTCACGTCGCGTCGCGCCGTCGCTGGAAGCGCGTCTCTCGCTCATCGAGTCCCGGTTCGGTCGCCGGGGTGAAAGGGGGTCGAGCGCTGTCGCTGGCCCGGCAGACGGCCGAAAGGATTATATTACAATTCTCGCCCCGTCGCCTCGTGCCCGTCGCCCGGCGGCGACACCGCCTCACTCGTCGATGCGCACCAGGTCCGACACGTCCGGGATGTCGGCCGAGGCCTCGGTTATCTGGCGCATGCGTTCGGTGTGCTTCTCGGCGGCGTAGGCGGCCAGCCCATCGGGCCCGATGCCGGGTGCGTCCTGGTTCGCCGCGCCCGAGACGACCTGCTGGGTGAGCATCGCGAGGTCGGTGGTCAGGTCGTAGAGGTCCTGCGGGTCGACCGCGCCCGACTCGACGAGGTCCTTCAGTTTCGCCATCCCGAAGCCGACGTGGCGGCCCTCGTCCGACCGGATCTTCGAGAACCCGTCGACCAGTCCCGGTAACTCCGGGACGCCCTCGGTCGTCCCGTCGAAGGTGTTCTGGACGCCGTAGTAACCGGTCTGGGCGAGGATGCCCTCGATGGTCAGGTGGTAGTGACAGTATGCCTCGGCACGGGTCCGTGGGGTGTCCTCGGAGAGCAGGCGGTGCATCGCCGCCTCGTTGCGCTCGAACAGCTCGACGTAGGCGTCGTTGTACCACTTCTGGTCGCGGGGGTCCGAGCGCGCGAGTCCCCGGCGGTCCTCCTCGGGGTGGACGACACCGGTCCAGTAGCGGTGGAAGAAGTCGGCGTGCTTGGCCTCCTCGTAGAGCTGTGTCGTCACGAACAGCTGGTCGTTCACGTCCCCGAGCACCACGCCCAGCGGCGAGAGGTCCTCCGTGACCGCCTCCTCGCCCGCGCCGAACAGCGCCAGCGTCGTGCGCAGGCGGGTGAACGTGTCGTCGTCGAGTGTCTGGATGCGCGCTCGGTCCACGTCGAGGTCGATGGCGCCGGGGTCCCAGTGTCGCTCGACCGCGTTCCGGTAGTACCGGTACGAGCGACTCTCGGTGTCGATGTGGCCGTCCGCGTCGAACGCCGTGGTCATGCTTGCAGGTTCGGGGGCCACCGGAAAAATCGTACCGGCGTTCATCGTGGAACCTCTTCGCCAGCCAACATCCGGGCACTTCATTGGGGACCGGCCCGTGGCGGCGCACATGCGACTGGACGACTACTGGGGAGTCGGGCCGAAGACCCGGGCACTCCTCGCCGACGAACTGGGCGAGGAACGGGCCATCCGGGCCATCGAGTCGGCCGACGTGCGGACGCTCACGCAGGCGGGGCTCTCGCGCGGCCGGGCCACCCGCATCCTCCGGCGGGCGACCGGCGGGGCAGGGATGGACGTACTCGCGACGAGCGACGCGCGCTCGGTCTACAAGGACCTCATCGACCTCGCGAGCAAGCACGCCGTCACCGAGGGCGCGGCCGACAGCATCCGGGTGCTGACGCCGCTGGCCACGAAGGAGGCGATGGAAGACCGACTCGACGACGTGACGACCGCGCAGGCGTCGTGGGAGCGCATCGACGAGGGCGACCGCGAGGCCGTCCTCGCCGCGTTCGAGCGCTACGACGAGGCCGGCGGCGGCGAGAAGCCGGCCGTCGAGGCCGCGATGGCGCTGCTCGACGCGGGCGTCACCGACGGGGTGTTCGAACCGCTGGCGGCGCTGGACCGCGAGGCCCTCGACGAGGCCGCGGAGGCACTCGGCGCCCTCGAAGACGGTCGGGTCGCCGCCGGGGCTGACGACCGGCTCGACCGCCTGCGGGACGCCCAGGCCGCCGTCGACACGATGGAGGCCAACGCCGAGTCGGTCATCGAACGGGTCCGCGACGGCGGCGCGCGCACGACCGACGAGTTCAGCGAGGCGTTCGTCGAGCACGTCCGGAGCGAGGCCCAGGTCGACCCGGGGCGCGTCCGCGACGCGGTGCCCGAGGACGCCCGGGACGTGACCGACTTCGTGAGCAGCACCCTGCGCAACCTCTCCTCGTCACTGCGCGAGGCGGCCGACGAACGCGAGCGCGAGGTCCGGGTCGACCTCCAGCACGCCATCAGCGACGCCCGCGAGGACGTCGACCGGGCGGTCGCGGCGGTCGACGACATCGCGCTCGACCTCTCGCTGGCCCGGTTCGCCACCGAGTTCGACCTCGTGGAGCCGACGTTCGTCGACGGCGAGGCCGCGGTCGCCGTCGCGGGCGCACGCAACCTCGACCTCGTGGCCCGCGGCGAATCGGTCCAGCCCATCCGGTACGCGCTCGGGCCGCACTCGCTGGGCGACCCGCCGGCCGGCGAGCGCGTCGCGGTCGTCACCGGGGCGAACTCCGGCGGGAAGACGACCCTCCTCGAAACCGTCTGCCAGGTCGTCCTGCTGGCGCACATGGGCCTGCCCGTCCCGGCCGAGCGCGCCGAGGTGGCGCTGTTCGACGACGTGGTGTTCCACCGCCGGCACGCCAGTTTCAACGCGGGCGTGCTCGAATCGACGCTCAAGTCGGTCGTGCCGCCCCTGACTGGCGACGGCCGGACGCTGATGCTCGTCGACGAGTTCGAGGCCATCACCGAACCGGGCAGTGCCGCGGACCTGCTGCACGGGCTGGTCACGCTGACGGTCGACCGCGACGCGCTGGGCGCGTTCGTCACGCACCTCGCGGACGACCTCGAACCGCTCCCGCCGGCGGCGCGGGTCGACGGTATCTTCGCCGAGGGACTCACCGCCGACCTCGAACTGGAGGTCGACTACCAGCCCCGGTTCGGCGAACTGGGCAAGTCCACCCCGGAGTTCATCGTGTCACGGCTGGTCGCGAACGCCAGCGACCGGGTCGAACGCACCGGGTTCGAGACGCTGGCCGCGGCTGTCGGTGACGAGCTGGTGCAGAAGACGCTGGCCGACGCGGAGTGGGCGCAGGACTAGCTCAGACCTTCTTGTTGCTCGGAATCACGCGTTCGTCCTGCTGGGACGCGGCGACGCGGCCGCTGAGTCCCCAGCCGAACAGGATGATGCCGCCGATGAAGATGGCCGTCGCGACCATGATGTACTCGAGTGGCGGCGTCGCGTAGCCGAAGAACGGTCCCTTCGCGACGTACCAGCCGGAGCTGAGTGTCACGAACAGTCCCAGCAGTTCGAGGATTCTCCCCAGTATCCTTCCCATATCACATCGTTCCAACGGCCACAAGGTTAAAGTTACTCGAAAAAATCACGCGGCTGGTTGGTGAAAATTACACCGAATGGTTTCTAAAAGGAACGGTTATTTCAACAGTACATGCGAGTGAACGCGTCTCTGGAGACGCGGATTCGACTTACTGGATGTCGATGCTGCGGCCCGACTCCTCGTCCATCGTCGCGAAGGGGAGGTGGACCTCGAGGACGCCGTTGCGGTACGAGGCGGTGATCTCGTCGGCGAGGATCTCGCGGGGGATGCGGACCTGTTCGCTCATGCGGCGCGAGCGGCGCATCCAGACGTTCTCGGCGGACTCGTCCTCCTCGCGCTCGGCGACGATGCGGAGCATGCCGTCGTCGTAGGTGCACGCGATGTCGGACTTCTCGAAGCCGGGGATGTCCATGACGAAGACGTACATCGTGTCCTCCTCGGTGAGCATCATGCCGGACTGCTCGAAGCCGCGCGAACCGACGTTGGCTCGGGTCGTGAGGTCCCCGCGTCGGGTCTCGAGTTCGGGTGTCATGCCGGCCCAGTTGCGGCGCATCTGGTCGAACATGCGGTCCATCTGGTCGAACATCGAGTTCATGTCGTCGAATCTCTTGAAGCTCATAGTACTCACCACACGTACCACCCATAAGGATATAAACATATGTGGATGGCTGTTAGCACGCTTCTTTCGCGTGGAAACGAAGGTCTGAGGGAATTCGTACTCGGTAGGGGACCTATCTGGCAGATGGGTCGTCCTGTCGCCCCGGGCGGCGCATCGCGTCGGCGGTCCCGGAACCAGTCAAAGAACAGGAACACCCGCTGGTGTCGTGTGTGCGGTCGACTCCTCAGTCGCGGATGGAGATGACCTGGGCGCTGCGGCCGTCGCGGCCGGCGATGGGCATGCGGACCTCGAGGATGCCGTTGCGGTACGACGCGCTGAAGCCGTCGACGTCGACGGGGCGCGGGACCGGGATGCGCTCGCTCACGCGGCGCGAGCGGCGCATCCAGACGTTCTCGGCGTCGCGGCTGCCCTCGCGGGAGGCGTCGACGTAGAAGACGCCGTCCTCGTAGGAGCACTCGATGTCACCGCGCTCGAAGCCGGGCAGTTCACAGATACAGACGTACTCGCCGTCGATCTCGCGGAGCTCGTAGCCGCGGCCCGCCTCGACCGGGGAGCCGGCGTAGTAGCCCGTCTCCTCGGACATGTACTCGCCCATGGGGCGCATCGCGGGGCGGTCCATCGGGCGGGGTGCGAAGCGTCGGTAGTAGTCGCCGCGGGACTCGCCGCGCGGTGCGTCCATCCCGCGGCCACGCGGGTAGTAGTCCTCGCTCATGCGGTAGTCGCCGCGCGGGTAGTAGTAGTCGCCGCGCGCGTAGAACTCGGGTCGGTAGTCGCCGCGGAACTCGCTGCGGGGGGAGTAGCTCTCACCGCGGGGGTAGTAGCTCTCGCCACGCGGGTAGTATCCCTCGCCGCGATAGTAGCTCTCGCCACGCGAGTAGTAGTCGCCCTCGCCGCGGTAGCCCTCCGACGGGTAGTAGTCGGGACGCCGGTAGTCACCGCGGTACTCGCCGCGTGGGTAGTAGTAGTCGTCCTCGTATCGCGGGCGCGACCCCTCGTAGCGTCGTCGCGGATAGGAGCGACCGGCTCGTCGGCCGTCCCATTCCTCGAAGAACCGCGGCACCTCGCCGCCGCGGCGGTCGCCCGCCGCGTAGTAGTCACCGCCCATGCGCTCGTCGCCGCGCATCGCGTCGTAGCCGCGACGCATCGGGGCGGGGAAGCGGGTCGGTCGGTCGTACGTGTAGTCCATGTCGGACGGAGTGTAGCTCGCCATGGGTACCACGATGTACGAACCATAAGAAGATAAATACATCTGCAGTCTGTGTAATGGTGCTTTAGAAGGCTGGAGAACACCACCGGGAATATAATGGTCTGATTTATATTATTTCTCGACCGCGGCCGCGGCCTCCCGGAACAGTCCGTCGAGGATCTCCGGCGTGGTCGGGTGGTACGCCCGGTCCGGTAGCTCGCGCACGTCGAGTTCCATCTCGACCGCGAGCTGGAGCGTCTTCGCCATCACGTCGGCGTGGTAGTGCAGCCCCTGGTAGCCGAGGACGGTCCCGTCGTCGGCGTCGACCACGAGCGAGGCCAGCCCCTCGGGCACGTCCTTCGTCTTGAACACGCCGTCGTCGCTGGCCTCGCGGGTGACGTGGACGAAGTCGAGGCCGGCCTCCTCCGCGGAGGACTTCGAGTGCCCCACGCGGGCGAAGGGGTAGACCCCCAGCCCGGAGAAGATGACGTGGTGGTGGACGTTCTCGTACTCGGTGATGTCCTCCTCGTCACCGCGGGCGTGGGCGAGGATGTTGTCCGCGGCGGTGAACCCCTGCTCTTTCGCGACGTGGAGGATGGGCTCCTTCCCGTTCACGTCGCCGACCACGAAGACGTGGTCGTCCTCGCGGGCCTGCATGGTGTCGCGGACCCAGCCTTCCTCGGGGTCCAGGCTGGTGTTCTGCAGCCCGAGGCGGTCGAGGTTCGGCTTGCGACCGGTAAAGAGGAACAGTTCGTCGGCCTCGACGACCGTCTCCTCGCCGTCCTCGTCGAGATAGAGGCGGACCCCGCCGTCCTCGGTGGGTTCGAGGCGCTGCTCGTAGGCGTGGCGGCGCACGTCGATGTCCCAGTTCTCCTCGTAGATGTCGAGTGCGGCGTCGCCGAAGGGCGCATCGGCCTCGTCGATGGGCCGGGCGTCGTGCTCGACCACGGTCAGGGAGGTCCCGCCGGCCTCGGCGATGTACGGGACGAGTTCCATCCCGATGTAGCCAAAGCCCATGACGATGCCCGAGTCGGGGAACTCGGTCCGGTCGAGGACGTCCGCGCTCGTCGAGAAGTCGACCGAGTCGATGCCCGGCAGGTCCGGGACATTCACGGACGACCCCGTCGCGACCACGACGTAGTCCGGTTCGATGGTCTCGCCGCCGACCGCGATGACCCGGTCGTCGACGAACTCGGCGGTGTCGTGGATGAACTCGACGTTCTCGCGCTCGGCGAGGTCGTGGATGGACTCGCGGCGGTGGCCGGCCCACGAGAGGGTGTGTTCGTTCTTGCGCTCGACCACGGCCTCCAGGTCGACGTCGGGGAGGTCGCCCACCAGCCGGTCGTCGTGTCGTGCCTGGAACCGGTGGGCGCCCGCGGAGAGGACCTCCTTCGAGGGCATACAGCCCCGGAGGATGCAGAGCCCACCACCCGGCTCGCCGTCGTCGACGAGGGTCAACTCGATACCGGGTTCGTCGGCCAGCTCGCCGGCGACCGCGGCGCCGGCACTCCCGTACGCGCCGATGATAGCGACGTGTGTCATCGTCCGGGACTGCGACAGCCACGGGGAAAGCGGTTGTCCCCGATTGCGTCGGCGACGCCTAATCGAACAGTCGGGAGCGTTCGGCCACCTGGTCGATGGCGCTTGGCTCTGCCTTCCGGACGATGTACACGTCGTAGCGGTCGTCGGCTGCGATGGTGCTGCCGACGCTCCGGAGCGACGTGACCAGTCTGCCGGCGTCGTCGCTCCCGACGAACACCACGGAGGCGCCGACCTCCCGGGCCTTGTTGCGGACCTTCGAGGCGATGGTCCCAGGCGAGGCGTACTGGTCGGTCAGGACGTACTCGAACCGGGCCTCGGGGGCGAGGTCCCGGACGTCCGCACGGATCTGTGTCACGACCGTCTCGACGTCGAACGCCTCGTCCGCCGCGAGCCACCCGTGCTTGCGCGCGTAGCGCGAATCGTGCGGCACGACCGTCACCACCACCACGTTCACGTCCATCAACTCCCCCAGCGCGACGGCCCGGTCGAGCGCGGTCCGTGCCAGTTCCCCACCGTCGTACGGTACCACGAACGTCATACCTGTCTGTCGGCCGTACTGGGTATTAAACGAACTGCCCACGCGAGGGGTGGCGGGGACCGAGCACGAAACGGGGGATTCGCCTGGAGGGCGAGCGATGCGAGGAATCGGGAACCGGGAACCGGGAATCGTCAGCGGGGTGGCTGTCGATGGACTGCCTATCGACGGGCTGGCTGTCGGTGCTCAGCCCTGGATGCGCGCGACGCCAACGAGGGCCGCGATGGCGAGGCTGGCGACACCGAGGCCGAAGCCGGGCGAGCCGCCACTGGCGCCGGCGTCGTCGTCCGAGCCGTCACCGGCCGTCGTCGAATCCCCGGCGGTCGTTCCGTCGTCGGTGGCGTCACCGTCGCCGCCGGTGGTGTCGGCCGTGGTCGTCGCCGCGCCGCCGTCGCCCGCGCCGGACATCGTCACGGTCCGGGTCGAGAAGTGGTTGACCGCGACGTAGACCTTCGCGTCGGCGTCGGCCTGGGCGCTGCTGGTCTGCTCGACCATGTACTTCGAGGTCGCGCCGTCGTCCGCAGCGGCCCGCAACTCGCTGAAGGCGCTTGCCTTCGCGGCGGCCTCGCCGTCGACCGTGACGGAGAGGTTCTCGACGCTGCCGACGGCCTGCTCGCGGACGTGGGTCACGACGACCTTGCCCTCGTGGGCCTCGCGCTCGACGGTCAGCCGGACCTCGTTCTCGGCCTCCTGGCTCGTCTCGACCGTCGTGTTCTGGCTGTAGGTCACCGTGTCGACGACGGTCTCGCCGTCCTGCTCGGTGACGTAGACCTCGGCGGCGGCCTCACCGTCGGCGATGAGCGTCGCGGTCTGCGCCTCCTGCTGGCTGCGCTCCTCGCCGGCGGACCGGAAGACGAGCCGGGCGTCCTCGCCCAACTTCGCCGTCACGTCGCCCTCCTCGTCGACGGCGACGCGCCCGTCACCGACCACGATGAACGAGCCAGTCGTCCCGTTCTCGGTGGTCACGGTGACGCGACTGTCGCTCTGCTGGTCGGCGGTCGCGCCGGCGGCGACGTCCGCGTCGACGACCTGGGACTGCTCGGCCGCCGTGACGACGAGCGTCCCGTCGTCGTTGTCGTGGGCGGTCAGTTCCGCGCCGCTCTGGGTCCGGACGTCGGCCTGCGTCGTCGACTCGGCGGCGACCGAGAGGCCGGCCGCGTCGAGTTCGGTGACGGTCTGCAGGTCGAGGTCACCGTCGAGGCCGACGCCGAGCCCCTCCTTGACCTGCGACTCGGACTGGACCTGGACGGACTCGACCATCGTGTGGCCGTTCACCGTGTAGTTCGCGACCGCGTCCGACTGCGCCTGGAACGTGACGTGCGCTCCGGCGTAGGTACTCGTCTCGGGTGTTGTACTCGTCGCTGCGGTCGCGCCGGCGGCCGAGGCCGGGACCGACGCGACAACCATCAGCATCGCGAACAGTACTGGTATCCGTTTCATCGCATCCCCTGCTTTCCCCCGTCCGGTAGAGAACCTGTAGCCAAATCGACTAGGGTTGTCGTGTACGCTCCATACACGACTACGGGGCGGAATCGAAAGAAGACGGCGGGCGAGGGCGGTGCTATCGTGAGATAGCGCCGGAACTCTCGTTGATGACCGCCTCGACCTCGCGCTTCGTGACCGTCGCCACGTCGCCGGGGATGGTCCGCTTGAGCGCGGCGGTGGCGGTCGCGTACTCCAGCGCGCGCGGGACGTCGTCGCCGGAGAGCCGGCGGGCGAGGAACGCGCCGGTGAAGGAGTCGCCCGAGCCGATGGGGTCGTGGGTCTCCGTCTCGAAGGCCTCCTGCTCGTGGATGACGTTGTCGTTCCAGGCGAGCGCGCCGTTGGCGCCCCGGGTGACGACGACCGTCTTGAAGTCGAACTCGCTGGCGAGGTGGTGGGCGAGCTGGGCCGGCTGCCCGTCGTAGTCCAGCACCGTCGTCGCGTCCTTCATCCCGATGATGAGCACGTCGATGAGCTGGAACAGCGTCGTCAGCGTCTTGCGGGCCTCCTCGGGGCTCCAGAGCTTCGCGCGGTAGTTCACGTCGAAGGCGGTCATGGTCCCCGCCTGCTTGGCGGCCTGGAGCAGGTTCGCGGTCGTGTCCCGGGCCGTGTTCGACAGCGCGGGCGTGATGCCCGTGGTGAAGAAGGCGCTGGCGTCACGGATGCGGTCGACGTTGAACTCCTGGGCCTCGGCCTGCGAGATGACCGAATCCGCGCGGTCGTAGACGACGTTCGTCCCGCGGGGCTTGCCCGCCTGCTCGAGGTAGTACGTGCCGACGCGGCCCTCGTCGGCCCAGACCACGTCGACGTCGATGTCGTGCTTGCGGACGCCACTCGCCACCCGGCGGCCCGGCGGTGTGTCCGGGAGCTTCGACATCCAGGAGGCGACCGCGCCGAGGCGCTCCGCCGCGATGGCCGTGTTCGACTCCGCGCCGGCGGCGTGGACCTCCAGCGAGTCGGTCGTCTCGATGCGCTCCTGTCCCGGTGGGGAGAGTCGCAGCATCGTCTCGCCGAAGGTTACGAGGTCGTCGCTCATAGCTGTCCGCGGGGCACCTCCGCCTGCTCGCTCTCGTTAATCATACCTGCGTGAACGGACGGGTTCGGTATAAGTGTCCCCTCCTCAGCCGGAAAGAATTGCACCGTCGTCGTCCAGTTCGACGGACACGTCGCGGTCGAAGGCGGCCATCACCGCGCAGTTCGTCTCGACGTGGTCGGTGACGGCGGGGATGCGGACCGCGCCGCCGGCCAGCGCGAGGGGGAGCACCAGCTGGTCCGCGAGGTACTCGTCGACGGTGGCGCGCCCGGCGTGGAAGTCGGCGGCCGCGTCGGCGGCCTCCTGCCCGACCTCCTCGGCCGGTTTGCCGGGCTCGCCGAGCGCGTCGAACCCGGCCATCGTCCCCCCGTAGTCGAGGCGCACGCAGACCGCGGTCCCGGTACTGGGCGAGTCGGCGGTCCGGACAACGCGCTCTGTGACCGATGCGTCCGTCTCCGCGAGGAAGCCAGGCACCGCCGCATCCGCCTGCCGGGCCGCCACGTCCGCGTCCGTCAGGTCCGCCGACTCGGTCGAGTACACCCGGACCGCCCGGAACTCGCCGCGGTCCAGCAGTCGGATCGGTTCCAGCGAGGAGGGCGCGAGGTGCAGCGTCGCCTCGCCGCCGCCGCGGGGGTAGAACCCCGGGCGTGCCTCCTCGACCGCGGCGACCAGACCGAACCTGCGCAGCAGGGGGAGCTTGACGTGCCGGTAGTACGCCATCGAGGGCGACCACTTCACGTCGGTCCCGCCGGAGACCGTCACCGAGAGGTGGCCGTCGATGGCCGTCGCCAGCGGGAGCAGCGTCTCGAAGACCAGCGTGACGCTCCCGGCGGTCCCGACCGAGACCTCGTAGTGGCCGGGCCGGGGTGCCGTCGGCTCGAACACCAGTCGCTCGCTCCCCTCGCTGGCGCCCTCGGTCGTCGCGTCACAGACCGCCGCGATGGCCTCGACGCCGGCGAGGTGCTGTGGCTTCAGGCCGGGGTTCGGGCGCGACCCGCGGACGTTCTCGATGGTGACGGGGTCGCCCGTGAGTGCCGACAGGGTCAGCGCCGACCGGAGGATCTGGCCGCCGCCGGCCGCGCCGTCTATCACTCGCACGGTCGGCTCCCCCCGGTGTGGCCGCTGGCTGTCGCTGTCGTGGTCGGCATACCCGGGAGGTTCCCGGCGAACGGTGGTAAATGGTGTGCAGGGGTGGTCTGGGATGACACCCTCGGCAGCCGGTCAGCGCTCGCGGCGCCCGCCGTGGCCGGGGTAGTCCCGCTCGAAGCGGTTCTCGATCTCCTCGCTCCCGAACTGGACCACGGTCGGTCGGCCGTGGGGGCAGGCCCAGGGGTTCTCGCAGGCGTCGAGTTCGGTGAGCAGGTCGACGACCGACCCCTCCGTCAGGGAGGTGTTCCCCGTGATGGAGGGGTAGCACGCGAGGTCGGCGATGAAGGCGTCCGCCAGCTCCGCGACCGTCTCGGAGCCGTCGGCCTCCTCGGCGACGAAGCCGGCCAGTACGTCGCGCACGTCCTCGGGGTCGAGGGTCTTGCGGAAGACCGCCGGGACCGCGGTGACGGTCACGGTCCGGTCGCCGCTCCGTTCGGCCTGGAAGCCGAGGCGGGCCAGCGCGTCCTTGTAGTCCGGGAAGGCCGCGGCCTCGCCCGCCGTGAGCTCCAGCTCGACCGGGGCGGCGAGCGCCTGGGCGGTCGCGCCGTCGGCGAAGGTCTCCTGCAGGCGCTCGTAGTTCACGCGCTCGTCGGCGGCGTGCTGGTCGACGAGGACGAGGCCGTCCGGCCCCTCGGCGACGAGGTACGTCTCGCGGTACTGCCCGAGCACGTCGAGGCTGGGCAGCGTCTCGTACTCGCCGCGGTCGGTGGCGTCCTCGCCGGAGAGGGTGGTCTGGGTCTGTTCGCCGGAGAACTTGCGGCTGCGCTCGGAACCGGACCCGGAACCGGTGGCGGCGCTCCCGGCAGGCGACTCCTCGGAGGGCGTGTCGGCCGACTCCAGCGACCCGCCCGTGGGTCCGAAGTCGCCCAGCGCCTCGTGGTCGGGTCGGGAGACGGTCTCGCGGCGCTCGCCAGCGTTGGCGGTCGACGGCGGTTCCTCGGTCTCGGCGTCGGCTGGGGCCTCGTCCTCGGCCCCGGCGGCTGTCCCGGCTGCCTGCTCTCCGGTGCCTGTCCCGTCCTCCCGCTCTTCGGGCGGCAGCCAGCCCTCGTCGGCGTAGCGGTCCTCCGCAGTCTCGGTTGCGTCTGCCGCCCCTGCGGCGGTCGCCGGGCTGGCGTCGTCGTCGTGTGCCTGTTCGTCACCAGCAGTCGTCGTCTCGCTGCTGGGCTCCGCGGATTCGTCGACGGAATCCGGGTCTTCGCCCGCCCCCGACGCACCCCCGGCTTCGGGTCGAACCTCGGCCTCGGGCGCCTTCGACTTCCCGCGAGGCGCCGACGACCGGAGCAGGCCGGCGTCGAGCAGTGCGTCCTCAACCGCGTCGCGGACCTGCCGGCGGACGCCCGCCTCGTCGGAGAACCGGACCTCCATCTTGCGCGGGTGGACGTTGACGTCGACCTCGCCGGCGGGCATCTCCAGGAACAGCACCACGAAGGGGTACCGGTCCGACGCCAACTGCCCGCCGTAGGCGTCCAGCACCGCGTCCCGGACGAGTTTCGAGGTGACGTACCGGCCGTTGATGAACGTCGAGACGTACTCGCGGGTGCTGCGGGTCGTCTCCGGGTGCGAGACCAGCCCGGACACCGACTCCAGGGGCGTGTCTCGCGGGTCTTCCGCGCCCGCCGCGTCGACGGGTTGCATCGCCTTCGCGACCTCCTTCCCGTAGACGTTCATGACGGTCGACCGCAGGTTGCCCTGCCCCGTGGTCGCGAACACCTCGCGACCGTCGTGCTCCAGCGTCACCGCCACGTCCGGGTTCGCGAGGGCGTACCGGGTCACCACGCGGTTGACGTGGCTGAACTCGGTGGCGCGGGTCTTCAGGTACTTCCGGCGTGCCGGGGTGTTGTAGAACAGGTCGGTGACCTCGATGGTGGTGCCCTCGGGACAACCCGCCGGCCTGACCGCCTCGACCTCGCCGCCCTCGTAGACGAGTTCCGTCCCGTCGCTCCCACCCCGGGGTTTCGTCCGGATGGTCGTCCGCGACACCGCCCCGATGGTGTGCAGCGCCTCCCCGCGGAACCCGAGCGTTCCCACACCGGATTCGAGGTCCTCGATGTCACGTATCTTGCTCGTCGTGTGCTCCTGGACCGCCTTCCGGACGTCCGCCTCCGACATCCCGACGCCATCGTCCGAGACGACGATACCCTCGGTCCCGCCTTCCTCGACCGCCACCGTGATGCGCGAGGCGTCGGCGTCGAGGCTGTTCTCGACGAGTTCCTTCACGACGGACGCCGGGCGCTCGACGACCTCGCCCGCGGCGATCCGGTCGATGGTCTTCGAGTCGAGTCGCTGGATGTCGGTGTCCGGCATGGTTGCTGACGACACTGTTCGACTGGAAGCGCAAAAACGTGCCGTGCTCGCGACGGTTCAAGTACCATGCCGCGGCCAGCCACGACACGCTCTGAGAATCGCCGCGCGTCGGTCGAGGCGGGTGTGGACCACGCCGTCGCGCGCTCTCCCACGTGGTCCCTGCTCGCCATGGTCGCGACCGGTGCCTACCGGTGGGTCGCTCCAGAAGTATCATGTACTGTCCATGTGTGGGGATGCCATGGACGTTCTCGAACGTTTCAACGAGCGGTACCCGTTCGGCGAGCACCTCGGCGTCGAGATCACCCACGTCGAGGAGGGCTACGTCGAGGGGAAGATCGAACTCGAAGACCACCACTCGCTCTCGGACACGACGCGGCTGGCCCACGGCGGCGTGGCGTTCGGACTGGCCGATTCACTCTCGGCGGCCGCGCTGGCCTCGGTCGAGGGGAACCCGGGGCCGACGCTCGACGTGCGCATCGACTACATGCGACCGGCGACCGGCGACATCTACGGGAAGGCCGAGGTCGCCCGGTACGGCAGCGACACCGGGGTCGTCGAGGTCGAACTCCTCGACGAGGACGACCGCCGGCTCGGGACGACCCGCGGTGTCTACAAGACCAACCTGGTGGAAGAACAGAACCCGTTCGTCGGGTAGTCGGCTAGCGGTCGGCGTCGTCCAGACGCTCCTGCCACTCCTGCACCTTGCCCATCAGCTCCACCGGTGAGGTGTGGCTCACGTCGAGGTCGTCCAGCTCCGAGAGGACCGCCTCCATCTCCGGGTCGAGTGCCGGCTCCGAGCCACCCGACTCCTCGTCCGGTACCGACCCGCCGTCGGCAGTGGTCATGCTGCCGCTCCCGAGGTCGAAGACGACCTGCTGGGTGCCGCTGTCGCCGCCCGAGGAGCCACCCTTCGCCTCGATGGCCTTCTCCTGTCTGAGCCGGTCCAGCACGTCGCGCGCCCGGTCCACGACCGGTCCCGGCACACCGGCTAAATCGGCGACGTGGATCCCGTAGGAGCGGTCGGTCGGGCCCTCGCGCACCGTCCGGAGGAACGTCACGTCGCCGTCGCGCTCGTCGGCCGCGATGTGGACGTTGACCACGCGGTCGAGGTGGTCGGCCAGCGCCGTCAGCTCGTGGTAGTGCGTCGCGAAGAGCGTCTTCGCCCGCACCTCGTTGTGCAGGTACTCGGTAGCGGCCCAGGCGATGGAGATTCCGTCGTAGGTGGCGGTCCCGCGGCCGACCTCGTCGAGGATGACGAGGGAATCTTCGGTCGCGGAGTGCAGGATGTTCGAGAGCTCCTGCATCTCGACCATGAACGTCGACCGACCCTGGGCGAGTTCGTCGAGCGCGCCGACCCGCGTGAAGATGCCGTCGACCAGCCCCACCGTGGCCTCCGTCGCCGGGACGAAGCTCCCGACCTGCGCGAGCAGGACGATGAGTGCGTTCTGGCGCATGAACGTCGACTTCCCGCTCATGTTCGGGCCCGTCACGATGGTGAAGGTGCTATCCTCGTCCATCCGGCAGTCGTTCGGGACGAACTGGACGGTCTGCTCGACCACCGGGTGGCGCCCCTGCGAGATGTCGAGCGCCCGGTCTTCGACCAGTTCCGGCTGCGTCCAGTCGTTGGTGACGGCGTGGGTCGCGAGGCTCTGGAGCGCGTCGACCCGGGCGACGGTCCGACCCACGTCCTGGAGGAGTTCGGCGTGCCGGGCGACGCGCTCGCGTAGCTCCTCGAACAGCGCGTACTCGAAGTCGCCGCGTTGCTCCTCGAGTTGCAGCAGGTCGCGCTCCTTCTCGGCGAGTTCGTCGGTCGTGAACCGCTTCGAGTTCTTCAGCGTCTTCACGTGCTCGAAGTGCTCTGGCACCTGGTCGGCGACCGACTTGCCGACCTGCACGTAGTAGCCGTCGGTCTTGTTCCGGTCGACCGTGACGTGGCTCAGACCGTACTCGCGTTTCACCCGGTCGGCGAGCGTGTCGAAGTACTCCTGGACCGCCTCGTGGCGTTCGATGAGGTCGTCCAGTTCGTCGTCGTAGCCACGCTTGAACAGCCCACCCTGGGTGACGGTCTTCGGCGGGTCCTCGGCGAGCGCCTCGACGAGCTCCTCGCGCAGGTCGGCCGCGGCCTCGCGGTCGGGCCGGTCGACGATCGCTGCGAGGGGAGACGAGGACAGCGCGGGCGAGGACTCGATGGCCTCGGCGAGTGCGGGGAGGACCGCAAGCGTCTCCCGGATGCGCAGCAGGTCGGTCGCGTCCGCGCTCCCACTCGCCGTCTTCGAGGCGAGGCGTTCGAGGTCGTAGGCGTCGTCGAGCACGTCGCGCAGCTCCTCGCGGCCGAGTGCGCCCGAGGCGAGCGCGGCCACCGACGCCTGTCGCTCCTCCAGCACCGACAGGTCCTGTCGCGGGCGCTGGAGCCACTCCTTGAGCAGGCGGCCGCCCGGACTCGTCACCGTGTGGTCGATGGTGTCGAACAGGCTCCCGGCCCGGTCGCCGTGCATCGTCTCGGTGAGCTCGAGGTTGCGCTGGGTCGTCGCGTCGAGTTCGACGTGGTCGCCGCCGTGGTAGGGCTGGACGCGGGTCATCGACGCGAGCACGCCCGTCCCTGTCTCGGCGACGTAGTCGAGGACCGCACCACCGGCTCGCACCGCGAGGTCGGTCACGCCGAGGCTGTCGAACGTCTCTGCCCCGAAGTGCTCGCGGGCGGTGTGGGTCGCCTGCCCGGGGGCGAAGGCGTCGGCGTCGTAGCTGGTCACGGTCGCGTCGGTCCGGTCGCGGACGCGGTCGCAGAACTCGGCGTCGTCCCGCAGGTCCGGACCCGGAAGCACCTCGGCGGGCGAGAACCGGTACAGTTCGGTGAGGGCGGCCTCTGCCGTCTCGACGCTCGCCACGAGGAAGCGCCCCGTCGTCACGTCGGCGAAGGCCAGCCCGTACTCGTCGCCGTCGCGGACCACCGCGGCGAGGTACTGCGCGTCGTCTCGGCTCGTCTCCAGCAGGGTGCCGGGGGTGACGACGCGCTCGATCTCCCGGTAGATGTTGCCGTTCTCCTCGCGCTGGTCGGCGACGGCCACCCGGTAGCCGCGTTCGACCAGTGCCTTCAGGTACGGTGTGAGGTCCTTCAGCGGGACGCCGGCCATCGGGTACGAGGAGCCGTGGCTCGACTTCTGGCTCACCTTCAGGTCGAGTTCGGCCGCGACGAGTTCGGCGTCGTCGGCGAAGAACTCGTAGAAGTCACCGCATTGCATCGCCAGCACGTCGGCGTCGGTCTCCTCCTTGAGCGCGAGGAACTCGCCGACGATACCCGTCGCCTCTGTCATGGGTTGTACTGGTCGGCAGGCGCGGTAAAACCCTGCGGGTTCGGCCCGCGGGCCCGTGGTTGCCGAAGGAACTTTGCCACCGTGGGGCGGGCATGTCAGTATGGCAACCGACCCGAACCGACTCGTCAGGGCGCTCGTCTACGCCGTCTTCGGGTTCCTGGTGACCCTCGCGGTGGGTGTCGCGTTCCGGGTCGAGATGGGAATCGTCCTCCTGCAGAGCGCCGCCGTCGCCCTCTCGATGGTCCTCGTGACGTTCCTGCTGGCGACGGCGAAGCTCTGAGTCCCCCGCCGCGAGAACTATTCGGCTACAGAGCGTATCGTGTACGTATGGGAGCAGATGGAGCGAGCGTCCTCGTGGTCGACGACGAGGAGGCGGTGGCCGACGCCTACGCGTTGCGACTGTCCGAGTGGTACGAGACCGAGGTCGCGTACAGCGGTTCGACCGCACTTGAGCTCGCCGAGGACTACGACGTCGTCGTCCTCGACCGGCGGATGCCGGACATGTCCGGCGACGAGGTCCTCGCGGAGCTCCGGGCACGCGACGCGCCGTGTCGCGTCATCATGGTGACGGCGGTCGACCCCGTCACCGACATCATCGACCTGGGATTCGACGACTACCTCTGCAAACCGGTCGACAGCGAGACGCTCCGCGCCGCCATCGACTGCCAGCTCGACCTGGCCGAGTACGACGAGTCGGTCCGGTCGCTGCTCGCGCTGGTGGCGACGCTGGACCTGCTCGAATCGACGTTCTCCCGGCTCGAACTGGAACGCGAGGAAGCCTACCTCGACGCCCGCGAGCGATGTGACGAGCTCCGGCGCGACCTCGACTCCGAGGTCGCCGACCTCGACGACCTCGTGGCGGCGGTCGAGGCCATCGACCGCGACTGACCCGTCGTCCTCCGGAGGCTACTCCCGGTCGATCGTGTCTGCGAGCGCCAGCACTCGCTCTCGGAGTTCTGCCGGGCTCTCGGCGACGACCTTGCACATCGGCTCCTTCCCGTGGGCGCCGTGGTCGAGGACGGCCACCGGCTGCGGGCCGTCGCCCCCGAACGCCTGCCTGGCGCCCCACTGCATCGTGCTGCCCTCCACGTCGGGCGCGGGCTGGGCGTCGCGGTCGTACGCCGCGGTCGGCCAGTCGAGCGCGTCGAGCGCCGTCTCCACGTCGTCGCCGAGTCGGCAGTTGACGGCGAACCGGAGCGCCGGGGCCGCCTCCCGGGCCGCGAGCAGGAAGCGCGCGACGTGACTGGAGGCACCGAAGCGGACGCCGCCGTTCGGCCGGACGCCGCCGTGAAGCCGGGTGATACGGCCGTCGACCGCGGCGACCTCGTCGGTCGTCTCGGCGAACGGGAGGGCGCCGACGACGTTCATCCCGACCTCGGGCACGAGTGCCGACGCGTCGGCCGCGACGAGTTCGTCGACGACCGCCTCGACCGCCGAGAGCGTCTCCCGGGCGGCGGCCTCGTTCCGCACGCCGACCATGTGGTGGACGGCGCCGGCCCCCTCGCCCACGTCGAGGTAGTACCGGATGGCGCGCTCGACGAACGAGATGGCGTCACGGACCGCCGACTCGGTGTCCGTGCCGCGGGCGAGGTTCGCGGTGATGGCGGCCGAGAGCGTGCAGCCGGACCCGTGGGTCGCTGCGTCCCGGATGCGCCCGTGTCTGATGGTCGCAACGCCGTCTTCGGTCACCAGCACGTCGAGCGTGCCGTCGGTCTCGAGGTGGCCGCCGGTGACGAGTGCGGCGTCGGCGCCCATGTCGACGAGGGCCTCGCCCGCATCTCGGGCGGTCTGCTCGTCGGTCGGGTCGATGCCGGTCAGGACGGCCGCCTCGTCCGTGTTCGGGGTCACGACCGCGGCGCTCTGGACGAGTTCCTCGTAGGCCACCTCGGCCCCCTCGCTGAGCAGGCGGTCCCCCGAGGTCGCGACCATCACGGGGTCGACGACGACCGGAACGTCGGTGTCCGCGAGCCGGTCTGCGACGGCCCGCACGACGGGTTCGGTGCCGAGCATGCCCGTCTTCGCCGCCCCGACGGCGAAGTCGTCGAAGACGGCGTCGAGTTGTGCGGTCACGTCGGCGGGGTCGAGGACGGTGCTGGCGGTGACGCCGCGGGTGTGCTGGGCGGTCACGCTCGTGACGGCGCTCGTCGCGAACACGTCGTGGGCCGCCATGGTCTGGATGTCGGCCTGGATGCCCGCGCCGCCGCCGGAGTCGCTGCCGGCGATGGTGAGCCCGACCGGGTAGCCGGTCGGAACTGGCTGTCGCTGGTTCATACACGTGTGGTACAACCCTGTGATAAAAGTCGTTGGCGGTCCGGCCTAGTCGTCGAACGAGAACTCGTACCCCAGCTGGGTCAGCAGGTCGAACAGGTCGAACCAGCCGAAGCTCTCGACGATGGTCTCGTCCTCGAAGCGGTTGATCCAGAAGCCGCTGGTCGCGAACGACTCACCCGTCGGCTCGAAGCCCCAGAAGTTGCCCTCGTGGGTGCCCGCGAAGGTCAGCCAGGTGAACGTCCAGTCGCCGCTGGCGGTGAACGACTGCGCCTCGATGGCGAAGTCCGGGAACGCCGTGAAGTAGTCCTCGAGCATCGCCTCGAACTGGTCGTAGCCGGTCGCGTAGTCGCCGCTCCAGCCGTAGGGTATCTCGGTCTCGAGGTCGTCGGCGAAGTAGTCCTCGAAGCCTGTGAGGTCCTGGTCGTTGATGCCGTCGACGACCGCGCGGATGATCTCGCTGTACCGGTCGATGAGTTTGGTGTCGTTGGTGGCCATTGAAAATCCCCAGTCGTACGATACGCCGACAGAGAATATATGGATTCTCTAGGGATTATTGTCGATAGCTCGTTTCTGCGAGGTTAGCGGGTTACTGGGTGGTTTATGGAGTTGACAGAGGAGTTACTCTCTCGGAACCGGCGCCTCCCACAGCCACACCAGCACCGACCCGACCGCCAGCACGCCGCCACCGACCGCCAGCGCGAACAGGGGCGAGACCACGTCCGAGAGGGCACCGCTGCCGAGCTGGAACGGGACGACGGTCACCGCGCTCACCATCGCCATCGCGCTGAGGATGGTCGCGCGCCCGGTCGACTCGATGCGGTCGTTGACGTACTGGCTGGCGAGGGTCCGGGTCGTGTCCGCGATGCCGCGGGCGAGCAGGAGCACCGGGAGCGCGAGCACCGGCACGAGCCACATCCCGATCAGCGCCGCGCCGACCCCGACGGGGAGCACGAGGAACCACGTCCGGAGCCCGACGCGCTCCTCGATGGCGCCGGCGTTGTAGCTCAGGGCGGCCCCGACGAGGCTGATGCCGGCGTAGTACCAGCCGAGCGCCTGCTCGACCTGGCTCTGCTGGAGGCCGAGGTCGAGCGTGACCGTCTCGAAGATGGGCTGGACGAAGATGAACACGAGGTAGAGCACGGCCGCGAACAGGACGTAGTAGTAGAGGACGAACGCGCGGAGTCGCCTGCG
The DNA here is from genome assembly GCF_026616195.1 of Haloarchaeobius amylolyticus. Taxonomy (NCBI): domain Archaea; kingdom Methanobacteriati; phylum Methanobacteriota; class Halobacteria; order Halobacteriales; family Halorubellaceae; genus Haloarchaeobius; species Haloarchaeobius amylolyticus. The sequence continues at coordinate 376,061 of NZ_JANHDH010000002.1, forward strand.
CGTGAGTGCGCCGCGGATGATGCCGAGGGCGCGCCGGACCGAGAGCACGTCACCCCCCGCGCCCTCGACCGTCTCGGGTTCTGGCATCGAGAGCAGGACGGGGATGCCGACCGCGGTGAGGCCCGCAGCGACCCAGAAGGGGTATCGAAGGTCGATACTCCCGAGGTAGCCCCCCGCCACCGCACCGACGACGCCGACCAGCAGGGCCATCGACTCCCCGCGGCCGCGGACCTCGGCGAAGGCGTCCTCGGTGAGTTCGACCGTCAGCGTGTCGTACAGCCACGCGTCCTCGCTGCCGGAGCGGAAGGTGTACCCGAGCGACCAGAGCGCGTACAGGCCGAGGAACGCGGGGAACGTCTCCGCGAAGCCCAGCCCCACCAGCGTCGCCGCGATGACCGCGGTCCCCAGCAGGAGGCTGTTCCGCCGGCCCACCCGGTCGCCGACGTAGCCCGTCGGGACCTCGCCGAGGACGGTCGTGACGTTGTAGACCGCCTCCAGCGCCGCGATCTGCGTGAAGTTCAGCCCTTGCGAGAGGAAGTACAGGTACATCACGGGGCGGTAGAACTCGACCGCCTTCGTGGCCTTGTACAGGTAGTACCGGACCACGCTCGACCCGGGGAGCGACGGGACCATCGACAGAACCGTCTCGCGTCGGCAGGTGATGGTTTACGGTTCACGGGCGTATCGCAGGAGATTCGCCCCGACCGGCCAGCGCGTTGAAGCCACTCCACCGCGAGTCACGCTCGTGGACACGAAGACCAAGTTGCTCCTCCCGGGCGTCGCCCTCGGCCTCGTCGCCTTCGTCCAGGTCGTCCGGCACGTCTGGGCGCTCTCTCGGCGCGTCCCGCAGGCCGCGGTGACGGCGAACCGGGCCGTCCTCGTCGAGTGGGCGGTCTGGGTCGCCGTGCTGGGGAGTACGTTCCTCGTGCTGGCGTGGGTCCTGACACAGCTCCGAGCGGTCCGCGCCGACCAGTGAGCCCGAGGGTTCAAACCGGAAGCCGGGGCCAGTCCCGGTATCACCTGACGACTGCCCCGCGGCGGCCTGCGGTTGCGCGGCGACCCGCCGACGGGACCGCGACCGCCGCCTGTTCGCAATCGACGACGCGCCTGTCAACGTACCTGAGCCTCGGGACACGCTCATTAGGGTCGGCTCCCAGAGAACGCTCGTGATAGGTGGCAGCACCGAGTGGGGCGACTACCTGACGGACCGACTGCTCGAACGAATCGAGGACCTTCCTGCGGCCCCCGACCCGGGACACTACGTCGTCGTCGACGTGATGCACTTCTCGACCACGGTCGTGGAACTGCTCGCGAACGGCGCCGAGTACGTCCACGTGACCGCGGAACGTGGCGACGAGTTCGCCTTCCGCGAGACCTACCCCGACGCACGCATCGGCGGCGGCTCGACCCCCGACTACGAGCCGACCGAGGGCTACGACTTCTTCAACTCGCCGAGCTACGTCCAGGGCATCGACGTGGCGGGGCGGCCGGTCGCGATGACCTCCTCGAACGGTGGCCGGGCCATCGACCGACTGCTCGACGCCGACGGCGCCAGCGTCTACGTCGGCTCGACGACGAACGCGGCCGCGCTCGGCCAGCACCTCCGCGAGGTCGACGGCCCGGTCCACCTCGTCGCGGCCGGGAAGGACGGCGAGCCCGCGACCGAGGACACCATCGGGGCGCTCCTCATCGGCCGCCACATGGCCGGGCTCCCCCTCGAACCCGTCGAGGAAGCGCTCTTCCGCGAGCAACTGGAGTACGCGAAAGGCCCGAACTATCCCGACAAGAACGAGATCCGAAGCAGCGACGTGCGCGACTACGCGATGTCGCTGTCGACCCGCGACGTGGTCCCGCGACTCGACGGCCGCCGGCTGGTCGACCTGGCGAGCTAGTCCCGGGATTCGTCGTCGTCCGAGCCGTCATCCGTTGCTGCAGCCTCGGCCAGCTCTGCGTAGGCCCGCCACGCCGGGTCCTCCTCGGGGTGGTCGAGGCGTTCGCCGTCGACGCTGACACCTGCGCCGTCGGTGATTCGCCCAGCGTCGGCGACGGGTGTCCCACGTTCGCGCAGTGCCGCGAGCACGTCGTCGACGCCCTCGGGACGAACCGCGACGAGGAGCGTCCCGGAGGTGGTCGACGCCCAGGGGTCCATGTCGAGCGCGGCGCAGACCGCGCGAACGTCGTCGCCCACCGGGACCGCGTCGGGGTCGAAGTCGATGCCGACGCCGGCGGTCTCGGCGAGTTCGACCAGCGCGCCGTGGAGGCCGCACTCGGTCGCGTCGTGCATCGCGGTGACCGGTCCCGAGGCCGCCGCGACCAGCGCGTCTCGGACGTGGCCCGTCTCGGGCAGGCGGTCCGCGAGGGCGTCGAGGTCCGCGTCCGTCCCGGCGTCGCGGAGCTGGTCCGGGTAGAGGTTCGCGAACAGCGCCGTGGCCTCGACCGCGGGCCCGTGCGTGACGAGGAGGTGGTCGCCCGGCCGGGCACCGTCTGGCCGGATCACGTCGTCGTGGTCCCCGACACCGAGCACGGTCGCGCCGCCGACCCACGGGAACGAGCAGCCGTGGTAGCGCGCGGTGTGCCCGGTCAGGACCGCGGTCCCGAGGTCGTCGAGTTCGTCGTGCATCGTCGTCCAGACCGCCGCGAACTCCTCGTCGGTCATCGCCGGCGGCAGGGTGAACTCGATGGCGAGGTGGCTCGGCGGGATGCCGGAGACGGCCACGTCCGCGAGGACGACGCCGAGGGCGAACCGGGCCGCACGGTCCCAGCCGAGGTCCGGGAGGATGGAGATGGGGTCCGTGGCGGTCACGACCGCGGTCCCGCCCGCGTCCAGCACGCCGAAGTCGACGCCGTGGCGGGGGCCGAGCGCCACGTCCGCGCGCTCGGCGCCGAGGTTGGGGTAGATGTGCTGGTCGAAGAACTCGCGGTCGATCTTCCCACGGTCGGTCATTGCCCGGTGTTACCGGGCGGTCGTCAAAAGGGGTAGCGGTCTCAGCCCAGCCAGGCCGGGTCCGGAAGGACGTTCGGGTCGCCGAGCACGCCGGTCGCGGCGAGCAGGCTGACCGCCAGCGTGGTCACGACGATGCTCGCCGCGGGCGGGTCGAGGTGGGTGTCGGCGTGGGCGTACAGCACGCGCTGGCTCACCTCGCCGGCGAGCGCGCCGAACAGGCCGGCGCCCGCACCCAGCAGGATGGCCTGCCAGAGCGGGAGCGCCGCCGCGAGTGCGCCGGGGGTCGCTGCGCCGCCAGCCGCCGCCACGACCGCGAACCCGGCGGGGAGCGTCATGTGGTGGGTGACCGGCACCTGGTCGACACCGGCGTTGACGTACACGAGGAGCAGGACGCTCACGCCGAAGCCGAGGAAGACGCTCGCCGTCAGGTAGGTGAGGTACGCGCCGAGCACACCGAAGGCCAGGCCGAACAGCGAGACGCCCGCCCACTCGTACTGGTAGGGGAGCCACGGTTCGACGGCGTGACGCGTCTCGCCACCGTCGGTGACGAACCGCTTCTCGTCGCGCTCGAAGGGGGTCATATCGAGGAATCCCCGCCTCGTCCCGAGAAGCGAGTAGCCGAAGACGGCACGATGGAGCAGCGCCGACGCGACCACGCCGAAGGCGACCGGGTCCCAGGGCATCGCGAGCGCGGAGACCGTCTTCAGCAGGTGGCCGGCGACCCCGAAGGCGCCGCCGACGAGCAGCACGTCGACCCTCGTCCCGAGGCCACGCGTGACGTTCTTCGCCTCGTGGTAGTCGAAGTCGGTGTCGACGTAGCCCTGCTTCGCGGCGTAGGCGACCGCGGCCGCGCCGCCGCCGAAACTGACGTGGGGCCCGAACACCGGCCCGAAGGCGAGGCTGCCGGTCAGTACCAGCTCAGGTGCGCCGGTCGCGAGCGTCTCACGCCCGAGGTCGTACAGCTCGCCGACGACCACGAGGACGCCCGTGACGGTGAACGCGGGGAGGGCGCCGACCGCCGCGCCGAACACGCCACCGGCGAACGCCGCCAGCAGCAGTTCGAGCGCCCAGAGGTCACCGACTGCCATCGTCGAGTTCGTCGAACAGTGCTGTCACGCGCGACGCGATCTCGTCGCGAATCTCCGCGACTGCTTCCGGCGACTTCCCGTCGGGGTCGGTGAGGTCCCAGTCGCGCACGTCGACGTCGGTGTTCAGCGAGAGGGTCGAGCAGCCCATCGTCGCCACCACGTCGCAGGATTCGAGTTCCTCGTCGGACACCTCGCGCGGCGTCCGGTCCGAGATGTCGATGCCGAGCTCCTGCATCGAGTCGACGACCTCCTCGTGGACGTGTTCGGCGGGGAGGGTCCCACCCGTCACGATGTCCCAGTCGAGGCCGCGTTCGTCGCGCTCGCGCTCGGCGAAGGCGGTCGCCATCTGGCTGCGCCCGGCGTTCTGCACGCAGACGAACCCGAGCGTCGTCATCGGTCCACCTCCGGCTCGTCGACGGCGGCGAGCAGCGCCTCGGCGCGGTCCGTCGTCCGGTAGTACCGCCACTTGCCCTCCTTGCGGCGGGCGACGAGGCCGGCACCTGTCAGGTCCGAGAGCGCGTGGCTGATGGCGCTCTCGCTCACGTCCAGCAGCGGGTCGAACTCGCAGACGCAGAGTTCGCCGTCGGCCGCCGCCAGCAGGCGCACGATGCGGTAGCGCGTCTCGTTCGCGAGCGCGCCGAAGACCCCGACGTCGTCGTCGCCCCGGTCGAGGGCGGCCTCGGTCCGGAGGTCGTCCAGTTCGGCGACGCGGGCGGCCACGTCGGTGTCACAGCACTCGCCAGCCTGGTCGGCGATGAGGCGCTCCAGGCGCTCGGTCTGAGCCATATCTGAACGATTCAGCAATCGTTCGGATAAACGCTCTGGTCGGTTCACAGTTCCTGTGACGGACGTTCACAGGATGAGCGCTATCGAGACGGGGCGGCTCACGTCTCGTCCACGTCGCCGGTCCGCCGGCCCGTCACCTCGTCGGGGTGGAGCGCCCAGAACGTCGGCTCCAGTTCGGCGACGTCCTCACCGAAGACGCGGAGTGGCTGGTACAGCTCGTTGATCTGGGTGTCCGTCAGGCCCTCGGCGGGCCGGAGGTCGCCCCGGACGAGGATGCTCCAGGACTCGTCGCTCTCGGGCGACCCGTAGAGCACGAGCGTCGCGGTGGTGGTCGCCTCGACGTAGTGCATCTTGTCGCTGTCCTCGTGGTCGGCGAGGCGGACGAGGATGCGCCCGTCGTCGGCGCTGTAGTGGTAGGAGATGGGGATGGCGTAGGCGTCGCCGTCGTCTGCCAGCGCGAGGGTCCCGTGTCCCTGTTCGGCGAGCCGCCGTTCGACCTCGTCCGGCTCCATGCCGAACGTGTAGACGTATTCGACGTGTTTCATAGGTGAACATACGATGCGGGGGGAGAAGGCCGTTCCCCCGGGGCCTATTTGGGGCTGGCCGCCGGACTCGGTCGCATGACCGGGAGACGCGCGGGCCTCGTCCTCGCCGGCGGGTTCTCGACCCGTTTCGGCGACCGTGACAAGGCGGTCGCGGCCTACGACGGCGAGCCGATGGTCCGCCGGGTCGTCCGGCGCGTCGGGGAGGTGACAGACGGCGTGGTGGTGAACTGCCGGGCCGAACAGGTGCCGGCGCTCCGGACCGAACTGTCCGGGTATCCCCGGGTCGCGCTCGCGGTGGACCCGGTTCCCGACCGCGGGCCGATGGCGGGTATCTGGGCGGGGCTTCGTGCGATTCGCGCCCCCTACACCGCGGTCGTGGCCTGCGACATGCCACAGGTGGACCCCGAGTTCCTCGAACTGCTCTTCGAGCGCGCTGCCGGGGCCGACGGCGCCCTGGTCCGGACCGACGACGGCTGGTTCCAGACCACGCAGGCGGTCTACCGGACCGACGCGATGCGGGCGGCCTGCGAGCAGGTGCTCGGGGGCGAGGACGCCCGCATCCTCGCGGCGCTCGACAGGCTGACGATACGGGAACTATCCGAGAACGCGGTGCCGGACATGACGACGTTCACGGACGTGAACGAGGTTGGAGACCTGCCGTAGGTGGGGCCTCCCCTAGACGACGTCGACCACCGGGTCGTCCTCGTCCAGCAGACACGTCAGGACCACGCGGTCGACGCGGTCGCTCTGGTCGTAGATCTCGGCGGCGACCTCGCGGGCGGTGGCCTCGAGGTCGTCGTCGTCGACCATGTTCAGGACCGGGACGACGGTCGCGTCCTCGGGAACGTTCTTCAGCCCGCCGTCGGGGTCGGTGAGCACCTGCGCGACGTGGCGCGCCGTGATGACACCGCCGATGCGCATGTTGGTGATGTCGACGACTGACTCGGGCCGGTGGACCACGAGGTCCGAGAGCGCCTGGCCGACGATCTGGACGCTGACCATCGGGCAGACGGCGTCGGTGGTCGCCGGAATCATCGGTTCGAGGTCGCCGGGCGCCTTGAACAGTTTCCCGCGCGCCCCGTCGGCCTTGACGAGGACGGGCACGTCGGCGGCCTCGGAGAGTTCTGCGACGGTCTCGACGTCGTAGCCGCGGTAGCGGTCCTTGCGGTCCTGTTCGCGGACCAGTCCCAGCGGCCAGTCGTCGGGCTGGGCGTCGGCGAGGGCGGTGACGGGGTCCTCGGTCGCCACGACCCGGCCGACGTGGCCGTCGAAGATGGGGATGCGGACCGTGCTGGTGACGACCGCCTCGTGGAGGTCGCGCGCGAGGGTGTAGAGCAGGGACTTCTTCCCGCCCGCACCGACCACGCAGACCGTGCCCTCGCTCGGGACGGCCTCCGTCAGTCGCACGAGACCACCTCCACGCGGACCGCGCTGTGCTTGTATTCGGGAATCTTCGCCTCGGGGTCGAGGGTGTCGCCGGTGAGCACGTTCACGAGTGGGTCATCGTCGTGGAAGGTCATGAATACCGCCCCACGGCGGATGGCCGGCGTCACCTCGGCGGCGACGGTCACCGCCCCGCGGTCGTTCTCGACGCGGACCGTCTCGCCGTCCTCGATGCCCCTCGCTTCGGCATCGTCGGGGTGTATCTGGAGCGTCTCGGCGCCCCGGAGGCGCAGCAGGGTGTCCGAGCGACGGGTGACCGCGCCGCTGTTGAAGTGCTCGATGACCCGGCCCGTGGTGAGCACGAGGTCGTCCTCGGCGACGGGGTCGACGGGGTCGACGTGCTCGACCACCCGGAACTCGGCGGTCCGGTCACCGTGCTCGAACCGGTCGACGTGGAGCACGTCGGTCCCCGACTCGGCACCTTCGGGGAAGGGCCAGCGCAGGCTCCCGTCGCCGATGTTCTCGTAGCGCATCCCGCCGTAGATGGGCGTGGCGCGGGTGAGTTCCGCGAACACCTGCGCCGGGCTGTCGTACTCGAAGGCGTCGTCGGTGATGCGCCGGCCGAGTTCCCGGATGATGGCGAGGTCGGTCCGGGCGTCGCCCGGCGGGGTCGTGTTCGGGCGCATGCGCATGACCTGCCGGTCGGTGTTCGTGACGGTGCCCTCCTTCTCGGCCCACGCGCTGCCCGGGAGGACCACGTCGGCGTACTCGGTGGTCTCGCTCGGGAAGATGTCGTGGACGACGAGGAAGCACTCCTCGAGCTGTTCGCGCACCCGGGACTGGTTCGGCTCCGTGACGGCCACGTTCTCGGCGAAGACGTAGGCGGCGTGGACCGACTCGCCCATCGCGTGGGTCGCCTCGACCTCGGTCAGGCCGGGGGCGGCGGGAATCGCGGCCGGGTCGACGCCCCACACGTCGGCGAGGTCGGCGCGGCCCTCGTCGTCGGTGACGGGGCGATAGCCGGGCAGGACCGAGGGAAGCGCGCCCACGTCGCCGGCGCCCTGCACGTTGTTCTGGCCGCGGAGGGGGTTGACGCCCGAGCCGGGTTTGCCGACGTTCCCGGTCAGGAGCGCGAGATTGAGCAGCGCGTGGACGTTGGCGGTCCCGCAGTGGTGCTGGCTCATGCCCATCCCGGTGAAGATGGCGGCGGCGTCGGCCTCGCCGTAGGCGCGCGCCGCGGCCCGGAGGTCCTCGGGGTCGACGCCCGCCTGTTCGGCCGCCGCGTCGACGTCCACCTCCCCGAGGAACTGCTTCAGGGGGCCGAACTCGGTCGTCCGGTCGGCGATGAACCCGGCGTCGACCAGCCCCTCCTCGACGACGACCGCGGCCATCGCGTTCAGCAGCGGAATGTCGTACCCCGGGCGCACGGGCAGGTGGTGGTCGGCAGCCTCCGTGGTGTCGGTCGCCCGCGGGTCGACGTGTATCATCGTCGTCCCCTGCTTGATGGCCGGGAGCAGGTACGACCGGAAGATGACGGGGTGGTTCACCGCCGGGTTCGCGCCCACGACGAGGAAGCAGTCGGCCTCGGTGAGGTCGTCGAGGGTGTTCGTCATCGCGCCCGCACCGAAGCGCGCGCCCATCGCCGCGACCGTCGAGGAGTGACAGAGCCGCGCGCAGTTGTCCACGTTGTTCGTCCCGCACAGGCGTGCGACCTTCTGGAGCAGGTAGTTCTCCTCGTTCGTGCAGTTCGAGGAGGCGAAGAAGTACAGCGAGTCCGGCCCATGCTGGTCCAGGACCGTACCGAACTCCTGCTCGATGCGCTTCCATGCCTCCTCCCAGCTCGCCTCGTGGAGCTTCCCGTCGCCCCGGCGGATCCGGGGGGTGGTCAGGCGCTCGTCGTCGGTGACCGCGTCGTAGGCCGCGACCCCCTTCGGGCAGACCTCGCCCTTGCGGTTGACCGGCCCGCGCCAGCCGGTCGCCTTCCCCGACGCCGGGGCGTACTCGATGCCGCAGCCGACCCCGCAGAACGGACAGATGCTGTGGGCTGGCTCGTGGGTACGGTCGTCCATACAGTCACGTGACACGCGGCAGGCGTAAATGTTCGCGACAGGCCTTATTGTTCCACTCGCGCTACTCTCCCGTATGGTATCGACTGGTCATCGGCTGGAGGAGTCGGGAGGGAACGCGGCGACCACCACGGTCGACGTGAAGTGCACCGGCCACGTCCGCACCGCGGTCGGCCAGCCGCGCATGGAGTACACCTTCGAGGGGGACACTCTCCGGGAGTTCCTCGACGCGTTCCTCGAGGAGTACGACGTGGCGGACCTCCTCATCGCCGAGAGCGAGACGGAGTCGACCCACCGGGGCTGGGTCCCCGACGCGGAGGACCTCCCCGGTACCTGGCGGAAGAACCCGGAAGGCGAACAGAGCCGGCGCTACGCCCGTATCTGTGTCAACGGCCGGTTCAACGAGCACCTCGACGGGCTCGACACCGAGCTGGAAGCGGGCGACCGCGTCGCCCTGATGTACCCGTTCATCTACTGCTGCTGAGACCGCTACGAGAATCGGTTTCTCGCCTGCTACTGCCGCCCGTGGACCCTGCCTGCTGCCTGCACCGCGCCGGCCAGCGGCAGCACGATCCACGCCAGTAGCCCGGCCCCGGCGAGTGCCGGCGGGAGCGACGAACTCGCGATGGCGGCGCCGACGCCGCCCCCGGTCGTCTGGACGCCCGAGAGCACCAGCACCCGGAAGCAGTCCGCCGGGTTCAGGAGCACCAGCGCGGTGACGACGACCTCGGGCGGGTCGGCGAACACGACCGCCGAGAGCGCGAGCAGGTCGTGCGCGAAGACGAACCAGACCCACGCCAGCAGGACCCCGCCCAGCGCGTGGGTCTTCTCGCGCGCCAGCGTCGACACCAGCACCGCGATGGCGAGGAACGCGAGGCCGGCCCCGACGGCGGCGAGCAGGAACCGGGCGTAGGGGCCCAGTCCCGAGACGCCGACGAACCGGAACAGGAGCGCGCCGCCGAAGCCGAAGCCGACGGCGAGCGCGGCGACCAGCCCGAGCGCCCGCCCGAGGTAGGTCCCGAGCAGGACCCGCGACCGCCGGACCGGCAGCGCGAACAGCATGTCGAGGGTGCCGCGCTCGGCCGGTTCGACGACCGCGGCGTACCCGAACGCCAGCGCCGCGAGCGGGACGAGGTAGACCGAGAACTCGGCGAGCGAGACGACGACCGCGCCGGCGCGGCCGGTGCCCGCGCCCGCCCCGCTGGCGGCCGCGACCGCGAGCGAGACGACCGCGAACAGGGCCGCGAGCCCGACCGGCCAGCGCGACCGCGACAGGGTGCGATACTCGCGGTCGGCCAGGGTCAGGACGTGCCCGAGACCGCCCAGTGCGGGCAGCGACGCGGTGAGCGCACCGAGTCTCACCGCGCTCTCGGTGGCCGTCGCCGTGCCGCCGTCGGGGCGGGTTTCGGCACCTTCGTCCTCAAGGTACTCGCGTTCGTCCGTCATGCCGGCTCACCCCCGTCCTCCGCGAAGACCTCGTTCGCGGGCCGGTCGTCCGCGACGTGCTGGCGGAAGGCGTCCGCGAAGCCGGGGCCCTCGACCTCGAACTCGGTCACGGCGACCGCGTCGCGGATGGCGTCGAGGACGGGGCCCTCGTCGCCCCGCGGGCAGGTGACGACCAGCGGGTCGCCGGCCTGCTCGACCGCGGCGTCCGGGACGGCTTCGAGGTCGGCGACCGCCTCGACCGCGGCGGCGGGGTCGGCGTCGGGCGCGAGCCGACAGGTCACGGTCGCCGCGGTCGCGACCGCGGTCCGCAGCTCGTCGACCGGCCCGGTGACGACCTCGTGGCCGTCACGGAGGATGGTCGCGCGGTCGCACAGTGCCTCGACCTCGCGCAGGTCGTGGCTCGTCAGGACGACCGTCATCGCCGTCTCCGCGATGGACCGGACCACGTCGTGGAAGTCCGCGACGCCCTCGGGGTCGAGGCCGGCGGTCGGCTCGTCCAGCAGGAGCACGTCGGGGCGGGTGAGCAGGGTCGTCCCGAGCCCGAGCCGGCGGGTCATCCCGTTGGAGTACCCCGCCACCTCGCGGTCGGCCGCGTCTTCGAGGCCGACCGTCGCCAGCACCCGGCGGACCCGGCGCTCGCGCTCGTCGGCCGGCACCTCCCGGAGGCGGGCGTAGTAGGTCAGCACCTCGCGCCCGGTCAGGCGCGGCTCGAAGCCGGCGTCCTCGGGCAGGAACCCGACGTGCCGGCGGCGCTCGACGCCCGCGTCGGCCCCGTAACCGGCGACCCGGACCTCGCCCTCGTCGGGCGTCTCGTGCCCGACGAGCAGGCGGAACAGGGTGGTCTTGCCGGCGCCGTTGGTCCCGACGAGGCCGAACGTCTCGCCGCGGTCGACCGACAGCGAGACGCCGTCGAGTGCGGTCACCGAACCGTACGTCTGCCGGACCTCGGTCACGTCAATCATCGTCGTCATAGTATCGCCTCCAGTTGTCGTGTGGTGGCCGGACGAGCGGGTGCTGGTCCACGACCCCCGGCGCCTCGATGACGGGCACCGAGCGCTCGGCCGTGCGGACCACCGCGAACGCGGGCGAGTCGGTGAAGACGCTCGCCTCGGGGTGCTGTGCGACGAGGTGTTCGACCAGCCCGGCCGGCTGGTAGCGCGTCTCGCTCACCCCGTCCTGGTCGGTGTCGGCGGTGGTCGCCGCCGACCAGTAGTTGCCCGCGTCCGTCCCGTTCCAGGCGACCTGCTCGCCGAGGACGGCCTTCACCGGCCGGTCGTTCCGGACGAAACTGTTGTGGTGGACGCGCTCGCGGACGCTCCCGGCCGAGAGGTGGACGCCGACGCGGTTCTCCATCACCAGGTTGTGCGTGATGGTGTTGTTCAGCGAGTTGTACACGAACAGCCCCTGCCCGTTCCCGACCACCTCGTTCCCCCGCAGGACGCTGTGGTCGATGGACTTGACCATGATGCCGTGGCCGCTCTGCCCCGTGTTGTTCACCGCGGTGTTGTTCTCGATGCGCAGGTACTCCGAGATCATCAGCGCGTAGCCCGCGTCGTTGTCGAACGCGGTGTTGTTCCGCAACACGCAGTGGTCGGAGTACATGTAGTGGACCCCGTACCGGAGGTCCCACATGGTGTTGCCCGTGGCGACGACCTCGCTCGCCCACGAGTAGTAGACGCCGTCGCGGACGTCCGTGATGCGGTTGTCCCGGACGACGGCGCCGGTCGCACGGTAGAGCTGGATGCCGTTCCCGCGGTCGGTGAGCGACTCGACCGACTCGCGCCCGACGATGGTGTTGTCGAGGACCCGCACGTCCTCGGTGCCGTCGACCCAGACGCCGAAGGTCATGTCCGTCACGCGGTTGTCCCGGACGGTGACGCCCTCGCCGTCGACCCAGATGGCCGCGTCGTTCTCGCTGGTCTGCCAGCCCGAGTTGCGGACCCAGAGCCCCCGGACCGTGACGTCCGGGGCGTCGATGGTGAGCACGTCACCCTCGCCGTCTCCCCGGACGAGAGCCTCCCGCGGCCCGGCCCCGCGGATGGTGACGTTCGGCGTGGTGACCGTCACGGTCTCGTCGAACCGTCCCTCGACGCGGACCACGTCGCCCGGCTCGGCGGCGTCGAGCGCGGCCCGGAGCGTGTCGTACTCGGTGTCGCCGACGCGAGCGACGCCGTCCTCGGTGGGTGCCTCGAAGTCGAGTTCGCGGGCGACCGACGGGTCGAAGTCGACCTGTCGGCCGGCGTCGGTGCTGGCTGCGGCGCTGCCGTCGCCGCCGGCACCGGCGTCGCTCGCGGCGCTGGCCGCCGGCCCGGCGACCGCGATGCCGGCGGCTGCCAGCACCACGACGAGGGCGACCGCGACGATGCCGTACTCCCGGACCTCGCGCACGGTCAGTCACCCCCGACGTGGCCCGGTGGCCGTTCCCCGTCTTCCGATTCCGCTCGCTCGTCGTCGCCGCCACCGCCGGGGAGTCGCTCCCGGACGGCACCGGGCAGGCTCGCGAGCCGGCCCGGCAGGTCGCCGAAGGTCACCGGCTCGTCGCGGTAGTAGAACGCGACCACGAGCAGGCAGACCGAGCACATCGCCAGGTAGGCGCCGAGGCCGAAGCGCGAGTAGCTCGTGATGTTGGCGACCTCGTACTTCCCCCAGATGGGCGGGGTGAACCCGTCGACGCCCATGACGGGCGCGCCGGGGTCGAGGGTGTGGCCGGCCTGGTAGAGCCGGTACTGGATGTCGGCGAGCACGATGCCGAACACCGCGACGGTGCCGACGAGCTGCCAGCGCAGCCCGCGGCGCAGGCGGGACTCGTCCGGCGCGAGGGCGACGAACGCCCCCGCGGCCGCGACACCGACGAACGCCAGCGGCCCGAGCGACCACTCGGGGACGTCGACCGCCGTCGGCTTGGGCTGGTAGTTCGGGCTCCAGTGCACCGGGTCCGGGTAGTAGAACCCGATGTACTTGTTGAGCCGGGCCATCTCGACGTAGTCGCCGCTGATGTGGGGGTACGCGTACAGCTGCAGGTGCAACACGGTGTCGGGGTACTGCACGGCGTGCACGCTGATGGTCCACATCGGGAACGCCAGCGCGGCGACCAGGAGCACCGCGGCTATCGCCGGCAGCGTGCGCCTGAGTTCACGAAAATCGTCGGGCGTGGGTAGTTGCATGGGCTCTCACTTCCGGGTGGGAACGAGGGGTGGGGTTCGCGGGCTGTTCGGTCCGTGGCTGCTCAGTCGCGCGGTTCGACGATCATCCGCGAGCGCATCTCCAGGTGGAGCGCGCTGCAGAAGTACGTACAGTAGATCCAGTAGACGCCGGGCTCGTCGGCGGTGAAGGTGACCTCGCGGGTGTCCTGCGGGGCGATGGCGAGGTTCACGTCGTGCTCGGGGATGGCGACCCCGTGGATGACGTCCCGGACGTCCTCGATGTTGGTGAGGGTGAGTCGCACCTCGTCGCCCTCCTTCACCGTGAACTCCTGCAGGCCGTACTGCGAGCGCTTCACGGAGGACTTCACGTGGACGCTCTGCTCGCCGGTGCGCTCGACGCCGGACTGCTTCGCGGTGACGTACGGCTTCTCGCCCTTGTAGTCCTCCCTGTCCCACGTGGTCGCGGGGTTGATCTTGTCCCGGTGTGCGAACACGCAGTCGTGGGGCTCGGGGTAGGCCGGGTGGTCCGCGACCAGTTCCATCTCCTTCTCACCCTGGCCGATGTGGATGAGCTGGTCGTTGTCGGGGTGGATGGGGCCGACCGGGAGGAACCGGTCCTTCGAGAGCTTGTTGAGGCTGACGAGCCACTCGCCGTCCGGGTCGGTCGTCATCGCCTCCAGCGCCTGGATGTGGCCGGGGTTGTAGTGGACGTCTATCTTCTCGATGACCGGGTCCGCAGACCCCTTCTTGGCCTCGACCGCCTCCTGGATGTCCCACTTCGCGACCTGCGAGTCGATGAACAGGCTGGTGTAGGCGTGGCCGTTGCCGTCGAAGGTGGTGTGCAGCGGCCCGAGGCCGACCTTCGGCCGGCCGACGACGGCCTTCGCCGGGTCCGAGACCTCCCCGAGCTTGTTCAGGTCGAGGATGGTGACCGTCGGCGAGAGCTTGCCGGCGATCATCGCGTAGTCGCCGTTGGGTTCGATCTCGACGCAGTGCGGACTCTTCGGCGTCGGGATGTACTTCACGATGGGGCGGTCCCCGGAGTTGAGCGAGCTGCTCTTCGTGCCGTCGACGACGGGGACGCCGTTGATCTCCTCGTACTTGCCCTGTTCGACCGCCTTTTCGATGGCGGGGATGTCGAACGCCTTCACGAAGTCGCGGTCGTCGTGGGTCATGCCCTTGATGCCGACGGCCTCCTCGGAGTTGTACGCCGAGGAGATGACCCAGCGGCCCTCCTTGCCGGAGTCACAGATGTCGAGGTTGCCGTCGACCTTGACCTGCCACGTCGTCTCCATCGACTCGGGGTCGACCGCGCTGAACAGGCTGGTGTACTTCTCCGGGCTGTGGACGTCCCGGCCGTCGTTGGGCAACGGGGTCCGGAACTCGCCGTTGCCGAAGACGTACTTCGTGTCCGGGCTGAGGACGGTCGTCCCGTGGACGGACTGGACGTTCGGGACGTCCGTGATGGCGTCCGTCTCGAAGTACTTCAGGTTCACCCGCGCGATGCGGCCGTTCGCCTTGTCGTTGACGTAGAGGTACCGGCCGTCGTAGTCGCCGTCCGTCTCCGAGAGGTTCGGGTGGTGGTTGTCACCCCAGGTGTAGTCGCCGGCCTCCTCCAGCATCTCGCTCGTCTGGTCGTCGTAGCCGTAGCCGCGGGCCCCCTCCGTGTTGAACACGGGGATGCGGGTCAGCTCGCGCATCGACGGGATGCCGATGACGCGAATCTCGCCGGAGTGGCCGCCGGACCAGAACCCGTAGTACTCGTCGTGCTCGCCCGGGGGGACGAGGTGGTCGGGCTTGGAGCCACCGCCGCCGGCGGGGTTGCTCGTCCCGCTCCCGCCGTCGTCGAGGATGCCGCCGGCACAGCCGGCCGTCGCGGACATCGCGCCGGCGACCGCCCCGGCCTTGAGGAAGTCGCGACGGTCGAGTTCGAGCCCGGCGAGCTCGAGGTCGAGGCCGTCGTCCTCCTCGCGGGGCGTCTCCGTCTCGACCTCCGCGAGCACGTCCTCGAGTTGCTCCTCGTACTCCTCGACCACTGCTTCTGGATCGATACTGTCGGCACTGGGGGTATGCTCTGACATGGTTGGATCGCTGGATTACGACCGCGTTATTCGACCGTCACCTTCGCCTTCATCCCGACGCTCTTGTGCGGCGAGCAGTAGTACTCGTAGGTGCCTGCCGTGTCGAACGTGTGGGTGTACGTGTAGCCCTTGTCGAAGAGCTTCGACGTGCCACCTTTCGTCCCCTCCCACTCGGCACCGTCGGGCTGGCCGGACACCACGATGTTGTGCTGGTTCGACTTCCAGACCCACTTCACCGTCTCGCCCGTCTTCACCGTCGGGTTCTCGGGCTTGTACGAGAACTGCCCGCCGGGGCCGACCTCGATGGTGACCGCGGCGTCGGAGCCGCCACCGTCGCCGGACTCCTTCGAGTCGCCGCCGGCGGTCGTGTCTTCGCCGCCGCCACCCGTGTCGCCGTCGTCGGCCGCCGTCTTCGTCCCCGAGCTGTCGCCGCCCAGGCAGCCTGCCAGGGCGAGGCCGATGCCACCGACCGCAGCCGTCCGCAGCACGTGTCGTCTGGTGTGGTCGTCGGTCATTGTCTCCTCATTCGGTCGTTACGGGTAGACCCATTTCAACCGTCGAGCGGATTCTCCGGTGCTGGCAACCCCTTCGAACATGTTCGTCGGGGGCTGGGGGCGGGACGCTCGACCCGCTGCGTTTTCGCGAACTGGGAACCGGACGCCCGTTTTACTCACTGGTGGACACTACCATACGAATGGGGACCGGGATGACCCCAGCAGAGACCGCCTTCGTGGCCGCGCAAGCGGTCACGGCCCTCGTCGGGACGTACCTCACCACCCTCGCCCGGCGTGCCGGTCGGCGGACCGGTATCCGGAGCCTCCGGTCGCTGGCCGTCGGCTTCGGTTGCATCACCGTCGGCGCCCTCGTCGCGGTCGCGATCTTGAGCGTCGCGCCGACCGCGACCGACCTCGGCTTCGGTGCCCAGGCGGCGGCGACCGCGGCCGGCCTCGTCGTCATCACCGTGGCCTTGCGCCGCACCGCCGACCACGCCTGAGCGAGGGACACTATCCTGTCGCACGCGCGAGACTGTCTGTCCCTCACGCAGTCCCCGTACCACACAGCCCCGGCGAGCGTCGCGAGCACCCGGTCGGCTTGCCGAGTGCGGAGTCGTTATGGGCCTGGGAGTTCTGGGTCCGAGTACGCAGCGCGGTCCCCCGGTTCTATCCGAAATCCGAGGGAACATACAAAAGGTACTTAAAAAGCGGATACTTACCTCAGGTAAGGGCTTACCATGCAAGGCCAGAATCAGCAGCAGGCGTACGACCGGGGTATCACCATCTTCTCCCCGGACGGTCGTCTCTATCAAGTCGAGTACGCCCGCGAAGCGGTAAAGCGCGGGAGTGCGAGTGTCGGCGTGCGAACACCCGAGGGTGTCGTCCTTGCGGCCGAGCGGCGCAGCCGCTCGCCCCTGATGGAGCGCGACTCCGTCGAGAAGCTCCACAAGGTCGACGACCACATCGGCATCGCGTCGGCCGGCCACGTCGCCGACGCGCGGCAGCTCATCGACGTCGCCCGTCGCGAAGCACAGGTGAACCAGCTCCGCTACGGTGAGACCATCGGCGTCGAGACGCTCACCAAGGCGGTCACCGACCACATCCAGCAGTACACCCAGACCGGTGGCGCGCGCCCGTTCGGCGTCGCGCTCCTCGTCGGCGGTGTCGAGAACGGCGAACCCCGCCTCTTCGAGACGGACCCCTCCGGGACCCCCTACGAGTGGAAGGCCATCGCCATCGGCGGCAACCGCGAGGAGATCCAGAGCCACCTCGAGGACAACTACTCCGAGGACCTCGGGCTCGAGGGCGGCATCGACCTCGCCATCGAGGCGCTCGCCACCCCCGTCGACGACGAGGGCTTCCCCGCGGAGGGTCTGGCCATCTCGACCATCGACGCCGAGACCGGGTCCTACCGGAACCTGGAGACGGACGAGATCGCCGACCGACTGACCGAACTCGACCTCCTCACGGAGGGTGACGACGAATGACGCTCGAGAACACGAACCCCTACGACCCCGAACTCGGCAACGCCGAGTGGAAAGAACAGGAGCGAGACGAGGAATCGGTCAACAAGACCGGGACGACCACCGTCGGCATCGCGACCGACGAGGGCGTCCTCATCGCGACCGACCGCCGGGCCAGCCTCGGCGGCCGCTTCGTCTCGAACAAGAACGTCGTGAAGGTGGAGCAGATCCACCCGACGGGTGCGATGACGCTGGTCGGCAGCGTCGGCGGCGCCCAGTCGTTCATCAAGTCCCTGCGCGCGGAGGTCAACCTCTACGAGACCCGCCGCGGCGAGGACATCAGCATCCCGGCGCTGGCGACCCTCGCGGGCAACTTCGCCCGCGGCGGCCCCTTCTTCGCCATCAACCCCATCCTCGGCGGCGTCGACGAGGAAGGCAGCCACGTCTACTCCATCGACCCCGCCGGCGGCGTCATGGAGGACGACTACACCGTCACCGGCTCCGGCATGATGGTCGCCTACGGGCTGCTCGAGGGCGAGTGGCACGAGGACATGACCATGGCCGAGGCCAAGCAGGCCGCGGCGCGTGCGGTCCGCTCGGCCGCCGAGCGTGACACCGGCTCCGGCAACGGGCTGGTGCTGTGTGAGATCACGTCCGACGGCGTCGACATCACCGAGTTCGACGGCTTCCCGGACGAAGACGAACTCTAACTAGGCGTCCCATCCCCCGGCTCTCGCGAACCGGGTTCCGGGCCGGTCGTTTCTGCCCGCTCTCTTCGCACCCTTCGCCAGCGACATCTCCGGCGACCGACCTCTCAACCGGCCGGGTAACTCCGGCGTGCTTCTCAAGCCGGAGTAACGCCTCTGTTACTGTATGAGGGATGCTGCCACCGACCGGGATTCCGGAGAGTTCATCGCCGCCATCTGCGACGAGGTGACCACGTGGCCTGCCGTCACGGACGGCGACCACCGCGACGGCGGGCGCGAGTTCCACTGCGACACGCAGGAACTCGGCCACATCCATCGCTCCGGGCTGGTCGACGTCGAGTACCGGCTGCCGGTGCGCGACGCGGTCCTCGCCGAGGGGCTGGCCGAACCCCACTCGCTCGCCCCCCGGTCCGGGTGGACCTCGTTCCGCGTCGCCGGGGGTGACGACCTCGACCACGCCGTACTCCTCCTTCGCATCTCATACCTCGATACCCTGCTCACCCGGTCGCACACCCACACCTGTCGGGCGGCGCTCGACGAACTCGACGTGGACGCAGAACTCGACGCGCTGCCGGGGCTGGCCCGTGCCGAACTGGAGCGACTCTACACGGAACTGCTCGCCTGAGGCTCCGGGCGGGCCTAGCCCAGCGTGATGAGCGCGACGCCGGCGATGGCGACGCTCGACGCCACGAGCCGGAGCCTGAACTGCGGTTCCTCCAGCAGGACGCCGCCGAGGAGCACCGCGACCACGGCCTGCGCGTTCACGATGGGCGAGGCGACGCTCGCGGGGAGCGTGGTGAAGGAGATGGCGATGACGTGCTGGCCGCCGGCGACGAGCGCGCCGACCGCGACGAACTTCCACCAGTCGTCGGCGACCCGGTCGGTCTCCAGGTCCGGGAGCGCCATCGGGACGACCGCGGCGAGGATGGTGACCAGCATCACGACGACGAACTCGGTCGGCGTGACCGCGAGCTCCTGCAGGAGCAGGCGTTTGCCCACGTCGACCAGCCCGAAGGTGGCCGCACTCACCAGCGCGAGCTGGGCGGGGCGGGCGGTGACCGCGCGGCGCAGCGGCGTCAGCAACTCACCCGGCTCGTAGTTGACGAGGTAGAGACCGGCGGTGACGACCACGACGCCCGCGACCTGCATCGGGGCGAGCCGTTCGTGCAGCGCCAGCACCTCGATGGGAAGGACGAACGCCGGGACGACCTTGCTGATGGGCGCGACGTAGCTCACCTCGCCGATGGCCAGCGCCCGGAAGAACGCGACCAGTGCGACGACCACGCCGAGGGAGACGGCGACGGTCGCCACGAGCGCGACCGGGTCCGTGGGGATGGGGAGGCCGTCGGTGGTCGCGACCGCGGTCGGCAGGTACCAGACGACGGCCGCGGCGTACACCCAGGTCAGGTAGACGGGGACCGCGTACGCGCTGAAGTACCGCTTTACGACGAAGAGGTAGGTGCCGAAGAGGACGGCGGCGAACAGCGCGTACGCGATTCCACTCACGTCTCGTCATCGAAGACGCACGCCGAAGAACGGTTCGATTCGCACGAGGCGTCGGGGACGTTTCTTCGGAATCGAAGACGGTGCCGCGGCTCGGCGGTGGTGGAGAACGGTGAAAGAGAGACCGCGTCAGTTCTTGCGGTGCGTGCCCGAGGACGTGCTCGGACGGGTGTGCTCGGTGCCCTTGCCCTTGAACGACAGGCCGCGGTTCTGGACGCCGGCGCTCGTGAGGCCGCGGAACGCGCGGTTCTTGTGGGCGTCGTCGCAGATCCAGTTGAGGTCGTCGTCGTTCTGGATGGCGGGGTGCTCGGGGTCCACGAGGATGATCTCGTGCCACTTCTGGGAGCCGTCCTCACCGACCCAGTAGGAGTTCAGCACACGGAGGTTGACGTACTTGCGCGAGGCACGCTCCTCGGCGATGCGCTGGATGTTCTTGTTCCGCCCGAGGCGGTTGACACCCTGGCGCTTCGAGCGGCGACCGGCCTTGTGTCGGCTCTTGCGTGCGCCACCCTTGCGGACGGAGACGCGTGCCACGACGATGCCCTGCTTGGCCTTGTAGCCGAGTTCGCGGGCCTTGTCGAGGCGAGTCGGGCGCTCGATGCGCTCGATGGCGCCTTCCTTGCGCCACTGCTGCTTTCGCTGCCACTGGAGTTCGGCCAGCTGGCCGTCGTCCGGGTCCTGCCACGCTTCCTTGATGTGGGAGTAGAAGCTCTTTGTCATGGTGTATCACCACGGGCGTTGGCCGGTTCAGTTCGCGCGAGCGAACCACATTCCGATGACCTGCACGGGGGCAGGTGCCCACTGGTGCCCGTCGTCCAGCGAGTTGTCGATACTTCCTCGTCTCGGCCTTTAAGCGTGTCGAACCGTCCGCACGTGTGCTCCCGAATCCCACATCACCGGCTCGACGCGACCGCCGTCTCCCGGCGCATGCGGAACCGCAGGAAGACCGGGACGGTGACCGCGGCCAGCAGTATCTCGACCCCACCGGCGGTGAGGAACGCGGCCTCGTAGCCGAAGCGGTCGGCGACGGTCCCGCCGACGAGGATGCCCGCGAGGAAGCCGGTGCTCCCGAAGATGTTGAACCCGGCCATCGCGACCCCGCGCTCGGTGTCGCGCGCGAGGTCGGTCACGAGGGCCATCGTCGCCGGCGACATCATCGCGCCGACCACGCCGACCGCGACCATCGCGGCGCCCGCGAGCTGGACCGTCGGGGCGAGGCCGACCGCGACGATGGCGACCCCGTAGCAGACCGAGCCCGCGACGACCGGAACCGTCCGGCCGATGCGGTCGGAGGCGACGCCGAAGGGGTACTGCAGGAGTGCGAAGGGCGCGAAGAAGAGCGCGAGCATCAGCCCGGTCGCGCCGGGGCTGAGTTCGAACACCTCCCGGAAGTACAGCGTGCCGACGAGCGCGAAGAACCCGGCGGTCAGGCGGTCGATGAAGCCGAAGGCGTAGGGGACGAGCAGGATGGGGGTGTCCCGGACGCCGGCGAGCGCCCGCCAGATGGTCGACTCGGTGTCGTCGACCGGCCCCTCGCGCTCGTCGATGGCGACGGTCGCCAGCACCGCCACCCCGAACATGAGGACGCTGGCGGCGGCGACCGGGACCAGCGTGCCGACCTCGTAGAGCTGCCCGCCGAGTGGTGCGCCGAGGGCGGTCCCGGCGCCGATGGCGATACCGGCCGCGCCCATGTTCCGGCCGTGGCCACCTTCGAGGTCCATCAGCATCGTCATCGCCAGCGAGAACGCGCCGATGGTGGCCGCGCCCTGGAACAGCCGGACGACCAGCACCGCCCAGAACGGCATGGTCGTCACGGTCGGCAGGAGCGCGAGCAGGGCGTAACCCACGCCGCCGCCGATGGTCCCGGCGACGACGAAGGGCACCCGGCGGCCGGTCGCGTCGCTGGCGGCGCCCCAGACGCCGGCGAAGGCGACGAACGCGGCGAACTCGACCGCGAGGAACCACATCCCGCCCTCGAGCGCCGCCCCACCGCCGAAGGCGGCGACGAGCGTGTCGAGCCCCGGGTAGAGCAACACCTGCGCGAGGAGCACGACGAAGACGACGCTCGCGAGGACGATGCGGTCGCGGCGGGTTGTCACGCCCGGGCGTAGGGCGTCATCGTATGAAGATGCACGGATTCCGGGAGCACCGTACCGGGGGCCTGCCGCGGCCTCTACGACTTTGTACCCGACACCCGTAACCGCCGACATGACCACGCGACTCGCCGACGGCGTCTGGCAGTTCGCCTGCCGGGGCGTCAACGTCTACCTCCTCGAAGACGGCGACGACCTCGTGCTCGTCGACGCCGGGACGCCCTGGGACGCCGGGCGCATCCGGGCCGGCGTGCTCGACACGGGCCACGACCTCCGGGACGTCGACCGCGTCGTCGTCACGCACTACGACCTCGACCACGTGGGTGCACTCGGGAAACTGGCCCCAGACCTCGACGCGTACCTCGTCGCGGGCGAGCACACCGCCAGCGTGCTCCGCGGCGACCGCCGGCCGGACGCGCCCGGCACGAAGGGGTTCCTGACGAAGCACCTCGTCAGCCGCCTCGTCACGCTCCCGGACCTCCCCGTCGAGGCGGTCCCTGACGGCGAGCAGACCGGGAGCTTCGCCGCGTTCGCGACGCCCGGACACACGCCGGGGCACACCTGTTTCGTCAGTCCGGACCTCGGGGTCGGCCTGCTCGGTGACCTCGCTCGCGGGACCGAGGACGGCACCCTCGAACGGGTGCCCCGGTTCGTCGACGCCGACCGGGAGCAGGCGGGCGAGAGCATCGCGTCCTTCGCGGAGCGCACGCCCGCCTTCGAGGTCGCCTGCATGGGCCACGGTGAGCCGCTCCGGGACCAGGGCGACGAGCAGGTGCGCCGGCTCGCGGCCCGGCTCTGACCCGCGCCGGAATCTGTCGTCATCTTTATCGCGGAATCGGCCCTCGGTTGACGTAGTTCCATGTCTCAACTCCTCTCGGACACCGAAGACGACCTCCACCGGGTCATCGACCGCGATGGGTCGGTCGTCGATGGCGAATCGGTCTCGCTGTCCGACGACACGCTGCTGGCGCTGTACGAGGACCTGAAGTTGGCTCGTCGGTTCGACCGGAAGGCGGTCGCCCTCCAGCGACAGGGTCGGATGGGCACCTACCCGCCCATCTACGGTCAGGAGGGCGCACAGGTCGCGAGCGTCCACGCGCTCGCGGACGAGGACTGGCTGTTCCCGAGCTACCGGGAGAACGGCGCGATGCTCGCCCGGGGCGTCTCGATGTCGAAGAACCTGGAGTACTGGATGGGGTCGGAGGCCGGCAACGCGGCCCTGCGCGAGAAGAACGTCTTCACCGTCACGAACCCCATCGCGACGCAGATCCCCCTCGCGACCGGGCTGGCGTGGGGCGCGAAGCTCAAGGGCGACGACCGGGCCGCGCTGGTCCACTTCGGGGACGGTGCGACCTCCGAAGGGGACTTCCACGAGGGGATGAACTTCGCCGGCGTCTTCGACGCCCCCGTGGTCTTCTTCTGCAACAACAACCAGTGGGCCATCTCGGTCCCGCGGGAGAACCAGACCGCGAGCACCACCATCGCCCAGAAGGCCGTCGCCTACGGCTTCGAGGGCGTCCGCGTCGACGGGATGGACCCCATCGCCGTCTACGAGGTCACCCGGAACGCCATCGAGAAGGCGAAGAACCCCGGAGACGAGCCAGCGCCGACGCTCATCGAGGCGTTCCAGTACCGCCTCGGCGCGCACTCGACCTCCGACGACCCCGGCGTCTACCGCGACGAGGAGCGAACCGAGGAGTGGCGCCAGCTCGACCCCGTCCCGCGGTTCGAGCGGTTCATGGTCGAGACCGGCCGGCTCGACCAGGAGGCGGTCGACGCCATCGAGCAGGACATCGAGGACCGGCTGAACGAGGCCGTCGAAGAGGCGGAGTCCGCGACGACCGACCCGCGGCACATCTTCGAGCACGTGTACGCGAACCAGCCGAAGAAGCTCGCAGAACAGCAGGCGTACCTCGAGGCGCTCCGCGAGGAGTTCGGTGACGACGCGCTGCTAGAGGAGTAAGAGAGGACTCAGTCGTCGTCCGCGACGGCTTCGGCTTCTTCCTCGTCGGCGTCCTCGCCGACCTGCGGCTCGTACTTCTTGAACGCTTCCGCGACGAGCAGCGGCACGGTGAGGGTCGCCTCGGACTTGACCTCGACGTGGTTGGTCACGTCCTCCTTGATCTTGCCCCACGAGACGGCCTCGTCCGGCGGCGCGCCCGAGAGCGACCCGTCGCCCTCGACGCCGGTCGAGACGTACACCGCGTAGTCGGCGCCGCCGCGGAACAGGTTCGTCATGATGGCGTGGTGCTTCGGGATGCCGCCGCCCAGCACGATGAGGCCGGTCTTGTCGGCGAGCAGGCCCTCCTCGATGAGGTCGTCGTAGTCCTGCAGTATCTCGATGCCGACCTCGGAGTCGTAGCCCTGCTTGTAGTAGTAGAGGAAGTTGCCGACCTCGGCGTCGGTCAGCGCCGGGCAGAAGATGGGGATGTCGTTGTCGGCGGCGTTGGCGAGGATGGAGTCCTCGTCGTCGATGGTCTCGCCGAGTTCGCGGGAGAACTCGACGGGCGTGCGGACCTTCTCCTCGGCGAAGAAGTCAGGGAAGAAGTCGTTGAGGTACTCCTCCAGCCAGACGTAGCGGTCCGAGGGGACGAAGATGTTGCCGAGGCGGTTGATGCCGCGCTCGCGCATGGCGGCCTCGTCGACGTCCCACTCGCCCATCTTGAACGGCTTCTCGGTCTTGATGACGTCCTCGGTGATGGAGCCGGAGGTGGTTATCATCACGTCGACGAGGTCCTCGCGGCAGAGGTACGCGAGCGTCTCGCGCAGGCCCGAGGAGACGATGTTCGAGGTGTAGGTGAGGTAGATCGTCGCGCCCTCGTCGCGCATCCGTTTCACGATGTCGATGGCCTCGGCGAGGTGGGTCGCCTGGAAGCCGGTCGTCTCGTAGGACGCGAGCAGTTCCGTGAGGTCGAACTCGCCCTCGAAGTCGTACCCGCGCACGTCGGGTGTGGCGAGCTCCTCCTCGGAGCCCGGGATGACGTTGTCCTTGGTGTCGTCGTCGCTCATGTCCGGATACTCGAACCGGACCGATAAGAGGCTTACACTCCAAGGTGGGGTATGCGAGTCGCTATCTTGCTGTACGATGGCTTCGACGAACTCGACGCGATCGGGCCCTACGAGGTGTTCCAGACGGCCGGCGACCTCGGCGGGGAGATGGAAGCCTCCCTGCGGACGGTCGACCCGGTGTCGACGGTCACCGCCAGTCACGGCCTCACGGTCGCGCCGGACGGGGAGTTCGATGACTACGACGCCGACCTCGTGCTGGTCCCCGGCGGCGGCTGGAACTCGGGGGCGGACGAACCGGGCGCGCGCCGCGAGTTCGAGGCCGGGAAGATCCCCGACCTGCTCGAATCTATCCACGACGAGACGACCGTCGCCAGCGTCTGCACCGGCGCGATGTTGCTCGCCGCGGCGGGCCTGCTCAACAACCGCCCGGCGACGACCCACCACAGCGCGAAGGAGGACCTCGCGGTGTTCGCGAACGTCCGGGACGACCGCATCGTCGACGAGGGCGACGTGCTGACCGCGGGCGGCGTGACCGCGGGGCTGGACCTCGCGTTCTACCTGGTCAGGACCCGCTGTGAGGCGGGTATCGGCGAGGCGGTCGCCGACGAGATGGAGTACCAGCCACGGGTGTAGGCGACGGGACGCCGGCTGGAGCGAGTCGGCCGGCAGGTCACCCCTGCCCGACCATGTCCTCCTCGTCGTCCCACTCCTGCTGGCGGAGTTCGTACTTCTGGATCTTCCCGGTCGCCGTGGTCGGGAGCTCCTCGACGAATTTGAACCGGCGGACGACCTTGTAGCTCGCGAGGTGTTCGCGGGTGAACGCGGTGAGCTCCTCGGGGTCGACGCCGGGGTTCTCGGGGTCGCCGTTCTCGGGCACGATGAACGCCTTCGGCGTCTCGCCCCACTGCTCGCTGGGCGAGGGGATGACGGCGACCGCGGCGACGGCAGGGTGGTCGAACAGCGTGTCCTCCAGTTCGATGCTGGAGATGTTCTCGCCGCCGGAGATGATGATGTCCTTCTTGCGGTCGCGGATGGCGATCATCCCGTCCTCGTCGACGGTCGCGAGGTCGCCCATGTGGTAGAAGCCCTCCAGTCGCTCGGAGAACGCCTCCTCCGTGGCCTCGGGCTTGTTCCAGTAGCCCTCCATGACCTGGTTCCCGCGGACGACGACCTCGCCGACGGTCGCGTCGTCGCGGGGCACCTCCTCGCCGTCCTCGTCGACGACGCGGATCTCGGTGCCGAGGAAGCCCAGCCCCTGGCGCTTCTTGACCGCGAACCGGGCGTCGTCCTCGTCGTCGAAGAACCGCCGGAAGTCCGAGGTCGTGATGAGGGGGCCGGTCTCGGTCGCGCCGTAGACGTGCTTGAGGTACCAGCCGAACTCGTCCTCGACGAGTCGGAGGGTGGCCTCCGGCGGGGCCGCACCGGCGGTGGCGACGCGCACGTCGTTCTCGCCGGTGACGACGGGCTCGTGTTCCTCGTAGTAGTTCGAGAGGATGTTGAGCACGGTCGGGGCGCCACAGAAGTACGAGACGTCCTCGGTCTGGATGGCGTCGAAGACGTACGCGGGGTCGACCCCGCGGGCGCAGACGTGTGTCGCGCCCATGCCGGTGATGGCGTAGATGTGACCCCAGCCGTTGACGTGGAACATCGGGAGCGTCCAGAGGTAGATGTCGTCGTCCGCGATGTCCTGGTGGATGGTGATGAGGTAGGCGTGCAGGGTCTCGTTGCGGTGGGTCCGCATCACGCCCTTCGGGTCACCGGTGGTCCCGGAGGTGTAGTTGATGGTGACCACGTCGTCCTCGTCCATCTCGGGGCGGTCGTACTCGCCGTCGGACTCGTCGAGGACGGCCTCGAAGTCCTCCCAATCTCCGTCCACAGCGTCCGCGTCGTTGCAGATGAATATCTCGGTCGGCACCTCGTCCCGCACCGCCTCGACCTTCTCGGCGTACTCGTAGTCGGCGACGACGGCTTTGACGCCGGCGTCCTCGAGGATGTACGCGAAGTCGTCCGGTGTGAGCCGGTAGTTCAGCGGGGTGTGAACGCCGCCGAGCTGCATCGTCGCGTAGGCGGTCTCGAGCTGGTAGTGCGTGTTCGGGTCGAGGACGGCGACGCGGTCGCCCTGCTCGACGCCCCGGGCTTCCAGGGCGGCCGAGAGCGCGTCGACGCGCTCGCCCAGTTCGCCGTAGGTGAAGCGCTCGCCGTCGGTCGCGACGACGGCCTCCTTCTCGCCGTACAGTCGCCGTGCGCGGTCGAGGAAGTCCGTGACCAGTAGTGGTTTTCGCATACGAGAACCGACGACGGCCCCCCACTATGATTGATTGTTCATTACAAATCTCGCCGGATAACGAACGCATTGGTGTCACGAGACCGAGACAGGGGCGACCTGTGCCACCCCGCCGGCGAGAGGGTGACTCTCAGATGGACGACCGATACCGGTCGACGGCCCGATACGAGAGGACCGTCGCCTCGGTGCCGAACCACCCCACGAGCATGAGGCCACCGAGGATGGCGTAGAACATGTCCCACCCGGTCATCCAGACCGGGCTGATCCACGGCGCGTAGTGGCCCCACATCGTCGCGAACTCGGTCGCGTAGCCCGAGAGCGGGGTGCCCGCGAAGGTCGCCTGCACCGAGGCGCGGAACGGGACGCTGTCGCCGCCGCCGGCGGTGAGGTTCGCGCTCCCGGTGATGTCGTAGGTCCCACTCGCGCCCATGTCGCGGATGGTCGGCCCCTCCTGTACGGACTCGTCGCCCGTCCCGAGGCGCTCGGCGTCGTAGGGCCCCCACGTCGCGTAGTACTCCCAGACGACCTCGCCGGTCGGTGTGATTTCCAGCACGCGGTGGTTGAGCGTGTCGGTGACGAGGGTGTTCCCGTTCGGGAGGCGGTCGGCGTCGCGCGGCCAGTTCAGCGTGTTCTGGCCGACCGTCCAGGTGCGGACCCACTCGCCGTTCTCGTAGGCGTACTCGACGATGCGGTTGTTCCCGGAGTCCGCGACCAGCAGCGTCGGCGTGCCGTTGTCGCTGACCATGTAGTCCGGGTTGTGCTGCTCGTTCAGGACCGAGTGGTCCCCGTCGCTGCCGAGGCGGTTCGTGATGTTCTTCGTCTCCATGTCCACGATGACCGCCTGGTCGAAGTTCCGCGGCGAGAGCAGGAGCCGGTCGTCGCCGATGGCGTCGACGTCGTTGCTGTGGGACCAGTCGGTGTTCATCCCCCCGTCGGTGTCCGCCGGGAAGTGGTCCCTGTACTTCCAGCGCCAGGTCACCTCGTCGGTGGTCAGGTTGTAGACGACGATCTCGTCCTCGCTGGTCTCGTTGTCGGCGTCCCACGCGCGCATGTGCGAGATGACGAGTTCGTCCTCGCTCAGCATGTCCGCGTCGTGGGTGTCCTCGAAGGGGAAGGTCCGCTCCCAGACGCGCTCGCCGGTGTCGGGGTTCAACTCGTAGATGACGGTCTTCCCCGAGCGCGGGGAGACCACGAGCATGTTCCCGTTCGGGAGCGGGTCGGTGTCGAAGAACCACGCGTTCTTGCCCTTACTGCTGTTGTGGACCCACTCGGTGATACCGCGCTCACCGGCGGCGACGAGGCGGGCGGGCTTCTTGTTGTTCGTCGAACCGCGGAACGTGAAGCCCTGCACGCTCACGACGGTCGTGTCGCTGGCGGGACTCGTCACGGTCCCGCGCTGGAGTGATGGCTGGTCTGCGGGGTCGTAGGTGGCCGCGCTACCCACGGCCGGCGCGAAGAGCGCGAGCACGAGGACGAAGACGGCGGCCCGGACGACCCAGGAATCGAGGGCGGGGAGCTGTCGCACGGCCCCGACTCGGGGGAGGCCGAAAGAGTATCTTACGAAGGCGGCGCGGTCACCACTCCGTGATGGCGCCGGCCCCCTGCGTGTACCAGAGCGACCCGAAGAACGCGAGGACGCCCGTGAGCGCCGACGCGCCGCCGACGTAGAACACCCACTGCATGCCGACCTGGGTCATGAGGAACCCGCCGAGCATCGGGGCGCCGACGCTCCCCGGGCGCCAGACCAGTTCGCGGACGCCGAAACTGGACGCGACGCCGGCCCCGTCGGTCCCCTCGTCGGCGAACAGCGCCATGCTCGCGGGCTCGCGGAAGGAGTCCGCGACCCCGAGGAGCATGTTCAGGCCGACGAGGACCGGGAAGGCCGCCGAGAGCTCACCCAGGACGGGATAGGTCGCCGGGAGGCCGAGCGCCGCCCCGACCGCGGGCGAGAACGGGACGAGCACCGCGACGGCCGCGTACATCGTGCCGCCGAACAGGACGAACAGCGACCGGCCGAACCGGTCCGAGAGGATGCCGGTGTAGGGCTGCAACAGCATGTTCGTCAACTTCTCCGAGGTCAGGACGACCGCGACCGCGAGCCCGGCCTCGGTGTAGCCCAGGCCACCCTCGGCCGCGGCGACCCCGGCGTAGATGGGGACCCACGTCCGGACGAGGGTGACCGCGACCGCGTACTGCGCCCGGAAGCTCGTCAGGGTGAGGATGCGGTCGTTGAGTGCGAGGTCCGAGAACGGAAAGCCCTCGATGCGGGTGTCGTCCGGCGCGAGCATGAGCCAGACGCCGAGGGTCGCCACCGACACCAGCGCCACGATGAGCATGTAGATGGGCGTGAACCCGACCTGTTCGTAGAGGTAGCCCGCCGAGAGCCCGCCGAGGATGGCCGCGGCGAAGCGCCAGGCGTTGGCCTTCCCGATGTAGTTCGCGCGCTCGTCGTGGGCCGCGAGTTCGCCGACCATCGAGAGCGACATCAGGCCGGAGCCGGTGACGGCGATGCCCTGGAGCCCACGGACGAGGATGAACTCCAGGCTCGCGCCGTCGAACACCGAGATGGCGGCGAACCCGGCGTACGCGAGGACGCTCACCGCCAGACTGAACAGCAACACGTCGCGCTTGTCGTAGCGGTCGCCGGCCCACGCCAGCGGGACGACCGCGACGGTCTGGGCGATGGTGAAACCCGAGATGAACAGGCCGACCACGAGGCCGGAAGGGTCGAAGATGTTGATGTAGAAGGGGAGCAACGTCGCCAGGGTGACGAACCCGAACCCGGTCGCAAAGCGGGTGAGGTAGAGCGCGTAGAATCGCGAGTCGTCTGTCACTGCCGGAGGGTCCGGTGGTTCGACACAAGTCGATTCCGGTTCCGGCGACGCGACCGGCTCAGGCCGTCACGGCCAGTCGCTCCGCGAGCACGTCGAAGCCACGGTCGAGATCGTCGATGAGGTCGTCGATGTGCTCGATGCCGACCGAGACGCGGACGAGGGTGTCCGTGATACCCAGGGCCTCGCGTTCCTCCTTCGGGACCGGCTCGTGGGTCATCCCCGCCGGGAGTTCGATGAGGGACTCGACGCCCCCGAGCGAGACGGCGAGCGTGAACTCCTCCAGTGCCTCGAGGAACGCCTTCGCGTCTTCGAGTTCGCCCGCGAGTTCGAAGCTCAGGACGCCGCCGTACCCGTGCATCTGCTCGCTGGCGAGGTCGTGTTGTGGGTGGCTCTCCAGCCCGGGGTAGAAGACGGTCTCGACGAGGTCGTGCTCTTCGAGGTACTCCGCGATGACCGTCGCGTTCGCCTCGTGCTGACGCATGCGCAGGGGGAGCGTCTTGATGCCGCGCATGAGGAGGTAGCTGTCGAACGGCGAGAGCATGTCGCCGAGGCCGATTTGCTGGATGAAGGTGAGTTCGTCGGCCAGCTCGTCGTCGTTCATGACGACCGCCCCACCGACGGAGTCGGAGTGGCCGTTGAGGTACTTCGTGGTGCTGTGGGCGACCACGTCGGCGCCGAGGTCCAGCGGGTTCTGGAAGTACGGGCTCATGAAGGTGTTGTCGACGCCGAAGACCGCCCCCGCGTCGTCGGCCACCTCGGCGATGGCCGCGATGTCGCACATCTTCATGCGCGGGTTCGTCGGCGTCTCCATCCAGACCATGCTGGTGTCGTCGGTGACGGCGTCGGCCACGTTCTCGGTCTGGCTCGCGTCGACGAACGAGACGTCCACGTCCAGGCGCGACGCGAACAGCGTCTCGAACATCCGGCGGGTGCCGGCGTAGAGGTCGTCGAACGCGACGATGTGGTCGCCGGGTCGGACGACCGAGAGGACGACCGAGGCGATGGCGGCCGTCCCCGAGGAGAAGGCGAAGGCGTGCTTCCCGCCCTCCAGCGCGGCCAGGCGCTTCTCGAGGGCGTGGCGGGTGGGGTTCGAGAGGCGCGAGTACACGAACTCGCCCTCGTCGGGGTCGATGTCCTCCAGGCTCATCTCCGTGTCGAGGCCCGGGAGCGCGAACGTCGACGCGAGGTGGATGGGCGAGACCACGTCGCCGACCTGGGGTTCGCCGGGCGTGGGCTCCTCACCGTGGCTGACTGCGAGCGTTTCGAAGCGACTCGGGTGCTCCCCGTCGTTCATGGTTGACGGTGACGGTCAGTATTGCCTAATAACTTCTCATATGTTAGTAATTTCTTCGTTTTTCTTTATTATCAGGGCGTATCTGGTCCATCCGGTGACGTTTCTGCCGCCTCAAGACTGGTTCAGTACCTGACATCCTGGCTGCTCACGACCACGAACTCGCTGGGTTCGAGCCCAGCGCTCGTGTCACGACGCTCGCTTCGGCGTCGCCCGCCGCGAAGGCACTGTCTCCCCGGAAGATTCGGATTTGATATCGCGGCCAGTGGTTTATGACAGCTACGACGCGGCCGGGTGGCTCGTCGGGCTGTGGGCGTGAAACGGCAAGAAGAGGTTCAGTCGGCGTGTTCGCGGACCGAGTCGAACTCGCCGGCCGCGATCGCGTCTGCCACCGACGGTACGTCGACGTCGGGCACCTCCTGGGGATACTTCCGGCGGAAGTACCCGACGATGTTCCGCAGGTCGCGTTCGAGGAACTCCGCGGCGTTGTCGTGGTCGGTCGGGACCGCCTGCGGCCAGTCGAACACCGTCACCCCGGATTCGGAGACGAAGACGTTGTACTCGCTCATGTCCGCGTGGACGTACCCCTCTCGGTAGGCCGTCGCCATCTCGCGGACCACGAGGTCTAGCACGCCCACGACCTGTTCGGATTCCAGTTTCGCGCGCGAGAGCTCGACCCCCTCCATCTTCTCCATCACGATGGCGTGGCGGTTCTGGTCGATGGGCCGCGGGACCGACACGTCGGGGAACAGGCTCTCCAGTCGTTCGTACTCGCGCTCGGCCGCCTTGCGCGCGGTGTAGAGCCAGGAGACGTGGTCCCGGTCGCTGGTGTAGTCACGCTCTTTCATCACCTCGCGGAAGTTGGTGAACCCCTCGCGGTGGTACTTCAGTGCCAGCGGTTTGTACGACTGTACCTCGAAGACGTCGGACTCCTTGCCGACGCCCAGCGAGGAGCCGAAGCCCTGGATGGTGTCGCGCTCGGCGAAGGTGTGCAACGCGAGCGCGTCGTACCCCTCGAAGGTGAGCTTGTACCCCTCGTACTGGATGGTCTTGCGCTCCAGCAGCCCCCGGTCGAGACAGCGGTCCAGCCGGTAGTCGACGTTCTCGATGGTGAGCCGGGAGAACTTGGGGATCTTCTCGCGCTGGACCCACTCGGAGAATCGCATCCCCTGCTCGACGCCCGAGAGCAGATAGAAGTCCTCGGCCTCGAGGTCGGGCATCAGGGGGGCGACGTTCTGTACCATATCGGTGCTGTAGCCGGGCGGGCGGTAAAAGCCCCGCGCGTCGCCCTCGATATATACGATGAACCGTATACTGCGATACGAAATATCGTCTGTGAGGGGACGGCCACTGCTCCGACCCCCGCGAGAGTGGTACTGGGAGCTCGGCGCGCTCGTGGGGACTCACCCGCGAGGGTCTCGGGCGCGGGAATCACGGCTCGCACGCGGTGATCGCAGGGGTGTCGACCTGCTGTGGGCAGATGCGGCTAGAATTCGCCTCCAGTAGTGATTGAAGAAGAAGACGTTCTGTGCGAGGCTCTGTCACTCGGCTGGTTCACTCACAGTGAACCACTGCATCGAGCGCCGAACGAGGATTTAGATTAATGATAATTTATTCTGGGGGGAGAAGGACGATGGAAGGCTAATACAGCAATATTCACGAATGGTGAACGGCCTCCTCACCCGGAGACGAACTCGACCGTCACGCTGTTGGCACAGCTGATGACGAGTCCGGGCATGTCCTCGTCGAGTCGCTTCCCGCTCATCCGGTCTGTCGGCCCCGAGACGCTCACCGCCCCGACTGCCACGTCCGCGTCGGTGAGTATCGGCGCGGCGACGGCCCGGCGGTCCGGGCGGAGTTCCCCCCGGTCGAACGCCAGTCGCTGGTCCCGGGCGGTCCGGAGCTGGCTGGCGAGTTCGTCCCTATCCGTGGTGGTGCGCTCGGTCCGCGGCGTGAGGTCGTCACCCAGGAGGTCGTCACGTTCGGGGGCGGGTCTGTTCGCCAGGATGGCCTTCCCGCCGGCGCAGGCGTGCAGGGGCGCTCGGCCCCCGTCACGGATCGGGTCGTCCACGTCCGACCCCGAACTGAACACGTAGACGGCTTCGCCCTGCTCCTCGACGACGAGGCTGGCCGTCTCGCCACTGGATTCGGCCAGGCGTTCGACGTGCGGGCGGGCGACCTGGTACAGTCGGTCGCGGGCACGGATGCGCGAACCGAGGTCCAGGAAGCGCAGGCCGAGGCGGTACTCGCCGTCCTCCCGGACGACGTAGCCGAGTTGCTCCAGGGTCCGGAGGTGGTTGTGGACGCCCCCCTTCGACATGTCCAGTCGGTCCGCGAGTTCCGTGACGCCTGCCTGTTCGACGGCCGTGAGTGCCTCGACGACCCGGAACGTCGTCCCGGTCGCACCCACCGGATGCTCGCTCATGGTCGCACCAGACACCCCATGTATATAAAACCGTTCGCGGTCGGTGAACGAAACCCCGTGATAAATGATGTTGAAGCCGTTCTTCGGTGTGGCCAATATAGCCGTATGGACCCGGTGAAACGACTGTTACTGGCTGATTAGCAGCGCCCGTCTCTGCCTCGTCCGTTCACCGATGGTGAACTGCCGAAATGATAATGAATCTGTCCAATCGGTGCATTCAATCGCGATATATTGGGCCAAAAACGCAGTACGTCGTGGTGTTAGTTTAGCTCTCGACATTTTACCAAAAGTATTAAGTTTCTATTTTTCATGCTGTATGACAGTGGTCAGCATGAGTGGTCAGGAACGCACCATCGACAGGCGGACGGTCTTGAAAGGAACCGGCGCAGCCAGCCTCTTCGCACTCGCGGGCTGCGTCAGCACGGGCGGCGGCGACACCACCACCGACGGCGGTGGGGGTGGCGGCGGCGGTGGCGGGAACGACACCACCAGCGGTGGAGGTGGCGGCGCCGCCATGGCGGACAGCATCGAAGCGTGGGGCTGGGACGTCGCAGCCAAGTCGCTCGACCTCACGGACGACCCCTACGAGGAAGCCAACGGTGGCGACGTCGCCATCAAGCAGATCGGTCGTTCGGACATGAAGGACAAGTTCAAGTCGAAGCTACTCGCGGGCTCGGGTGCGCCCGCCGCGGCGATGATGGAGAGCGTCGACGCCGCCGCCTGGATCGACACGGGCGGGCTGCGTGACGTCTCCGGGTGGCTCGACGACGACGTCAAGAGCAAGTTCGTCTCCGGCAAGTGGGGCCCGCTCACGAAGGACGGCGGCGTCTACGCGATGCCGTGGGACATCGGGCCGGTCGGGACGTTCTACCGGCAGGACGTGCTCGCCGAGCACGACATCGACCTCTCGACGGTCGAGACCTGGGACCAGTTCATCGAGGAGGGCAAGAAGCTCCCCGACGGCCAGTTCATGATCAACCTCCCGTCGAACGACTACGACGGCCTCTGGCGGATGCAGTACCGCCAGCTCGGCGGGCAGCCGTTCACCAAGGACGGGAAGGTCGCCTTCAACAACGACACCAGCGTTCGCGTGGCCCAGAACCTCAAGGCCATCCACGACGCCGGTATCGCCGACAGCAAGGCCTCGTGGTCGAGCGCGTGGTTCTCCGCGTTCAAGGACGGCACCATCGCCTCGCTCAATGGCGGCGCGTGGATGGAGGGGACGCTCAAGGCCGAACTCCCGAGCACCTCGGGCAAGTGGCGCGTCATGAAGCCGCCGGCGTACGAGAAGGGCGGCGGGCGCGCGACCAACTGGGGCGGTTCGAACCTCGTCATCGCGAACCAGGTCAGTGACGCGAAGGCCCGGCGCGCGTGGGACTACATGCAGTACACGCTCGCCTCGAAGGAGATGCAGATCAAGATGTACAAGAACTTCGGCATCTTCCCGGCGTACAAGCCGGCCTACGAGTCGGACGAGTTCGACACGAAGAACGAGTTCCTCGGCGGCCAGCGCGCCGGGCGCATGTTCGCCGAGGTCGCGCCGAACATCCCGTCGTACCGCTACTCCGTCGACACGCCCGAGGTCACCAAGGCCATCAACAGCCACTTCAGCGACATGATCGCCGGCAAGGTGAGCCCGACGAAGGCAGTCGAGAAGGCCGCGAAGCAGGTCGCCAACCGCACGGGTCGCGACCTGGCCTGACACCCCACCACCCTTCATGTCATTCGAAACACAAGTCGACGAGCGGCAGGCATCGCGACGGGAGACCGTCGTGGACGCGTTCCGGAAGCGCCGCCAGCAGCTGACGCGGACGCTGCCGGAGCTGCCCGGCGTGCCCTACTTCTTCCTGCTGCCCTTCTTCGTGCTGTTCGGCGTGTTCCTCGCGTTCCCCATCCTGTACACGCTCTACCTCTCGTTCTTCGAGTTCCAGAGCGTCGGCGGGGACGCGTTGCTCACGTTCGACTTCGGGTTCTACCAGTTCACCCTGACCGCCATCGCGGACCTGCGGTTCGTCGGACTGGACAACTACGCCCGGCTCCTCTCCGACGGCCAGTTCCACCAGGCGATGTACAACACCGTGTTCATCCTGGTGGTCCAGGTCCCGCTGATGATCGTCATCGCGCTCGCACTCGCGGTGGCGCTCGACGCCGCCTTCGTCCGGGCGCGCGGCCTGTTCCGCACGCTGCTGGCGCTGCCGGTGTCGGCGAACCTCGTCGCGTACGCGACCGTGTTCGTCCTGCTGATGCAGGAGACGGGGCTGGTGAACTTCATGCTCGGGGCGGTCGGTATCGACCCCATCCCGTGGTTCCAGAGCGACTTCTGGTCCCGCATGACCATCGTCGGGGCGGTCACCTGGCGCTGGACCGGCTACAACATGATCATCCTGCTCGCGGGCCTGCAGAACGTCCCGCGACAGCTGTACGAGGCCGCCGAGATCGACGGCGCGAACCGCATCCAGAAGTTCCGGTACGTGACCCTGCCACAGCTCAAGCCCGTGCTGTTGTTCGTGGTCGTCACCTCGACCATCGGCACGTTCAAGTTGTTCTCCGAGCCGCTCATCGTGAGCCAGGCCGGGGCGTCGGCGGAGGCCACCCGTACCATCGTCCAGTACATCTACCAGATGGCATTCAAACGCTTCCAGCTCGGGTACGCGAGTGCGCTCACCTGGGTCCTCATCGCCGTGGTGAGCGTCCTCTCGATCGCCCAGATCAAGATCGGCGGTGATGACGATGAGTGAGCGAGCAGCCCAGCGCGAGTTCGCCTGGAAGGTCGTCACGTACCTGTTCCTGCTCGTGGCGGTCGTCGTGACCATCGTCCCGCTGTACTGGATCGTGGTCGCCTCGACCCTGAAGGAGGAGGCGTTCCTCGCGGCCGGTAGCGCGCCGAGCCTGCTGCCCGGGAGCGAGTTCATGAGCAACTTCGCGGCGCTGCAAGAGCGCACCAGCGAGATTTACTTCCTGAAACTCAAGGAGTTCGTCCTGGCGTTCAACGTCGGCGGGACGCCGGTCCGGGTCACGCTCATCCCCGGCTTCGAGGGCTTCCAGGCCGGCTTCCTCGGGGCCATCGGGAACAGCGTCTTCATCGGCGTGGTGTACACGCTGCTGTCGCTGCTCATCTGCTCGATGGGTGGGTTCGCCTTCGCGAAGTACGAGTTCAAGTACAAGGAGCCGATCTTCTACACCATCCTGGCGACGCTCATCCTGCCCATCCAGTTGCTGGTCATCCCGCTGTTCCTGCTGATGTCCCGCATCGGCATGACCAACACCTACTGGGCCATCATCCTGCCGTGGGCGGCGAACCCCCTCGGCATCTTCCTGATGCGCCAGAACATGCGGTCGATTCCCGATGCACTGCTGGAGTCCGCGCGCATGGACGGCGCGACCGAGTTCCAGCTGTTCTACCGCATCGCACTCCCGACGATGAAGTCCTCGCTGGCGGCACTGGCCATCATCCTGTTCCTGTTCCAGTGGAACCTGTTCCTGTTCCCGCTGGTCATCCTGGGCCAGGAGAAGTACACCATCCCGGTGGCCATCAGCGACCTCGTCGGCGCACAGCGCGTGTACTACGACCAGATCATGGTCGCGGCAGGACTCTCCATCGTCCCCATCTTCCTGCTGTTCCTGTTCCTGCAGAAGTACTTCGTGAGCGGCATCCTGGCCGGTTCGGTGAAAGAGTAACCATGGCAACGATAGACATCGATACGGTACGCAAAGAGTTCGAGAACGACGAAGAGGGCACCATCGTCGCGGTCGAGGACGTGAACCTCACCATCGAGGACGGCGAGTTCCTCGTGCTGGTCGGCCCCTCGGGCTGTGGCAAGACGACGACGCTGCGCACCATCGCCGGCCTGGAGGACGTGACCAGCGGCGAGATATTCTTCGACGACCGCGAGGTGAGCGAGAAGCGCGCCCGCGACCGCGACGTCGCGATGGTGTTCCAGAACTACGCGCTCTACCCCCACATGAACGTCCGCCAGAACATCGGCTTCGGCCTGAAGCTCTCGACGGAGCTCTCCTCGGCGGAGATTCGACAGAAGGTCGACAAGGTCGCGGAGATGCTCGGCATCTCCGACCTGTTGCACAAGAAGCCGAAGGAACTCTCCGGCGGCCAGCAACAGCGCGTCGCCCTCGGCCGCGCCATCATCCGCGAGCCCGAGGTGTTCCTGATGGACGAGCCGCTGTCGAACCTCGACGCGAAGCTCCGTGCGGAGATGCGCACCGAACTTCAGGAGTTGCAACACGACCTGGACGTGACGACGGTGTACGTCACCCACGACCAGACCGAGGCGATGGCGATGGGCGACCGCATCGCCATCATGAACGACGGCGTGCTCCAGCAGGTCGGCAGCGCCGAGGAGGTGTACCGCCACCCGACGAACGAGTTCGTCGCGAACTTCATCGGCTCGCCGAGCATCAACCTGCTCACCTGCGAGGTGGACGGGTCGACCCTGCGCGGCCCCGGCGGGTTCACCTACGAACTCGCGGACACCTCGTGGGTCGAGGGTCACGACGAGGTCCGGGTCGGTATCCGGCCCGAG
The DNA here is from genome assembly GCF_026616195.1 of Haloarchaeobius amylolyticus. Lineage (NCBI taxonomy): Archaea > Methanobacteriati > Methanobacteriota > Halobacteria > Halobacteriales > Halorubellaceae > Haloarchaeobius > Haloarchaeobius amylolyticus. Next base: position 414,184 of record NZ_JANHDH010000002.1, read on the forward strand.
GACCTCCGGCTCACCGACGGCCCCGGCAACGACGCCGAGGTGTCGGTCGTCGAGCCGATGGGTAACGAGAACTTCCTGTACATGCAACTGGCAGACATCGAGATGACGGCACGTATCGCGAGCGCCCTCCGGCCCAGCCCGGGCCAGACGGTGACACTCGAGTTCGACGAGGAGTCGCTGTACCTGTTCGATTCACGCACCGGCGAGGCGCTGAAGACGAAGACCGACGAGACGGACGTGGCGGTCGAACAGTTCGCCACGGAGGGTGGTCGGTAGATGCGCATCGTCGACTACGAGCTGTACGAGGTCCCGCCGCGCTGGCTCTTCCTGCGCCTGGAGACCAGCGACGGGACCGTCGGCTGGGGCGAACCCGTCGTCGAGGGGCGGGCCCACACCGTCCGGGCCGCGGTCGAGGAACTGCTCGACACGTACCTGCTCGGGAAGGACCCCAACCCCATCGAGGACCACTGGCAGACGATGTACCGCGGCGGCTTCTACCGCGGTGGCCCGGTCCTCATGTCGGCCATCGCCGGCATCGACCAGGCGCTCTGGGACATCAAGGGCAAGCAGTTCGGGGCACCCGTGTACGAACTCATGGGCGGTGCGGCCCGCAACCGCGTCCGCGTCTACCAGTGGGTCGGCGGCGACCGGCCCGAGGGCGTCGCAGAGGCCGCCGCCGAGAAGGTCTCGGAGGGCTTCACGGCGCTGAAGATGAACGCGACCGCCGAGATGCGCCGGGTGGACAACCCGGCCGCGGTCGACGACGCGGTGGCTCGAATCGCCGCCGTGCGCGAGGCCGTCGGCCCCGAGGTCGACATCGGCGTCGACTTCCACGGCCGCGTCTCGAAGTCGATGGCCAAGCGCCTCGCCAAGGCGCTCGAACCGCACGACCCGTTCTTCATCGAGGAGCCGGTCCTGCCCGAGCACAACGACGCCCTGCCCGAGATCGCCTGTCACACCACGACGCCCATCGCGACCGGAGAGCGCATGTTCTCCCGGTGGGACTTCAAGGAGGTGTTCGAGTCGGGCGCGGTCGACGTCATCCAGCCCGACGTGAGCCACGCCGGCGGCATCACCGAAGTCAAGAAGATCGCCGACATGGCCGAGGCGTACGACGTGGCGATGGCCCCGCACTGCCCGCTGGGCCCCATCGCGCTCGCCTCCTGCATCCAGGTCGACGCCTGCTCGCCGAACACGCTCATCCAGGAGCAGAGCCTCGACATCCACTACAACGAGGGCAGCGACGTGCTCGACTACCTCGCGGACCCGTCGGTCTTCGAGTACAACGAGGGCTACGTCGACCTGCCCGGCGGCCCCGGTCTGGGTATCGAGATAGACGAACAGCACGTCCGCGCCAAGTCGGGCGACGTGGACTGGCACAACCCGGTCTGGCGCCACGAGGACGGTAGCGTGGCGGAGTGGTAACATGCCGTTCGACGTGACTCTGCCCGACGGCGGCGGCCGGTTCGCGAACCAGACGGTCCTCGTCACGGGGTCGACCCGCGGCATCGGCGAGGGCATCGCGAAGCGCTTCGCCCGCGAGGGCGCGAACGTGGTCGTCACCGGCAGAACCGTCGAGGCCGGCGAGGCGACCGTCGCCGAGATTCGAGACGAGGGCGGCGAGGCCGTCTTCGTCGAGGCCGACATGCGCGACCCCGACGACATCGCGACCCTCGTGGAGGCCACCGCCGAGGCGTACGACGGCCTCGACGTGCTCGTGAACAACGCGGGCGTCGAGACCAACACCGCGGCCGACGAGGCCACGATGGACGACTGGGCGTTCGTCCTGGAGACGGACTTCCGGTCGTACTGGCTCTGTGCCAAGCACGCCCGCGAGTACATGGACGAGGGCGCCATCGTCAACGTCTCCTCGAACCACGCGTTCCTGACGATGCCTGCGATGTTCCCCTACAACGCCGTGAAGGCGGGCATCAACGGGATGACCCGCGCCATGGCGCTCGACTTCGGCCCCCACGTCCGGGTGAACACGGTGAACCCCGGCTGGGTCGCCATCGACCGGACCACCGGCGAGATGGACCCCGAGTACCGCGAGCACCTCGACGCCATCCACCCGGTCGGGCGGGTGGGGAAACCGGAGGACGTCGCCGGCGTGGTCGCCTTCCTCGCCAGCGACGACGCCGCGTTCATGACCGGCGAGTCGGTGCTGGTCGACGGCGGGCGCTCGCAGGTGATGCAGGACGACATGCTGCCGGACTACGGCGCGCGCCGCGAGCGAGGGCCCGAATGAGCCCGGGCGTGGACGTGACCGGCGGGGAGACGACGGTCACCTACGACCCGGCGGTCCGCCGGCTCACGGTCGAGCACGCCGGCGAGGCGGGTGCGACGACGCTCCTCTCCGGCACGATGTCGCTGGCACTCGGCGACGACACCGCCCCACTGGCGGGTTCGCCAGCCTCGGTCGACCCGGTACCGGACGCCGAGGATGGCGTCCGCATCGCCCACGACGACGACTGGCAGACGAGGGTCGACCTCGTTTCTGGCCGGGACCACGTCGACGTGTGCGTCTCGGTCCGACTGCTCCCCGAGAGCACCGCCGAACTCGGCGACCTCCGGGTGCTGGCCGACGCGGACGCGCCGGGGTTCGGTGCCGGGGCCGCGGTCTACCGCCACGGCTACCAGTCGTGGACGCCGACTGGAACGCTCCCTGTCGGCGAGTCGTTCCCCGAGGAACCCGCCGACAACGTCCCGATGATGCTCGACCCGGGCGCGCCGGCGGACACCTCGAACTACCTCACCGCACTGGTCGGCGACGAGGGGTCGCCAGACTGCACGCTCGGGTTCCTCGACCACTCGCGGTTCGTCACCCGGTTCGACGTGGCCCGCGACGGCGAGGGCGTCCACCAGGTCGACGCGGTCTGTCCCGGCGATGGGACCGTGGTCCGGGGCGACGAGGGTGTCGGCACCAGAATCGACCTGCCGCCCCTCCGAATCGACGCCACGAACTCGGTGTCAGCCGCCGTCGAATCCATCGCCGAGGCGACCGCCGACCGGATGGATGCCCGGGTCCCCGACCGGGTGCCCACCGGCTGGTGCTCGTGGTACCACTACTTCACCGCGGTCACGACCGAGGACCTCCACGAGAACGTCGACGCCCTCGCCGACTGGGGCGTCCCCCTCGACCTCGTGCAACTCGACGACGGCTACCAGACCGCCTTCGGCGACTGGCGAACACTGGCAGAGGGGTTCGAGGACATGGCCGGCCTCGTCGAGGACGTGGATGCAGCGGGCTACGAGCCCGGACTGTGGCTCGCACCCTTCTACGTGCAGGCGGATTCGGCCCTCGTCCAGGAGCACCCGGAGTGGTTGATCACCGAAGATAGCGAGCCGGTCGACGCCGGGGCCCGCCACGGGCCGATGTACGGCCTCGACACGACCCATCCCGGGGTACAGGAGTGGCTCCGCGAGACCTTCACGACCATCGTGTCGGACTGGGGGTTCGAGTACCTGAAACTGGACTTCCTCTACGCGGCAGCCCTGGCAGGCGACCGCCACGACGACGGGGTGACCCGCGCCGAGGCGTATCGGCAGGGCATGGCCACCATCCGCGAGGCGGTCGGCGACGACACGTTCATCCTCGGCTGTGGCGCGCCACAGGGCCCGAGCGTCGGGCTGGTCGACGCGATGCGGGTCGGCCCGGACACCGCCCCGCACTGGGCGAACACGCCCGCGAGCGAACCGGCCCACGAGAACGCGATTCGCAACGTCCTGAACCGGCAGTGGACCCACCGGCGCTGGTGGGTGAACGACCCGGACTGCCAGCTCGTCCGCGAGACGACCGACCTCTCGCTGGCGGAGCGTCGGAGCTTCGCCGCAATCGTCGGCCTGCTCGGCGGCTCGAACTTCGTGAGCGACCGCGTCGCGGAGATCGAGGACGTCGGCCGCGAACTGGTCGAGCGGTCACTGCCGCCGGTCGAGGACGGGCGCGTCCAGGTCGTCGGTGAGGCCGAGATTCCGACCCGCATCGTCACCGAGCGCGACGCCGACGGCGGCCGCGCCGTGGCCGTCTTCAACTGGGACGACGAACCGCGGACGCTCCGGGTCGACCCCGAAGTGTACGGCTGCGAGGGTGGGCCCGCGTGGGACGCCTTCCGCGAGGAAGTTCACGCCGGGGCTGTCGAGCGCGAGGCCCCGGCCCACGGCTGCCTGCTGGTGCATCTCGCGCCGCCCCGCGACCGGCCACACCTGCTCGGGACCGCCCACCTCGCCGGACTCGCCTCGCAGGTCGAGGCGACCGGGTGGGACGACACGGGCACCCTGACGGTCGAACTGGCGGCCGAGCAGCCACAGTCCGTCGTGGTCGCCGTCCCCGACGACTGGCGGCTCGACGGCTGTGCACCCGGCGACGATGGAGACGAGGACAGCACTGCCGACGTGGCGCGGGTCACCCTCACGCCCGGCGAGAACGCACTGCGATTTAGGACTACCAACACATGAGCATCGGTGTCTGTTACTTCCCCGAACACTGGCCCAGTGAGAACTGGGAGCGCGATATCGCACAGATGGCCGACGCCGGCCTCGAGTACGTCCGCATGGCGGAGTTCTCGTGGGGCCGGGTCGAGCCCGAGCGCGGCGAGTTCGACTTCGAGTGGCTGGACGAGGCGGTCGAGCTGGTCGGCGAGCACGGCATGCAGGCCGTGCTCTGCACCCCGACCGCGACCCCGCCGAAGTGGCTGGTCGACGAACATCCCGAGATACTGCAGGCCGACGAGGACGGGACTCCCCGCGAGTGGGGCAGCCGGCGGTTCACCTGCTTCAACTCCGGGACCTACCGCGAGGAGACGCGGCGCATCGTCCGGAGATTCGTGGACCGCTACGCCGACAACCCCCACGTTGCGGGCTGGCAGACCGACAACGAGTTCGGCTGTCACGAGACGGTGCGGTGTTACTGCGACGACTGCGCCGAGTCGTTCCGGGACTGGCTCCGTGAGAAGTACGACGACATCGCGGACCTGAACGACTCGTGGGGCAACACCTTCTGGAGCCAGCAGTACGACTCCTTCGCGGCGGTGGACCCGCCGCGGCCTTCTCCAGCGGAACGTCACCCCTCGCGCCTGCTGGACTACTACCGGTTCGCCAACGACAGCGTGGTGGAGTACAACCGGATCCACGCAGACCTCATCCGCGAGGCCAACGACGACTGGTTCGTCACGCACAACTTCATGGGCGACTTCGCCAGCCTCGACGCCTACTCGCTGGCGCCCGACCTGGACTTCCTCGGCTGGGATTCGTACCCCACCGGGTTCGTCCAGGACCGCCGCCCCGGCGAGGCAACCGTCCCGGAACTCCGGGCCGGCGACCCCGACGAGGTGAGCATGAACCACGACATCTACCGGGGCGCCAAACAGAAACCGTTCTGGGTACTCGAACAGCAACCCGGCGACGTGAACTGGCCGCCCCACGCCCCGCAGCCGGGCGAGGGCGCGATGCGCCTGTGGGCACATCACGCGGTCGCCCACGGCGCGGATGCGGTCTGTTACTTCCGGTGGCGGCGCTGCCGGGAGGGACAGGAGCAGTACCACGCCGGGCTTCGCAAGGCCGACGGCTCGGCCGACCGCGGCTACCACGACGCCGCGCAGGCTAGCGAGGAGCTGTTCGACCTCGACCCCGTGGACGCGCCGGTCGCGGTACTCCACGACTACGAGAACCTCTGGGCGACCGAGATACAGCCGCACAGCCCCGACTGGGACTACTGGGCGCACCTCAGGACCTACTACGCCGCGGTCCGGCGCCACGGCGTGCAGGCCGACGTGGTCCACCCGGAGACCGACCTCTCGGAGTACGAGGCCGTCGTCGCGCCGGCACTCCATCTGGTCGACGAGGAACTGGCAGGCCGCCTCTCGGAGTACGTCGACTCGGGCGGGCACCTCCTGCTCGGCGCCCGGACCGGCCTGAAGGACCCGTACAACAAGCTCCACGACGCGCCCGGACCCGGCCCGCTGGCCGACCTCGCGGGCGCGACGGTCGACCAGCACGAGAGCCTCCCGGAGCAGGTGCCGACCGAACTCCGGTACCGGGGCGAGTCCTTCGAGTATCGGACGTGGGCCGAGTGGCTGGTTCCCCGGGATGCCGAATCCCGGGGCGAGTTCACGACCGGGACCGCCACTGGGCACAGCGCGGTGACGACGACCGACCGCGGCGACGGCCGGGTCACCTACTGCGGCGCCTGGCCGGAGGAAGCCCTCGCGGACGCGCTCGTGAGCGACGTATTCGACGCGGCCGGCGTCCCGCGGACCGACCGCCTCCCCGAGTCGGTCCGGGTCGCCGAGCGCGACGGCTTCGCGTGGGTGACGAACTTCGGGCCCGACGAGGTCGTAATCGACGCGCCTGCAGACGCCGAATTCGTCGTCGGCAGCGCGGAGGTCGGCGGCTACGACGTGGCCGTCGTCGAGGCGCCCGCCAGCGACCTCGCGGTCGACACGCGCTGATCGAATCTACTTCTTTCAGAAATCGCTCGACAGCGTCGCCTGCCGTCCCGGAATCGCGCCCTCGTGTTCGAGCAGGCGGCGCTTCAGGTCGACGCGGTCACCTTCGGTCTCACCGGAGAAGCCGCCGAGCCAGTCCGTGCCGACGACGCGGTGGCAGGGGACCACGACGGGGACGGGGTTCCGGCCGCAGGCCTGCCCGACCGCGACCGGGCTGGAGTCGAGAGTGGCGGCGATTTCACCGTAGGTTCGCGTCTCACCGAGGGGAATCGCGGCCATCTCGCGCATCACCTCGCCGGTGAACGAGTCCGGGAAGGAGACGGTGAGGTCGACGCTTTCGCGCTCGCCGCGGCCGTACTCCGCGACCTGCTCGCGGATGGTCTCTGGCGGTGCGTCGACCAGCGTCTCGTCCACCGTGAACGAGCCGCCGAGGACCGAGAGGTGCATGCGATTGGGTGGGCGTGCCAGCGACCTAACTCTGCTGTCCGCGTCCCGCAACCGCCTTGCCACTCGGGTTCGAACCCCGGCGCATGGCAGACGTCGCGGCACGGGACTGGCGACTCATCCGAGAGGAATCGCGGGACGGCCCGACCAACATGGCGCTCGACGAGGTCGCGGCGAAGTCGGCGACCGAGGACGGGGTTCGCACCATCCGGGTGTACCGGTGGGAGCCGAGCTGTCTCTCGCTCGGATACGGGCAGGCGCCCGAGAGCGTCGACTGGGACTTCTGCGAGCGCGAGGGCATCGACGTGACCCGGCGCCAGACCGGCGGTGGCGGCATCTACCACGACTCCCACGCCGACATCTCCTACTCCATCGTCGCGCCAGCCGAGGAGCTGCCGGGTGACCTGATGGAGTGCTACGAACTGCTCTGTGACCCCATCCTCGACGCCTTCGCGAACATGGGCGTCGACGCGGCCTTCGCCGACGACGAGTACCCGAGCATCCACCAGCCGGCGTGCTACCTGCGGGACATCCACCCGGCCCACGACGTGCTCGCGGGCGGGCAGAAGATATCGGGCAACGCCCAGTACCGCCAGCGCGACGCCGTCATCCAGCACGGCTCGCTCTCGTTCGACCTCGCGACCGCGAACCACTGCGGCGTCTTCGCGGGCGAGCCCGACCGCGACACCTTCGAGGACCGGGTGACGAGCATCCACGCCCAGTCCGGCATCGACCGCGAGGCGGCGGTCGGCGCCCTCGAAGACACCCTGCAGGACTGGGCCGACGCCGACGAGGGCGCCTGGACCGAGGACGAACTCGCGGCCGCCGCCGACCTCGCGGAATCGAAGTACCGAAGCGACACGTGGAACCGCGAGCGTGCGGACCCTACCTGAGTAGGGACTGTCCTCAACTCTGTGGCATCGATACCCATGGGTATGTCGAAAGCAGGTTCCCCCGACGCGGCAGCACTGTTCCAGAAGGTCACCGGCGAGACGGAGCTCGTGGACGAGCAAGAGGACAGTGTGAGCCACGAGACGGCCACCGACGAGGACGAGGCGTTCTTCGACGAGGCTCGCGAGGACGGCCTCGGAGACGCGGTCGAGGAGCCGGAGATGAGCGCACCCGAGTAGCGCGGCTCCGGGGCGGTGGTCGTCGACCGTCGCGGTCCGATACGCCTTTCCTCCCGCCCTCCTTGCGGTCTGGTATGCTACGAGTCGGTGCCCACGAGTCCATCGCGGGCGGTGTGTACAACGCGGTCGAGGACCAGGTCGAAGACGGCGGCAACTGCGGGCAGATATTCACCCACTCCCCGCAGGTGTGGCAGGACCCGAACATCGACGACGACGAGGCCGAGGAGTTCCGCCAGCTCTCCGACGAGCACGGCGTCGGCCCCTGGGTCATCCACTCGTCGTACCTCGTGAACCTCTGTACCCCCAAGGAGGACCTCCGCGAGAAGTCCGTCGACTCCATGCAGAAGGAGGTCGACGCGGCCGCCACGCTCGACATCCCGTACGTCAACGTCCACCTCGGCGCCCACACCGGCGCCGGCGTCGACGGCGGCCTCGACAACGCCGCGAGCGCGCTCGACGAACTCGACGTGCCCGAGGGCGTGACCGTCCTCATCGAGTCGGACGCGGGCTCGGGGACCAAACTGGGCGGTGACTTCGCACACCTCGCGGAGATCCTCGACCGGTCGGCCCAGGACCTCGACGTCTGTCTGGACACGGCCCACATGTTCGCGGCCGGCTACGACCTCTCCTCGCCCCAGGCCGTCGAGGAGACGCTACAGGAGTTCGACGACGTGGTCGGCGCGGAGCACCTCCAGTGCGTCCACCTCAACGACTCCAAGCACGAGTGCGGGACAAACAAGGACGAACACGCCCACATCGGCGAGGGGCTCATCGGCGAGGACGGCATGCGCGCGTTCGTCAACCACGACATGATCCGGGACGTCCCGCTCGTCCTCGAGACGCCGACGGAGGACGGCAAGAGCTTCGCGTGGAACATCGAGCGCGTGAAGGAACTCCGCGCGTAGACTCCTCGTCGAACGGACGCGTCGACACGACGACTGAAATCGTTCTTTCAGCCTACAGAGCCGCTTTAGTGGTGGCTACAGAACCCCTGTGTATGGTCTCGTTCCGAACTACCCTGCTGTTGCTCGCCTCCCTGCTCGCCATGCTCGCGGTCGGTCTCTCGTTCGTCCCCGTCGGCTGACCGGCCGCGCTGAGACACCGACCCGCTTTTGGCGCACCCTCTCCAAGCCCGCCCGTGCGCAGATTCGACGCCGAGTACCTCAACGCCACCCGCGAGGGGATGTGGGCGGACTCGCGGGCGGCCCTCGACCCGCTCGACCTCGACACCCGTGAGCGCGTGCTGGACGTCGGGTGCGGGACGGGCAAACTGACGGCGGTGCTGGCCGAGGAGACCGACGGCGAGGTCGTCGGCCTCGACGCCGACCCGGGGCTGCTCGCCCACGCCCGCGAGGTCGCACCCGTCGTGGCTGGCGACGCGACCCGGCTCCCGTTCCCCGACGATAGCTTCGACCTCGTGGTCTGTCAGGCGCTCCTCATCAACCTCCCCGACCCGGCCGCGGCCGTCCGCGAGTTCGCCCGCGTCTCCCGCGACGCGGTCGCCGCCGTCGAACCCGACAACGGCCTCGTGACGGTCGAGTCCTCGGTCGCCGCCGAATCCGACCTGGCGGCGCGGGCGCGGGAGGCCTACCTCACCGGCGTCGACACCGACGTGGCACTCGGCGCGGACGCCCGCGACGTGTTCGCGTCGGCGGGGCTCTCCGACGTGCAGACCCGGCGGTACGACCACTCGCGGACCGTCTCGCCGCCGTACGACCAGGCCGCCCTCGACGCCGCGACCCGGAAGGCCAGCGGGGCCAGCCTGGCGAGCGACGAGGCCGAACTCCGCCGGAGCCTCTCCGACGGCGAGTACGACGACCTGCGGGCAGCCTGGCGGGAGATGGGTCGTGCCGTCATCGAGCAGATGCAGGCGGGCGAGTACCGCCGGACGGAGACGGTCCCGTTCTTCGTGACCGTCGGGCGGACCTGACCACCTGGACGGTCTCGCGGCTGTGCGAGGGGCTCGCCAACCCGAACGGGTTAGGAGGCCAACTCAGGTGTGTCCCGACCCCACTGATTGTATGGAACAGGACGTCCCCGCCGACGCCACCAGAGCGGAGGTGTACAGTGCGTTCGACATCTCCACGGACCAGACCATCATCTACGACACGCGAGACACGGCTGCGTGGATCCAGTCCGACGTGACGTACGCCCTCGACGAGATGCGGTGACCCGGCTGTCGACGGTAGTCTTTTGTCGCCGCGGGCTGGACGGCCGGTGTGCACGAGGAACGTGACCGGTCGGCAGCGTTCGACGCGCTGAGCGACCCGACCCGGGTCGGCATCGTGGAGGCACTCGTCGCGGCCCGCCGCGAGGACCCCGGAGACCCCACGCTCTCGTTCTCGGCCCTGCGCGACCGCGTCGGTGTCGACGACTCCGGACGGTTCAACTACCACCTCGGCAAGCTCCGCGGCCGGTTCGTCGAACGGACGGACGACGGCTACGAGCTGAGCTACGCGGGTGAGCAGGTCGCGGCCGCCATCCTGGCCGGCACGCTCGACGAGGGCGAGACGCTCGACACGGTCCGGCTCGACCACGGCTGCCCCATCTGTGGGGCGACGATGACCGCCCGGTTCGACCAGGGGACGCTCACCGCGGAATGCGACGAGGGGCACCAGGTCTACCGGACGGGCGTCCCGCTCGCGGCGGCGCGGGGGCGCACGGTCGAGGAACTGCTCTCGTTCTCCGTCGACCTCATCCACAGCCGGGTGCTGTTGAACACGCGGGGCATCTGCCACGAGTGCTACGGCCACGTCGAGAGCGAGGTGCAGTACCAGGAGGCCAACGACGTGTCGTTCCACGCCCTGCACTGGACCTGCCAGCAGTGCGGCACGAAGTCCCAGTCCTCGCTCGGTATCTGCCTGCTCCAGCATCCCGACCTCCTCACCTTCTACCGCGACCACGGCGTCGACGTGGCCGAGACGTACCCGTGGCTGTTGCCCGTCATCCAGACGCCCGCGGAGCAGGTTTCCGCGGAGCCGGAACGCTACCGGCTGGAGATCGCGGAGGACGACGAGACGTTCCGGGCGACCCTCGACGGCGACGGCTCCGTCGTCGCGACAGAGCGGCTCGACCGGTCAGACTGACTACAGAACGGTCCTTCTGGGAACGCTTTTTTACGGCCCACGAGACGTGGGCGGTATGGATCCCCGAATCGAACGTCACGCGGAGATCATCGTCGAACACTCCACGAAGGTCGAGCCCGACGACGACGTGCTGGTCGTCGCGCCACCCGTCGCCGAGGACCTCGTCGTCGCCATCTACGAGCGCCTCGGCGACATCGGGGCGAACCCGTCGCTCTCGATGCGCTCCATGCGGGCGATGCGCGCCTACCTGCGTTCCTCGGACCCCGAGGACTTCGAGCTGCCCGAGCACGACCTCGCGCAGATGGAGGAGACGGACGTGGTCATCATCGTCCGCGGCGACGAGAACACGAACGAGCGCAGCGACGTGCCGCCGGAGACGACGAGCGCGTACGGGAAGGCCCTCCAGCCCATCGGCGAAGAGCGCATGGGCAAGCGCTGGGTCGGCACGCAGTACCCCGCGACCGGCAACGCCCAGGAGGCCGAGATGTCCACGTCGGCGTACGAGGACTTCGTCTACGACGCCATCGACAAGGACTGGGACGCACAGCGCGAGTTCCAGGAGAACATGGTCGAGATACTCGACCCCGCCGACGAGGTCCACATCGTCTCCGGCGAGACGACGGACATCCGGATGAGCGTCGACGGGATGGTCACCGCGAACGACTACGCGGAACTCAACCTGCCTGGCGGCGAGGTCTACACCGCCCCCGTCCCCGACAGCGTCGAGGGCGAGGTGCTGTTCGACAAGCCGCTGATGGCCCAGGGCCGCGAGATGACCGACGTGTGGCTCAAGTTCGAGGAGGGCGAGGTCGTCGAGCACTCCGCCGCGAAGAACGAGGAGGTGCTGACAGCGGTACTCAACACCGACGAGGGTGCCCGCCGCCTCGGTGAACTCGGCATCGGGATGAACCGGGACATCGACCAGTTCACCTACAACATGCTGTTCGACGAGAAGATGGGCGACACCATCCACCTCGCCATCGGGAAGGCCATCGCCCACACCGTCCCCGACGGTCAGCCCCTGAACGAGAGCGCGATGCACATGGACATGATCGTCGACATGAGCGAGGACTCGTTCATCGAGGTCGACGGGGAGGTCGTACAGCGGAACGGGACGTTCAGGTTCGAAGACGGGTTCGAAGGCTAGGCCCGGAGCCTCTCTCCTGTTGCTCGCCAGAACTACCATCTCGAAAACAGAAACGCGCTTCGCGGAACCGTTTTCCAGTCGCTGGACGGTGGCTGTACACATGGACCCACGTGTCAGAGAACACGCCGAAATCGTGGTCGACCACTGTCTGGACGTGCAGGAGGGGGAGAACGTGCTGGTGGTGGCGAAGCCGGCGGCGGAGGAGTTCGTCGTCGCCCTGTACGAACTGCTCGGGGAGCGGAACGCGCTCCCGATGCGGGTCGGGGACAGCCCGCGCGCCTCGCAGGCGTACCTCGGCGAACTCGATATCGACGCCGCAGCGCTGAAGGAGCATCGGCTGGCAGCCTACGAGGCGGCAGACAAGGTCGTCCTCGTCTGGGGGATGGAGAACACGCGAGCGTCGAGCGAGATGGACCCCGAGATCTCGAACGCGATGGGCGAGGCGAACCGCCCCGTCTTCGAGGAGCGAATGGATACGCCCTGGGTCGGGACGATGCACCCACTTTCGGGGACTGCCCAGGAGGCCGAGATGAGCACGCCCGCCTACGAGGACTTCGTCTACGACGCCATCGACAAGGACTGGGAGGCCCAGCGCGAGTTCCAGGAGAACATGGTCGAGATCCTCGACCCCGCCGAGGAGGTCCGCATCGTCTCCGGCGACGAGACCGACGTCACGATGCGGGTCGACGGGATGGACGCGGGGAACGACCACGCGAAGCGCAACCTGCCCGGCGGGGAGGTCTACACGGTCCCGATTCCCGAGTCCGTCGAGGGCGAGGTGCGCTTCGACGTGCCGGTCGTCCAGCGCGGGAAGCAACTCGCCGGGGTCTGGCTCCGGTTCGAGGCGGGCGAGGTGGTCGACTTCGCGGCCGAGAAGAACGAGGAGACCCTCGAAAGTATCCTCGACGCCGACGAGGGCGCGAGGCGTCTCGGTGAGTTGGGAATCGGCATGAACCGGGATATCGACCGGGTGACGAACCACATGCTGTTCGACGAGAAGATGGGCGATACCGTCCACCTCGCATTGGGGACGGCAATCGAGGACGTGGTCCCGGAGGGCCAACCGTGCAACGAGAGCATGGTTCACGTCGACATGCTGGTCGACATGAGCGAGGACTCGTACATCGAGGTGGATGGCGAGGTCGTCCAGCGGGACGGGACGTTCGTGTTCGAGGAGTAGCGAGGGGCCGAACGAAGTGAGGCCCTCGAAATGCGAGCGGCGGAGCCGCGAGCAGTAGCGAGAACCTCGTATTCCGAACGCGGAGCGTGGTGTGCGCCGGGATGGTACCCTGTCCGGGGCCCACCGACTGGTGGGACTCGGACGCCCGCCCCGCACCATATCAGCCACTAGACAGAAATGTCGTTCTGCGAACTATTAACGGGTCCCCCGCCGTCTCCGGTGGTATGGATCCCCGAATCGAGGAACACGCCGAGATCATCGTCGAACACTCCACGGACGTCCAGCCCGGTGACCAGGTCGTCGTCTCGGGCCCGCCGGAGGCCCGGGACCTCGTCGCCGCGGTCTACGGGAAACTGGGCGAGATCGGTGCCCTCCCGGTCCAGATAACCCAGGACCCGCGGGCGATGCGTGAGTACATGCTCGCGGTCGACCCGGACGAACTCGACCTGCCGACACACCTCCAGGCCCTCATCGACGAGACGGACGTGATGATCGGCATCCGGGCGAGTTCGAACAAGAACGAGACGAGCGACGTGCCACCGGAGAAGAACTCGGCGATGGCCACGCTCCACAAGCCCATCAGCGAGGCCGTGATGGAGAAGCGCTGGCTCGGCACGCAGTTCCCCGCCACGGGCGACGCCCAGAAGGCGGAGATGAGCACGCCGGCCTACGAGGAGTTCGTCTACAGCGCCGTCAACAAGGATTGGGACGAACAGCGCGAGTTGCAACAGCAGGTCGTCGACCGGCTGGAGGAGGCCGACGAGGTCCGCATCGTCTCCGGCGAGACGACCGACGTGACGATGTCCATCGCGGGCAACATCGTCAAGAACGACTACGCCGAGCACAACCTGCCCGGCGGCGAGGTGTTCACCGCGCCGGTCCCCGACAGCGTGGAGGGCGAGGTGCTGTTCGACAAGCCGCTGATGGCCCAGGGTCGTGAGATCACCGGCGTCCGACTCGTCTTCGAAGCGGGCGAGGTCGTCGAGTTCGAGGCCGACAAGAACGAGGAGGTCCTCGGTGCGGTGTTGCAGACCGACGAGGGCGCGAACCGCCTCGGCGAACTCGGTATCGGGATGAACCGCGACATCGACCAGTTCACGTACAACATGCTGTTCGACGAGAAGATGGGCGACACCGTCCACATGGCCCTCGGTCGCGCCTACGAGGACACCGTCGGTGAGGGCAACGAGCGCAACGACTCCGCGATGCACATGGACATGATCGTCGACATGAGCGAGGACTCGTCCATCGAGGTGGATGGCGAGGTCATCCAGCGGGACGGGACGTTCTGGTTCGAAGACGGGTTCGAGGGGTAGGGAGATTCGAACGGAGTGAGAATCTCCAGGTCCGAACGGGGAGCGTAGCGACCCGTGAGGAGTAGCGAGGTTCTGAGCGGAGCGAAGAACCTCGAATCTGAACGGCGACCGTCGGGAGCCGTGAAGAGGACTTCGAGAACTAGACCGTCTCCGTCGGTCGCGACCCGCTTTCTACGACCGCAGCGACACCACCAGCAGCACCGCGACCGTCAGCAGGACGGTCGTCAGCCAGACCGCCGTGGTGTCGGACCCGACGAGGTGGGTGCCGAAGAGCCACCCGGAGAGGTAGCCCCAGGGCGCGACGACGATGGGCAGCGTCAGCGCGTAGACCGGTGAGATGGCGGAGAACCTGTCGGTGAGGGGGGAGGTGGGGACCATGGGACGCGGTTCTCGCGCCGCGACCGTATACCTTTTCGACGGGACCGGGTCGGGTGAGAGCTCGGTTCGCCGGCGTGTCGTCAGACCACGTCGCCGCGGACCGTCGCGCCCTCCTGCTGGTCGCGCCAGGCGTGGAGGTCCTTCGCGGCTTCCTGCGCCTGCTCTTCCTCCAGTCCGAGCATCCCGAGCGCCCGCGAGAGCGTCGGAAGCGCGAGTTCGGACTCGCGGAGCTTGCGCATCGCCTCCTCGCTGCGCTGGCCGTCGACCCACAGGCACACCCCGCGGGGGTCGAGCAGCGTGGTCCAGTCCTCGCGCCGCTTCGCGCCGGCGAGGCGCTGGGTGACGTTGTCCTCGAAACTGGCGTTGCACACCTCGAGGTGGACCGGTTCGTCGTCCTCCAGCAGGTGCGCCGCGAGGCACTTCTCCGGGGCGGCGTGGCCGTTCGCGTTCGCGCGGAGGGACTCGGGGTTCGCCTCGGCCCACTCGGTGCGGACGGTCTGGCCGACACCCTTGACGCCGTACTCGGCTTCGAACTCGTCGGCGCGGTCGGCGTCGCCGCCCAGCAGGATGTCCTTGGTGAGGTAGACGTCGAGGCGGTCGACGGGGTCGAGGCCGAGGGCCACGTCGCCGTACACCCAGACCTCTCGCACCGGAACCGGCATCGGCTCGGACTCGACCGCGTCGAGGATGGCTTCCACCCGGTCGAGGGCCGCGTCACGTTCGAGACTCATTGCCCCTCCCTACCGGCCGCAGGGGAAAAACGTCCGCGCTTCGGTCGCCAGCCGCGACACCGGTCAGGCGCGCTTGTTCTCGTCGGTCGAGATGTGGACCGTCTTCTCGACGGTCGCGTGGACGGTGCCGTCTTCGGCGACCACGTCGGCGGTGTACTCGCGGTCGATGGAGTCCTGGTCCTCGAGGGTCGACTGGATGTCGGCGAGTTCCTCGTCGGGGACGCGGAAGCGAGCGTAGAGGTCCTCGGTGCCGGGCTTCTTGAAGCGGATCTCGGCGGCCTTGTCCCAGACGACGTACTCCTCGGGGAGGGCCTTGATGAGGATCATCGCGAACATCGGGTCGCAGGCGCCGTAGATGCTCCCGCCGAAGGTCGTGCCCATGTAGTTGCGGGTGCGCCAGCTCCGGGGGATGCGGACGCGGATCTCCTGCCAGTCGTCGGCGATGTACTGGACCCGGCCGCCGGTCCCCCGGTAGGAGGGCCAGACGTTGAAGAGGAGGCGGAACAGTCGCGTGCGCCAGGACTCGCTCATAGATGCCGCCCACGTGACGACCGACCGTGAGTGCTGTGGAACCCGAGACGCGTCGTCTCGGGTTGTCGACCTCGGTCAGCGGTGAGTGTCACCGCGCGTCGGTCGGGACGGCGAACCTAGAGGGAGTCCGGACGGATTCTAGACGCTGTTTGGGACGAGCCCACACGGAGTTTGAAAAACGCTCTTTCAGCGATGTGTCGAACCGGATTCTCGGGGACGAACCCCTGAGCGACCATGTCAGACCGAACACCACGACGGACGGCTGCAGCAGACAGCGACGGACGAACGACCACGCGACGCGGTGCGCTCGCCACGATGACGGCCCTCGGCGCGGCGGGGCTGGTCCCGGGCTTCGCGGCGGCAGGACCCGGTCGCGGTGGCGGACAGACTACCACCTTGACCGTGCGCATCGAGAACGTCGCGTCGCTCGACCAGTACCCGACCGCCCCCGGGCTGCCGCGCTCGACCGGCGGCGCGGTCTGGATCACTCCCGGTGCGTACGCACTCTACCGGGGAAAGAACCCGGTCTTCACGCGCCGCCGGTCCGCCAGCCCGGGGCTGGAAGCCATCGCCGAGGCCGGGCGCCCGATGGGGACGCCCGAGAACGGTTCCCTCGTCGAGGAACTGCGGAACTTGCGGAACGTCCGGGTCGCCGGCGCGTGGACGCCGGCAGACACCGTCGCGGACCCCAACGACCCGACCGGCTCGGTCCCGGGTGCGCCACCCATCGCCCCGGGCGGTGCCTTCGAGTTCGCGGTGACCGCCGAGCGGGGGGAGAAACTCGCCTTCGCCACGATGTTCGTGCCATCGAACGACGCGTTCTTCGCCCCGGGGATGGGCGGTATCCCGCTCTCGGGCATCACCTCGGCCACGGACGTGACCGACCGCGTCGCCCTCTGGGACGCCGGGACGGAACCGAACGAGGACCCCGCCAGCGGCCACCCGACGCAGGCGCCCCGCCAGGGGCTCGAGTTCGGGGACCCGGACAAGGGACCGGACGAGAACGGTGTGGTCCGCCAGCTCCGACCGACGGACAACGTGAACGACGGGCACAGCTACCCGGACCCGGCCGACGCCATCCGGGTGACGCTCACGCCCGAATAGGGGAACGGAGCCTCGCCGGTCCGGCAGGCGGGTCTGGCCAGTCGGCCCGGTCGAATGCGGCCTCACGTCGACCCGCGGTCAGCGCGGGTCGAGCCTGCCGCCGGGCGAGCCGGCACACGTCGCCTGTGCGACGACGGTCCCCTGGGGTCCGCGGAGCGTCACGGTTCTCCCGGGACAGAGCGGTTCCGCGAAGTTCGCGCCGCGGAGGAACTCCCGGGGCGAGCCACCCTTCACGCCGTCGATGTCGCCCGTGGTCCGCACCTCGACGAACCCGCCCGGCTCCAGCGGGATGGTGTCGAGCTGGTAGGTCCCGAGCCCCTCGTACTCCAGCGTGTAGCTCCGGAGCTGGACGACGTCCTCCCCTGCATTCCGGACGAAGACCGACTCGTGCTCGCCCCCCGCGTCGACCTCGAGCCGGAGGTCGGCGCTGGGCCGGTGGGTCCGGTTCCGCGACGGGTCCACGACGCCCCTGATACGCTCGATGCAGCCCGCGCTCCCGGCCGCGGCGACGGTCGCACAGGCGGCGAGCAGGGCACGACGGCGCGGGGACGAGACCCGACGGCGCGGGGACGACATACCCGCCCGTATCCTCGCCACCCCCGAATAGCTTCCCCCCGTGGCACCCGCCGCGACGGGGCGGAAACCGCGGGCGCGGTGTCGTCGGTTCTCGGAGCTTTATGCGGGCGGCGGCCCTCAGGCCGTGGTATGAGAGGCCGCATCACGAACGAGGCAGGAGACGAGGACCTCGTGTGGATACTCGGCTGGGGGAACCGGCTGCACCACGAGAACGTGCAGTGGCTCGAAGACCGGTTCGCCGAGGGTGGCTACCGGATCCACACGATCCAGATTCCGGACTTCCCGGCAGACTTCTACGACGAGTGGGTCCGCCCGGCGCGGGAGTACGTCGCCGACCTCGACGACTTCCGGCTGGCCGGCCACAGCACGGGCGGGCTCATCGCGTCGTACCTCGACGGGGCAGAGACGACGACCTACCTCAGCCCGTGGTGGGGCTACCCAGAGGACATGCCCGGCCGGGTGCTCGACCTGGTCGGGCGACTCGGCTCCCGGCGGAAGCTCATCCCCTCCGGTATCAGCACTCGCGAGGCCATCGGAGCGCTGGCGACCGACCGCCAGCTGGCCGACGGGGCCGAGAAGGTCTCGCCCCGGTTCGTCCGAGAGACCCGGCGCGGCCACCGCGAGCGCCCGTCCATCGACGAGGACGCGGTCGTCTTCTGCACGCTCCGTGACCAGGTCGTCAGCACGCGCGCCATCGGCGAGGCCGTCCCCGAAGAGCAGGTCGTCCTGTACGACGGCGGCCACGAGCTGTTCTCCTCCGAGCGCCGCGACGCGTACGTCGAGGAGCTGCTCGCGGCGGTCGACGGCGGGCTGGCGGCGGTCGAGACGGCGTAAGACACGACCCGACGCGCGAAGACGAAACCCGTATCCCGCCGTGGCGGCAACCACACGCCGATGACCGAGTGCACCAAGTGCGACCGCGAGGCGGTGATGCACGCCGCGTACTCCGGCGCACACCTCTGCGAGACGCACTTCTGCGAGTCCGTCGAGAAGCGGGTGCGCCGGCGGATTCGCGAGGACGGGCTGGTGCCACGCGACGCCACTCCCGACGAGCCCGAGACGTGGGTCATCGGGCTCTCCGGCGGGAAGGACAGCGTGGTGCTCACCCACATCCTCGACGACGTGTTCGCGCCCGACCCCCGCATCGAGCTGGTCGCGCTGACCATCCACGAGGGCATCGAGGGCTACCGCGACGAGAGCGTCGACGCCTGCGTCGAACTCGCCGAAGACCTCGAGTTGCGCCACGAACTCGTCACCTACGAGGAGGAGTTCGGCGTCCGCATGGACGACGTGGTCGAGGACGACCCCGAGAACATGGCGGCCTGTGCCTACTGCGGCGTCTTCCGGCGTGACCTCCTCGAATCGTACGCCGACGAGTTCGGCGCGGACAAACTGCTGACGGGCCACAACCTCGACGACGAGGCCCAGACCGCCCTGATGAACTTCCTCGAGGGCGACGTGGCCCAGATCGCCAAGCACTTCGACGCCAGCATCGGCGCGTTCGAAGACCGTGAGGAACAGGACGAGTTCGTCCCGCGCGCCAAGCCCCTGCGCGACGTGCCCGAGAAGGAGGTCGCGCTCTACTGCCACCTGCAGGACCTCCCCGCACACATCACCGAGTGCCCCCACGCCAGCGAGGCCTACCGCGGCGAGATACAGCGTCTGCTGTTCGACCTGGAGGAGAACCACCCCGGCACCCGCCACTCCATCATGGCCGGCTACGAGGAACTGGCCGGCATCGTCGCGGAACGCTACCGCGAGGACGGCGACGGCTCGAAGACCGACCTGAACGAGTGCGAGGAGTGCGGGTCGACGACGACCCGCGACGTCTGTCGCAAGTGCTCGCTGCTGGACGCGCTGGGCGCGGTCTGACCGGCGACGAGAACCCGAACTGCTTCTACCCCGGCGTGAGAACGCCCGCGTATGACCTACCCCGAGGACCTGCTCGACCGCGGGAGCGTGGACTACGTCGAGCAGACGCACGTCCTGCCCGCCGAGGAGTTCGAGGCCGCCCGCGACCGCGCCGAGACCATCGACGGGGGCGTGGTCGTCGGCGTCACCGACGACGAGGACCGAGTGCTGCTGGTCCAGAACGACTGGAGCGACGGCTGGATACTGCCGGGCGGCGGCGTCGAACCGGGCGAAGACTGGGAGGCGGCGGCCCGCCGCGAGGCCGAGGAGGAGACCGGGGTCGCGGTCACCCTCGACGGCCCCGAACTCGTCTACCAGGGCCGACTCGAACACGTCGACACCGGCGAGGTGCTCGAGGACGGCTACGCGGTCTTCTTCGCCGCCTCGCCCCGCGACGACGGGACGGTCGCCGACGACCCGGGCGTGGCCGACGAGGACATCCAGGCGGTCGAGTGGTTCGCGGCGGTCCCGGCGGACGTGGACCCGGACCACGAGGCCGAGGTCCGACGCTTCGTCGACGGAGCCGGACCGTAAGACGGGGTCCGGCCCCGAAACCGCTTTCCGATATCGCCCGTACCTCCGCCCATGGGACTCCTCGATAGCCTGCGCGAGCTGTTCCGGTCGCCGCCGTCGGACCCGGAGCCCGAGCCGGCGGAACGGGCGACCCCGGCGTCCGACCCGGACCGGATGTACGGCACACCACCCGACGATGACGACGACGGGTTCGGGCTGCCCGACGAACCTGGGGACGAGCCCGAGGAACGCCCGACCGAGCCGCCCGAGGCGTTCGCCTACGAGGCCCAGGAGTTCGTCGACTTCTGGCACGAGTACCCCCTCGACTTCACGCTCTCGTCGCTCGCCCACCTCGACAGCCTCGTCACGGAGAACTGGGAGCCGGAGGCGTTCGCGGGCGTCCAGCCGACCCCCGACGGCGGGTCCGATGCCCGGACCTTCTACGGCATCGTCCAGTCCATCGGGAGCTACGTCGGTGAGACGCTCGTCCGCGACTGCGACGGCGAGTGGACGGAGGCGGGGAGTGGCAACTGGGCGGTCGTCGTGGAAGGTCCAGAGGGACAGGCGACCGTCGCCGTGTTCAGTATCGCCGCGGAGGCGTTCACCGACGCGCCGCACTTCCGGTCGTTCGTCGAGAAGCTCGAACGCGAGACGGGCGTCTGACCGGTCGACCGGTCCTCGACGACCCGACCGCGATACCGGTGGGTACGCGGTGTGAGAACGGAGAGAACGACCCCCGCTGGGGTCGGTTCTGGGAGTGGGTTCGTGTCCCCCGCCAGAGGGACGACTGGTACGACTGTGTCCGGCTCAGCGGATGACGTCGAGGCCGTTGTTCTGCTCGACCTCGTCGCGGCCGCCGTCGCCGCGCGTGCTCCCGAAGCTCTGGGCGCTCGAACTCGAGGAGCTCGATGCCGGGCTACCGAAGTCCGCCTCGCTGGCGTCGAAGCTACCTTCGTCGATAGCTTCCCGGGACCGGTCGGCCTGCTTCTGGGTGCTCGGACCGAGCACCTGGGCACTCTGGACGCCCGTCATGATGGCCATGACGCGCACCTTGCCCTTGTAGTTCTCCTGGATGCGCGCGCCCCAGATGACGTTCGCACTCGCCTCGAGGCGCTCGGTGATGTTGTTCGCGATGCCCTCGGCCTCCTTCAGCGTGAGGTCGGGGCCGCCCGTGATGTGGACGAGACCACCGGATGCACCACGGTAGTCCACGTCCAGCAGCGGGTGGTTCATCGCGTCGTTCACCACCTCGCGCGTCTTGTTCTTGTCCTGTGTCTCGCCGACCAGCATCACCGCGACGCCACCCTGGTTCATGATGGCGCACATGTCGGCGTAGTCGAGGTTGATGAGACTCGGCTGTGTGATGGTCTCGGAGATACCCTTGACCGTCTCGGCGATGATCTGGTCCATCACCGAGAACGCCTTGCCGATGGGCAGGTTGGGCACGTAGTCGAGCAGTCGGTTGTTGTCCAGCACGATGATGGAGTCGGCCTCCTCGCGGAGCTTCTCCAGGCCTTCCTCGGCCTTGACCGTGCGGGCACGCTCGACGTTGAACGGCGTCGACACCATGCCGACGACGATGGCGCCCTGTTCCTTGGCGATCTTCGAGACGACCGGCGCCGCGCCGGTCCCCGTCCCGCCGCCCATGCCCGCCGTGACGAACACGAGGTCGGCGTCGCCGAGGACCTCCTTGATCGTACCCTGTGCCATCTCGGTCGCGCGCTCGCCCATCGAGGGGTCGCCACCCGCGCCGAGCCCGTTGGTCAGGGACTTGCCGACGAGTATCTTCGTGTCGGCCTCGATCATCTTCAGGTGCTGCTTGTCGGTGTTGATGGCGACCGTGTCGGCCCCGTCGACACCGATGTTGTACAGCCGGTTGACGGTGTTGTTACCCGCGCCACCGCAGCCGACGATGACGATCCGGGGGTCCCCGAACTCGTCGCTGTCGAAGTCCTGCTTCTGTTGCTTCTCGCGTTCTTCGTGCTCGAGGGCGTCCTGAACGATATCCTGCATCGTTACACCCTGGCGTAGGTGCGCTTGTTATCGCTGGCACCGGAACGCTCGGTCTGTTGCTCGTTGAGCATCTCGCGGACGGCCGACCGAATGGCCTCACTTCGATTCGGGAACTCTCCCGTCTCGACCATCTGTTCTACCTCTTCGATCTGCTGTTTCGGAATTCGCAGTGTCACACGCTCCATGGTTGTATTCCCCTGGTAAGACCTCGCGCATGTGCGTCGTTCGCACGCGCATCGTCTTACACGGTGATTACGGGCACGGGAGCCCCGTAAACTCCCGATTCCGCCCTGTGTAAGACAACTGTCTTACGCGACTGTATGCACTGTGTCATACGTAATAAAGGTACCGCCGATAACAGGTCTCGATCTGTCCTACGTCGAGTCGAGCACGTCGGCAGCCGGGGTCCGACGCCCGCAGCTCGGGCAGAACGCCCAGTCCGAGCGCACCTCGTCGCCGCACTCGCAGAACGCCCGATGCGAGGCCTTCTCGCCGCAGTTCGGGCAGTACACGTGGTCCGAATCGACCGTCTCACCGCACTGCCCGCAGGTCGTCTCGTGGGTGTCTCCCGCGGTGTCCGACACACCTGCCACCGGCGACCCGGGAGAGGTGTCCGACACCTGGTCGGACGCCTCGGCGTCGACCTCTCCGGTCGCTTGCACGCCGTCGAGCGCGATGGTGAGGTTCAGGTCCTGGCCGCGACCGGCCATCGCCGCGTCGAGCCGCCGGTCGAGGATCTCGTCGACCCGCGCCTCGACCAGCTCGTCGATCCGGGCCGCCACGAGGTCGTCCAGACTGGCGTGGCTCTCGACGGTAGCCTGCCGGTCGCCCTCGTCGGGGGTGTCGTCGCCGACGTCCCCGTCGAGGTACGCCCGGAGCGCGTCGCGGACGAGCTGGCTCTTGGACTCGTCTCTGGCCTCGAGTCGCTCGACCAGGTCGTCGTCCGCACGCACGGTAATCTTACTCATACCTCTCGTTCGGCTAACGTATTATACGGCAGGTACTTGAATGTATCCCCAAGCGTCTGACGAACGTCTGACGCTGGTTTCAGCTCGTGTGACCTGCTACGATGTACCGGAGCCGGTCGAGATAATAACCCTTATGTCGCCGCCGGCGTCTATCTGAAAGTACGCCCGCCCTTAGCTCAGACTGGTAGAGCAGTCGACTGTAGATCGACTTGTCCCCCGTTCAAATCGGGGAGGGCGGACTGCTTTTCCGCGAACCGTCGAACGTAGTGAGACCGTGAGCGGAATGCACGTTCTGCCGAGCCGATTTGCGCTCGTGAGTCACGCGCAGCGAAGCGAGCATGTCTCACGGTGTTCAACATCGGGAAGGGCGGACTTCTTCTGAAGTCGAGCTGTAGTCGAGGCTGGTACGAGTACCGTACCGAGATAGTGGAGAGAGATTCGGAGAGACACTGGGGCAGTCAGTCGAATTCCTTGATCTCCCTCGTTTCCAGGTCGATGATCGCTTTACAGTCCTCGCACTGTACCTCGCCACCTCCCATCTTGGCGTGTCCCACGTCCTCGGTCACCATGTTGGTCCATTTCGACTCGGCCCAGTTGTTACCGCAGTTTGGGCACATACTTGGTAACCCCGCCATATGACATGATTGCACGTTTTATAGTAAAAATTTTGGCTATTTCTCGCTTCTCCTGTGTAGTTGATGTTATTGGAATGTTCGTTCTAGGGCAAATAACTAGTGGTGGTGGCAAATGAGTCTCGAATATCAACGCAAGCTTTGAATATCAAAATTAATATATTTGATGCTGAGCTGTCAGCGTGTGGCCCGGTGTGGCCGGTCGCGAACCCTCCACCCACGACCGCGATGTTCAAGTGAAGTTGCGCTAGTCCTACGGTAGTGGCAGTTTCGTTCGACCTCTTCGGGACGCTCGTGGACGTGGACCGGCCGGCAGACCCAGCGGCGGCGGTCGCAGCGGCCCTCCGGGACCGGGACGTCGCGGTCCCCGATGACTGGGGCGAGGCCTACCGGGAGGTCCACATCGACGCGCCCGCGGGCGCGGAAGTACCCCTGCCGGCGCACGTCTCGGCGGCCCTGCAGAGCCGGGGAGTCGACGCGCCGGGGAACGCGCCGCGGCGGGCGGTCGTCTCGGCGTTCGACCCCGCGGTCGAGACCAGAGAGGGCGCGGTCGAGGCCGTCGCGGCGGCCCGCGAGAGGGGGCCGGTCGCGATCTGCTCGAACTGTGCGGTGCCGGAGCTCGTCGGCCGGACGCTGGTCCGGTCCGACCTCGGGCGTGGGGACTTCGATACCATCGTCACGAGCGTCGCCTGTGGCTGGCGCAAGCCCGACGCGCACATCTTCGAGACGGTGGCGCGCCAGCTCGAGTGCGACGTGGCCGACCTCGTCCACGTCGGCGACGACCCGCGGACCGACGGGGGCATCGAGGACGCGGGCGGCCGGTTCGTCGACGTGGGCGAGGTACCCCTGTCGGCGCTCCCGGCCGAACTGGGGTGGTCGGGGTGACGGTCGCGGCGTCGGTCGCGGTGGGCGTCGGCTTCCTGCTCGACGTGCTGACCGGCGAACCGCCGACCCAGGCCCACCCGGTGGCGTGGTTCGGGAAACTGGTCGCGCCGGTCGACCGGGCGTGGTCACACCCCCGGCTGGTCGGCGTGCTGGCGGCGCTGGTGCTTCCGGCGGTCGCGGCCGCGGTCGTGGGCGGCCTCGTCCTCCTCGTCGACCGGTACGACACCTGGTACGGGGCCGGCGCGGCCGCGGTCGCGCTCTACCTGACGACGAGCCTGCGGATGCTGCTGAGCGAGGCGCTCGGGGTCATCCGGCTCTCGGAGGTGGACGAGGAGGGCGCTCGCGAGGCACTGCTGTCGCTGGCGGGCCGGGATGCCAGCGAACTCTCGGCGGGGGAACTCCGGAGCGCCGCGGTGGAATCGATCGCGGAGAATCTGGCAGACGGCTTCGTGGCGCCGCTGTTGGCGTTTACGCTGTTTACGACCGTCTCGCTCCCGGCTGCGGCCGCGGCGGCGGCGTGGGTGAAGGCGGTGAACACCCTGGATTCGATGCTGGGCTACCACTCGAAGCCGGTCGGGTGGGCGCCGGCGCGCCTCGACGACGTGGTGATGTGGCTCCCGGCGCGGCTCTCGGCGCTGCTCATCGCGCAGGCGGCCCGCCAGCCCCGGGCGGTGCTCCGGGCTCGCTACTGGCTCTCGGAGGTCCCGTCGCCGAACTCCGGCTGGCCCATGGGCGCCATCGCGGCGGTGCTGGACGTACGCCTGGAGAAGCCGGGCGTGTACGTCCTCAACGCGGGCGCCGACTTGCCCTCGCCCCAGAAGGCCCGCCGCGGGGTGCAGGTGGTCGGGTCGGCCGCGCTCGTCGGCGTGCTCTACGCGGGGGTGGTCGCGTGGTTCTGACCGTCGCCGCGGTGCGCGGCGCGCTCGGGTTCCTGACGCGCCTGCCCGCGGGCCACGACGAGGCCGCCTGGGACGCCTACACCCGGTACCCGGTCGCCATGGTGCCCGTGGGCTACCTCGTCGGCGTGCTCTGTGCGCTCCCGGTCGTCCTCGGGGGCCTGTTCTCCCTGCCCGCTCCGGTGGTCGGCTTCGGCTACCTGCTCGCGGTGTACGGCGCGACGGGCATCAACCACCTCGACGGGGTTGCCGACTGCGGGGACGCCGCGGTCGTCCACGGCTCCCCTGCGGACCGCCGCGAGGTCCTGAAGGACACGACGACCGGCGTCGGCGCGCTCGCCGCGGTCGGGCTGGTCATCGCTGGCCTCGCTCTCGGCGGGGTCGCCCTCGCCGGTCTCCCACTGGGGGCCGCGGTCGCCGTCGTCGTCGTCAGCGAGGTCGGCGCGAAGGCGGGGATGGTCCTGCTGGCCGGCGTCGGAAAGCCTGCCCACGAGGGTTTCGGGAGCGCCCTGACGGGCGAGTCGGGCCGCGGAACCGCACTCGCCGGCCTCGCCCTGGCGACCCCGGCCGTCCTCTTCGGACTCCCGGCGCCCGACTGGCCGGTAGTCGCCGGGGTCGCCATCGCCTCCATGGGGGCGGGCGTCCTCGTCGCCCTCGCGGCCCTCGGCTGGGCCGACGACCGCCTCGGCGGGGTCACCGGCGACGTCTTCGGTGCGACCAACGAACTCGCCCGCGTCGCGGGCATCCACGTGGGGGTGATCGCGTGGACGCTCTCGTGATGTGTGGCGGTCGCGGCACACGCCTCGATGCCGACATCGAGAAGCCGCTGTACCCCATCGCCGGCACGCCGATGGTCGACCGGGTGCTCTCGGCACTCGCCGGGAGCCGTGTCGAGACCGCGTACGCGGCCGTCTCCCCGCACGCGCCCGCGACGCGCGAACACCTTTCGAAAACCACGTTCGACGACCTCGCCCTCTCCCTCGTCGAGACACCAGGCGAGGGCTACGTCACCGACCTGCAGGCCGCCCTCGACACCGTCGAACCTCCCGTCCTCACGGTCGCGGCCGACCTGCCCCTGCTCGCCCCGGTCGTGGTCGACCGGGTACTCGACCGGTTCGCGGCAGGGGAACGGGACTCCCTGACCGTCGTCGTCCCGACGGACCTCAAGCGCGCCCTCGGCGCGAGCTGTGACACCGAATTCGACGGGCTCGCCCCGACGGGCGTGAACGTCGTCGCCGATGCCGATTCAGACACCATGTACACCAGTTACGACGCCAGACTCGCCGTGAACGTGAACCGCCAGTCAGACGCCGACCTCGCGGAGGCACTATGCGACTGATCCTGTTCGCGGGCTCGACCGAGACCGCCAGCATCGAGGGCATCAGCGCCGCGGGCGCGGACCCAGCCCTGATGCGCCACACGCCGAGCGCCGACGCCGAGATTCTGGCCTACGGCCAGCCGGTCCGCGCGCCGGTCGTCCCCGTCAGCCCGTCGGGCTGTCCGACGCCGGCCATCCTCACCCGGGCGGCCCGCGAGGTGCTCGGGTTCACGGTGACCGTGGTCGACGCGGGGCTCGCCGAGAAGACCGGCGCGCCGACCGTCTCCGTCGGGGCCCGGCCGGGTGCCGACATCCGCGAGGCCGACCCCGTCGCGACCGCACCGGGGGCCTTCGCCGCGGCGCGCGAGTTCGGCCGCGAACTCCCCGACGAGCACGTCGTGGTCGGCGAGACGGTCCCCGGCGGGACGACGACCGCGATGGGCGTGCTCCGGGCACTGGGCGAGGACGCGACCGTCTCCTCGTCGTTCCCGGAGAACCCCCTCGAACAGAAGCGCGAGGTCGTCCGCGAGGGACTGGCCGCCTCGGGGCTCGACCCCGGCGACTGTGCCGGCGACCCGCGCGAGGCGGTCCGACGGATGGGCGACCCCGTCCTCGCCGCCGTCGCTGGGTTCACCCTCGGCGCGCTGGAGTCGGGGGCCAGCGTCACCCTGGGTGGCGGCACCCAGTTGTTGACCGCGGGGGCGCTCGTCCGTCACGCCGGCTGCGAGGCGCCCCTCGAACTCGCCACGACCAGTTTCGTCGCCGACGACGTGGACGACCTGGCCGACGCGGCCGGCCGGCTCGACCTCGACCTGACGGTCACCGACCCCGGCTTCGGGTCCGCCGACCACGTCGCCATGGCCCGGTACGTCGCCGGCGAGGCGAAGGAGGGCGTCGGCCTCGGTGGGGCGCTCGCGCTGGCCGACCGGGCCGGCGCCCTCGCCGCGGTCCGTGAGGCCATCCCCCGGGTGTACGACGCCGTCGTCGGCGAGGAGGGCGACCATGCACCCTGACGCGGTCCGCGAGGCCGAGCGCGTCCCCCACGGCGGGAGCACCGACCGGGCCGTGCTCGACCTGAGTGCGAACACGAACCCCGAGTCGCCGCCGGGAACCGAGGCCGCCTACGAGGCCGCGCTCGCCGAGGCCGACCGCTACCCCGACGATTCCTACCGGGAGTTCCGGGCCGCCGCGGCCGGTTTCCTCGGCTGTCGCCCCGAGCAGGTCGTGCCCACGCCGGGTGGCCTCGCGGCCATCCGGCTCGCCATCCAGACGACGGTCCGACCCGGCGAGACGGTCGCGATTCCGTCCCCGAGTTTCGGCGAGTACGCCCGCGAGGTCGACCTGCAGGGGGGCGACCCCGTGCGCGTGCCACACGACGATATCGTGGCCACGGACCCTGCCGACCACGCCATGGTCGTCGTCTGCACCCCGAACAACCCGACAGGTGAGTGCCCGGCCCGGGAGGCCCTGCTCGCGCTCGCGGACCGGTGTGCCGACGCCGGCACCACCCTGCTCGCCGACGAGGCGTTCCTCGGCTACACCGGGCAGGACTCGCTGGCCGGCCACGAGGCCGTCGTCGCGGCGCGCTCGCTCACGAAACTGTTCGGCCTCCCCGGCCTCAGAGCCGGCTACGCCGTCGCCACCGGCGAGGACCGCGAGGCACTGGAGACGGCCCGGCGAGCCTGGAACCTCGGGACGCCCGCGGCCGCGGTCGGGGCGCACTGCCTCCGCCAGACCCAGTTCGTGGAATCCACCCGCGAAACGGTCGCGAGGGAGCGCGCCCGGCTGCGGGAGGCGCTGGAACCCGACTTCGACGTGTCCCCCTCGGACGCGCCCTTCGTCCTGGTCGACTGCGGCGACCGCGACGTGGACGCGCTGCTCGACCGGGCCCGGGAGGCCGGCGTGGTCCTCCGCGACGCCCGGACGTTCCGGGGCCTCGACTCGCACGTGCGAATCGCCGTGAAGGACAGCGAGGCGACCGACCGGGTGCTGGCCGCCCTCGGCGTCACGGGGTGAGCCGATGCTGTTCGAGCCGACCACCCGGGCCGACGTGTGCCGCCTCGCCCGCCCCGACACCGACTGGCTCTCGACGGGCTGGCGCGGCGGGCGCTCGCGGGCCGACGCGGCCTACTCGATCTCCGTCCCCGAGGGCTGGCACTGCGACGACCTCGCGTCGTACGTGACGACCCGCCTGTCTGACGCGGGGTTCGACCCGGCCGGGCTCCCGGACGCACCGGTCCTGCTCACCGGCGTCGACCTCCGGCACCTCCGGGGCGCGCGCTGTGGCCCGGTCGAAGCATACGTGACCGCGGGCGTCTCGAACCCGGCCGCCCTCCCGATGGACCCCGGTGGAGGGGAACTACCCACGGGCGAGCTCGTCGCCGGGACCGTCAACGTCGTCGTCGGCACGACCCGGGACCTCGCCCCCGGGGCGCTGGCGAACCTCGTGGCGATTGCCGCCGAGGCGAAGGCCGCGACCCTGCTGGACCGGGTCGGCGCCCCGGGGACGACCTCTGACGCGGTCGTGGCCGCCAGCGACCCCGACGGCGAACCGGCCGAGTTCTCGGGGAGTGCGACCCCGGTCGGGGCGGCCGCCCGGGCCTGCGTCCGCGAGGCGGTCTCGGCGTCGCTGGCCGCCCGGTACGACGAGGTCGACCCGCCCGCGGGTGTCGAAGACGCCACCTACGGCGTCTCGACCGACGTGCGCGCCGAGGTGTTCCGGCCGTGACGCGACCCCCGCCCGACGCGCAGACCGTCCTCGTCGCCGGGACCGCCAGCCACGTCGGGAAGTCGACCGTGGTCGCCGGCCTCTGCCGGTGGCTCGCGGACCGGGGTGTCGCGGTCGCGCCCTTCAAGGCACAGAACATGAGCAACAACGCCCACGTCGCGCCCACCCCCGACGGCGAGTGGGGCGAAATCGGCGTCTCCCAGTACGTCCAGGCGCGGGCGGCGCGGAGACAGCCGACGACCGACGTGAACCCGGTGCTGCTCAAACCGCGGGGCGAGGGCGAGTCCCAGCTCGTCATCGACGGGCAGGCGGTCGGCCACTTCGAAGCCGGGTCGTACTACGACGAGCACTGGGAGCGAGCCCGGGACGCAGCCGAGGCCGCACACCGGCGACTGGCCGACGAGTACGACGTGGTCGTCGCCGAGGGTGCGGGCAGCATCGCCGAGATAAACCTCCACGACCGCGACCTCGCCAACATCGAGACGGCCCGGTTCGCCGACGCCGACGTCGTGCTCGTCGCCGACATCGAGCGCGGCGGCGTCTTCGCCTCGCTGGTCGGGACGCTCGAACTGCTGCCCGAAGACGTCCGCGAGCGCGTCGTCGGCGTGGTCGTCAACAAGTTCCGCGGGGACGTGGACATCCTCCGGCCGGGTCTCGACGCCTTCGAGGAGCGGACCGGCGTCCCGGTCCTCGGCGTGCTCCCGTACGACGACCCGGGCCTCCCCGCGGAGGACAGCGTCTCGCTCCCGCCCGTCGGCGAGCGTCGGGTCGAGGGCGCGGACGACCACCCCGACCCGGTCCGCATCGGGGTCCCCCGGCTCCCGCGGCTCTCGAACGCGACCGACGTGGGGCCCCTCGCCCGCGAACACGGCGTCCGGGTGGTGTACCTCCCACTCGACGGGTCGCTCGCGGACGTGGACGCCGTGGTCGTCCCGGGCACGAAGAACACGGTCGACGACCTGCTCGCCCTCCGGGAGGCCGGTTTCGACGAGTCGCTCCGGGCCTTCGAGGGCCCAATCGTCGGCCTCTGCGGCGGTTACCAGCTGCTCGGCGAGCGCATCGAGAACGCGCAGGTCGAGGGGACCGGCGACGAGACCACGGTCCCCGGCGTCGGCCTGCTGCCCGTCGTGACCCGGTTCGACCACGAGAAACGGGTCCGCCCCGCCACCTACCATCTCGACGGCGTCGGCCCGCTGGCGGGCGCTTCGGGCCGGGTCTCGGGCTACGAGATCCACGCCGGCGAGACGGTCGCGGCGGGCGACGTGGCCACGCCCTTCACGCTCGACGGGACGGCCAGCGCGGCGCTCGGGGCGGCCGCGGGTCGCGTCTGTGGGACCTACCTCCACGGGCTGTTCGAGAACCGGCTCGCCCGCGCAGCGTTCCTCGATGGCCTCGGCGCGCCGACCCGCTCGCCCGCCGACGACCAGTCCCCGGACCCGGCCGACCGTGCCGCGACCCTCGTCGCCGAGGCGGTCGACCTCGGCCCCCTTATTCCGATAGCTGATTCCAGTGGTAACAGGTCACCTGACGGCCGAAAATTATAGGAGGCACTCAGTCCCTTCTTCGCCTGGTTACGGGCACCTGTGCCCTGACCAGTCGACGCCAGTCACACGCTGTCTCTTTCCCCCCTTTCAGTGGTGAAGATACAGAGACGATGGGTCGGGAGTCCCTGGGGTGGTTGGGCGTCGAACGCGTTGTCCGTTTCTGTACACCGATGGACCTGATTGGCTATCGATAGTTCCGGTACCGTGATGAAACAGTGGTTTACCGGGTGCGTAGCTAACCAGCTGTCGTGTGACGTACCTGTCGCATGGCTGATTCCAGCCCTCCAACCAGCAGTCGACGAACAGTGCTGAAATCGACCGCACTCCTCGGCGCGGGCGGTCTGGCGTTCGACGGCATCTCGCGCGTCGGCCGGGCGGACGACAGCGACACGCACGCAGCACCCGCGGGCTGGCCACAGTTCGGCCGCGACCCGATGAACACGACGGTCGGCGCGGCCGGCCCCGCGGGCTCGTTCCTCGACCGCGCGTGGCGGGTCGACGCGGAGACCGCCGACGGGTCCTCGCCCGATGGCTTCGCCAGCCAGCCGGTCGTGGTCGACGGGACGGCCTACGCCGTCACCGCGAACGGGTGGCTCGGTGCGTGGGACCTCGCCGACGGCGAGCCGGTCTGGACGACCGACCGGTACTCGCGGTCGTACGCCTCCCCCGCAGTCGTCGACGGGACGCTCTACCTCGTCACGACCAGCCGGACCGTGGCGGTCGACGCCGGGACCGGCGAGCAGCAGTGGGCCGTCGACCGCGGCGGGTTCGCCGCCCCGACGGTCGTCGGCGACACGCTGTTCGTCGCGGCCGCGCCCGGCGGGTTCGACGCGGGGTCGGACTACATCTCGCCGAGCGAACTCGCCGCGCTCTCGACCGCTGACGGGCGCGAGCGCTGGACCGTCGAGACCGACGGCCAGCTCGACACCACGCCGGCGGTCGCCGACGGCCTCGTGGTCGTCGCGGGCGAGGGCACGGTCCACGCCGTCGACGCCGAGACCGGCGAGGCGCAGTGGACCACCGAGCACGGTTCCGAGCGAGCCTCGAGCGTCTCGCTCGTCAACGGGGACGTCTACGGCCAGACCGACGCGGGCGTGTTCGCGCTCGACGTCGAGACCGGCGAGGAGACGTGGACCCGCGACCTCGGCGGGCTCCCGAACTGGCGCGTCGGCTCCGGCGCCTCGCCCCCGCCGTGGCAGTCCGACGGTCTGTTCACCGCGGCGGCCACCCGCGACACCGTCTTCGCGACCGTCCGGGTCCAGGACGACCCCGACGTCGCGCACCTGTTCGCGCTCGACGCCGAGACCGGCGAGACGCGCTGGAGCTTCGACGGGAGCCGGTGGGACGACGTCGCGGGCGCCGAGGCCTCGGTCCAGAACGCCCCGGCGGTCGCCGAGGACACCGTCTACGTGGTCGGCGAGAGCGACAGCGTCCGCACCGGCGACGACCCGGCCAACGCCCACCAGCCCATCACCCTCTACGCCCTCGACGCCGAGACCGGCGAGGTCACCCGCGAGTTCCACGCGGTCGGCGGGACCGCCCCGGACACCGGCAACGCCGACGTGGAGGCCCCGGTGACGGTCGTCGACGGGTACGCCCTGCTGTCGAGTCACGTCGGGAACGGGACCTCGGGCCGGTTCCTGTCCGCCTTCGACGGCGTCGACGAGCCGCCGGAGATCGGGCCCGAGGGCGTCTCCATCAGCTACACGGACGACCCTGACTCCTGCACCGCGACCGACTTCGCCGCCAGCCTCGACCAGCGCGACCTCGGGGTCGACCCGGATGTCTACCTGCGCTGGTCCGTCGACGGCGAGTACCTCGCGACGACGCGTGCGACCGTCATGGACAGCGGTCCGTCCATCCAGTTCGATGCGGGCAGTCACACCGTCAGCGTCACCGCTTACGACCAGTGGGGCCGCACCGTCTCCGACAGCGTCGCGGTCACCGTCTCCGCGGACTGCGGCGACGAGGAGGAGACCGACGTGGGTATCGAGGTCCGGACCACGGACCCGACCGCTGGCGAGAACGTCCGGGTGACGGCGACCGTCGATGGCGAGGCCGACGGCCTCGACTACGACTGGTCGGCCGAGTGCACCGACGACATCTGCGGCGACGGCAGGACCGTCGGCGTCCGCTGGGACGACGCCGGCGAGTACGGGGTTTCGGTCACCGTGACCGACGAGGCGGCCGACGAGGAGTACACGGCGAGCACGACGGTCGACGTGGACGAGTAGGGGCAGCGAGGCGCCACGTTCGTTCGTGGTTCCGGTACTGTTTTGCGGTCTGTACCGACCGTAATCCGGTCAAAACGTCACTTGAGCTTCGAACGTTCCCGATTACCTAGAGCATATCATTAGTGCCAGTCCGGGTGGGTGGGGCGTATGGGTGACTCTGGTCCCCGGACGAGCAGTCGACGCACAGTGCTGAAATCGGCGGCACTCCTCGGCGCAGGTGGGCTCGCGTTCGACGGGGTCTCCCGCGTCGGGCAGGCCGACGATTCCGCGGCCCTGCCCGATTCCGGCTGGCCGGTGTTCGGCAGCGACCTCGGGAACTCCGGCGTCGGCCCCGCCGGTATCTCGGCGACGTACATGGACCGCTCGTGGTTGAAGCGCGTCGACGGCGGCGGCTTCCTCGCCTCGCCCGTCGTCGCAAATGGCGTCGCGTACGCGACCCGGGGCGGCGGCTCGCTCCTGGCGATCGAGGTCGAGACCGGCGACGTGCTCTGGGAGAACGACCGCTACTCGCTGTGCTACGCCTCGCCGGCGGTCGCCGACGGGACCGTCTACCTGACCACGGTCGAGCAGACCGTCGCCCTCGACGCGGCGACCGGCGAGCCGAAGTGGAGCGCCGACATCGGCGGCCTCGGCTCCCCGACGGTCGTCGAGGACACCCTGTACGTGACCGGCGAACCCGGCGGCTGGGCGGGCGAGAACGACTACGCGGACAACTGGGGTCCCCAGACCGTCGCCGCGCTCTCCATCGCCGACGGGAGCGAGCAGTGGACCGCCACGGCCGACGGCATGGTCGACACCTCGCCCGCGGTCGCCGACGGTAGCCTCGTCGTCGGTGGCGAGGGGCTGGTCACGGCCTTCGACGCCGAGACCGGCGAGAAGCAGTGGACCGCCGACCGGCGCGGAGAGGGTGTAGAGCCCGAGGACGGGATCACCACGACGGTCTCGGTCGTCGACGGGACGGTGTACGGCCAGACCGCGGCCGGCGTGTTCGCACTCGACGCGGCGACGGGCGAGACGGTCTGGACCCGCGAAGACACGAGAGAGCCGGGGACTGCTGGCACGACCATCTCGGCCGGCCTCGGCTGGGATGGCGCCGGGCTGGAGCGCGTCGCCGTCACCGAGGACAGCGTCTTCGCGACGGTCGAGGACGCCGAGGACGACCGCTCGGCGAGCCTGTACGCGCTCGACCGCGAGACGGGAGAGACCAACTGGACCTTCAGCGGGAGCCGGCTCGGGGACCAGTACTCCTCGGTCAAGAACTGCCCGACGGTCGCCGACGGGCTGGTCTACGTCGTCGGCAAGAGTGGCTCCGGCGAGGACGCCATGCCGAACCCGGAGACCGTCTACGCGCTCGACGCCGCCGACGGGAGCATCGCGAAGGCCTACCACGGGCTCAACGGCGTCGGCGACGGAAGCGAAGGCAACGCCGAGGTCGAGGCCCCGGTGACGGTGGTCGACGGGACGGTCCTCGTCGCCAGCTACATCGCCAACGGCCTCGCGAGCTTCTTCCTCAGCTGCCTGGAGGGCACCGACGACCTCGAGCTTTCGGCGCCCGACGTGAGCGTCGTCAGCCCGGACGACACGTACACCACGTGTTCGAAGATCGAGTTCCAGGCGAAGCTGGCCGAGCGGGAGCTGTCCGAGCGAGATAAGACGCTCGTGCGCTGGTTCGTCGACGGCGACTACGCCGTGACGACGTTCGCGGAGTTCGACGCCGTCGGCAGTGGCAGTATCGCGGTGGGACTTGAGCCCGGTCAACACACCGTGAAGGCCATCGCATACGACTGGTGGGACCGCCGCGACACCGACTCGATGACCATCACCGTCTCCGCCGACTGCGAGGAGGACGAGACGGCCGGCGTCGGCATCGAGGTCGAGACCGAGGACCCGACCGTCGGCGAGACCGTCCGGTTCGAGGCGACCGTCGACGGCGACGACGCCGACCTCCAGTACGACTGGGAGTCCGCGTGTGCCGACCAGGTCGGGGCCGACGGCGAGGTCGTCCGCTTCGTGTGGAACGACCCCGGCGAGTACGCCGTCTCCCTGACCGCGACCGACACGGAGACCGACGACGAGTACACGGCGAGCACGACGGTCCAGGTCGACGAGTAAACTGTCGAACCCGCTGGCCGTCAACCCGTTTATTTCTTCGATGCCGATGCGAATACTTATGTCCGTTGTCGAAGCTACATCCAGCACATGGTCGAAGCCATCGCCGTCGCCAGCGGGAAGGGTGGGACCGGCAAGACGACGGCGACCCTCGCGCTGGGGATGGCCCTCGCCGCCGACCACGACGTGACCGTCGTGGACACCGACACCGGTCTCGCGAACCTGCTCTTTCACACTGGGCTGGAGGATGCCGACGTGACCCTGCACGACCTCCTGCTCGGCGACGCGGACGTGTCGGTCGCCGACGCGACCTACGACCGGTTCGGGATGCGGGTCGTCCCCTGTGGCACCTCGCTCGGCGACTTCCGGGAGGCCGACCCCACCCGGCTCCGGGACGTCGTCGCCGACCTCGCCGCCGACACCGACGTCCTCCTGCTCGACTCACCGGCGGCCATCGGCAGCGTCGGCGCGGTCCTCCCGGTGGTGCTCGCCGACCGGATGGTCGTCGTCCTCCAGCCCACCATCCCGGCGCTCTCTGACGGCCTGAAGGTCCAGGAGTACGCCAGGTCGTACGGGACCGGCGGCGCGGGCGTGCTGTTCAACCGGGTCCACGACGCCGACGCGGTCGCGACGATCACCGACCAGACCGAGCGCTACTTCGACGGCCCGGTCGTCGGGACCGTCCCCGACTCGGACGCGGTCCGGGCCGCCAGAGCTGCCGGCGAACCGCTGCTCGCACACGCCCCCGACTCCGCCGCCGCCGGGGCCTTCCGTGAGGCCGCCGCCGCCATCGAGGTGCGCGACGAGGAACCCGGGGCGGTCGCCGACCGCTTCCGCAGCGCCGTCATCCCGAAGCAACCGTGAGACTGCCGCGTGGCGACCTCGTCCGGTCGCGCGTCGTCGGGTCCCCGGCGACCGCGCTCGCGGCCGCCCTCGACGACCGGGTGACGGGCTACCTCGTCCTCGAACCGCAGGACGCCCTGCTGCTCGGCGACGACGGCAGCGGCGTGGTCACGCTCGATGCCGGCGTCCCGGTGCTGGCGTACCACGTCGGCACCGACCGCGGCGGCCCCGAGGCCATCGCGGACCTGACCGCGCCGGGCCCCTACAGCGTCGAGCTGTACGCGGTCCCGGCGGGGTCGCTCGACGTGGCACACGAGTCCGTCGACCTGCGGGTGCCGCCCCAGCTCCCGGCGGAGCGACTCGCGGCCGACCCCGCCCTCGCCGACCGGACCCGCGAGGCCGCGCCTGCCCACCGGCGCGAGGAGACGGTTCCGGACGACGAGGACCCGCTGGCGGCGTTCCTGGCCGACGAGGAGCGCATCGCCGCGATACAGGCGGAGGCCGAGCAGGAGGCCGCCCGGCGGGCCGAGGAGTGGGGACTGACGGACGCGCTCGAAGAATAGAACCGGCCGACCGACGCGGGTTCCTACGGCCGGATGTCGGCGAGGTCGTCGACGGTCGGCCCGTTGACGATGGTGACCGTGGTGCCGGTCTGGTGGACGTGGAAGGCGTCCGCGAAGCCGCCCTCGGGGATGACCCAGACGCCGGGCGACTGCTCGCTGCCGCCCTGGCCCGCGAGGATGGCCTCGTAGGCCTGCCGGAACTCGGTCGCGTCGGCGGGCGTCGCCCACTCCGTCACGAAGACGTGGCCGTACTCGCCGTCGTTCTGGTAGGGCAGGACCGCGTCACCGACCCAGCCGTCCGAGGGCGGGCTCCGGTAGTCGAACCGGTCGTAGAGGCCCGAGGGCGTCCCGAACGTCGAGGTGTTGATGGTCGAGACGTTGTACTGGCGGGACTGGTACCAGAACATCGAGTACAGCGACGCCTCGCCGACGGTGTCGCTGCCGTGTTCGAAGGTCTGCCAGCCGTTTCGCGCCCGGTCGTCGATGGTCACCGCGACGGGGTCGACCGCGCGGTCCGGGTGGATGATGGCGCTCGAGGACTGCGGCGGGTTCGCCCACAGGGCGTTCACGGCCTCCCAGCCGCCGTCCTGGACGAGCTGGTGGACGAACCACGGGCCGTCGGAGTACGGCTGGAAGATGGTGACGAGGATGCCGAGGTTCACGTCGCTGCTGCCACCACCGGCCTCGGTCTTGGGCGTCTTCACGCAGTCCCACTCGCCGCTGGTGCAGCGCTCGACGTACTGCGCCTCGATGTACTCGGCCTCACCCTCGATGAGCCCGTTGGCGGCGAGTTGCTGGTCCTGGGTCTTCGCCTGGTCCTGTACGCGCTTGATGTCGAAGTGCTGGTCCTGGAGCGCGTGGACCAGCTCGTGGACGAACGTCGCGTTGTTGACGACGAGCCGGTCGGGGTCGTCGCTCACCATGACGACCTTGTTCGTCCCGGCGGCGTAGTAGCCGAGGACGGCCGAGCCGGCGACCGAGCCGAACTCGTCCTCGATGCGCTGTTGCTCGTCGGAGATGAACAGCGCCTCCCACACCTGGTCGTTCCAGCGGTTCTTGTTCTCGCTGTCGGTGCTGCCGTTGGCGGACTTCGCGCGCTGTTCGTCCCGCGAGATGACCGAGACCTCCACGGGCTCTTCGAACTCGAGCCCCCGGAGTACCTCGACGCGGGCCATCGACCGCGCGAGGAACGCCGCCTGTTCCGCTTCGGTCAGTCCGTCGCTCTGGTCGACGGCTATCGTCTCGTTGTACCAGTACCCGTTCTCCCAGCCGATCGTGTCGACTGCGGGGTCGGCGAACGGCCCGGTGTCGTCACCGACACCCGGTCCGCCGTCGGAGCCCCCGAACCCGAAACAGCCGGCGAGGAGGACGAGCGCGACGACCGTGACTGTCTGTATCGCCTTCGCCTTCACGCGGATGATAGGCTGTCGAGGATAAAAACGGTTATCTGGCCGGACGGTAACCGCGGTCGTCTCCGGAGGGCTATGGAGCGCTCCGGAGCGAACCGGCCTCGTCGGGGGCGATGTCCGGTGTTTTGGGAGTAGACTTATAGGTCTCTCATCGTTAAATTGGATGACTGTCGATAGCACGCGTTCGCGGTTGCCGTGCCTGAACCCTACTGACCAATGAGTGACACCAACATCGACGACGGGACCGCCACGATGGCGCCGACGCTGGGGAGAGACGACCGAGACGGAACGTTCGGGGGCTCGACGCTCGACGCGATTCCGACCCAGTTCGCGGTGCTCGACACCGACGGGACCATCGTGTACACGAACGACGCGTGGCGAGACTTCGCTCGTGACAACGACTACAAGGAGGACCCGGGGATGGTCGGGGCGAACTACCTCGACGTCTGCGACCAGAGCGCGACCGACGACGCGACCGACGCGGCCACCGGCATCAGGGGGGTCCTCGACGACGACCGCGACACCTACTCGCTGGAGTACCCCTGCCACAGCCCGGCGGCGAAGCGCTGGTTCGTCATGCGGGCGAGCCGGTTCTCCCACGGGGACGACGACTTCGTCCTCGTGCTCCACCTCGACATCACCGGCCGGAAGGAGTCCGAGGCCGCGGTCGAACACCGGAACCGCCAGCTCGAACAGGTCAACCGCGTCGGCCGGCTCGTCCGGGAGGTCATCGGGTCGCTGCTCGACGTCTCCCGCCGCGAGGACATCGAGTCCATCGTCTGCCGGGAGCTCTCGACCGCCCGGTTCTGCCGGCTCGCGTGGGTCGTCGACCGGAGCGTCACCGGGCACATCCGCCCCCGGGACGGCGCCGGCGAGGACGACCTCCTCGAGGAACTCGCCGCGCTCACCCCGGAGACGGTCGAGGGGACCACGGTCGGCGAGGCGCTCGACGGCCAGGGGCCGCTCGTCCAGCGCGACCGGGACGACGCGGTCCAGCGTCTCGCGGCCGCGACGGGCTGTACCGCCTACCTCGCGGTCCCGCTGACCTACCGGGGCGCCCGGTACGGGACGCTCGTCGTCCACACCGCCCAGCCCGACGCGTTCGGCGAACTCGAACGCGACGCCTTCGCGGTCCTGGGGAACACGCTGGGGTACGCGATCAACGCCGTCGAGTCGCGGGAACTGCTCCACGGCGACTACGCGACCGAGTTGCGGCTGGCCGTCGACGACCCCCACGCGCCGCTCGCGACCGTCGCCCGGACCGTCGACGCCACGCTCGAGGTGACGAGCAGCGGGGTCGCCGACGACGGCCTCCGGGTGTTCGTCGAGGCCGCGGGCGTCGACCCCGAGACGGTCGTCGAGTCGCTGACGGCCCACGACGACGTCGCACACGCGTCGGTCCTCGGGGAGCGCGGCGGGCGCTGCCGGTTCTCGTGCGTCCTCACGGCGGGGTCGCCGCTGCTCTCGGTGGCCCAGCGGGGCGCGAGCAACCGGAACGCGACGATCGCGGCCGGCGAGTACGAACTCACCGTCGAGGCGGCCTCGACCGCCGACGTGGGGGACCTCGTCGGGCAGCTCCAGGCCGAGTTCGACCGGGTCGACCTCCGGGCGAAGAAACGGGTCGAGCGCGAGTCGGACAGCGCCCTCGCGTACTGGGAGCGCCTCGAGGCGCGGCTCACCGACCGCCAGCTGGCCATCCTCGAGGCCTCCTTCGACGCGGGCTACTTCGAGTGGCCGCGGGCGGCCGACGGCGGCGACCTCGCGGACTCCTTCGACATCTCCGCGCCGACCTTCCACGAGCACCTGCGCGCGGGGCTCGGGAAGGTGATGAGCGAGCTGTTCGAGGGCGAGCGCTGAACCGGAGCCGTCTCAGTCGGCCGTCGCCCCGGCGGCCTCGGTCACGTGTTCTCGCCGCCCGCGTCTCGCGAGACTGAGCAGCCGGAGGCTCGCGCGCTCGACGCCGTCGTAGTCGGCCTCGTCGATGGCGCGCTCGGCGGCCGCGAGTGCGTTCCGGATCTCCTCCTCGGTCGGCGTCTCGTGCGTCCGTGACATACCCGGGTGGTCACACCCGCCGGTAAAAGGGGTGAGCCAAGGGCGGAGTGAAAGTGAAAGTGAAGGACAGGTCACCCGAGCGGTGCCCCGGCGAAGGTGCTTGCGCAGTCCTCGCAGACGACCTGTGTCCCGCCCTCGTCGTCGAGTCGGACGAGCAGTTCGCCGTCGCCGCAGTCGGGACACGGCTCCGGGACGTGCGCGGCCCCGCAGTCGGGGCAGTCGAGCGTCGGGTCCGCACCGTCGAGGGCGAGGCGCAGGTCGCCGTGGCCACAGTCCGGGCAGGGTATCGGTACCCGGGTATCCTCGCTCTCGCGGGGCGCACCGAGGGCGAGGACGACGCAGTCCGCGTCGCCGCGGTTCCAGCCCGACTGGAACTCGCCGGGCGCGAACCGGACGGCCTCGCCGGCCGAGACGGTCACCCTGTCTCCGGGTGCCTCGGGGGTCTCGAACGTCGCGGTGCCGGCGAGGACGACGAACACCTCCTCCTGGTCGGCGTGGGCGTGCAGCCCACCGGGCAGGCCGTCGCCCGGCGCGAGTCGGTAGCGGTGCAGCGCGAGGTCGGTCGTGGCGAGTTCTCTCGAAAGCCGGTGGCGCTCGCTCGCCGCGCCGAGGTCGTCCGCCGCCACGTCCCTGGGGTCGGCCCGGTTCATAGTGTGACCATCACGTAGACGATGGCGAACATGACGACCAGTTCGAACAGCCCGACCGCCACGTTCAGTCTCTCGACGCGCGCCAGTGTCTCCCCGTCCGGGTCCGGCGACTGGTGCTCGTAGTACGAGCGCAGGTGCAGCCGGTTCGGGACGGCCAGCCCGAAGACGAACAGCCCCCAGCCGGCGCCGAGCGCGACGGTCGGCCAGAGGGCGCCACCGCCGAGCTGGCCGTAGGCGTCGAGCAGGGCCGTCCCCGAGAGGACCGTCGTCGCGCTGATGCCGAACAGGAAGAAGACGGTCTTCGGCGTCAGCAACCCGACGACCTGGGCCGCGGCGTCCTCGTCGACGCCTCCGAGTACCGGGCCGATGATGACCGGGAAGATGACCGCGAACGAGAACCAGAGCGCGCCCGCGGCCACGTGGACGTAGAACAGCGCCGTCACGCCGCCGACCAGCCAGGCGAGGCCGAACGCCGACAGCGGGACGGCCAGCGAGCCGACCGCGAAGGCGGGGTTCGCCCGTTCTGCGAGGTGCCGGAGCCGGGCCGACAGCCCCGCCTCGCGGACGTCCGCCGGCGTCTCCGTGACCGTCGCCGACGCCCCCATGTCAGGCCACCCCCCTGGTCCGGGCCGACCCGGGTTCGGTCGCGTCCCCTGTTTCTGTCCCCCTCGTGTGCCGTGGTCCCCCGACCACGGTCGTGCGTTTCGGTCGCATCGCGAACACGTTCAGTGCTCGTCGGCTCGTATAATCAACGTTCGGGATAGACCACCGCCCGGGTCCGGCCGGGTAGCGGGCGACGAACGGCTGTTTCGTTCCTCGTCGTGGCTCCCGTGCGACCGTGATAACTGGTGCTTGAAAATAAAAGGATATCGAGGCTAGATGTTGGGAAGATTTTACAATTCTACGGATACTGAGGTTTGGTAATGAGTGTCTTCGTCGACTTCGTCATCGAATCCCCGATCCTGCAGACAGCGCGAAAACGGGCGCCGGGGATGACGTACAAGGTGCACGACCTCCGCCTTCGCGAGGACGGCATCGTCGTCCTGGTGTTCGAGGCGTCGGGTGGTGACTACGGGGCGCTGGAGGCGGGGATGGAGGACGACGAGACGCTCGCGGACTACCGGGTCCTCTCCGAGTCGGACGGCCGTCGGATGTACCGGGTGACGCTGTCCGAGGCGAGTCGGGAGCAGACGCTCTACCCCTTCGTCGTGGACCACGACATCTACTTCCAGACCCACACCGCCACGGCGACCGAGTCGCGCATCCAGGCCACGTTCGCCAGCGAGGAGACGTTCCAGGAGTTCACCGCGTACTGCGAGCGCCGGGACATCCCCGTGACCGTCAGGCGCATCCTCCGGGAACACCCCACCGACGCCGACACCAGCGACGGGGCCGAGGTCTCGGACCTCACACCCGCCCAGCGGGAGGCACTCGAGGCCAGCGTCGAGGCCGGCTACTACGAGGTGCCCCGGCAGGCCACCCTGGAGGACGTGGCCGACGAACTCGGCGTGTCGAGCCAGGCGACCTCCGAACGCCTCCGGCGCGGGATGCGGACCGTGCTCAACGAGACCATCGTCTCGGACGACGGGGAGCGCCGCCGCGAGGAGCCCAAAGCAGAGATCCGGTGACCGGTCCGGCTGTCTTCCCCGGCTACCGGCACCGCCGGCGACTCAACGTTCTTATACTTCTCGGGAGTACTCTCTGCCGAGTCGCGCCGTGCGCGCCTCGGAGTACACACGATGGACCTCGACCAATTCACGCGAGAGAACGCACCGAAAGCGGGAGGCGAAGGCTTCCAGCTGGAGAACTCGAAACTGCTCGACGTGGCGCTCGACGGGAGCGTCATGGCGAAGGCCGGGTCGATGGTCGCCTACGAGGGCGACATCTCCTTCGAACGCAAGTCCGCTGGCGGCCTGACAGGGATGCTCAAGAAGGCTGCGACCGGTGAGGGCTCGGTCATGATGCAGGCCACCGGGTCGGGCAACCTCTACCTCGCCGACCAGGGCAAGAAGGTACAGATCCTGAGCCTCGACGCCGGCGAGGAGATCAGCGTCAACGGGAACGACGTGCTGGCGTTCGAGAGCACGATCGACTGGGACATCCGGACCATCGACAGCATCGCCGGCGCGACCACCGGCGGGCTGTTCAACGTCTACCTCGAGGGCCCCGGGAACGTCGCCATCACGACCCACGGCGAGCCGCTGGTGCTGGAGACGCCGGTCACGACCGACCCGGACGCGACGGTCGCCTGGAGCAGCTCCGTCTCGCCGGGCGTCAAGACCGACCGCACCATCAAGGGCTTCCTCGGGAAGTCCTCGGGCGAGACCTACCAGCTCGACTTCGCGGAGCCGGGTGGGTTCGTCATCGTCCAGCCCTACGAGGAGGTCGGCCCGGGCCAGTAATCGTCGCCCGCGACGGCCGGTACCGCCACCTACGACTCTTTCCTGACCGTGATGACGGGGACGGGCACCGACCGGACGGTCTTCTCGGCGACGCTGCCGAGCAGGATGCGGTCGACCCCGCGGCGGCCGGTGGTCCCCATCACGACGGCGTCGACGCCGTCGTCCTCGACGAACTCGAGGATGACCTCGTCGGGGTCCCCGTGTTCGAGGTGGCCCGTCACGTCGTCGATGCCGCGCTCGGCGGCGGCCTCGCGGACCGCGTCGATGGCCTCGGCCGCGGCCGTATCGGCCCTGTCGCTGGCGGCCGAGGAGCGGACGTCGGCTCCCAGCATGTCGTCTTCGACCACCGAGATGACGTGCACCTCGGCGTCGAGGGTGGCGGCGAGGTCGAGACCGTACTCGACCGCGGCCTGGGCCGACTCGCTCCCGTCGGTCGCGAGCAGGAGCGACTCGTACGGGAACCGCAGGGCCTCGTCCTCGACCATCCGGGCGGTGAGCACCGGGACCGTCGAGAGGCGGACCACCTTCTCGGTGACGCTCCCGAGGAGGTACCGCGAGAGGTTCTTGCGGCCGTGTGTCGGCATCACGATGAGGTCGTACTCGTAGTGCTCGGCGTACTCGACGATGGTCGAGGCCGGGTCACCCTGGACCACGTCGGTCGTGTAGTCGGCGCCGAGGGTGTCGAGCGTCGCCGCCACCTCGTCGACCACGTCCTGGCCCTCCCGGACCAGCGCGTCGACCACGTCGTTCTCGACCACGGTGACGCTGTCGCGGGCGGTGTCGGCGACGTTCAGGACCCGGAGGGTTGCGTCGGCCCAGTGTGCGAGTTCGGCGGCGTGGTGGATGACGGCCGTCGACTCGGTGCTCTCGTCGACGGGCAGGAGGATGTCGTCGTACATGTGTCGCTGCGGTGACTACGTGGGGTGGCTACCTAAGGGCTTTCCAGCGTCCCGGCCGACGCGGACCGACAGGTCCCCGGACCCGCCCGACCATGGGCAGGGGTATCTATTAGCAGCCGTCCGGCCGCAGTTGTGGTATGTCCAACACGACACTCGAGGACCTGCCCTGTCCGGTCTGTCACGAACCGACGACGACGGTCAACGGCATCGAACACTGCGCCGACTGCGACTGGTGGCCGCCGCAGGGTAGCGATTAGCACGGTCTCGGGCGCTGTCCGGGCCGAGTCGGTGGCGGTGGCCAGCCGGAGCGTCCGGG
The DNA here is from genome assembly GCF_026616195.1 of Haloarchaeobius amylolyticus. NCBI lineage: Archaea > Methanobacteriati > Methanobacteriota > Halobacteria > Halobacteriales > Halorubellaceae > Haloarchaeobius > Haloarchaeobius amylolyticus. The sequence continues at coordinate 459,135 of NZ_JANHDH010000002.1, forward strand.
TTCATCACAGTCTGCAGTAATTTGGGACGCGGTTTTTCTTGGTGGCTGATGAGTGGACTAGTAATGACTTCCGCCAGGCCAACCCTGCTCGGCGGGCAGACCGGCGAGGGGGGCGTCACGGACCTCGACTCGGACGAGGTGTTCCAGTTACTGACCAACAGACGGCGTCGCGACACCATCCGCGCACTCGCCGGCGAGGACGAGGACGACGGCGGGACCGACCTCGGGACGCTGGCCGACGAGGTGGCAGCGGCCGAGACGGGCGCGCCGATAGACGAGGTGTCGTCGGACGAGCGACAGCGCGTGTACATCTCGCTGTACCAGTCGCACCTGCCGGCGCTCGACGACGCGGACGTGGTCCGGTACGACGAGGAGACCAGTCGCGTCGAGCCCGGCCCGAACCTCGACCCGCTGGTCGCGTACCTCGACCCGGAGGCACAGTCCGGCGATTCCTCGAGCTGGCTGGGCTATCACCTCCTGGCGGGGTGTGTCGGGCTGGCGTTCTGGACGGTCCACTTCCTGAACGTGCTCCGCATCTCGCCGTTGCTCTTGCACACCGGGTCCATCCTGTCGAGTCTGACCGTCGCGCTGGGCCACCTCAGGAGTCGCGCCCAGGAACTGCTCACTCCCTCGTCCTCTGGTTAGCCAACTGATAAACCTAAGCCACTTGGGTCTACGTACTTTATACTCGGCCAGTAGAGTTATTACAGATGAGTTCCCCCTCCCCCACCAACGGCGAAACGACAGTCGACCACGTCATCCTGTGGCTGCACGCAGCCCTCGTCGGTGCCCGGGACCGCGCGACGAGTGCGGTCGCCCGGCTCCGCGACGAGACCCGGCGACGGTTCCAGCGGATGCGACCGTCGGCCGTCGACGACGAACCAGCGACCGAACCGGTAGCCGAGCAGCCGGACGCCCCACCCAGCGCCGACGTGGTCGAAGCCGAGGCGACGATCCCGGCGTGTCCGAGCGACCAGATACTCGCCGCGGTCGAGCGCGAAGGGGGACGGATGTGGCAGAACGACATCGTCGAGAGCGTGAACTGTTCCTCCTCGACGGTGAGCCGTCACCTCTGCGCGCTCGAATCCGAGGGCGCGATCCAGCGGGTCACGGTCGGACGCGAGAAGATCGTCGCCCTCCCGGACTACGAGTTCGACGCGACGATGACCATGCACGACGACAAGGACCCGCACCAGCAGGCGGCGTAGTTCCGGTAGTGGCCAGGATACCCTGGCTTCGCTTCGAGGTCGTTCTCCGTTTCACCCTGTTCTGTTCCGATACCTGGCCAGCGGCGTCACCGGGTTCTGCGGTGATCGCTGGCGGCGCGGGCACGCTTGTCGGCTCGTGACACCTGTCGCGTTCCCCGGTCGCGTCCTTCACCGTCATCGCGTCTGCGCCGCGTGCGGGAGTCTACCTCTCCCTCCATGTGAATGTCTCGCAACCGTTAATAAATGCTGGATGGTTGAAGGCGTTGATGAATCAGGGTGTTCTCCGTATCGAAGCCCGAACAAACGTGACCGAACACTCCCCCTCTCCAGACAAGAAGCGCAGTCTCACTCGCCGTGACTATCTTCGTGCGGCATCTGTCGCCGGAATCAGTGCAGCCGCGTTCTCTGGTGCCACGACCGCCAGTGGACAGACGGCCGCCGGAACGGCCGAACCGACCGTATACAACGTCGTGGAGGAGGGCGCGGACCCGACGGGACAGGAACCCATCGACCCCGTGCTCGGCCGCCTCGAACACGACAACGCGGTCCTGGAGTTCCCGAACGGCCGGTACAAGATCCAGGACTTCAACATGTACGGCCGGGAGAACTTCACCCTCCGCGGCATCGGCGACGACGTGGTGCTGGTCCCCAGCGAGGACTACAACCGCGATTACTGGCTCCAGGGCTGGCACATGCGGAACTTCACCTTCGAGAACTTCACCATCGACAACTCCGCGACCGACTGCGGGCCGTGCATCTCCTTCGGTGCCCACGACAACCTGCTCGTCCGGAACGTCACGAAGGTCGGCTACCACGATACCGACAGCACGGCCTTCGGGTTCTACGTCCTCGACGAGGACGGCCAGGGCCTGGTGGAGAACCTCGTCATGCGCGACGGCTCCATCCCGGTCGCACCCGTCGGCGTCTACACCGCCTCGACCGGCAAGCTCGTCTTCCGCGACTGCGAGATCGAGGGCTTCGGGAACAACGGCCTCTACGCCTCGACCGGGACCGGCCCCATCGGCGTCGAGGGCGGCGTCTACAAGAACAACCTCCGCAGCCAGGTCCGCCTCGGCGCACCCGGCAGCTACGTCCGTGACGCCGAGGTCGTCGTCGACGCCAGCCCGGACAAGGTCCGCGAGGACTGGGTCCCGAACTACCGCGGTATCCGCATCTCGGACAACCCCGGTCCGGTGACCGTCGAGAACTGCGAGGTCAAGATGCTCCGCGGGCGCGGCTTCGGTGGCATCGTCAACGCCTTCGACGGCGGCTCGGTCACCGTCCGCGACACCAACATCCACGTCGGCGCGGACTACCTGATGTACTGGAACGACGACACCGCGCCGGCGGTCTACGTCGACCAGCCCAGCGACTGGGAGCAGTCCGGGCAGGGCGGCGAGCGCCTGTTCGAGAACGTCTCCATCACCGGCAGCGGCGACGCCTTCGGGCGCAACCCGGTCGTCCTGCTGTTCCGCGGGAACAACACCTTCCGGAACTGCTGTATCCAGCAGACCGGGACCGACCGCGACGGCATCGAGACGTGGAACATCGACCACGAGGTGACCTTCTTCGACGAGCCGACGGTCGTCGAGGACTCGACGGTGAACGTCCCCGGCGACATGGCCAACGGCAGCGTCGACCTGCAGAACTGCACGGCCTCGGGCACCTGTCCGGTCCCGAGCGGCGTCGACCCCATGCCGGACGGCCACCGCGCGCAGGTCTCGCTCGCCGACGTTCCCATCCCCGGCAACTCCAGCCGGAAGACCTACCCCGTGATGGGGACCGACGACAGCAACCCCACGATGCGGTTCTACGGGAACTTCGTCTACCCCAACACGAAGGAGTTCGTCTTCGGGAACCTCCAGCACATCATCGACGAGTACGTCGTCACCGGCCGACTCAACGTCGAGTTCCGGTCGGTCGCCTACCCCACCGACCACTACCTCAACAGCGTCCCCGGGGAGGCACGCCTCGCGAAGCTCGCGGTCGGCGTCTGGGACAAGAACAACTGGGAGAACTACTGGGGCGTCTTCGAGTACCTCTTCGCGAACCAGGGCGAGTTCGAGTGGGGCACCTGGGAGCAGGACCGCGACCTGCTCGCGGCCGCCGGCGTCGAGCGCGTCGAGGGCTGGATCCCCGCGCTCGTCAACGAGGGCGAGTACGACGACGAGGTCCTGGCCTCGCGCGAGCAGGCGGCGGCTGACGGCCTCATGTACGTCCCGCAGCTCCACCTCAACGGGGACCTCGCCGGGGCGAACTGGGACACGGAGAAGCTCATGGGCTGGATAGACGACCGGCTCTGAACCGGCCGTACGCGGTCGGTTTCAGTCCTCGCCGCCCCGGCGACGGGCGAGTTCGGCGCCGCCGAGCAGCCCCGCCGCGCCGGCGAGGAGCCCCATCCCGGGCAGCTGTGACGCTCCGGGTTGCTCGCCGCCGTCTCCACCGCTCCCGTTCGTCGTGCCGGTGGTGGCGGCCGACCCGGCCGTGGTCGACCCGGTCGTGGTCGGCGGCTGGGTGGTCGTCTTCGTCGCCGTCTCCTGGAACTTCGGCTTGATCTCGGCGGCCTCCAGCGCCTCGGTCATCGTGACGATGTCGATGCCCTGGTACTTCGCCTCGCGGATGACCTTCCGGATGCGCTCCGGGCCGAGGTCGTCGTACTGGGTGTGCGCCCCGAAGACGGCGAGGCGGTTCTCGTCGGAGATGGTCGCCATCATGTGAGCGAGTTCACTCTCGTTCAGGGCGCGACCCTCCATCTGCTGACGGTTGAGTCTGTGCGGGTTGAGCCCCGTCATCGGGTTCAGTCCCTCGACCTCGTAGTTGGTGATGGACGTGTAGTACTCCGTGGCCAGCTCCTGTGCGAGGGGCGACCGGGCCCCGTAGGGGTAGACGAAGTGCTGCGGTTTGTCGATGCCGTGGCTGGCGATGACCTCCTGTGATTTCTCCATCGAGCGACGGATCTCCGACTCGACGAACCGCTCGGTGACGCCGTCGGCCGGGTCGAAGGACTTTCCGACCGGCTTGCCGAGGATGAGGTAGTCGCCGTTCTCGCCAGTGTTCGCGCCGACGACCGGCGCCGTCGCCGTCTTCTCGCCGTCCGTGATGCGGATCTCGTACTCCCTGTCCGGGAACGCGCCGTGGATGTTGTCGCGCACCCATATCTTCTCGTCCTCGGGCGCGACCGGCTGTGTGACCGGCTGCTCGCCGAGGTTGCGGTGGTACAGCCCGTGCGAGATGATCTCCCAGCCCTCGTCCTCGAGGGTCCTGATCTCGTCGCCGACGAGCCGGTAGTCGTGGTCCTTCCGGGTCCACGGCGTGTAGCCCGCCACGATGGCGGCACACGCGGGGACGCCCTCCTCCTTGTGGACCGGGAGCGCTTCGCTCATCGCGCCGTCGTGCCCGTCGTCGTAGATGATGACGAGCTTACCGTTCTGTGACTGACCGCTGACGACTCCGACGCTCCCGGCGGCGCCGACGGCCGCGGTGGCCTGGAGGAACCGGCGACGGGAGACCTGTGGGGAACTCATACGCGAACCGTACTGGTGACGGACGTAACACTATAGGCCACCTAACGGGACCGACCCTGCTGCTAAAGGAGTGGGTAAGCCGTTCCATCCCATCGCGAACCAGTGACCCCTATATGAATAGCGGGGTTCGTCCCACCGCCCATGTGATGGCGTAACAAGGCTCCTGGGGCCCGGAATCGGCGGTTCGCGGCTGGCCCGTCTCCTCCGGAGACGGGCCAGCAGGTATATAAACCCTGTCTCGCTGAAGTACCGGAGCGATGGACACTGCCGGAGTACCAGTTGTTGATGACAGAACCCCACTCCTCCGACGACACTCGCGGCACGTTCAGCCGACGCGGTTTCCTTCGCGGTGCAGCCGCCTTCGGTCTCGGCGCAGCAGCCCTCTCCGGTGCATCGTCCCCCGCCAGCGCGGCGTCCGGGCCCAGCCGGACGAGCTACAAGATCAAGGAAGGCACGTACCAGGAGACCACGGTCTACGTGTACGATTCGGGCGTCGCTGGGCCGACGACGATGGTCGTCGGCGGCATCCACGGCGACGAGAAGTCCGGCTATCTCGCGGCCGACCAGATTGCCCAGTGGTCGGTCACCTCCGGCAAGCTCGTCGTCATGCCGCGGGCGAACGTCGACGCCATCGCGCTCGACCACCGCCCGTACGACCACGACCTCAACCGGCTGTTCCCGCCGACCGGCGGCACCTGCCAGTCCTCGCTGGCCCGCCACATCTGGAACGCGGTCGTCGAGCACGACCCCGACTGGATGTTCGACCTCCACAGCTCGCGGGGCATCTACAAGTCCGGCGACGGCGGCGTCGGGCAGGCGCTGTTCCCGACCTGGACCTCGCCGGCTCGCGACTACGGCGAGAACGCGGTCGCCGACCTGAACCAGCAGTTCGGCCTCTCCGGCGACGTGGCCTACCGGATGGGCAACACCCTCGACGCCGACAACCCGATGCTCATGCACCGGGTCGCGGGCCTGCTCGACCGGCCCGGGTTCATCTGCGAGACGACCGAGAAGCAGCCCCTCGACGAGCAGATCCAGTGGCACCTCTACACCGTCGAGCACGTCATGAACCAGTACGGCCAGCAGCGCGGCACGCCGCGGACCACCACGGGTGGGGACGTCGACTTCCACGCGTCGACGCTCTCGCTGGACGACTACTGGCAGTCGTTCCAGTTCGACCAGTCGCTCTCGTACCCCGCCATCGTCGCGCCCTCGATGTCCTACAACGGCTCGGACCCCGCCCACCCGCGCATCGACGACGACAGCAACTCGGGCGGCACGGCCCGCGTCGAGGAGTGGAACTACCTCAACGACAAGCACTACACCGAGAGCGCCGGCATGCTGGCGTTCCCGGCCAACACCGTCACGCGCTCGGACGACGGCAAGCTCGTCCAGTCGAGCCGCAAGAACGTCGGCGACCAGTGGGAGTACGTCGAGTTCGACGAGCCCTTCGACGCCACCCCGGTCGTGCTCACCTCGCCGATGAGCGACTGGCACGACACCCCCGTCATCTCGCGGGTCCGGAACGTCACCCGGTACGGGTTCGACATGCGCCTCCACACCGAGGACGGCGGCCGTGACCTCGCCTGGGACGAACAGGAGCGTACGGCCTGGGTCGCCTTCGAGGAGGGCCCCGGCACCCTGAACGGGCGCAACTACGAGACCGGCACCCGCAAGATCGACGAGAACTGGGAGTGGATCGACTTCGGGCGCTCGTACGATAACCCGGTGTTCCTCGCGGCCCCGATGACCTACGAGGGCTGGAACACCGTGACGGTCCGCCACGACGACCTCCGGGCCGACGGCGTCAACGCCTTCCTGCAGGAGGAACAGTCCGAGGACACCGAGACCGGTCACGTGACCGAGAAGGTCGCCTACTTCGTCATCGACGGGTAGGGCCGGCGGCCGTCTCGACGGCGCGAACCATCTCTTCTCCGCCTCCGCTGCCGTCATCACCGCCACCGTCGTTCCCGTCGTCCGGCACCGCGTCCTGGTCCTCGCCGACACACATCGTCACCTCCCCGTTCGCGTAGAGGATGCTCCGCTCGGGCCCACACACCTCGTGTCGCTCCACCGGGATGATGCCGGAGCGGTCACCCACCCGGAAGATGGGTGCCCCCGAGGAGTGGTAGCCGCGATACACCACCACGTCGTTGACCGTGTTGCCCGTCTCCGGGTTCACGAACAGCATCGTCGCCCGCGGGTTCGTCTCCGTCCGGCGGTACACCTCCGTGTACGGCGAGTCGGTGTACACCGGCTGGTCGTCCGCGACCATGCTCCCGGTCGTGTGCATCCCCGTCAGCTCGGCCTGGTTGTAGCCGAACCGGGGCTGGTCCTGGTCGAACACGGGGGCGTCGAGGGTCGCGTCGGTCGAGACGAACATGGCGCCCGGGTAGCCCACCGCGAGCAACAGGAACACCATGGTCGCCACCTTCGCGTTCAGGTTCGTCGCGACGTAGCCCAGGCCGAGCGCGCCGAGGATGGCCATCGGGAGGTACATGAACGCGAACCAGCGCCCCGGCAGGAACAGCCCGACGCCCATGATGGGCAGGAACAGGGCGAACAGGATCATCACCGTCACGACGAAGATGAGCAACAGCCGGGCCAGCGAGGTCCGGTCGCTCTTCAGCGCGTACAGGCAGCCGAGGACGGTGACCCCGAGCAGGAGCATGAACCCGGCCACGTCGAGGTACGGGATGACCTTGTCGACGATCGAGGGCGTCTGCTCGGCGACCGCACCGCCGCCGGAGGTGGCGGTCGACTGGAGGTTGAACAGGCCGGCGGACTCCACCAGCGTCTCCTGGAGCTTCGCGATCATCGCCTCGGTGAACGTCTCGCCGCGGTACGGCGTCACGCTCCAGACCAGGGTGAGCAACCCGGTCTGGAACACGAGCAGCCCGGAGAGGTCGCGGGTGCTCACGTCCGGGTAGAGCACGTCGGTCGTGACGAAGTACTGGACGACGGCCGCGGTCCCGATGGTCACCAGCATGATGAACGCCGACACCTGGTGCGAGAGGGTCAGCGCCACGATGAAGAAGACGAGCAGGGCGATGTCCCGCGGGTCGCGGTCGTTCAGCACCCGGACGAAGTAGTGGAAGCCCGCGACGAACAGCAACACGCCGAGGCTGGTCGGGACGAGGTGGATGCTCCACTTGATGACGTGGTCGCTGAACGCGAACAGGGCCGTCCCGGCCAGCGCCCAGCGGATGGGGACGAACGACCGGCCGGCCGCGTACGCCAGCGGGAGCGTCAGCACCATCGCCGCCCCGAGCGACAGGTAGAGCGCGGCTTCGAGGGTCGCGTCGGCCATGATGGCGGTCGCGACCACCAGCAGGTGGTACAGCGGCGACGCGTAGTACTTCGCGCCGCGCGAGGCGTGCTCGCGCATGACCGCGATGCCACCGGTCTCGCGCACGTCGACCGCGAGCTTGGTGATGTGGGTCCAGATGTCGATGCCGACGAAGCCCGCGCTCGTGTGCAGGGCGGTGAACCGCACCGTCGCCGCGAGCGCGACGATCTGGAGCAGGACCAGCCCCGGGACGAGGTCCTCGTCGGGCGCGAAGAACACCTGACAGAACACCGAGAGCGCGCCGACGGCGGTGACGGCGTGGAACAACGGCGTGCGCTCCCCGGACAGGGTGGCGGCGACGATCGCCACCGCGATTGTGACGAAGGTCACCGCGGGCGCGAGTCTGGCGGCCGGGGTCGCCAGTGTCGGGAGGCTGTGCCCGAGGCCCGTCTCGCGCCGCCGGCTGCTCCTGGCCGACCGCCACGCAATCAGGTAGAGGATGCAGGCGGTGGCCAGCACCAGCGGCAGCGTCTCCGCGAACAGGTGCGTCAGGACGAACCGGAGGGGGAACAGCGCGAGTGCGAGCAACAACCCGACGATGGCGACGTCCCGGTCGAAGGGGCGGTCGTGTATCCAGGCGACGACGCGACTGCCACCGGACGGCGTACTCATTGGTTCGCCCAACTGCTCGTACCCTCATTGTTATCGGCTGGGTAAGCGGATGCGGGCCCGATACCGGCGGTTTACGCCCTCCGAAACATTGCAGAACGGTCGTGAAAACGTGCAAAATCCGCAACGAACGGCAACGACTGTCCGGTACTAAGTGGGTAACCCGAGGTGCGTTGGGATGATGTCTAATAGGTTGACGGACCTAGGAAGGGCGGATCGACGAGAGATACTGACACTTCTTGGCGGACTCGCCGGCTCTGCTGCGGTCTCGGGGGCGGCTGCTGCCGACGACGGGGGCTACGACACGGTGGTCGACATCGTCGACGCGGGTGCGGACCCGACGGGCGAGGAGCCAATCGACGGCGTCCTCGCCGAGGTAGCCGACGACGACACCCTGGTCGAGTTCCCGGACGGCCGCTACAAGATCAACCGGGTGGACCTCTACGACACCTCGAACCTCGGGCTCCGCGGCGTGGGCGACGACGTGACGCTCGTGGCGGACGAGGACCACGCCGAGGACTTCTGGATCGCCGGTGCGAGCACGCGCGACCTCCTCTTCGAGAACTTCACGCTGGACCACACCGGCGACGGCGTCGACCCCTCGGTCGAGTTCGGGAGCCACGACGGCCTCGTCGTCCGGAACATCGTGAAGAAGGGCTCGCAGGACGGTGACAACACCGCCTTCGGGTTCCGGACGTACCACGACTGGAGCGAGACGCTGGTCGAGAACCTCCAGCTGCCGGACGGGAGCAAGGCGGTCGGCCCCGTCGGCATCTGGGTCGACGGCGACGGGACGACCACGTTCCGGGACTGCCACGTCGAGGGGTACGGCAACAACGGCCTGTACGCCTCCTGGTCGAACGGGCCGGTCCACGTCGAGGGCGGCGTCTTCAAGGACAACGACCGGGCGCAGGTCCGCCTCGGCAGCGCGGGCAGCTACGTCGACGGGGCCGAGGTCGTCGTCGACGACCCCTCGGGCGACGACCCCTGTACCGGGGTCCGCATCTCCGACGGGCTCGGGCCGGTCACCATCTCGGACTGCGACATCTCCATGACGGGCGGCCGCGGGACCGGTGCCGTGTTCGTCGCGGAGGACGGCGGTCACATGGTGCTCGAGGACTCGCGCATCCACGTCGGGCCGGACTACACGGCGAACCTCTCGGGCGGGACCCGGACCTCGCCCGGCGTCTACGTCGACGAGGCACCGGACGCCCCGGAGCTGGACCACGACATCGTCCGGACCTCGATCACCGGCGGCGGGGACTACTACCCCGCCATCGTCGGCAGGCGCGACGACGTGAACGTCCTCGACTCCTGTATCCAGTGGGACGGCCCGGTCGGCATCCGGTTCCACGGGACGACCGCGAACGACGTGAAGAACACCAACATCACGGTCGACGGCCCGGCCATCGAGGGCGACGCAGAGGTCGTCGACGTGACCTCCGGCGACTCGTGTCCGATGCCGAACCTCGGCGGCGGTGGCGACGACGGGAGCTCGTCGGACGACGGCGGCGATTCGTCGGGCTCGCTCGCCGACGTCCCGCTGCCCATCAACGCCAGCCGGATGACCTACCCGACGATGGGGACGAGCAACGAGAACCCGACGCTGACCGTCTACGGGAACTTCGTCTACCCCAACACGAAGCGGTTCGTCGAGGAGAACCTCCCGGCCATCGTCTCCGAGTTCGTCGAACCGGGCCACATCAACGTCCAGTTCCGGTCCATCGCGTACCCGACCGGCCACTACCTCAACAGCGTCGAGGGCGAGGAACGTCTCGCCCAGCTCGCACTCGGCGTCTGGGACAAGAACAACTGGGAGAACTACTGGGGCGTCTTCGAGTACCTCTTCGCGAACCAGGGCGACATCGAGTGGCAGACCTGGGGCGACGCGAAGAACATGCTCCAGGACGCGGGCGTCGAGCGCGTCGCGGGCTGGCTCCCCGGCCTCGCCTCCGACGACTACTACGGCGACGAGGTCTACCAGTCCCGGCTCGACGCGGCCGACGCCGGCCTCGACTACGTCCCGCAGGTCGAGTTCCAGGGCGACCTCGCGGACGCGAACATGGCGACCGGCGACCTGCTGGAGTGGATCGGCGACCGGCTCTGAGCCGAGACGGGCGACCGTCCCGCGTTTAACACTGGTGTAATCGCGGTCTCCGGCGGGTGAGCGACGGTTCTCGCGAGCGGCCCGCCCCGGCGGATTTGACGGGTTTCGAGACGGTTTCCACGCGACTCTCGACAGCGGGGTCGTCCGGGACGGTCGCGTCCGTGACGCCCGCTCGTCCTCGCAGCGCACGGACAGGTGCTTATCCTGATTATAATATTACGGGTGTCGAGAGAAAACCGACTCGATGGTCGAAGACAGAACGAGACGCCGAACCCTGAAGACCCTCGGGCTGGGCGCACTCGCCGGCCTCGCCGGCTGTATGAACCAGGGCGAACAGAACACCTCCCCCACGAACACCACCCGGACGACGGCGCGCGCCGGGACCGGAACCGACACGACGACCCAACAGGAGGGCACCGACACGACGACAGACGGCGACAAGCAGAAGCAAGAGGCGGCCGTCGTCGACGACTTCGAGCAGCTCTCCGCGTGGAAGGTGAAGAACGGCGACCTGTCCGCGATGACGGAGAACGCCTACGCCGGCAGCCAGTCGGCGGTCATCACCCGCAAGAACGGCGAACCCGTCATCGAACGGTCGCTCGACGCGGACTTCGAGGGGTCGAACCTCTCGATGGCGGTGAACCTCGACGCCGAGAAGCACGCCGTCCTCCAGATCACGCTGCTCAACGAGAACAACCAGAACTCGGTGCAGCTGGCCGAGTCCATCCGGCACTCCGCGAGCGGGTTCTGGCACCGCCTCGACCTCGGGACGACCGAGGTCAGCGGCCTGCCGAACCTCGGCGACGTGACGAAGATCCGCATCCGCCTGAAGGGTGCCGGCAGTGGCGGCAAGATCCGCGTCGACGACCTGCGGAAGGTCGGCTCGCCCGACCAGGGCTACGTCGCGCTCGTGTTCGACGACGGGCAGGCCTCGGACTACACGAAGGCCTTCCAGACGCTCAAGCAGTACGACATCCCGGCCACCTCCGCGGTCGTCACCGAACACGTCGGGAACGACGGCTTCCTGACGATGAAGCAGATGGAGGAGATGAAGAGTGCGGGCTGGGAGTTCGCGTCCCAGACCGCCACCCACAAGAACCTGCTCTACGCCTCCCGGCTGGAGGCCCAGGAGGAGGTCGTCGGGTCGAAGGAGTGGCTGGTCGACCACGGCTTCAAGAAGGGCGCGAAGAGCTTCATGTACCCCTACGGCCTGTACGACTCGCAGGTCACGAACTTCGTCTCCAAGCACTACGACATGGGCTTCGGACTGTTCAGCGCCCGGAACGCGGCCAGCGGGAACATCACGGACCAGATGACCATCTCGCGCGGCAACGGCCGCCACGTCGACCAGGCCGCCTCCCAGGTCGACTTCGCGAGCCTCTACAACGACCTCGAGGTCATCACCTTCCACGGCATCGACCGGGAGGGGAAGATGGACATCTCCTCGGGCGAGTTCGAGGAGTTCGCACAGTACCTCTCCAACGCCGACGTGAAGCCGATTACCCTCTCGAAGATCCCCGACGTCGCCCAGCCGAAGGACGGCTGGTGACGAGGCCGGCCCGTTCGTCTCGGCCCGGTCCCCGCTTCGCAGTCGCGTAACGACGACCTGTTCTTCGTACGCTAGTGGCGACGTGACGCCCACAGTGGCGTCGCCGCCGCGTGCACCTCACTCGCGTCCTCGCCCGGTCACGGCGCGGTAGAGCCCGGCCGCGACCGGGAAGCCGTCGACCGCCCAGAGGACGGTCACGGCGGTCACCAGCGCCAGCTCGAACAGCAGGAACCCGGAGAGCCCGCCGGTCAGGAGGTCGTGCAGGAAGCGCAGGAAGTACCGCGAGGCGTTGGTCAGGACGCCGTCGACGGGCGCGCCCTCGCGCTCCATGACCGGCCACAGCACGGCGTGGACCCAGAGCCCGTCGCCCCGCATCGCCGGGTAGATGACGTCGCCGAGCAGGTGCGAGAGGTAGCCGACCGCGAAGGCCGCGAACAGGTGCGGGCGGTCGAGCCGCCGGGTCAGCGCCGCGACACCGGCGAGGAGGAACGGGGCGACGAACAGCGAGTGGACGACGGAGTAGCCGGTCGCGGTCACGCCGAGCGTCCACGAGAGCGGTTTGTCGACGAGGTCCGGGAGGAGCGTCGCCAGGGCGACCACGGCGACCGCGACGCCGCGCGGTCGCTCACCCGCCGTGACGCGGACGGCCAGCGAGTAGCAGACGTAGCCGAACGCGAGGTGTTCCCACGGCCACATCGGTCTCCTATCGAACGTGCCGCCAGGGGCTCATGAACGCCCCGGTCGGCGTCGAGTCGGTCGTGCCCGTGGCTGTCCGGCCGGCAGGCAGGCGGTGTCCCGGTGTCATGCGGTGCGGAAGGTGAGCACCCGGTACGCGGACTCGCGCGACGGGTCCGCGGGCGCCTCGCCCCTGTACAGCAGCATGACGACCCGGACGCTGTCGTCGCCCGGTGCGGAGACCTGCACCGTCTTCCGGGCGCGTTCGCCGGCCTCGGTCGAGACGGTGGTCCGGGAGAGTTCGCGCTGTGCCTGCACCTGGACCTCGCCGTCGTCGCCCTCGGAGACGCGCTGGACGGTCGTGACGATGGTGTACTCCTGGTCTTGCCCCTCGTGATTGTCGACGACGAGGGTCGGGTTCTCGTTGCCCTGGAGCACCGCGGCCTCCTGGATGCTCTGGTCGCCCGTCTCGACGGTGAACTCGGTGAACCCGCTCGTCGCGGGGCCGTAGGCGACCGCGAAGCCGACGCTCCCGAGCGCGAGCAGGATGCTCACCACCAGTGCGACGTTGTAGACGGTCGTCGGCGAGCTCCCACCCCGGAAGGCGTCGCGCTGCTGGGTGAACAGCACGGCCCGGAGCGGGACCGAGAAGCCGTGTCGGTCGCTCGCCGGGACCCGGAACCGCCGGAACAGGCCGACGACGGTGAAGAGGGTCGTCAGCCCCGCGACCCCGGCGAGGATGGGGAGCAGGGTGATGCCCAGTGGCGTGAAGTTCGCCACGAGGGCGACGAGGGCGACGAGGGCGATGCTCATGGCGACGGTGAGGCCGAACCGTTCGCTCCAGGCGATGCCGGTGTCTCGCTCCGAGGCGTCGGACCGGCCGCGGGGGAACAGCACGACGGAGACGGCGTACCCCGGCAGGAAGAGGACGAACAGGCCGGTCGCGACGGTCCGTGCGACCGGCACGTGCAGGTATATCGAGGCGGCCCCGACCGCGGTCAGTGCGAGGACGACGAGGGCGTCGAGGAACCACAACTTCGTGCGACTCATCGCGTGTGCCTACCCGCCCGGACGTGTTTATTACCGGCAGAGTAAGGCGGTGGTCGGCCGCTGCTCCGGCCGGGAGGTCACGGGGAGCGGGACTTAACAGCGGAGTAAACAGTTGCGGTCGGACAACGATTGGGAGGGACTCACACACTTACAAGGCAGGAGTCGAGACGGGTGGACATGCCAGAACACGACATCGTCTCGGTGGCACTCGCCGAGACCACGACCCGTGACGACCTCCGCGTCTCGCTGGTCACCATCCTCGACGCCGCGGCCAGCGAGGGTGTCGACCTCGGTGAGACCCTCGACGTCGGGGAGGAGGGCAGTCTCGGGTCGGCACTCCCCCTGGAACACGTCGCTGGCGTACGCCCGGCTGAGGCCGGCGACTGAGCACGCGCGTCGCGGTCCGCGAGAAGGAGTCTCTCCTGCTGGCGCTCGTCGATCGAGTACCGATGGTCGTCCCTGTTGCACCCACCGAGCTGTACAGCCACTGCGCCGTCTCGGAACGGGACCGGCCTCACGAGGTGAGCTCGGGCGCGATGTGTTCTCGCTCCCACTGGTAGCGCTCCCTGATGGCCTCCTTCCCGTCCTCGGATATCTCGTAGAAGTTCGTTCGACCGTCGATGCAGCCCTTCTCGACCAGGCCTTTCTCGACGAGTGTATCGAGATTCCGGTAGAGACGGCCGTGTGGGAGGGTACAGTCGAGCGACTCCTCGATCTCTTTCTTCAGTTCTCGACCGCTGGGCTCGTCCATCTTCGTGAGCACGACGAGCAGGTTGTGCTGGAATCCGGTCAGATCTGTCCTCATGCTTCACTCTATTGTTCCACGTACCCACACAAATACCCGCGCGGCCGTTGCTAAACCTACACCATCTATAATCCGCGCAACAGACGACTGCGGCGGGTTTTGGCACTGGATAAGACCGGGGGGACCCCCCACGAAGACGGTGTCAGAAATAAAACATACCCGGCTATGCGGTCGTTACCACTCGTATACTTATACCCGGGCCTCCCGTGGCATCCGGCATGTTCGGTACCAGCGGGATCCGCGGCGAGTTCGGTACGACTGTCACCTGCGACCTCGGGCTCTCGGTCGGGCGCGCCGTCGCCTCGGCGGGCTACGACCGGGTGGTCGTCGGGCGCGACGCCCGCGAGAGTGGCGAACCGCTCCAGCAGGCGGTCGTCGCGGGCCTGCGCGAGGCCGGGGCGAGCGTGGTCGACGTGGGGCTGGCGGCGACACCGACGGTCGCGCGCGCCATCGCGCGCAACGACGCGGCCGCGGGCGCGGTCGTCACCGCGTCGCACAACCCGCCGCAGGACAACGGTATCAAGCTCTGGAACCCGTCCGGGCAGGCGTTCGACGCGGCCCAGCGCGAGGAGATCGCCCGGCGCGTCCGCGAGGAGGACGTGGACCTGACCGGCTGGGACGGCGTCGGCGGCCAGGAACAGGACGACGGCGCCACCGCGGCCCACGAGGCGGCGCTGCGCGCGGCGGTCGACCTCGACGACACCGACCTCTCGGTCGTCGTGGACGTGGGCAACGGGGTCGGCGGGCTCACCGCCTCGGTCCTCCACGACCTCGGCTGCGACGTCCAGACGCTCAACGGTCAGCCCGACGGGCGCTTCCCCGGCCGGCCGAGCGAACCGACCGCCGAGCACTGCGAGAGCCTGCAACGACTCGTCGCGGAGACGGCCGACCTGGGCATCGCCCACGACGGCGACGCCGACCGGATGATGGCGGTCACCGAGGACGGCGAGTTCGTCGCCGGCGACGTGCTCATGGCACTGTTCGCGCGCGAGGCCGCGGGCGAGGGCGACCGGGTCGCGGCCCCGCTCAACACCAGCCTCGCGGTCGACGACGTGCTGGAGCGCCAGGGCGCGTCGGTCGAGCACACGAAGGTCGGCGACGTGTTCGTGGCCGAGGCGGCGACCGACCCGGACGTGGTCTTCGGCGGCGAGCCCAGCGGCGCGTGGATCTGGCCCGCGGAGACCCTCTGTCCCGACGGCCCCCTCGCGGCGTGCAAACTCGTCGAACTCGTCGCGGGGGCGGACTCGCTCGGTGCGCTGGCCGACTCCGTCGAGACCTACCCCATCCGCCGGGACAGCGTCGAGACGAAGGCCAAGGGCGCGGTCATGCGCGAGGTCGAGACCGCCCTCCGCGAGGAGTACGAGTCGGTGAACGACCTCGACGGCATCCGCGTCGACACCGAGGCTGGCTGGTTCCTGGTGCGTCCCAGCGGGACCCAGCCGCTCGTCCGTATCACGGCCGAGGCCCGCGGCGACGCGCGCGCAGACGAACTCTTCGAGCACGCCCACCGGCTGGTCACCAGTGCGACGAGCGCGAAGTCCCGCAGCGACTGACCAGCCGGCTAGCACGTTCCCTTTAGCTCATCGCTAGTAAACCCGGTTCCCGACGTACCGGGACGTATGACCGCGGACCAGCGCAGACGACGGTTCCTCGCCTCCCTGAGTGCTGTCGCCGCGACCGGCGTCGCGGGCTGCCTCGGCGGCGGTGCGGGCGACGGACGGCCGACCGAGGACCCCACGAGCACCGACGCCGCGACCGGCACCGACCGGAGCGCCGAGGACACGCCCGGGACCGGTGAGAAACACAAAGACGAGGGCGACTCCTCGACCGCGACCACGCGGACCGACCCCCACACCGTCGAGTTCGAGTCGCCCGCGGGGACCACCGTGACCGGCACCATCGCCGGCGCGGGGAACTGCGGCGTCATCTTCGTCCCGCAGATCGACCGCGACAGGGAGAGCTGGCGACCCCAGGTCGAGCAGTACGCGGCCGCCGGCCACCGCGTCCTCGCCATCGACGAGGGCGAGCACAAGACCGCGGCGGTGCTGGGGGCCGTCTCGTACCTTCAGGACGAGGGTATCCAGCAGCTCGTCGTCGTCGGGGCGAGTTCCGGGGCCGAGGCCGCCGTGGAGGCGGCGGGCCGCGAGCTGGCCATCGACGCGGTCGCCGCGCTCTCACCCGGCGGCGGGGTCGAGGCCGCAGGGAGCCTCGACGCGCGGCTGTTCGTCGCCGTCAGCATGGGCGACGACGACCGGTTCGTCGACACCGCGGAACGGCTGCACGAGGCCGCACGCGGCCCGAAACGTCTCGTTCGACTGGAGGGCGACGCCCACGGACAGGGCATCTTCGAGACCGAACAGGGCGACAGACTCCGACGACTCCTCGGCCGGTTCGTGACGACCGCCTGTGGTGAGCAGTGACGGATAACGGTCGCTTACGAGCGCATTAAACCGGCTCGCACGTCGGGACAGTCGCGTTATGTGGCTCGTAGTAATGGGGAACCGGGTTCAAGGCACGAGTGCCGGTGGTCACACTGGCGAGGTGAAAGCCCTCAGCAGTCGTCGCCCAGCGCAACATCACAGTCATCGCCCGGGAGTTGCCCACCTCCCGGTCGATCTTCGTCCATCCCCCACCGGACGACCGATCCCCTCAGATGTTGGCAGGGCACCCCCAACCATCCCATCTTCTCGTTGCCATTTTTTAGCACACTCCCATCCCGCAGTGGCCTGCTCGCTTAACGCGTCGATAACAAAAGGGTACTGTCGTGAATGCGAGAACGATGCAAGCAGTCATCCTCGCAGCTGGCGAAGGAACGCGGATTCGCCCCCTCTCCGACAACGTCCCCAAACCGATGGTGCCGACCGCCGACGGCCCGCTCGTCGAGCGGACCGTCGCGGCGGCGGTCACGGCTGGCGCCGACGAACTCCTCATGGTCGTGGGGTACGAGGGCGAGGCGGTCCGCGAGTACTTCGGCGACGAGTACGAGGGGACCCCGATCCGCTACGCGGTACAGGAGGAACAGCGCGGCACGGCCCACGCGGTGGCGGCCGCCGCAGAGTACATCGACGGCCCGTTCGCGGTGCTGAACGGCGACAACTGCTTCGACACGGAGAGCGTCGTCGAGCTGTTCGAGCGCCGCCCCAGCGTGCTCGCGTACCGGGCCGAGGAGCCGTCGAACTACGGCGTACTCCACACCGAGGACGGCATCGTGACGGGCGTGACCGAGAAACCCGACGACCCACCGGGCAACCTGGTCAACGCGGGTGCGTACGTCTTCCCGGAGGCGGCCCGCGACTGGCTCGAGGTCGAGGAGAGCGAGCGCGGCGAACACGAGATCACCGACGTGCTCGACCGCGTCGTCGCCGAGTTCTCGGTCACGCCGGTCGAGGTCGACCGCTGGCTCGACGTGGGCCGCCCGTGGGAACTCCTCGCCGCCAACGAGACCTACCTCGCCGAACTCGACGCCCGCGTCGAGGGCGAGGTCAGCGACGACGCCCACCTCGAGGGGACCGTCGTCGTCGAGGAGGGCGCGACGGTCAAGCCCGGCGTCGTCATCGAGGGCCCGGTCCTCGTCCGGTCCGGCGCGACCGTCGGGCCGAACGCGTACGTGCGGGGGGCGACCCTCATCGACGAGGACGCGAAGGTCGGCAACGCCGTCGAGGTGAAGAACAGCGTCGTCGGCAAGCGCTCCAGCGTCGCCCACCTCGCCTACGTCGGTGACTCCATCCTCGGCCGTGACGTGAACTTCGGCGCGGGCACGACCGTCGCCAACCTGCGCCACGACGGCGAGCCGGTGCGCCACACCGTCAAGGGCGAGCGCGTCTCGACCGGCCGCCGGAAGTTCGGGGTCGTCGTCGGTGACGGCGCGAAGACCGCCATCGACACGAGCCTGAACGCCGGCGTGACCCTCTCGACCGGGGCGACGACCAGCCCCGGCGAGACCGTGACGCGTGACCGGTAACTGATGCGGCGCCAGTACCACGCATCGGCCTCCCCCTACGCACCACCCTCCCCGGACGCATCGCCCGCACAGCAGGCCACACGACGCAGCCCCGCCTCGCGGGGACGACACGCCGA
Organism: Haloarchaeobius amylolyticus; assembly: GCF_026616195.1. Lineage (NCBI taxonomy): Archaea > Methanobacteriati > Methanobacteriota > Halobacteria > Halobacteriales > Halorubellaceae > Haloarchaeobius > Haloarchaeobius amylolyticus. Next base: position 478,088 of record NZ_JANHDH010000002.1, read on the forward strand.
GACCACCACATGAACCGTAACATCGTCACCGCGTTCCTGTCCACCGTCGGGAGTCGCCTCGTCGGGCTCATCGTGACGGCCGCAGTGACACCGCTGCTCATCCACTTCCTCGGCGTCACCATCTACGGGCGGTACGCGACCATCATGTCGGTGTTCGCCCTGCTCACCATCTTCATGAGCTCGGGGACGAACACGGGCGTGAAGAAGTACATCGCCGAGGAGCGCTCGATGAACTGCTGGAAGGACCACGTCTTCGGCTACTACTTCCGGCTCGCGACGCTGCTGGCGGTGCTCGCGGCCATCGGCTTCGCGGTCGCCGCCTACACCGGCGTCGTCGCCATGGTGTGGGGGGCGGAGTTCGAGCCGTACTTCTACCTGCTCGGGGCGATGGCGCTCGCGGTCCAGTACCGCGAGTACATCCGCCGGACACTGATGGGGCTCAAACTGGAGCACGTCTCCGAGCCCCTGAACGTCCTCTACCGCATCGTCTTCGGCGTCGTCGGCGTCAGCCTCGCCGCACTGGAGTTCGGGGTCCCCGGGCTCATCGTCGCCCAGATCGTCGCGAGCCTGGTCGCCGTCGGCGTCGGGCTGGCGGTCGTCCGCGGCCGGCTCTCGTTCGACGCCATCGTGACGACGACGCCCGACCGGTTCCCCAGCTCGGACCTGTTCAACTTCAACCACCTCACCATCGCGTACGTCTTCCTGCTCACCTCGCTGTACCACATCGACGTGCTGATGCTGGAGGCGTTCAAGACCAGCGAACTGGTCGGCTACTACAAGGCCGCCCTCGTCATCGTGCAGTTCCTCTGGATCCTCCCGCGGTCGGTCCAGGGCGTGATGGTCCAGTCCACCTCCGACCTCTGGGAGCAGAACAAGGTAGAGCGCATCACCGACCTCGCCTCGCGGACCACCCGGTACGTCCTGCTGTTGACGCTGCTGCTCGCCATCGGGATGGCCGCGCTGGCCTCGACGTTCGTCCCGCTGTACCTCGGCAGCGAGATGCGCCCGGCGGTCACGCCGCTGTTGCTCTTGCTGCCCGGGACGGTGGCGTTCGCGGTCGCCCGCCCGCTGCTGGCCATCAGCCACGCGAAGGGCGACGTGAAGGCACTCATCGCGGCGACGTGGGCCTCCGCGACCCTGAACTTCGCGCTGAACCTCAACCTCATCCCGGCGTACGGCATGGTCGGGGCGGCGGTCGCGACGACCATCGGCTACGGGTCGCTCCCGCTGTTCAACATGCTCATCGCGCGGGACCTCGGCTACGACCCGCTGGAGGACGTTCGCATCGTGCGCATCGTCGTCACCGGCGCGGTCGCGGCGGTCCCCATCTACTTCCTGCCGGCGGCCATCGAGAACGACCTGCTCGCGCTCGTCGTCGTACCCGTCGTCGGGTTCGTCGTCTACGCGCTGGCGGCGGTGCTGACCGGCGCGGTCGACGTGGGCGAGGTCCTCGACTTCTGCTCGTCGCTCCCGGGGCCGCTCGGCGAGAAGGCGAGCGAACTCGCCGACGCCGCCGACGGCGGCTCGCCGATCAAGGACCAATCACCGGAGGTCAGCGACCGGGTGCAACAGATACTCGCGCTCACGGGCATCGTGCTCGTGGTGTCGGCGGTCGCGTTGCTCACCGGCGGCGCTGGGCTCTGAGTGGACTGTCGCGGAGAGAACGGTCGGCGGTCGTGTTCTCGGGCGCGGTCGAGTCGCGCCTGCTCAACTCGTGACGCGGTCGATGAGTGCAGAGAGCGTCTTCCTCGCGGGGGACTGCCGGTCGTACACCGGGCGGTCCTCCGTCTCGGCGACGAGTTCGCGGACGTGCTCGCGGACCGACTCGGTGCGGTGGTCCTCGCGCTTGCCGGTCTCGACCTCGAGTGCGGTCTCCATCAGCGACCGGTGCGAGCGGTTCCGGACGAGGTTCAACAGCGCGAGCATCTGTGACTCCTGGTCGTCCGACGCCCAGGCGGTGTCGGGGCTGAAGTGCTGTTCGGGGTGGCGGACCTGCGAGACGAGGTCGCCCGCGAGCGCGGTCCGCAGCCAGCGCGTGTAGCGCTGGTGGAAGATGGCCACGGCGACCTCCTGCCAGTGGGCCCGGAGCTGGTCCCGGTCCGCGGTCAGCGAGGCGACGTGGTGCAGGTACGCGAGGCGGTTCCCGGGGTCGACCCGGTCGCCCGCCTCGTCGACCGTCTCGTCGACCGTCTCGGTCGGGACGAGGTCGACCGCCACCGGCTCGTCGCCGTCGAAGGCGACCTCGATGGCGAGGCTCCACTGGGTCTTCGGGCGCTCTGGCATCGGGAACAGGAAGTTGCCGAGGCTGTAGAAGATGGGCGTGTCGTCGTACACCTCCCAGCCCTGCGGGACGTGCGGGTGGTGCCCGACGACGAGGTCCGCGCCAGCGTCGACGAACTCGCGCAGTCGCGTCTGTCGGTGGAGTGGTGGGAAGGGGACGTACTCGACGCCGCCGTGGGCCGCGACGATGGTCACGTCGGCATTCGAGGCGGCGACGCGCTCCAGCGCCCCCGGCGACCCGAGGTGGGCGGTACCGGGCTCGTCGCCGTCCGCGATGCCGAACTCGCGCTCGCAGAAACTGAAGACGGCGACCGAGGTCCCGTCGACCTCGAACCGGGCGGGCGCCATGGCGGCGGACTCGCTCTCGCCGGCGCCACAGCTCGCCAGCCCGACGTTCTCGCAGGCCGCCGTCGTGGCCCGGAGCCCCTCGGCCCCGTAGTCCATCAGGTGGTTGTTCGCGAGCGTCGCCACGTCGAACCCGGCCGCCCGGAGGACGTCGGGGACGTCACGGTCCACGTTCAACGTCGGCCCGGACTTCCCGAGTGGCTCGCCGGCACCGGCGACCGGCGCCTCGAGGTTGACCATCGAGAGGTCGGCGTCGCGGATCCGAGAGCTGAGCGGCTGTGCGACGGGGGCGTCTCTTGCCTCCCTGTCGCGGTACTTCACGTCGCCGGCGGCGAAGAGCGACCAGGTCGCGTCCGACGAGTCGGCCGCGAGGTCGAGTCGACCCAGCGGCGTCGGCTCGTCGGTCGCCTCTCGCCAGTCCCGTGTCTGCATGGCCGTCACCACGGTCTGGGGGCGAAAAAGCCCCGACGACCGTCCCGACGCTTAGCGAGTCGATAACAATGTTCCGGGCGAGTCGACTCCGAAGCGAGCAACCCGTGTACCGATATCGCACCCTCTCCCCCTGCGAAGCGACAGCGTCGCCCCGTCGAACAGCCCGGTCGTGTCCGCGCCACAGGCGAGGTGGGCCCGGATGACGTCGTCACAGCGCGCCCTCGCCCTCCTCGGCATCCTGTTCCTGTTCGTCGGCATCGCCGTCGCGGCCGTCCCGGGAGGCGAGGTCGGCCTCCCGATGCCTGCCGACGACGGGTCGGGCACCGAGCAGCCGACGGTGACGACACCGGCGTCGACCAGTGACACCCAGTCGTCCACGTCCGACTCGACCACGACGTCCGCGACCGAGACGGCGACGGACACGACGACGGAGACGGGAACGACCACGGGGTCGACCACGACGGACACGACCACCGGAACGTCGACCGAGACGACGACGGCCACGTCGACGCAGACCGAGACGGAGACGGAGACGGACACCCCGACGCAGACCGACACTGAGACGCGGACCCCGACCGATACGTCGACCTCGACCGATACGTCGACCTCGACCGATACGTCGACCTCGACCGATACGTCGACCTCGACCGATACGTCGACCTCGACCGATACGTCGACCTCGACCGATACGTCGACCTCGACCGATACGTCGACCTCGACCGATACGTCGACCTCGACCGATACGTCGACCTCGACCGATACGTCGACCTCGACCGATACGACGACGGACGACGACTCGTCCATCCTCTCGACGGTCTTCGGCGGCTGGCTCTTCTGACGGCGCGCCGGCGGTGATCAGGCCGGGACCGGGGCCTTCCCGGGGCCCGCCACGCTGTTCTCGATTCCCGCTCTTCGCGACGCACGCGGCTCTCGACACACACTGTTCTCGGGGTACTGCGCCTTCGACCAGCGTCGCCACTGGCGGTGTGAGGTAACACGGTGCCGTCCGTCTCAGCAGCAGGCAGGCACAGTCGCGGTCGCGTGCCCGGGCCGAATCACGTCGCAGCGAGAAGGAGTCCGCGGTCGGTGTGGCGGGTCATTCGAGGTACCCGAGGTCGCTCAGGCGGTTCTCGACGGCAGCCTCGGGCGAGTCCCGGTCCGCGCCCGTCTCGGCGGACCGGTAGGCGCGCCCGCCCGCCCCCTCGACGGCCGGCAGCACCTCGCCGTCCATGCGCTCGTTGTAGGGGATGCCGAGCGCGGCGAGGATCGTCGGCGCCACGTCGAACAGGTGGGCGTCCGAGAGGTCGGCGTCGCCGTCGACGCCCTCGCCCCAGGCGGTGACGATGCCGTCGAGCTTGTGGTTCCACGTCTCCGTCGGGTCCGCGAAGTACTCGTCGCGGACCTGGTCCGAGAGGAAGTACTGGAAGTTCCGCGGGATGGTGACGATGTCGACCGCGTCCTCGACGTGCTCGCCCTCGAAGTACTGCTCGCGGGGGACGACCTCGTCGAAGACCGGGTTCCCGTCGGGGTCGGTCACCGACCGCAGCGACTCGATGACCTCGGCGCGGACGTCGTCGTACTCCGACACCGGGACGACCCCGTCGGGCTCGCGGCCCTCCACGTTGAGGCGGACGCCGAGCTCGGTCCGCGAGCGCAGGTAGGCGACGGACTCGGGGAAGTCGACCTGCTTGTTCCCGGTCCGGGCCACGTCCTCGGGGGCGTAGCGCATCGCGATGTCGTCGAGGTTGACCGCCTCCAGTGCCTGCCGGATGCGGCTCGCGGTGAGGCCGACCTTGGCCGCGCCGGAGGCCATCTTCTCGACGAGGCCGGGCTCCCAGGAGTCGACGTCCTTCCCCTCGCGGAGTTCGTTCCGGATGGGGTTCCACGACGGCATGCCCTTGCCGCCGTTGGTGACCTCGACGACGCCCTCGTCGTGGAGGTAGTCGTTGACGCGGAACTCGTATCCCTCGTACTTCCCCATGCCGTGGTCGCTCGCCACGAACACGGTGTCGGGGTCGTGCTCGTCGATGATGCGGCTGATCTGGTCGTCGGTCTCCTCGTAGACCGAGCGGATCTTCTCCCAGTCGCCGCCGAACTCGTGGAAGACGGTGTCGGTCTTCTGGAACTGGACGAAGCCGAAGTCGGCGTCGTGCTTCTCGGTGAGGTAGCTGAACGCCTCGCCGCGCATGCGGACGAGGGTCCGGTACTCGTCCATCTTCTCGGCCTCGCTGTAGGAGTCGTCGCCCCGGGAGTAGGCGGGGTAGACGCGGTACTCGCCGAGCTCGTCGCGGACCTCGTCGAGGGTGCCCTCGGGGTGACAGGTCGGGTCCTCGGGGCCGATGAAGCCCGGCAGGATGGCGCCGTCGATCTCGGCGGGTGGGTGCGTGACCGGCGCGTTCACGACGACGCTGGTCAGCCCGTGCTCGTCGAGTATCTCCCAGAGCGTGAGTTCGTCGACGTGGTCGGCGCTGCTGACGTGCCAGTCGTAGCCGTCGTAGGAGACGAAGCCGAACACGCCGTGTTTACCGGGGTTGACGCCGGTGTACATCGAGGGCCAGGCGCTCGGGGTCCACGGGGGAATCTGGGACTCCAGCGGCCCGACCGCGCCCTCGTCGTTCAGTCGTTCGAGCGTCGGTATCGTGTCGGTCTCTGCGAGCCGGTCGAAGACGGGCAGACAGCCCGCGTCGATACCGACGAGGAGGACGTCGAGTCCGTCGTCACTCATCGATATCCCTCGACAGCGTCGTCGGTTCGGCGACCGTGCCCGCGTGGCTACGCAGGTGTGTCGGTACTCGTCGTCGGTGCATGTGGGTGCCTTGTAGAGAGGTATACGTTATTATCCGAGTCGTAAGCGACCGTTCCGGTATCGATACAGTCCGCCTAAGCGGTCCCCAGTCGCTGGGATGGCCCGTCACCGTGGCGTCGCGGCGGGTGGCCCGCCGCGTGGGGCGGGAACCGAACGCATGGCCGAACCGTGGCGTCACTCGACGGTGACGCTCTTGGCCAGGTTCCGCGGCTTGTCGATGGGACGACTCAGGGTCTCGGCCGCGTAGTACGAGAGCAGCTGCAGCTGGACGTTGGCCAGCAGGCCGACCCACTCCGGCGACGACGACGGCACCTGGAGGTGCTCGTCGGCGAACTCGAGCGACGGGTGGTCGGCGGGTGCGACCGAGACGATGGGTGCGCCGCGGGTCTGGGCCTCCTTGGCGTTGTTGAGCGTCTTCCGGTCGTGGTCCTCGTCGCCGGTGAAGACGGCGAAGACGGGCGTCCGGTCGGTGACGAGCGCCAGCGGGCCGTGTTTCAGCTCGCCCGCCGCGAAGCCCTCGGCGTGCTCGTAGGTGATCTCCTTGAACTTCAGCGCGCCCTCCATGGCGACCGCGTTCGCGACGCCGCGGCCGATGAAGAAGTACGCGTTGTGGTTGCTGTAGTGCTGCGCCAGTCGCTTGGCGGCGGAGAAGTCGAGCACCTGCTCGATGTGCTCGGGGAGCTGTTGCAGCGACGCGAGGAAGTCCGCGAGGTCGTCGCGCTGTTCGCCCGTGGTCGCGTCCCCGAGGACGCGCTGGCTCAGCAGCGCCAGCGAGACGACCTGCGAGGAGAACGTCTTGGTCGCGGCGACCCCGATCTCGGGGCCGGCGCGGATGAACAGCGACTCGTCGGCCTCGCGGGCCGCGGTCGAGCCGACGACGTTCGTCACGGTCACGACCGACGCACCCTTGTCCGCCGCCTGTCGCATGGCGCTGAGGGTGTCGGCTGTCTCGCCGCTCTGGGTCACCGCGACGACGAGCGTCTCGTCGTCGATGGTGTCCGTCTGGAGCCCGTACTCGCTGGCGCGGTAGGCGTTCGCGCTGATGCCGCCGTCCCGGAGCATCTTCGCCCCGAACATCGCGGCGTGGTACGAGGTACCGCAGGCGACGAAGTGGACGTCGCGCACGTCCTCGAACGTCTCCGGCGGGAAGTCCTCCAGCTGGACCGTCTCCGACTCGGGGTCGGCCCGGCCCTGGATGGTGTTCGACAGGGCCGTCGGCTGGTGGTTGATCTCCTTGAGCATGTAGTGGTCGTAGACGCCCTTGCCGGTCTCGCTGGGGTCCCAGTCGACCGTCTGGACCTCCCGGGCGACGGGGGTGCCCGAGAGGTCCGTCAGCGACAGGTCGTCCTCCTCGATGACGACGACGTCGCCGTCTTCGAGGTACATCACGTCGTCGGTGTAGTCGAGGAACGCCGGCACGTCGCTCGCGAGGTAGTGGGCGTCGTCGTCGAGCCCGACCACCAGCGGGGAGCCCTGCCGGGCCGCGAACAGCCCGTCGTGGCCGTCCATGATGGCGGCGATGGCGTAGCTCCCCTCCAGCTCGCGGACGGTCTCGCGGAACGCGACCTCGGGGTCGCCGGTCTCCTCGAGCCGTTCGTCGACGAGGTGCGGGATGACCTCGGTGTCGGTGTCGCTGGTGAACTCGTGGCCCTTCGCCTCGAGCTCGTCGCGGAGTTCGCTGTAGTTCTCGATGATGCCGTTGTGGACGACGGCGACGTTCTCGTCCGACGGCGTATGCGGGTGTGCGTTCTCGTCGGTCGGCGGTCCATGCGTACTCCAGCGGGTATGGCCGATGCCGACGTCGGCCTGTTTCCCGAGGGGGACCTCCTCTTTCAGCTCACCGACGCGCCCGGAGCGCTTGTGGACCTCGACGCCGGAGCCGTTCTGGATGGCGACGCCGGCGGAGTCGTAGCCGCGGTACTCGAGGTTCTCGAGGCCGGTGACGAGCCGGTCGACGGTCCGCCGCGGCCCGACGCACGCGATGATGCCACACATCAGGGTCTCACCCCCGTCGGGTCGTCGACGAGTACGGGCTGGTACACCCGACGGCTCCAGAGCGGTTCAGATCGGTTCGTCTCGGACTCGCCAGCGGTGCGAGTGCTCGTTTCGGTGTCTGTTTGTTCGGTCATGGTTCGGTGTATCTCCCGCCAGAGCCACGACGGGTCGCGGGGACGATTCAGGCGTACACGACCTCGGGGGTTTACTATAGACCGGTTAAGGGAGTTGTTAGTGCGGCTGTAAGCTGAAACCGGTAATCACCGCGTCAGACACTGGTCAAACCGCCGAACTGTCCACGGTCGTTCATTCGGTTCAGGTCCGAAGCCCGCCGTCGGTTCCCCGGTCGACCGGCCCACCCCGACGCCGTCGGTGTTCGCCTGCTCACATGTCACATGGCTCTGCGGCGGGACAGCCGCGGCCGCCGACCGGCTCGCGGGCGCTCCACAACTGTCTGGGAGAACGAATCTGGCCCGAGAACAGGGGACGGAGGCGTGGTCGAGGGTGCGAGGTCGGGCACGACGGGTGGCGGCCGAATGGCGGGGCCGCGGCGGGAGTGACGGTGCAGGCAGGGGACGGCGGTGCGGGGGGTGGTACGGAGCCCGCGGGGGGTGTGCCGGGAGAAGGAACGACGCCGTACCGAGCCTGCAGAGCCGCACCGGGAGAAGGAGCGGTGCGGCCCCTCGACAAGAGCTGCTGTCGAAGGACGGCCAGTCGATGCTGTGGCGCAGAACGGGGCGATGCTGTCTGGCGGCTGGGCGCGCCAGCCGGTGGACGATCGGGATGCTGCGGCTGGTGGACGGCTGGAATCGACGCTGGAAGAACGGGCGCTATCGAAGGGAGGAATCGCGAGACGCGTCTCGAGGGCAGCGAAGCGAAGACGACGCCAGGTCGCTGGTCGCGCCGGGGCGTCAGAAGAACGGCTTCGAGTTCTCGGGCTCCTCGTCCGGGAGGGTGATGAGGTTCTCGCGGCCGACGCTGATCTTCCGGACCTCGCCCTCGCTCTCCATCTTCGAGAGGAGGCGACTCACCTTCGACTTCGACCAGTCCGTCTGCTCGATGATCTCCTTCTGCTGGAGCCGCCCGCCGTTCTCGCGGAGGATCTGGCGGACGCGCTCCTCGTCGGTCAACACGGGGGTACTGGGCGGTTCCGGGCCGACCTGCTCGGACTCCTGCGGGGGTGCCATGCGGTCCTCGACCTGTCCGGTCTCCACGCCCGTCTCGGGCTGGTCGTCCTCGTCGCCGAGGTACTGGGACGCGACCGCGCGGGCCGACGCGGAGTCGACCCGGCCGGTGTAGACCAGCCGGCCGGCGACGAGGATCGCCACGAGGAGCACGACGTAGAGCAGCGGCGAGACGACGCTGGTCGGGTCCGTCCCGAGATTCGCCTCCGTCTCGTCGCTCAGGAGGTCGCCGTCGGTATCGGCGACGGTCGGGTCGGTGCCGAGGGCCTTCTCGCGCGCGTCGTCGAGCCCGTCACCGTCGGTGTCGGCGACGGTCGGATCGCTCTTCCACTTGAACTCCTGGAGGTCGGTGAGGCCGTCCCCGTCGGTATCTGCCTTCTTGGGGTTCGTCCCGAGGTCGAGTTCCGCGGGGTCCGTGAGACCGTCGCCGTCGGTGTCGGCGTCGGTCGCGTTCAGGCCGTTCTCGAGCTCGAACCCGTCGGTGAGGTTGTCACCGTCGGTATCGGGGTTGGTGGGGTCGGTGCCGACCGATATCTCCCGGGCGTCGCGGGCCTTGTCGCCGTCGGTGTCGGGGTCGGTCGGGTCGGTCCCGTACTCGTTCACCTCCGGGCCGTCCTCGAGGGTGTCGCCGTCGGTGTCCACGGCGGTGAGGTTCGTGCCGTGTTTCAACTCGGCGGTGTTGGAGAGGCTGTCGCCGTCGACGTCACCGTCTTTCGTGATGACGAACACCTGGACCGAGGTGTCGTCGAAGACCGTGGAGCCGTTGCCGACCGTGACCGTCACCTCCTGCTTGCCCGTCCCGTTGAACGGCCACGACTTGGACGAGAGGGTCACGGTCGAGGTGTTCCCGGAGATCGTCGTCTGGGCACACGGGCCGGTGGTGGTACTCCCTCCGGTGCTCGAGGTGTTCGACTGCGACCCGGTCTTCCGGAGGCAGACGGACAGCGGCTCGTCGGAGACGTTCCCGCCCGGGGACGTGAGCTGGACCGTGACCGTCTGGTTGGCCTGCTGCCAGAGGAACACCCGGTCACCGCTCCCGTTGTAGTCGACGACCGCGGGACCGGAGATGCCGACGTTCTCGATGCTCGTCTGGTTCGCACGCGAGGGTGCGGCCTGCGCGGGCGAGACGGCGGCGGTCCCGACCAGCACGAGGCTGACCAGCAGCCAACAGCGTATCGTTCGTCCGTTCATCTATCGAATCGTCGCGTAGTGTATCCGGCCATTGTCGTATCCGTCTCGCCGCGGTCGACCAGTCAGTCGCTCCCCGAGGTCTGTTCGCGCGAGGAGAGTGCGTCCGCGCCGGAGAGGGAGCCAAAGAGCGTCAGCATCCCGATGGCGAGCAACTCGGCCGACAGCCCGACGACGCCGAGTGCGGTTCCGACGAACAGCATCGAGGCCACGCCGGTCGCGGCCAGGTAGTAGAACGTCCAGTCGTGATCGCGGCCGGTCGTCGACTCGTCGGTCGCCTCGTCGCCGGCCGGCTCGTCGAGGTACGGCATGAGTTCCTCGGCGAGGGGCTGGCGCTCGACGATGCCACGGTCCTGGTTGTAGTCGATGACGCCCTCCTCGTCCAGTGCGGGCAGGTGCGACTGGTAGAGCGCGATGTAGACGCGCTGGCGCTCCTTGGAGGTGAGTCGCTGGACCGTGGTGTCGTGCTCCCAGGCGGCGACCTGCTCTGCGATGTCGCGCATGCGGACGGGGTCGTCGGTATCCTGCAGGTAACGCAGGACGTCGCGGCGACGACGGTTCTGGAGGAGGTGGAACATGTCGTCCTTGGTGAACTCGTCCGTGCCGTCGGGGAGGAGCTCGGGCGGAACCTCGCTTTCGGACTCGGTGTCTTCTACTGCGGCGCTCATTGTCTCATCCGATACATTCGATACAGCGATAATAAACCCGGCAACTCGTCCCGACAGTTGGATTATGTATAGACTGTTTCGGACTGTTGCGGACTGTCGAAACAGAGCGGGAAAGTCTGTTTCAGACGGTTTAACGGCTGTTTGTGGGTGGTGTCACGAGTTGCCAAACTTGTTTAATCAGGTGGACTTAATCGGGGGTGCAGTTCCAGATTAAGACCGGGACAAAGCGAGTTAGTCTACAATTTCCGATACGTAACGTCGACCCCGTCTTCTTTGGCACGTGCTAACGCGCCGGGGACGTCGACGACGAACCCGTCGTCCGCCAGTCGCTCGGCCATCGTCGTCACGTCGATCTCGGCGAACTCGTCGTGGCCGGTGCCGACGAGCACCCCGTCGTAGTCCTCGAAGGAGAGGGAGTCGGTGACCGGGACGTCGAAGTTCTCGCGGACCGCGTCGGCGTCGGCGTGCGGGTCGTAGACGACCATCTCGACGCCGTACTCCTCGAGGTCGTCGAGGATGGCGTCGACCTCCGAGGTCCGGATGTCGCCGACGTTCGGCTTGTAGGCGACCCCGAGCACGAGGACGCGGCTCTCGCGGGGGACGTTGCCCGTATCGTTCATCGCCCGGCGGACGAGTTCGGCCACGTGCGAGGGGACGTACTCGTTGATCTCGCGTGCCTTCATGATGAGCTCCGGCGCGAAGCCCTCCTGTTTCGACTGGTAGGAGAACAGGTGTGGGTCCACCGGGATGCAGTGCCCGCCGACGAGGCCGGGGCGGTACTCGTCGTGGAAGTTCCACTTCGTCCCCGCGGCCTCCAGCACCGCCTCGGTGTCGAGGTCGAGGTGGTCGCAGGCGATGGCGAGTTCGTTCACCAGCGCGATGTTGATGTCGCGCTGGACGTTCTCGATGGCCTTCGCGGCCTCGGCGGTCTGGATGTCGGGCGCACGGTAGACGCCGGCGTCGACGATGGACTCGTAGACGGCGGCGACCTGGTCGCAGACGTCCTCGGTCCGGCCACTGACGATCTTCGTCACGTCCCGCAGGCCGCGCTTGCTGTCGCCCGGCGAGACGCGCTCGGGGGAGTAGCCGACCTCGAACTCCTCGCCGACGGTGAACCCGGACGTGGACTCGAGCGCGGGGACGAGCACCTCCTCGGTCGCGCCGGGGTAGACCGTGGACTCGAGGACGACCGTCGTCCCCGCGCTCATGTGTTCGCCGACCGTCTCGCCGGCGCTCTCGATGTACGAGAGGTCCGGGGTCCCGACCTCGTCGACCGGTGTCGGGACGGTGAGGACGACCACGTCCGCCCGCGCGATGGCGTCGGGGTCGTCGGTGAACGTCGCGTCGCTGTCGGCGACGCGGCCGTCGCCGAGTTCGCCCGTCGGGTCGGTCCCGTTCGAGAGGGTGGCGACCTTCTCTGACTGGACGTCGTAGCCGACGACGGGGTGGCCCTCCTCGGCGAATGCCAGGGTGAGCGGGAGGCCGACGTAGCCCAGGCCGACGATGCAGACCGACTCCGTCTCGGCGTCTGGCGGCGCGAGCGTCTGGCTCATGGACAGACACCTCCGTGCCTGTGCGTCGCGTTCGTCGCTGCGGGTGGCGTTCGATTGGCTGAGACTCGCATCTGTACGACACCCACGGGACCCGTCGGCCTTCGTTATAGACCGCAATAGCCCGACTTAGCGGCGCGGTAATCTCGGCCGAAACTGTCCCAGCGGGTGTCGTTCGTCGTGAAACGCCCGACCGTCGTCTTATCCAGACTATAATAATGCCCCTCACAGCCGGGTGTTGGAACGAGCCCAGTCTCACGCTGGCGACCACGAGACTCCCTCGACGAGGCATACACCATGACCACAACCACAGACGACGAAACCGCGGCGGGCGTACCGAGCGTCACGACGCGGATCGACGAATCGGCGAGCGAGCACATCGTGACGATGCTGCACGACGCCCTCGAGAACCACGACCGCGTGGACGACGACCCGCACGTCCTGGCCGTCGGCATCGGCCACGAGGCCGACGACGAGGCCAGCGGCGAGTCGCTGAACGACCTCGCACAGGAGACGCTGTTCGAGCTGAAGTCGAACGGCATCGAGGTGATGGGACTCTCGAGCGGGGCGGCCGTCGACACGCTCGGCGAGCAGGCCGACACCCCGACCGACTGCTACGACGCCATCGTCCTGTTCCGGCCGTTGCACGAGGTCGACGACCTCGGGGTGGACGACCTCCTGTCCGAGGAGGCGCCGTTCCAGCTGTTCGTCGACGTCACCGGGACGGTCGAGCCCGCGTCGGTCGTCGAACACGGGGCGGTCAGCGTCACCTACCGGGGTCTCTGATGTACCGGGACGCGACCGTCGCCGTGGTCGTTCCGGCGTACAACGAGGCCGAACACGTCGGCGACGTCCTCACGTCGATCCCGCGGTTCGTCGACCGCGTGTACGCCATCGACGACCAGTCGACCGACGGCACCTGGGACGAGATCTGTCGCGTCGTCTCCGAGACCGCCGACATCGACGCGTCGGACGACTCGGCGCCGCCGGCCGGCCACAGGGACCCGGACCCGCCGGAGGAGGACGCGACCGACTCGCGGGTCGAGGATGCGGTTCCGCCGGCGACCGACGGCGGGACGGTCCCGCCCGACATCGTCCCCATCCGCCACGAGGAGAACAGGGGGGCTGGCGGCGCGCTCAAGACCGGCTTCGAGCGCGCACGCGAGGAGCAGATGGACGTGACGGTGACCCTGGACGCCGACGGCCAGATGGACCCCGACCAGATGGACGACCTCGTCGAACCGGTCGCCACCGGCGAGGCGGCCTACGCGAAGGGGAACCGCCTCGCCGACCAGGAGTACCGCGCGGAGATGCCGACGTTCCGACTGGTCGGCAACTGGCTGCTCTCGACCCTGACGAAGGTCGCGAGTGGCTACTGGAACGTGATGGACTCCCAGAACGGCTACACCGCCATCTCGCACCGGGCGCTGCGCGCGCTGGACCTGGAGTCACTCGGGGACGACCACGAGTACACCAACGACATCCTCGTCCAGCTCAACGTCGAGGGCTTCGACGTCGTCGACGTTCCCATGGCGGCCGAGTACGGCGAGGAGGACAGCACCATCTCGCTCACCGGGTTCGTCCCGCAGACCTCGCTGGCGCTCTTGCAGGGGTTCCTGTGGCGCCTGAAGGAGCGCTACGTCGCCCGCGACTTCCACCCGCTCTCGCTGTTCTACGGCATCGGGGCGGTGGCGGTCCTGGCGGGCATCCTGCGCCAGCTGTTCCGCCGCGAGGACGACGGGTCCGTCCTCCTGACGCTGCAGGGTACCTTCCTCGTCCTGATGGGGATGGTGCTCGACCGGCGCGAGAACCAGCGGGAGGGAGGTGAGTGACGATGCGCGTCATCGTCACCATCCAGCACCCCGGCCACGTCCACTTCTTCAAGCACGCCATCTGCGAGCTGGAGGCACGCGGCCACGAGGTCCACGTCTTCGCCCGGCGCATGGGCGTGAACCTCGAACTGCTCGACGCCTACGGCATCGACTACGAGGTGCTCGCCGACGAGTCCGAGGGGCTGTCCTCGCTGGCCGTCGTGCAGGCGACCTACGAGGCGAAGCTACTCGCCCGCGCCCGGCAGATCGACCCGGACGTCATCACCGCCATCGGCGGGGTCGCGGCCTCCCACGTCGCGAAACTCGTCGGCGCGGAGAGCATCGTGTTCTACGACACCGAGCACGCGACGCTCATCAAGTCGCTCGCGTACCCCTTCGCGGACCGACTCTGCCTGCCGGACTGCTACGACGGCGACCCCAGCGGGCAGCAGACGCGCTACCCCGCCTACCACGAACTCGCCTACCTCCACCCGGACCGCTTCGAACCGGACCCGACGGTGCTGGAGGAGGTGGGGCTCTCGCCCGAGGACTCGTTCGTCGTCGGGCGGTTCAACGGCTGGGGCGCGTCCCACGACCTCGGCGAGGGCGGCTTCGACAACGTCACCGAGGTGTTCGACCGGCTCGAATCGACCGGCGCAGAGGTGCTGTTCACGTCCGAGAAGCCGCTCCCGGACCACCTCGAGGACCGCCGGATGACAGTCCCACCCGAGCGCATGCACCACCTGCTGTACTACGCCGACCTGTTCGTCGGCGAGGGCGCGACGACCGCGGCCGAGAGCGCGGTCCTCGGGACCCCCGCGGTGTACGTCAACACGCTCACGATGGGCTACACCCGGGAACTCGAACGCGAGTACGGCCTGCTGTACAACTTCGACAGCAAGAACCGCCACCAGGAGGCACTGCGCAAGGCCGAACACATCCTCGAGGACTACCAGCCGGCGCGCTGGGAGCGCCGGCGCCAGAACCTGCTCGCCGACAAGGTCGACGCGACCGACGTCATCGTCGACCAGGTGACCGAGCCCCGGTCGAAACTGGCCGTCGCATGAAGGTCCTCCAGCTCATCACCTCGACGCGGACGTTCTTCGAGACGCAGGTCGAGACGTTGGAGGACCGCGGCGTCGAGTGTACCACTCTCGCCGTCCCGGGGACGTACGCCCCCGACGAGCCCCGGTCGGTCTCGGACTACTTGAAGTACGCGCCGAAGGTGCTCCGGGAGTCCATCGACGACTACGACGTGGTCCACGCGAACTACGGCCTCGTGGGTCCCTTCGCACTCGCCCAGCCGCGGCGGCCGGTCGTCGTCACCTTCTGGGGGACCGACCTGATGAGCGACATGACGTGGCTACGGAGTCTGAGCCGCCAGAGCGCCCGCCTCGCCGACGAGGTGGTCCTGCCGAGCAAGGCGATGGCGCCCGAGGTGCCGACGGACTACGCCCACGTCCCCTTCGGGGTCGACACCGAGCAGTTCCGGCCGATCCCCCGCGAGGAGGCGAAAGAACGCGTCGGCTGGCCGCAGGACGAGACGGTCGCGCTGTTCCCCTACGAGACGACCCGGCCCGAGAAAGACTTCGACCGGGCCCGGCGGCTCGTCGAGCAGGCCGACGCCGACGTGACCCTGCGGCCGGTCTCCGGCGTGGACTACGCCGAGATGCCGTACTACATGAACGCCAGCGACCTGCTGTTGCTCACCTCGACCCGCGAGAGCGGTCCCATGACGGTCAAGGAGGCCGCAGCCTGCAACCTGCCCGTGGTCTCGACCGACGTGGGGTTCGTCCGCGACGTGGTCGGCGACGTGGCGCACTGTCACGTCTCCGACGCCGACCCCGACCTCGTCCGGGGCATCGAGCAGGTGGCCGCCCCGGACGTGCGCTCGGACGGCCGGTGGTCGGACGAACTCGTCAGTCACGACGAGATGGCCGACCGCCTGCTCTCGGTGTACGACGCCGCACTCGCCTGAGTTCTCTCGCCGCCCGTCGAGTCGTTGCACCTCCGTTAGCGGACAGTTAAGCGGCGGAACGACGCACAACCGGCGGACAACGACCGGGAGTAACTGCTCGTTTCATCTGTCAGCCGCCAGTAGGACGCGACCATGTCACCCGCGCTGCAGCCGCCGCGTTCGCTCCCGACAGCGTCGTCCGCGACCCACCGTCCACCGACACGACCCCACCCCGGAGGTGACCGTCGGTGAACGTCAGAGACGCGTACATCACCACGAACCAGGTGCAGTCGCTGGCGATGGACGAACTCCGCGACGACGGCGACCACGACCTCTCGCTGGGCGACCGGTTCGACCTCTGGCGCGACGGCTTCCAGAGCCAGGCGGCCACCCTCTACGACTTCGAGGAGCACGGCCGCGACGCCTACCTCGACGACTACCGCCGGTACGTCCGGACGAAGCGCATCAACGGGCGCTGGAGCCTCGCGCTCGACAACAAGCTCCTGTTCCACCGGCTGCTGGAACCCTTCGACGAGCATCGACCCGAGCTGTACGGCGTCGTCCGCGACGGCCGGTTCCACCACGTCTCCGACGGGCGGACGGGAGACGGCGTCCCGGCCGACACCGTGCCCGCGCCGGACGCGGAGGTCTCTCCGACCCGCTTCGGGCGGCGTGACGACGGGCACCCCGGCGACGCCGAACTCACCGGCGTCGACGACCGGAACGCGGGCGCGGTCGTCTACGACCACCTCCGGCGCGAGGGAAACCTCGTCCTGAAGTGGACGAACGGCGGGGGCGGCAACAACGTGCTCCTCTGTCAGCGCATGGACGACGGCGTCCGGATCGACGGCGAGACCGTCACCCGGGAGGCGTTCGAGCGCCGGGTCGACGCCCTGTCGGACTACCTCGTGACCGAACTCGTCGGGATGGACACCTACGCCTACCACCTCTACCCCGACTCGCCGAACACCATCCGGGCGCTGTCGATGTACGACGCCCAGGCCGGCGAGCCGTTCCTCGCGACCGCGGTCCACCGCATCGGGACCGACGCCTCCGCGCCCGTCGACAACTGGTCGGCCGGCGGGCTCTCGGCCAGCATCGACCTCGACACGGGGGAGTTGAGCCCCGCGGCGCGCGCCCCGAAGTTCGGCTGGGAGGGCCGCCGCGAGGTCCACCCCGACACCGAGGAGCAGATCGCCGGCGTCACCGTCCCCGGCTGGGACGACATCCGCGAGGAGCTGCTGGCGATGGCCGACGAACTCTCGTACGTCCCCTACATCGCCTGGGACATCGTCGTCGACGCGCCGGGCGAGTTCGCGGTCATCGAGGCGAACAACTACACCGACGTCGACCTGTTGCAGGTCCACGAGCCGCTGCTGACGGACGAACGGGTCAGGCGCTTCTACGAGACACACGACGTACTCTAGGGCGCGACGACGGCAGAGGGGGTCGACGAGGAATCAGACGGTGCCCGGGGGGACGAGCCAGTAGGGGGTGCGACGCTCCGTCCCGGCCGCCATCGCGGTCCAGTCGACCACGTCGTTCACCCGGAGCTTGTGCCGGACGGGCAGGTCGTGGAGCCGTTGCGTGTTGGGGAAGAGGTGCTCGTCCATGTCGTTGCGCTCGTAGATGTCGCGGCGGTCCGGCCACGCCGACTCGAAGGGGTCGAGCAGGGGGAGGGTGCGGCGGGCGAACAGCTCGATCTGGTTGAGCGTGTGCGAGTCGTGGGGGCGGTCCGGCGGCCGGTTCTCGAGGATGTCCGGGTCGAGCTGGCGGCAGGCGTCGAGGAACGTCTTCGTGTTCCGGTGTTCCGGCGGCGCCGAGAGGTGCCAGTCGATGAGGGCGGTGTCGAGGACGAAGAACGACTCCAGGTAGTTGTCGAAGAGGTGGCGGCGGAACGGGATGGAGGGCTGGTTGCTGATGCCGGCCACGTCGATGACGTTCTGGATGTCGTCGGCGCGGGCCCTGGCCTTCTCGACCTCGCGGCCGACCGCCTCGCGGACGAACCCGTGGGGGTCGTCGGCCGCGATTCCGACCTGCTCGGCCAGTGCGGTCGACCCGCCCTCGACGTAGCCGAACTTGTCGAGCAGCGCCTCGACCGGGTCGGGGTCCGGGTCGAGCCGGGGGAGTGGCAGGCGCTTGCCGAACCCGTGGACGTAGTCCTGCTTGAGGAAGTGGCCGGTGAGGAAGGTGTCACACAGCAGGCCGTGGTACATCGTGTCGACGCCGACCTCGTCGTCGTAGCCGGCGTGGTGGATGTGCAGCGACTCCTTGATGCCCTGCGAGTACTGGACCTTCTCGTCGGTCGGTTCGATGTACCGGCGCGAGGGCTCGAAGGCGACGTGGCGGGTGTCGTACTGGTGGGCCAGGTCGCGTGCGCCCTGTGTCTCCTGTGCCTGCGGATGGCCGACGGTGAACGCCACGTCGATGTCGGGTATCTGTGAGAGCAGCAGGCGCGAGTCGTAGCCGGCCGAGAGCATCATGCCCTTCGTCCCGGGGTAGTGCGACCGGCGGGTCATCGCCCGCTCCAGGCGGTCGGCCAGCTCGTCCACGTAGTCGAACTCGCGGGGCTCGTGGACGAACCGGTCGAGCGTCGTCACGTCGCTCGCGGTGAGGTAGGCGTCGACGGGGGCGCGGTGCAGGTCCTCGAAGGCGGTCTTCTCCCCGAGGACGACGCCGAGGTGGAGGAACTCGCCGATGGCCTGACGGTCCCGCACCGGGTCGACCATGGTCCGGGCGACCGCGGTCGCGTCGGTCCCGAACACGCGCACGCCGGGCTCGTCGGTGTAGTAGCAGGCCCACGACCGGACCGGGTCGGTGGCGACGATGGCCTCGCCGTCGTGTTCGACCACGGCGAGGTACGAGCCGTTGAGGTCGGCCAGGGCGTCGGTGCCGCGCTCGGCGAAGGCGTCGAGGAGCCACGCCGCGGGCGTCTGCGAGCGACCGGCGGGGACGAACGCCTCGCCCCAGACGGCACAGACGCCGGTCTCGTCGTCGGCGACGGAGGTCCGGTTCGGGATGCCGAGGCCGGGGCTGCGGACCCCGACGGTCACGCACTCGCCGTCGAGCACCTCGTCGAAGCGCCGGTCGCCGACGTTCGCGTCGAACCGGTCGCGGTCGCCGAAGACGCCGAACAGCTCCTTGTCGTTCGAGCAGGTGACCGCGGGCGGGCCTGCATCGTTGTCCGGCCGGGTCGGGCCGTCGTAACCGCGCCGAGCCGCGTCTGGGTCACGCACTGTCGCTCGCCCTCGCATGGGTGTACGCACGCGTCAGCCCGACGACCAGGGTCAGTGCTGTCACCATCGACATCGCGACGACGGCCGCCCGTTTCCGCTGGGTCGCGCCACGGGCCACCGCCGCGAGCACGCCGGGGACCTCGTGGCTGGAGACGGCCGCCTGTCGGAGGTAGCGGGTCCCGGCGACCGGGCGGCCCTCGGCGAGGAAGTGCTTGGCGACGAAGAGGTTCCGCTGGCTGCGCACGTCGTGGCCCTCGGCCTCGAGTTCGTCGATGGTGTCCTCGTACTTCGCCAGCAGCGCCTCGTTGGCGTCGCGGTAGGTCTCCGCGGAGGGGCTGGCGGTGTCGTGCCGGATCATCAGCGGCTCGGCGACGTGGGCGAGCTTGCCGGCCTGGACGACCCGCAGGGCGAACTCGGTGTCCTGGAACCGGTCGAGGTCCTCGTCGAAGCCGCCGACCTCGCGGGCGACCTCGGTCTCGACGAGGAGCGTCGAGCCAGCGCCGGTGTGGAGGTTGTCGGCGAGTATCTCGCGGACGAGTTCGTCGCCGCCACCCTCGGTCGGGTGGTCGGCCTCGGCGCGGTCGAGGAGGGCGGCGATCCGGCGCTTCAGGCCGTCGCTGGAGCCGCCGAGGTCGTACTCCCAGTCGCAGTAGGCGGCGACCCAGTCGTCGGGGGCGACCTCGAGCCGGGCGAGCTGTCGTTCGAGCTTCTCCGGCTTCCACTCGTCGTCGGAGTCGAGCAGGGCGACGTACTCGCCCTCGGCCTGGTCCAGGCCGGTGTTCCGGGCGACGTTCGCGCCACGGTTCTCCTCGTGCTGGAACGTCCGCAAGCGAGGGTCGTCGTACTCGGCCAGGACCGCCTGTGTGTCGTCGGTCGAGGCGTCGTCGACGACGATGCACTCGATGTCGGTGACGGTCTGGGCGAGGACGCTGTCTATCGCTCGCTGGAGGGGCGTTGCACGATTGTACGTGGGGATGATGACGCTGACTCTCGGCATTCACCCGGCCTTCGAGACGAGGGCTGTTTGTTATCGACCGGTTAAGCGGCGGGACGGATTCCGGGACCGTCCGCGCCCCGTCGCCATCCCGTCATTCCTCGTCGATGACGGTGTGTTCGATGAGCTGACTGAGGGCGCTCCGGATGCGCTGTGACACGCCGGAGGTCGAGATGCCCAGTATCTCCGCGAGCTGCTCCTGGGAGATGCGCCGGGGCACGTCGAAGTAGCCCGTCTCGAACGCGGTGCGCAGCGTCTCCAGCTGGGTGTCGGTCAGCCCGAGGAAGGCGTCCTCGTCGAACGTGTCGGTGTACAGTCGACGGATGTTGAACTGGATGTCCTCCTCGTTGCAGAAGTCGCGAAAGCGCAACAGCGCCTCCCGCGTGGGGATCTCCAGGCGCACGAGCCAGCCGCCGTCGCCGCTCCGGGCGTCGACCAGCCGGATGTCGAGCTTGGCGGTCGCGGGCGTCACCGCCCGGGCGTCGGGGAGCAGGCGGACGCGGTACACCCGGTAGCTGTCCTTCTCGGCGACGAGCGTGGGGTCGGCGACGGTGTGGTCGTCGACGAGGGCGCGCTCGAAGGCCTCGTACTCGTCGCCGGAGACGGTGAAGAAGAAGATGGTGACGTCGCTGTCGACCACCGTCTGGTACTCGGGTCTGACGGTCACGTCCGGGACGGTCGCGATGGTGTGGCTCAACAGGAGGTCCGGGTGGACGAGGTGGACCTCGGTGATGAGCGGCGAGGACTCCTCGTCGAGGAGCCGGGGGACCGGCGTCTCGTCGTCCGACAGGTCGATGATGAACGGGCTCTCCCGCCAGGCCCGCGCGGCGTCGTCGCCCGCGTCCTCGGAGCTCATCGGCCGCCCCCGCGCTGGCGTCCCGTCATCTGTCGAACAGCTCGGCCATGACTGTCGCCTGGCTGGCGCGCAGTCGCCGGTCGACCGTCGTCTGGCTGTCGCCGGTCAGCTCGGCGACCTCGGTGCTCCTGACCGTCCGGGGCCACTCGAAGTAGCCGGCCTCGTGGGCGGTCCGGAGGACGTCCAGTTCCGCGGCCGAGAGCTGGCGTTCCACGTCCGCGAGGGCGCCCTCTCGCGACCGGACCGACCGGCCGGTCCGACGCCGGGCGAGCACGTCGACGTCGTCGCCGCCTACGTCGAGCGCGGTGCGGAGGTCCGCGACGTCGGTACCGGCCGGGACCTCGACGGTGAAGTGGACACCGTCGTCGCGCGGCGCGAGCCCGTGGACGGCCCCGTCGGCTGCGGCGACCGTCGACAGGATCGGGTCCGCCAGCAGGACGTGACAGGTCCCGTCGTCGCCGGGCCAGTGGACCGACCACACGTCCGAGCAGTCGCCACAGAGGCGTTCGAACGTCTCGGTCTGGTCCTCGGGCACGTCGAAGAAGGCGCGAGCGCCCTCCTCGACCGCGTAGAGCGCCTGGAGGTCGACCCCGGCGCCGAGCCGGTCGACGAGTCGCGGGAGGAACGTCGTCGCCGAGTGCGCGAGGCAGTCGAGTTCGACCCGGTGGTCGGTCATGGCGCGCTCGCGGACCTCCATGGCGTCGATGGCGTAGCCCGCGGTCGTCGCGAGTTCGCGGGCGAGCGTGCCAAGGACGCCCTCGAAGGTGTCGCCCTCGGCGCCGAAGACGGTCAGGACGCCGTGGGTCAGGCCGTCGAACGTGATGGGGAGGCTGAGGACCGAGCCGTGGCCGCACTCCCGGGCGACCGCGCGCCAGGTCGGCCCGCCCTCGCCGTCGTCGAGGTGGAACGCCTCGGTGGTGCTGCCGGTGGCGGCGGTCCGGGCGGCCGGCGCGCCGGTGTCGTCGTCGGGGTCGACCGCGTCGATGGAGACGCGTTCGATGTACTCGCCGTCGCCGGCCCACGACCGCGGCGAGACGGTGCCGTTCCGGGTGTCGGTCCGGCCGACCCACGCGAGGGAGACCTCGTCGAACCCGACCAGTCGCTCACAGAGGGTCTGCTCGACGGCCTCGCGCGACTCGGTCTGGACGAGTTCGTGTTCGATGGTGCGTACGCGGTCGGCCACGTCGGTCAGGAGGGTCGCGTGCCCCCCGCTGGTCGCGGACTCGCCGGGCGGGCCGGCCGTCGCCGCGTCGGGCCAGCCGAACGCGAGTTCGCCCAGCGAGGCGACGAGCCTGGCGGTTTCGACGGTCCGCACGTCGACGTCGGCGGCGGTCACCACGAGGACGCCGATGCCCGACGCCGGGACGACCACGCTCCGGGCGTTCTCCGCCCCCTGTATCGTCGCCTCGCCGATGAGCGTCTCCTCGGTGAGGTAGGCCCGCGCGATGGGCGAGCCCTCGCCGAGTTCGTACGAGGTGGTCGGCTTCTCGTCGCGGGCGTCGGAGAAGGCGGTCAGCTGGAGCGTCTCGGTGCGGGGGTCGTGGAGGTAGAACTCGACGGGCGCGTCGCCGAGCAGGTCGGTCGCGGTCTCGACGAGGCGGCGACTCACCTCCAGTGGGGTCCCGCCGTCGAGCACGTCGCCGACGTTCCCCGGCGAGACGCGCTCGGGGGCCCGTCTCGTCGCGGACTCGAAGCGGTGGGTCGCGTCCTCCTCGATGGCGCCGCGGAGCCGTGAGGCGAACACCTCGTACCCGGTCACGTCGTGCCAGGCCACGTCGGTCGCGCCGAGCGAGAGCGCCTCCTCGACGCTCAGCGGCCCGGACTCGTCGATGACGGTGTAGAGGAGGGTGTCCTCGAACGCCTCGGCGAGGGTCCGGATGGCCGCCTCGGGGCGGTCGCCGCCGGTCTGGGCGTCGACGACGATGCAGTCGACGTCGAAGGTCACGTCGGCCCAGTCGTCGCCCGGCTCGACGGGTGGGTGGGTCAGGAGGGTCGGGTCGTCGAAGTTCTCGTCGAGCGTTCCCGCGGCCGGGGCGAGGCGCTCCTCGCTGCCGACGAGCAGGAAACACGGCGTCGAGGACCGCGACCTGACGGTTGCGTCGCGGCTCATCGTCGTGGCACCCCCGCCGGCCGGATGCTCGGCTCGACACGTTCCGTACGTATTGCGCCCATGTCGAGCGACGCTTCGAGAGGGGCGACCCTTATTATCGGCCGGGTAGCCGACCTTAGCAGTCCGGTAATCGGGCCAGCGTCCGGGTCAGAGGTAACCGGACGCGGTCTTGAGCGCGTAGGTGAGGACGGGTTTCCCCGTCGGGAGCGAGTAGAGGTCGCCGAGGTCGGACGGCTCCTGTGGGTCGGTGCCCTCCAGGACGGTCTGGGTCGCCTGCGCGAGCAGCGGTTCGGACGTGACGTAGAGCCGGCGGCGCACCTCGCGCCAGGTGTCGGCGTCCGTGATGTCGACCTCCTCGTAGGCGAACACCTCGCCGGCGTCGAGCTCGTCGGTGATGCGCTGGACGGTGATGCCGGCGGTCGGCTCGTCGTGGACGAACTCCCAGAAGCCGGCGGGCTGGCCCCGGTACTCGGTGAGGTCGCCGTGGTGGTAACTCAACACGCCGTGGGTCGGCGCGGTGAGTGCCTCGCCGACGAGGATGCCGAAACCGAAGCGGACGACGAGGTCGAGCGGTTCGAGGTCGGCGACGGCGCTGGCGGGGAGTTCCTGTCCGAAGCCGTCGGTGTCGACCGGTTCGCAGTAGGTCCGCTCGGCGTCGGCCAGTGCCGGCACCTCGTCGATGGGAACCGACTCGGCGAAGTGCGGGTCCGACCGGAGCGAGATGGCGGCGGCGAACGGCGCCCACTCGCGCAGCTCGACGAGTCGCTGGAGGGTGTCGACGGTGCCGTCGTCGCTCGTGCTGTCGTCGACGACGAGCCGGGTGATGGTCGCGTCGGTCTCGACCTCGACGAACTGGAGCGCGCGGGCCATCCAGCGCGGGACGGTCTCGCCGCTCAGCAGCACGCCGACGCGGGGGGCCTCAGACGACGACATGGGCCCGTTCCTCCGCCCTGACGCGGTCGTTCAGCTCGGCCATGGTCATGACCTCCAGGTCGGTCTGTGCCTCCAGCGCCGCGAGGTCGGTGAGGAAGTCCCGCAGCGCGAGGAACTGCTGTTCGTTCGCGAGGTCGTACAGGTGCGCCCACAGGTGGACCGGCGTGTCGTTCTCGAGGGCCTGCTCGGCCGCGTCGCGGAGGTACTGCCGGTGGAGGCGCCGGCGCGTCCCGTTATCGAGGGGGAGGTACCGGAACGCCGGGTGCGTCTCGCGCCGGCCCGAGGGCAACAGCGCCGAGGTCAGCGAGGGGTACTCGGTGCAGTAGGTGACCACGACGTCGTCCTCCATGGTGACGGCGGGCGAGAACTCCGGGTGCGGCCCGGTGACCAGCCGCTTGAACTTCCGGGGCTTCGAGACCCCGTCCGGGCGGTGCATCCGGATGATCTCGATGCCGGCGTCCCGGAGGACGTGCGTCGGGGGCTGTTCGTGCTTCGGCGGGACGAACGAGACGGTGCGCTCGCCGAGGACGTGCTGGTGGACCTCCTGTGCCTCCTCGAGGTCCCACCGGATGGTCTCGTCGTCCGCCTCGTCGCAGGAGACGTGCGAGTAGGAGTGCGTGCATATCTCGTGGTCGGTCTCGGCGTCGCGGATGTCGGCGACGAGGTCCGGGGCGTAGAACAGCGGGTCGGTCTGCCAGTCCGTCCCGGGGTCGTCCCCGAACCAGCCCTCGTCGTGGGGACTCCCGTGGTCGCCGCTACAGGCGGCGTGGAACAGGTGCCCGACCACGTCGAAACTGAAGGGGACCCCGACGTCGTCGCAGTGCGAGAGCAGCCGACGCAGGTAGCGCGACTCGCGCTCGCGGTCCGTGCTGATGCGTTCGTACTCGTCGATGTCGTGGACGCCCCAGCCGAGTTCGACCTCGAGGCTCAGCGTGACGATGCTCATCGGCACCGCCCCTGCCCGTCGCGATTCGTGATACTCATCGCCTCTGCGTTCGGCCCCCCGTGGCTTCGTTACACGGCCCGTAGCGAGGCTTACACGCCGCATAATAATCCCCCTCTGCGGCGTGTTCGTTCGAACGAGCTACATGAACTGGGAGTCACTCCTGACCGTCGCCGTCGCGCTCTGCTGTGTCTTCGCCATCAGCACGGCGGCGACGTCCCTGGAGTCCTCGGTGACGACGGACCCCGACGAGGTCATCGACCTCGACGAGACGGGTATCCCCATCGGCACCGACAGCGCGGTGAGTCTCAAGTCGCAGGTACAGTCGGAAGGAACACCGAACGCCACCTCGACGGGCGGCGGGACCCGGGACGGCGACCAGGGGACCGACGGCAGCGAGGGCACCGACGGCGAGTCGGTGTCGGCCGGCGAGGGCGAGCAGACGACGGTCGTCGCCGGCGGGCAGAGCGAGCCCGATTCGCGCGAACGCGACGGCGACGGCGACCCCGGCGACGGCGAGGAGTCGGACAGCGGCGGGAGTGCCGCCGGCACGCCGACGCAGGCGACCGGCCCCGGCGCGGGTCAGGAACAGGGGCTCGGCCCCGGCGAGAGCACGACGAGCCTGCTGGAGCGACTGCTCGCGGCACTGCTCGCCCTGCTCCGGCGGCTCGCCCCGGCCCTGCTCGCGCTCGGTCTGCTCGCGCTCGCGTTCCGGTACCGTGACCGCCTCGGCGCGCTCCTGCGCGACCGGCTGGAGCGCTGGGGCGTCATCGACCCCGGGACCGAGGAGTCGAGCGACCCGCCGCCGGCGCCCGCGCCCCGGAACCAGGTCTCCGAGGCGTGGTACGAGTTCGTCGAGGCGCTCGGCCTCGGCGACGTGCGGTCGCGTGCGCCCCGCGAGTGTGCCGCGGTCGCCCGGGCACAGGGCGTCGACGAGGAGACGGTCGACGCCATCACCGAACCCTTCGAGGCGGTCCGGTACGGGCAGGAGCCCGTGACCGAGGCCCGCCGGGAGCGAGCACGGGACGGCCTTCGCCGGTTCCGGGCGAACCACGGGAGCGCACCGACCGGGGAGGAGCGATGAACCGGCGGCGGTTCCTGACGGCGGTCCTCGGCGTGCTCGCGCTGGTCGCGGGCGTCACGGCGCTCGGGTCCGACCTCGGCGAGCCGGTCGCCGAGACCCTGCTGGCCGCGCTGGGCAACGACTACGTCGTGGCGGCCGCGGTCGCCGGCCTCGGCCTCCTCGTCGCGGTCCCCGTGTTGCTCTCGGCGCGCGCGAGCACCCTGGACCAGGCGACGATGCCGAAACCCGAGGAGTCGCTCACGAAGCCGGCTCCGGGCGACGACTTCGACGAGACGCTGACGGCGGACGTCCTCATGGTGCCCCACGTGTCGGCCGACCGGCGCGAGACGGTGCGGGAGGACCTGCGCGAGAGCGCGGTCGCCGTCGTGGCACAGGCCACCGGCACGGGGCGCCACGAGGCCGCCGAGCGCGTCAGGCAGGGGACCTGGACCGACGACGAGGCGGTCGCACGGTTCCTCGCGGAATCCGGCGACCAGCGGTCGCCCGGGTCGTCGCTGACTGCGCGACTCCGGGCGCTGGCCGGGGGCGACTCGCCCTTCCAGCACCGCGCCCGCCGGACCGCCCGGGCCATCGCCGACCGCGCCGAGAACGGAGGGCGGTCGCGATGAGTCCGACCCGGACGACCCGGCGCTGGCGCGGCGTCGTCGCCATCGCGCTCGTGGCCACGACCGTCGGCGTCGTCGCGGACCGGCCGGCCATCCTCCTGCTGTCCGTGCTGGGCGTGGTCTACGCGGCGTACCCGCGGCTCACGTCCCCGCCGGACCCGAGCCTCGACGTGGACCGGCGGCTGAGCGACGAGGACCCGGACCACGGCGACCCGGTCGACGTGACCGTCACCGTGACCAACACCGGGCGGACGCCCCTGCCGGACCTGCGGCTGGTCGACGGCGTGCCGGAGATGCTGACCGTGACCGACGGGATGGCCCGCCACGGCGCGTGCCTCCTGCCCGGCCGGTCGACGTCGTTCTCCTACACGGTCGAGGCCAAGCGCGGGACCCACCCCTTCGACCCGGTGACGGTCGTCTCGCGCGACCTCAGCGGCGCACACGAGACCGAGACGACGGTCGCCGCCGCGACCGAGATCGACTGCACGAGCGGCGTCGAGGGCGTGACCGCCCGCTCGCAGACCGTCCCCCGGAGCGGGCAGGTCGCCAGCGACACCGGCGGCAGCGGTGTCGAGTTCCACCGGACGCGCGAGTACCAGCGCGGCGACCCCCTGAACCGCATCGACTGGCGGCGCTACGCCCGGACCGGCGACCTCACGACCACCGAGTTCCGCACCGAGCGGGCCGCGAACGTCGTCTGTCTGGTCGACGCGCGGCCCTCGTCGTACCGGGCGCGCCCGGACCACCCCCACGCCGTGGCGCTGTGTACCGCGGCGGCCGAACAGCTCATCGGGGCCTTCGCGGCCGACCGGAACAAGGTCGGGGTCGCGGCCTTCGCGGGCGAGGACCTCGTCTGGCACCCGGTCGGGATGGGACCCGACCACCGCGCCAGCATCCAGCGCCTCCTGTCGACCCACGAGGCGTTCTCCTCGACGGAACCGGACGCGAGCCCGGACACGACCGAACTCCTCGGGGCGCTGCGCCAGCGCCTGTCCGACCGGACGCAGGTCGTGGTGCTCTCGCCGCTGTGTGACGACGACATCGTCGAGACGGCGCGTCGACTCGACGAGTACGGTCACGCGGTCACGGTCGTCACGCCCGACGTGACCCGCGAGGAGACGCTGGGCCAGCGGCTCGCGGCGGTCCAGCGACGGACCCGGGTGCGGCGGCTGCGCGCCGCCGGCATCCCGACGACCGAGTGGCAGAGCGACGAGCCGCTGGAGGCCGCGCTGGCGAGCCAGGGCGCGACGGCACAGGCCGGAGGTGCACAGGTATGACGGGCGAGACGACGGCCACGACGACCGCCACGAGTCCCGTCTCGGTCACCTACCGCCCGACGCTGCCGAGCACGGTCGTCGCCGTGGTCGCCGCCCTCACCAGCCTCTGGGCGCTCGGCGCGGCGCGCGACTCGACCATGCTGCTGGGGGCCGCGGGCGTCGGCCTCGTCACGCTCGGCCTCTGGGTCGGCTGGCGCTGGACCCGTGCCCTCGGGTTCGTCCTCGGCGTTCTCGGCATCCCGCTGGTCGCGGCCGCCGTCGTCTTCGCCTGGACCGGCGTCGCCCGCGCGACCGTCTTCGCGACCGTCGCGCCCGCACTCGTCGGCGCGCTACTGGTCACCATCGCGCTGGCACCGGGGCGGGGCGACAGCACCCGGACGCTCCTGAAGGCCGGCAGCGGCTTCGTCTTCCTCGCGGTGCTCGTCGCCGGCGTCACGCAACTCGCCGACTTCGACGCGCTGTTGCTCTCGGGCGTCGCCGCCGTCGTCGCCTGGGACGCCGGCGAGACGGCCGTCAACGTCGGCGAACAGCTCGGGCAGGAGCCGACGACCTGGCCCGTCGAGGCCGCCCACCTCGCCGGCACGCTGGTCGTCGGCGCCGTCACCGTCGCGCTCGGGCGGGTCGCACAGGGGCTCGGGACGCCCGGGCTCCCGCTCACGCAGTTCGCGTTCCTGCTGGTCGCGGTCGTGGTGCTGGCGGCGGCGCTGCACGAGTGAGCAGACGCAGAAGAGATTCTCGGTGCGCGGTCAGTGCTGTGCTGTCGCCGGCTCCCGGTTCACCCGCGGCACCGGTACCTCCTCCAGTACGTCCGCGACGACGGACTCCTTCGTCACGTCGTTCACCCGGGCGTCGGCCGTGAGCACCAGCCGGTGGTCGAGCACCGGGTGTGCGACCGCCTTCACGTCGTCCGGAATCACGTAGCCGCGCCCGGAGAGTGCGGCCCACGAGCGCGACATCTCGAACAGTCGCACGGCCCCGCGGGGCGAGACCCCGACGGTCACCCGGGGGTCGTCGCGGGTCGCCTCGACGACCTCGACGACGTAGCGCGCGAGGTCCTCGGTCACGTCGACCCGCTCGGGGACCGACTGCATCGCGTGCAGGTCCTCGGTCGCGACGGCCTGCTCGGCCTGTGGCTGCTGTTCGTCGCGCTCGCCCCGGCGCATGAGCATCTCGACGCCGCCCTCGGTCTCGGGGTAGCCAAGACTCGTCTTCACGAGGAAGCGGTCCTGCTGGGCCTCCGGGAGCGGGAAGGTCCCCTCGCCCTGCTCGACCGGGTTCTGGGTCGCGATGACGAAGAAGGGCTCGGGCAGCTGCCAGGTCTCGCCGTCGACCGTGACCTGTTTCTCCTCCATGGCCTCGAGCAGCGCGGCCTGGGTCTTCGGCGAGGCGCGGTTGATCTCGTCGGCGAGGACGATGTTCGCGAACAGCGGCCCCTGGTTGAACTCGAACTCCCCGGTCGCCTCGTTGTAGACGTAGCTGCCGGTCACGTCGGCGGGCAGCAGGTCCGGGGTGAACTGCACGCGCGAGAACGAGAGCCCGAGCGCGGCGGCGAAGCTCCGCGCTGTCAGTGTCTTCCCGGTCCCCGGGACGTCCTCGAGGAGGACGTGGCCCCTGGAGACGATACCGGCGAGGATGGTTTCGAGGACGGTCTGGTCGGCGATGACGGCGCGGGACACCTCGGCGAGCACGTCGTCTGCGAGCTGGCCCGTTTCGTCGACGTTCATACGGACCGGTTCCCCGCGGGCCCTTCTTATTATAGAGGCACAAGGCGGCCGCGAGAGGGTTTAGCCACCCGATAAGTGGTCGCCCTCGCCACGGTCTCATAATGTCTATTGGAGGTCGTTACCGCTGGGTCGCCGGAACGTGGTGCCGACCCAGCGGGAAACAGATACAATACACGGTATCAGTCGGTGATGCGGACCTCGCTGTCGACGCGGTAGACGTACCCGCGCATCTCCAGCAGTTCCAGTGCGTCGGTGGCGTCGGCCCGTGTGAACCCCTCGTCGACGAGCGCCTTCCGTGCGGCGGCCGCGTCGATGCCGGGCTGGTCGTCCGGGATGGCATCGGCGAGAACGTCGAGCGAGTCCTCGGCGTAGGGTGGAATCGGGGTCTCCTCACCTTCCATGGGACAGGTCTTGGTCACGTATTCTGGTCGAACCCACATAGAGGTACTGCCGGGTGTTCGCCCGCCCGCAGTCGGCGGTCCGTCCCCGTATTCGTGGCCCGCTAGCCATCGTCGACCACCGGCACGACGACCGTCACCGCCGACACCCCGTCGCGGGTCGTGACCGTCAGGTCGACCGCGACCGCGAGCACGGTCGTCTCGCCGGCGCGTTCCTGGACGACGACGCCGTCGATGGCCTCGCAGGCACCGAACTGGCGCCGGGGGCCGGACGGACAGTCCGAAGCGGCCCACGAGGTGGCCGCGGTCTGGTCGTACGCGACCTCGTAGGCGATGCCCGCGGCGACCTGCGAGGCCTCCAGCGTCGCGAACCGGGGCGCGAGGTCGGCGCGGACCTGCGCGACCGCCGCCTCCCTGTCGGCCCACGGCTG
The DNA here is from genome assembly GCF_026616195.1 of Haloarchaeobius amylolyticus. Lineage (NCBI taxonomy): Archaea > Methanobacteriati > Methanobacteriota > Halobacteria > Halobacteriales > Halorubellaceae > Haloarchaeobius > Haloarchaeobius amylolyticus. The sequence goes on from NZ_JANHDH010000002.1 coordinate 508,895, forward strand.
CCCGGTGGCGTCGCTGCCGGCCCGGTGGACCGCGCCCTCCAGCACCTGCACGCCGTCGTGGACCGGCCTGTCGGCGTCGGCAGTCGCGACGACGTCCGGGTGGGCGCCGAGTTGCAGGTACGCAAGCGCCAGCGGGAGCAGGGCGATGGCCAGCACGCCAGCCGCGGCGAGGACGAGCTGGCCGCGCCTGCCGGCGAGTCCAGTCCGGGTCACACGTACCACACCCGGATGGTCACGTCGCCGCTGGCCGTCGGGACCGTCGCCACGCCCACCGGGACGCCGGCCGGTGGGCGATACCCGACCGCGCCGTGGGGCGTCTCGACCCGGTAGAGGAGGTTCTCGGGGAGGATGCGGTCCACCCGGCGGTCGAGTGCGGCCTCCTCGCGGGCGAACGAGGACGGGGAGGCCGCGACCTCCGCGAGCCGGGTCGTCCCGCCGTGGCGGGGCGGTTCCCCGGCCAGCACGCTCGCCGTGTCGCTCGCGTAGGTGTCCAGTTGTGCCTGCCGGGTGTCCGCGTCCGCGATGGGCAGCGCGAACATGGTGACGACGCCGAGGACGAGCAGGACGCCGATGCCGGCCTCGACCGCGGGGAGGGAGAGCTGTCCCCGGTTCTCGCCGCAGTCACCACGGCTGCCGACCTCACGCATCGACCGTCACCACCAGCACCGCCTTCGTGGTCCGGGTCGGGTAGTAGGTCAGGTCGACGCTGCCCGGCGGGAGCGTCCCCGCGGCGTCGAACGACAGGGTCGTCGTCTCGAACCGGGAGACGGGAACCGTGACGGACCCGCGCAGGCCGCCCGGGTCGTGGAGGACGACGCGACCGTTCGCCCGGACCGTCGTGACGGTGGTGCCCGAGGGTGGTGCGAGGCGCACGTCCACGCGGTCGGTGCGCCGCGGCAGGGTCACCGCCCCGTCGGCGGTCAGGTCCGGCGTCAGGGTCGCGGTGGTCTCGCGCTCGACGAGGACGATGCGGCGCACGCTCGTCCCGTCGGTCACGTCGCCCGATTCGGCGATGGTCCGGTCGCCGAGCCGGACCCGGACGTCGTGGCCGTCGCCGACCGGGAACTGGCTGGCGAGCGCGGTGGCGTCGAGCGAGCCGACGGCGGCCGCGTCGAGGACGTTCGCCCGCGCGGTGACCGGCCCGTCGGCGGCCACCAGTCGGTCCGAGAGCGAGACGGCGACGCGACGCTCGGCGGGGTCGCGGTCGGCGCCCGAGAGCGCGCTGTCGGCGACGACCAGTGCGACGCCGAGGACCGCGGTGAGCGCGAGGAGGGCGATGCCGAGGGCGACGAGGTTCGCCTGCCCGCGGTCCCGGTCGGGGTTCATGGAGTCCCACCCCGTTCGAGGCGCACGACGACACCCGGCCCGCCGGACGCGGGTTCCACGACTAGGACGGCGGGCGCGGAACTCGTCCAGTTGCCCTCGACGCGGACGACGTGGGCGGGGAGCGCCAGCGTCGCCTCGCTGGTGACGCGGTGGTCCGGGTGCGCGAGTACGAGCCGGTCGCCCGTGGTCCGGACCTCGTAGGGGTCGCCCCGGATGGTCCGGGGCAGGTCGACGGTCCGGCGGACGGTGACGCGCGAGGCGTTCGGCGGGACCGCCGCCTCGACGCGCTGTGTCGCCGCCGAGAGGGTCCGGTCGGCCACCTCGTCGCCCGTCGCGGCCCGGTAGTCCGGGACGACGCCGGCATAGAGCGTGGTCGTGAGCAACCCGAGGTAGAGCAACACGACGCTGGTCTCCATGACCTTCCCGACGACGGGCGAGAGGCCGCGGTCGCGGTCGTCGGCCCGGTCGAGCCTCATCGGCCCACCTCCAGCCCGAGGTCGTGGACGACGAGGTAGAGCGTGCGCTCGCCGGGGAACGTGGCGACGACGCTCTCGGTCCCGTCGCCGTCGAGGTCACGGCTGGTGACGGTCGCGCCGAGGCGCTCGAAGTAGTCGCGCCAGGCCGCCGGCGTCGTGGTCTCGACCGCGAGGCGGTACTCGTCGTCGGGGAGCTGCCGGCGCGCGTGCGAGACGTTCGTCCGGAGTTCGACGGGGTGCCCTGCGAGACTCATCGCGGCCGATTCGTCCAGCCTCGCGACCCCGACCACGAGCACGTCGCCGCCGGAACTGGCGACGACCGGCGGGTCCCGCGCCATGCGCGCGCCCGGTCCGTCGCCGCGGACGATGGCACCCGCGAGGAAGGTGACGCGGTGACTGCCGGACTCGTACACCAGCGCGTCGGCCTCGACCCGGGCGACGGTCGCGGAGTCGTTGAGGAGTCGGACCGTTCGGGGCACGGTCCGCAGGGTGCCATCGGTCGCCTGGATGCGGCCGACGTGGCTGCCAGTCACCTCGACCGGGCGGAGGGCGCTGTCGAGGCCGTCGGTGACGCGGCTCGCGTCTGCGGCCGCCGCGCCGTTCTCGACCGCCAGCCCGATGCTCGCGGTCAGCGCGCCGAGCGCGAGCACGGTGATGCCGAGCAGGATGGCGACGCCGATGACCGAGGACTGGGCTCTCTCGCCGTTGCTGCGACCGGCGGTCATACCATCCCCACCCCGCGGAAGACGACGTGGGCGACCAGCACGAGACAACCGGAGTGCAACAGCGCGTCGTACCACCCGCGGTTGGCCATGCCGGCGAACCAGCCACTCGCGAGCATGGTCGCCTGCGTGACGACGTAGAACCGGAAGTGCTCGCGCTCGACCTTGACCGCGTCCGGGTCGAGACTGAAGCCGGTGCCGGGCGCGGAGACGGCCGAGAGCTGGGCGAAACTGTCCAGCACGTAGGTGTTGACGGCGATCATGATGCCGACGATGAGGAGCGCGACCGTCCAGCCGACCGCGACGTACACCAGCATCGCGCTCTGGAGCGCCTTCTTCTCGTGGTAGAGCCGGCCGACCTCGGTCTGGAGGGTGTCGAAGACGGTCTCGACGTCGCTGCCGGCGTCGAGCGCGCCCGTCACGAGCCCCATGGTCTGCTCGGCCAGCGGCGTGCCGACCTGCTCGACGAAGCGGGCGAGTGCCTGCGCCCGGAGGTCGCCGCTCCGGGTGGTGAGGTTCGCGTTGAAGGCGAGGTCGGCCACGTCGGCGTCGAGCGCGCCGAGGTCCACGTCGCGGGCGACCAGCGCGACGGCCTCCGCGAAGGGACGGCCGAGCGCGATGTGGCCCGAGATGGCGTGGACGAAGTCCTTTATCTCGCGGTCCTTCGCGTCGTCGACGCCGGCACGGCGCAGCGCTACCGCCCCGACCGGGACCGCGTAGGCGACGTAGCCGAGCAGGCCGGCCGAGAGCGGGTGCTCGCCCAGCACGAAGACGACGAGAGCGAACAGGAGCGCGGGAAGTGCCCAGACGGCCGCGGCGCTGGCCGGGTTCGTGGTCGCGGTCGCGAGGACGGAGAGGACCTCCGCGGGCCGCCGGTAGCTCGGCACCCCGTTCGGCGGCCGGAGGCGCCCGACCAGACTGGCGGCGCACCAGCCGACCACGATGACGAAGACGGCCGACCCGTAGACGATGGCGGTCCGGGGCGTCACCGGACCCAGTGGCGTCGGGGTCGGCCGGTTCAGTCCCGGCGTCAGCACGCTCATCACGGTCAGGACGATGACGAGCAGCGCGGGCAGGACGAGCAGGACGATGAACAGTTCGGCGAGCAGTTCGAGGAAGCCCTCGGCACGGTCGCGGTCGCGGGTCTGGCGGTGGCCGAGCATCCGTGCCTCCATCTGGAGGTAGCTGGTCAGCTCCGCCGCGCCCTGGTCTGCGTGCTCGCGGAACTTCAGCAGGAACGGCGCCAGCGCGTCGCGGGAGGGCGTGTCGCGGGCGACGAGCCGTAACCCGGCGTCGAGGCTGCCCGTCAGGGCCGCCTTGTTGAGGACGGTCCGGGCGGCGACGGCCGTCTCACCGTAGGCCTCCCGGTTCGCGGCGACCTTGCGCAGCATCGCGCGCTGGTCGTCGCTGCCGGTCGAGAGTGCCCGCAGGTAGCGGACAGCGCCCGGCAGGGTGCGCTCGATGTCGGTCCGCCGGGCCGCGGCGACCCACCGGAGGTACCGGCCGCCGAGGCGGCGCGTGGCCCACTTGCCTGCGACGCCGACGGCGAGCCCGATGCCGAGCGCCGTCACGAGTGGCGGCAGCGAGGGGACGACGCCGGGCGCGACGACCGGAGCGCCCGCGGCGAGGAAGTCGACGAGCGTCCGCACCTCCCGGTCGGAGACGGCCAGCGTGAGCCAGCCGCCGGCGGCCGCACAGAGGGCACCGACCAGCCACGAGAGCGCGTACACCCGGGAGACGTAGAGGTCGAAGGGGACCGCGATGGCCGTCGCCCGGTACTGCGTCCGGTCGGCGTCGTGGCGGCGCCGGTCTGCATGCCGGGAGAACAGCGCGTAACAGAGCCGGTCGAGCAGGGCGTCGCGCTCGCCGCCCAGCGGCAGGTTCGCGGCGTCCGCCGCTCCCGAATCCGAAACCGTCCGCTGGCTCACGCCTCCCTCCGGGCGCGGATGCGCTCGACCGTCGCGGCCTCGTCGGTCTGGAGGTCACAGAGGAAGCCGAACAGCTCGTCGAAGTCGTCGATGCCCGCCCTGACGAGGTACTGGACGTACCGGTGCTTCCGGTGGAACTCGTCCTCGACCTCCCCGACCGGGCGGTCGGTCCGGTCGGCGAGTGCGTCGAACGTGCAGAGGTCGGCCCGCTCGTCGTCGCCGTCGTGCAGGTCCGGGTCGCGATAGCCGAACTCGAAGCCGCCCTCGACGGTCCGCTCGAAGACGCTGTTCCAGTACACCGCGGTCCCGGTCTTCTCGACGACGCCGCAGCGCCCGCGGCACTGCTCGTACTCCGCCTCGGTGACGAACTCGATGGCCTCGCCGACGTAGCGCTCGCCGTCGACGTGGCGCGGGAACACGACGAGGTCGAGCTCCCGCAGGAGGTACGGGGGGAGGCCCTGTTCGACGACGCGGTTGACGAGTTTCTCGACGCTCTGGGCGTGGACCGTCCCGAGCAGGCCGTGGCCGGTCGAGAGGCTCTCGGCGAAGGTGGCGAAGGAGGCAGGGGTGTTGATCTCCGCGATGACCTCCACGTCGGGGTTCAGATAATTGGCCTCGGTCATCAGGTCGGCCATCGTGACGGCCTTGAACTCGTCCTCGTGGTCGCGCGTGGTCAGCGAGATGCCGGTCTCGTGGGGGAGTCGGACCTCGCGCGAGCCCTCGTCGATGCTGATGGGCCGGTCGTCGTAGGCGACGAACGGCATGTGCGCGTTCATCAGGGTCGTCTTGCCGACCCCGGTCGGACCGGCGAAGAGGACGACGCCGTGGTGCTCGTACAGCATCCAGAGCAGGGTGACGAGGTCTGCGGTCAGCGACCCACCCGACACGAGGTCGACCGGCGTCAGCGCGTCGGGCGCCTGTTTCCGGATGGAGATGTGCGGGCCGTCCTCGGAGATGACCGGGAGGGCGACCGCACACCGGATGGTCACGTCGTCGTCGACCTCGCTGGGCTGCAGGTTCACCTTCGCGGAGGGGTTCGAGGCGTTCAACTCGACGCCGTCGGCGGCCGCGAGTTGCGTGACGACGTTGACGAACGCGGCCTCCTCCTCGAAGACGAGGTTGGTCGGGACCCGGCCGTCGTGGCCGAGGGCAGTCCTCGGAACCACCTTCACGCGCTCGCCGACCCGGTTCGCCTCGATGTCCTCGAGGAACGGGTCACGGATGGGGACGGTGAGCTGGCCCTGGCCGACGTAGTCGCGGAGGACGTAGTAGACGAGGTCCGCGAGCCGCGCCTCGTCGTACCGGCCGTCGACCGGCGGGACGCCCAGACCGGCGTCGGCGAGGGCGTCGCGCACCCGGTGGCTGGTCGCGTCGAGCCACGCACCGGCGTTCGCGGCCGTGAGCTGCCGCGAGAGGAACCGCTCGGCCTGCTCGCGGACGACCGCGGCACTGTCGTCGACCACCGTCGAGACGTTCGTCTCCCAGATGCGGTCCTTGCAGGCCTGGATGAGCGCCTCGTCGCCCGGCAGCAGGCCGGGCTCGAGGACGGCGTACTTCGTCGCGAAGACGTCCGAGCCGATGAGGTTCTCGCGGTAGAGCACGACCGGCACCGCGAACCCGCGGAAGTCGACGGTGTGGGTCGCGAGGCGCTCGCTCGCGAAGCGGTCGAGGTGGGCGACCGACGAGGCGAGATCGGTCGTCGCGGGGGCGTAGTCGGTCGTGTGGACGGCCAGCCGGTCGCCACTCGGGTCCGCGACCTCGATGTGGTCGTCCAGCGCCAGCGGCGTGAGGTCGCCGAGACAGCCCACGTCCCGGCGGGCGTGGTAGCGCAGGCGCCGCCGGGTGGCCGCGCTCCCGGGCAGCAGGTGGTCGAGGACGCGCTCGTACTTCTCGCCGATGCCACTCCGCATCCGAGAGACGGTCGCTTCGCGCGTCCGGGGCAGGCGCAGGTTCGCGCCCGCGAAGTGGCTGCGGACCGCCTCGAGGGTCGCCTCGTCCGCCTCGCTCAGCGACGGTTCCCGCACGCGGTACTGGAAGCCCTCGTCGGTCTCGCGGATGGTCGCGACGGTCTCCGGCCCGAGCGAGTACTGGGCGCGAACGTCCGGCGCGTACCAGGCGTCGGCCTCGCCGGGTGGAATCGGCGGCGGAACGGTCCCGCTGTCGTCGTGTGACGCCGACCCTCCGGGCCGGTCGGGGAGTTCGAGCGTCGGCGCGTCGGTCATGCAGGATAGTTGCAGAAGAATACTACTTAAAATCTGGTTTATCTGATTAGAAATATTCTTGTTCTTTCGGCGGGGACGGCGGCACCGGCCGCGGCGGCCGACACTCAGACGAACCGGCCCGCCTCGAACTCGCCGGTGTCGCGCTCGAAGTCGAGGCCGAGTTCGGTCGAGGTACTGCGGAACTGACCCGAATCCGACCGGAAGTCGACGCCCACGTCGCGCAACTCGAGGTCGTCGACGCCGTCGAAGTCGAGCCGGAGCGAGCCGCGGATCTCGACCGCCCGGCCCTTCGTCTCGAGGTCGAAGTACAGCCCCCGGTACTCCACGTCGTTCCCGCCGTCGTCCTCGAAGTCGAGCGGCGCCCCGGCGACGGTCAGTTCGTAACGGTCGTCGTCGAACTCGGCCTCGATGGCCTCGCCGCCGAGGGACAGCCGCAGGTCGATGGCGTCCCCGTCGCGTTCGAGTTCGAGGTAGTCGAGGTCGCTCCCCGGCCGGCCGACCCGTTCGAGTTCGAAGAACGCCTCGCTCGGGCGCTCCCGGCAGCGCGTGAACGGGTCGTCGAACTCGACCTCGTCGCCGGTCGTCTCGAAGCTCGTCCCGGAGACGGGGTCGTCGAACTCGACGTTGCCGTCGGCGTCGCGCTCGAAGTCCAGCCTGACCATGCCCGTCGTGCTGAACTGGAGTGGGTCCGGCGCGCCGGCTCCGACCCGGTTCGTCGCCGACACCGGTTCCCGGTCTGTCGCGCGTCGGCCGACGGTCCCGCCCACGACGCCGACCGAGAGCGCCACGAGCCCGCTCCCGACCGCCGCCAGATACTGTCGTCTCGGTAGCGTTGCCATGTTCCCTGGCTCGGTGATTGGTCGCCGAGCGAGATAGGTCGTCTCGAACCGGGGCGTAGGGCCCCTACCGGTCGGTTCCGTCGTTCCCGTGAACGCCGGTCGAGCCGGGCGTCACTGCAACTCGGCTTCGGCCAGCGCAGCGTTCAGGTCGTCGCGCACGCGTTCGCCCATCTCGCGGTCGCCCGCGGTCGTCACGACGCGGTTCTCCTGGACGCTGGAGCCGTCGCGGATGAGCAGCCGGACGTTCCCGTTCACGTCGGCCCGGGTGACCTTCGCGCCGACGCTGGCCTGCGAACTGGAGCCGCCGGCCTCGATGGGGCCGGGGATGACCTTCTTGACGTGGGGGTGCTCCGCCACCGTCCTGATTGTCCGCTGGCCGGTCCGGCCGCCGATGAGCGTCGAGTGCGAGCCGCCGATCTTCTCCCGGGGCGCGAGGTCGACGACGTCCAGGGCCGGCTCGCCCAGTCTATCCAGCACCGCCGAGACGGGGTCGTCGTCCGTGACGCGGTAGAACTCGTGGTGCAGCTGTGCGCGGGCCTCGCGGATGACGGCCCTGTCCCCGGCGGCGTACACCGTCTCGGGACGCTTGCGGCGGATCTCGTCGGCGACCTTGCCGGCGTAGTTGCGCAACTCGACGACGCCGGTCTCCTCGCCGTCTTCCGGGACGGTCGTCACGGTCGTCTCGCCGACGACCTCCTCGCCGTCGAGGAAGGAAAGCGTCGTCCGGTCGCGGGTGCAGTCGGCGACGACCGCGTCGCAGTTGGCAGTGTGACAGGTGAGACAGTAGTCTCCCGGTTTCTCGAGCGCGGTGGCACACTGCCCGCATTGCATGGCCGTAGCTATCGGGTAGCCGGGGAAAAGCCGTGCGGTTCTCGCAATGTGGGGGTTGAAATACCAGGCCGGAGCCAGCGCCGGTGTGCTCTGAACACCACCGGCGGGCGTCCCGCGGTTGCGCGACGCAGCGCTCGCCGGCCAGCGGCGCGTCGCCTGTTCGCCCCAGCGACACGCCTCGGTCGCACCCCGTCAGCCCAGGTCCAGCGGGTCGGCCTTGAGGTACTCCCGCAGTACCACGGTCGCGTACGACCCCTTCGGGAGCGTGAACGAGAACGTCAGCGGGTCCTCGGCGACCGACAGGTCCGTCTCGACGAGGATGGCCCGCCGCGTCCCGGCGCTGTAGAACTCGCCCGGCAGGTCGAAGTCGCCCGGTTCGAGGTCGAGGTCGTCGAGCACCTCGCGCTCAATCTCGCCCGGTTCGCCGTCACCCAGTTCCGACTCCACCCCGACCAGCGGCGCGGTCACGAACGCCCGGCCGCGCTCGCAGTGGCGGGCGATGGTGTCCACGCGCTTCTCGGTCACGCGCTGGAGTCGGTCCGTGTCCGGCAGCGGCAGGTCCGCCGGTCCGTCGCGGTCTGCGAAGCAGACCACGTCGCCAGCCACCGGCTTCGTGAACGGGAGCCCGCGCTCCAGGCGCTCGCTCAGCATCCGGTTGAACGCGTAGGACTGCGCGGCGTGGACGAACAGCGCCTGCAGGTTCTCGGGGAGGACCTCCAGCGCCTCGCGGAAGTCCCCGGGTTCGGTTCCGCCGTTCTCGACCAGCGCGTGCAGCATCGAGCGCTCGTAGCGCAGCCGGTGCGGGAAGGCGTCGAGTGCGGCCTGCCAGTCCTCGGTCTCCTCGACCAGCCGGCGCGCCTCCTGTGTGCTCTCGGGTTCCTCCTCGTCGGGGCTGCCGAGGTACGCCATCACGGCGCCCTTCCAGTCGCCACGGACGACCTCGAGGCCGACCTCGTGGGTCACCGGGCGCTTGCTGCCGAAGCGCTGCTGGCCGAAGAAGTTCGGGACCGCCACGTCGCCGTCGCCGAACTCGCGCAGCTCCTCGGTGATGGTCGCGGCGTTCTCTGGCGCAGCGGCGTCGGAGACGGTGATCTCGAACTCGTTGCCGACGAGGTCACCGAACATGAGCGCACGCCCGGCGCGGCCGACGACCTCCAGGTCGACCCCGTTCAGCTCGGGCAGGTCGTCGGGCTCGACGTCCTGCAGCGTGAACAGCTGCGTCGTCACAGCGTGCTTGTCCTTCGTGCCGGCCCACGACACCCGCCCGCGGCTCATCTCGAGATCGTTCGCCAGCTGGCGCGCGAAGTCGTTCGTGTCCCAGCCCGAAAGCGTCGCCCGCACCACGAGGTACGGGTAGTCGCTGGTCCCGGACTCGACCGGCTCGGCGTCGAACGCCTCGACCTCGCGCACCCGGAAGTCGCGATCGCGGTCGCGCAGGTGGCCGCCGACCCCGTCGGCGTCGCTCACGTAGTACTCCATGCCGACCGCCCGTTCGCGTGGGTGGGCGTCCCGCATCAGGCACCACCCGCGATGAATCGCGTCACGGCCGAGTGTTCGCCCGCCCGGGAATAAGGGATTTCGTTCGGCGTCCGGGTCGATTCAGTACAGCGAGAGGTCGCCGGTCACGCGGTCGACGAGGTCGTCGTCGGCCGGACCGACCGCCAGCGTGGTGACGGTGCCCGGGTCGAGTTGTGTGTGGCCGGCGTCGCGGACGATGGCGTGGGGGATACCCTCGCGCTCGGCCCTGTCGGCGAGTTCGAACAGTTCGTGCTCGCTGCTGGCCTTGAGGACGACCTTCTTCTGGCCGGAGCCCTTCCACTCGTTCCGGGCCTTGCGGCCGGCGTCCTCGTACGCCGAGAGCGAGGCGTGGGCGACCTGTGCCGCCAGTTTCCCTTTCCCCATGCCGATGTCGGTCCGCGCGACGATGGCCTGTTTCATGCGCGAACCGTCGGCTGGTCCGGATAAAACGGTGGCTATTCGGCGCCCAGCAGGTCGTGTGCGGCGAGGTAGGACCGCGAGAGCGCGTCCGAGCGAATCAGCAGCGCGACGAGGCCCTCCCGCGTCCCCTGCTCGGCGCCCCCACCGATGACGAACACGCCGTGGCGGGCCGCGACGTCGAAGCCGTAGAAGCGGCCCTGCTCGGCGATGCGGTCGGCCAGTTTGCTCGCCTGCGAGTCGTTCTCCATCCGGTAGACGCCGACCCGGAAGCGGTCGCCGTCGCCCGCGTAGGTCGCCAGTTGGCCGGCGTTCGCGCCGATGCTGCTCCCGGTACTGCGGAGTTCCGTGATGTCGAGGTACCCGGGTGGTTTCGGGAGCACCGCCCGCGGCGGGTCGTCCTCGTTCGGTTCGAGCGCGACGCCGCCGCCCGCCGTCTCGGTCTGCCCGCGGAGTTCGGCCTCGAGGGCCGAACAGCCGGCGATGCTGCCCACCAGTCCGGCGGTCGCTGCCTGCACGAAACGTCGTCGTCGCATCCGGTGAACCTCGTCGGGTCAGGCGCTTAATCGTTCGCGACGTATCGAGACCTGAGTCGTCACGGCCGACCCCATCGTATCAGAAAACATTTACAATACTGGTGTGGGGTCTCTGGTATGTCCCTCCGCGACCTCCTGGTCGACCCCGCCGCCTTCTTCGCCCCGGACGCCCGTGGCCGTGACCTCGGCCCGGCGTTCGCCGCCGTCCTGCTCGCCGCGCTCGTCGTGACCGGCGCGGCCGGCGCGATGCTGTACGTCGCGTCGACGTCCATCACCGGGACCGTGACCGTCGACAACCCCGAGCGGCCGCCGGACTGGGTCTGTTCTGACGACTCTCCGATGGAGAACGACAGCGTCTTCGAGGACGGCTGTAACCAGCCGAAGACGCTCGACCGGGACGCCGGCGCCCTGTTCTGGAACGTCGCCTCCGGCCAGTTGCCGATCCTGTTCGTCGGGCTGTTGCTGCTGTGGCCCATCCTCGGCGTGGGGCTGCACGTCCTCACCGCCCTCGGCGGTGGCGAAGGGAGCTTCACCCGGACGCTCGCGGTCACCGGCTGGGGCTTCGTCCCGACCGCCATCGCCGGGGTCGTCGGGGCCGCCGCGGTCTCGGCCGTCCTCGCCGGGAAGACCTTCCAGCTCTCGAACCCGGACGCCTTCGTCCGCGAGTTCCGGGCCGTCTTCGGCGGCACCCTCGGCGCGTTGTTGCTCGTGCTCCGGCTGGGGACGACCGCCTGGCAGGTCGCCATCTGGGGCTACGGCCTCGAACGCCTCCGGCACGTCTCCCGGGCGGCTGGCTTCACCGCGGCCGGCATCGTCGCGGGGCTGCTGTTCCTGCTGTCGCTCTGACCGGCGAGCGCCGGACCGGGAGCTTTTACCGCACCCACCGGCATTCTCCGCGCATGATACTGTCGGACGCCGACATCCTCCGGCGACTGGAGGAGGGCGACCTCGTCATCGAGCCGCTGGACGACATCGACCTGCAGGTCCAGCCGGCGAGCGTCGACGTGCGCCTCGGGCGGGAGTTCCTGGAGTTCCGGCGCACCAACATCCCCTGCATCCACCCCAACAGCGAGCAAGAGGTCGACGACTACGTCTCGCAGACGGTCGTCGACGACGACGAGGAGTTCATCCTCCACCCGGGCGACTTCGTGCTGGGCACGACGAAAGAGCGCGTCGAGGTCCCTCCGGACCTCGTGGCACAGGTCGAGGGGCGGTCCTCGCTGGGCCGCCTCGCGGTCGTGGTCCACGCCACGGCGGGCTTCATCGACCCCGGCTACAGGGGCCAGATAACCCTCGAACTGTCGAACCTCGGCACCGCACCGGTGACGCTGACGCCCGGTATGCGCATCTCCCAGCTCGTCTTCACCGAGATGACCTCGCCCGCGAAGCGCCCCTACGGCGCCGAGCGCGGGTCGAAGTACCAGGACCAGGCCGGCCCACAGGCCTCGAAGATTCAAGGTGACCACGAGTTTAGTGGACACCAGAAAGAATGAGGTTCATCGAAGAGATCGTCGTCGAGGAGTTCCTCCCGACGTTCCGATCCATGCTCGCGGCCGACCTGCGAGAGCGCGGGTTCACACAGAGCGAGGTCGCCGAGGCACTGGGTATCAGCCAGTCCGCGGTCTCGAAGTACGCCCACGGGGACGTGGGCCAGCGCGAGGAGTTCCTGGAGGACGAGCGCGTCCAGGCACTGGTCGAACGCGTCGGTGAGGGCCTCGCCGACGGGACGATGACGCCCGTGCAGGGTCTCGTCGAGACCGAGGTGCTCATCCGCAAACTGGAGCGTGGCGACCTGCTCGCGACCATCCACCAGCGCGAGATGCCCGAGCTGGCGGAGTACGGTTCCGAGTTCGACATCCACGACGCCGACAGCGAGTTCCGCACCGCCGAGCGCGTGCTGTCCTCGCTCCGGCGGGGCCTGCGCGTGCTGGAGAACGCCAGCGGCTTCGCGGGGCTCATCCCGAACGTGGGGTCGAACCTCGTCGCCTGCACCCCCGACGCGACCAGCATCGACGACGTGGCGGGCGTCCCGGGCCGCATCGTCGACATCAAGGGGCGCGCGACGGTCCCGAGCGAGCCCGAGTTCGGCGTGAGCGAGTACGTCGCGTCGGTCCTGCTGGCGGCCCGCGAGGCCGGCGCGGACGTCAACGCCGCGTTGAACATCCGCTACGACGCCGAACTCGTCGCGCGACTGGAGGAGCTGGGCTACGAGACCGCCGAGTTCGAGAGCGAGGACGGCCTCGACGCCTCGGTCGCGGCCGCACTCGCGGACAACCCGGAGGCGACGGTGCTCTACCAGACGGGGAGCTACGGCATCGAACCCATCGTCTACGTCCTCGGCGACGACGCGGTCGGTGTCGCCGAGGTCGTCCGCAAACTGGTATGAGCGACGGCACGGCGGCCGCCCAGCAGTTCTACGGGCGCTGGGCGCGGCTGTACGACTGGCTGGCGCGGGCCACGCCGGGTATCGGCGACCTGCGCGACCGGGCGGCGGCCGCGCTCGACCTCGACCGCGGCGACACCGTCGTCGAGATGGGCTGTGGGACCGGCGCGAACCTGCCCTACCTCCGTGAGCGTGTCGGCTCCGAGGGGACCGTGGTCGGCCTCGACTACACCCGTGGGATGCTGGCCCGGGCACAGCGACTCGTCGACCGCGAGGGCTGGGACAACGTCCACCTCGTCCACGGCGACGCGACGCAGGCGCCCTTCTGCGGCGAGGTCGACGCCGTCCTCTCGACGTTCGTCTCGGGGATGCTGGCGGACCCGGCGGGCGAGGTCGAGGCGTGGTGCGACCTGGTCGGGGCGGGCGGGACCGTCGTCCTCGTCGACGCCGCGCTCTCCGAGCGCACCATCGCGAAGCCCGTCAACGCCCTGTTCCGGGCGCTGACGGTCCTCTCGACGCCGCCGACGTTCAAGTTCCGCTACGAGGAGTCGATGCACGACAAACTGCTGGAACGCGTGACCGACGCCCGCGAGGCGCTCCGGGCGCGAGCGCGGGCGACCCACCACGAAGAGCACGTCCTCGGCATCGTCCGGGTGACGGGCGGCCGGCTCTGACGGGCTGGCCGTCGGCTGGCTCCGGCCGGTGGCCGTTCCCACACCGGCCCAACTTCTTTGCCGCACTCCGGCGAACCCGCCAGCATGGTCGACGCCCGCGAGTACCACGAACGCTCGAAGCACTCCCCGCAGAGCGTCCGCGACACCGACTGGACGCTCGACTTCGACAACAAGCCACGGCCCTCGAAGGTGTACACCGATCTCCCGCGTCTCTCCCTCGGTGAGCCGGTGAACCCCCCGGACGCCCCGGCGCTGTCGGCGGTCGCCACGTCGCGGCCGTCACCGGACCGCGTCGGCGACCCGGCGACCGGGACCGGGCTCGCGGAGCTCTGTCACTACGCCGCCGGGGTCACGAAGACCCTCGAGATACGTGGCGAGCAGGCGTCGTTCCGGGCCGCCTCCTGCACGGGCAAGCTCTACCACATCGACCTCTACGCGGTGACGGGCGACCTCGACGACGCAGACCCGGGCGTCTACCAGTACGACCCCGAGTCCGACGAGTTCCACGTCCTGCGGGAGGGCGACTTCCGGGGCGTGCTCGCGGCCGCCAGTGGTGGGCAACAGGGCGTCGCGGATGCGCCCGTCACGCTCGTCGCCACGTCGACGTGGTGGCGCAACTCCTGGAAGTACCGCGACCGGACCTATCGCCACGCCTTCTGGGACTCGGGCACCGTCCTCGCGAACCTGCTCGCGGTCGCCCACGGCGCGGGCTACCGGGCCGAGGTCGTGGCGGGCTTCGCCGACGAGCCGGTCGTCGAGTTGTTGGGTATCGACCCCGAGTGGGAGGCGCCACTGGAGCTGGTCGCCGTCGGTGCGGACGACCCGGCGCCAGCGCCCGGGTCGGTCGAGCACATCGACCCCGCCATCGAGGTGGCCTCCGACCCGGTCGAGTTCCCCCTCATCCACGACGCCTGGGACCAGTCCACCCTCGCGGACGGCGAGACCGCCGAAGCGTGGCGCGAGGGGTTCGCGGACGCGACGGCGGCCGACTGTGGCACCCACGCACCCGGTGCCGGTGACCTGGTCCAGCTCGACCCGGTGGACGACGAGACCGCCTCTGCCCGCCCGGTCGGGAACACCATCGAGCGTCGCGGCTCGCTTCGCGAGTACAGCCACGAGCCCATCAGTGACCGCAAGCTCGCGACCATCCTGGACCGGGCGCTCCGGGGGGTTCCGACCGACTGCTTCGGCCGCGGCGCGCCCGACTCGCTGCTCGACTACTACGTCCTCGTCCACGCGGTCGAGGGCGTCCCCTCTGGCGCGTACCAGTACCACCCGGGGGAGAACGCCCTGGAGCGCGTCGGCGACACCGGCCGGCAGGAAGCGGCCTACCTCGCCCTCGGGCAGGAGGTCGTCGGCGACGCCGCGGTCAACGTCTACGCCATGGCCGACGTGGACGCGGTGGTCGAGCACGTCGGGAACCGGGGCTACCGGCTCGCCCAGCTGGAGGGCGGTATCGCGCTCGGCCGGCTCTACCTCGCGACCTACGCCCATCGCGCCCTCGGCGGCCGCGGGTTCACGTTCTACGACGACCTCGTGAGCGAGCACCTCTCGCCGCGCGCGTCGAACCAGACGCCGATGACGCTGTTCGCGTTCGGGAAGCCGGAGCAGTAGGGCCGAGGGTGTGCCGCATCGAGGCCCCTGCGTGAGTGAGTCGTCAGCAGGCGGTTCCGGGCCTCAGTCGTCCGCGGGCGCGGGCGCCTTCGCCGAGAGCGACACCGGCTCGGCGTCGACGCCGAGTTCGTCGAGGGCGACCTCCGCGGCCTTCTTGCCGGAGACGAGCATGGCGCCGAAGGTCGGCCCCATCCGCGGCAGGCCGTAGGCCGTCGCGACCGCCATGCCGGAGGCGACGAGGCCGTCGTGGACGAGGCCGGTGTGCTCGACGACCTCGTCCTCGCTGCGGCCGACCCACATCGAGTCGTGGCCGGGCGAGTCGTGGCCGGGCGCGCCGTAGCTGTCGTCGCCGGTCTGGTCCATCACCTGCCCGCGCTCGTTCGCGGCCTCGATGCCCGGCGCATCCAGCACGCCGCGCTCGTCGAGCTTGTTGATGGCCATCGCGTCGTGGCCGGTGGAGTCGATGACGAGGTCGGCCTCGACGGCGACCGGGTCGACGCAGGTGATCTCCCGGGGGAGCGCGTGGACCGGCGTGTAGTTCATCACGATGCCGGCGACGCGGTGGTCCTCGCGGACGACGATGTCCGTGAACTCGGTCATGTTCTGCATCTTCGCGCCGGCGTCGCAGGCGGCCTTGATGAGCGCGGAACAGGCGTGGGGGCCGTTCGCGACGAACAGGTCCTCGGTGTCGCGGGCCTCCTCGTAGGGCACCTCGAGGTCGTCGAACACCTTCTGGGCGGGGTCGCGCACGGTGACCTTGTTCATCAGGAAGCCGCCGAGCCAGAACCCGCCGCCGAGGTAGTTGTTCTTCTCGACGACCATCACGTCCACGTCGCGCTCGGCGAGTTCCGTCGCGGCCATCAGGCCGGAGGGGCCGCCCCCGACGATGATGACCTCCGTGTCCGAGTAGTCGAGGAACTCCTCGCTCCACTCCTGGCCGATGGCTCGTGTGACCGCCGCTTCGCCGACGTCGCTGAACTGGTCGAAGTCTCGCATACCACCTAGTGTTACCACCAAGTGTTTGATACCTCTTTCGGTCGCCCGACCGAAAGAACGAAACCGCAGAGATTCGAGGAGCGTGCATGGTCAGCGACCGGTTGCTCCGCTGGCGACTCGCGTTCGTGGCGGTCGCCACCGTGGGCTGTCTCGTCGGTGTCGGCGTCGTCGCCGCCCGCGTCGCGCGCCTCGGGCCGCACGGCGAGACGTTCGCCCTCGTGCTCGTGGGTGTCTTCGTCGGGGCGCTGGTGCTGTTGTTGCCACTGGTCGTGCTGGGACTCTACGTCGACCCGGGGAGCTGGTGGCGCGGCTGGTTCTGAGAGGGCCAGACTACCCGACGCTCTCGATCATGTCCAGCAACTCGTTGCGGTAGGTTCCGGGTGAGACCGTGACCGAGGGCGCGAGCTCGGACAGCCCGGCGACCGGGTAGGCCCCGCCGGCGAGGGCGAACGAGCCGCCGTCCGACCAGACCGCCAGCCAGCCCTCGACCTCGACCGCGTCTCCCGAGAGCGGGTACCGGGCGGTGTAGCGGTGGAGCCGGGCGCGGCTCCCGCTTCCGAGGCGCATCCGTTCGCTCCGGCCCTGTTCGACGTTCTCGAAGCCGCGCTCGCGGAGGTCGCCGGCGAACTCGCGGCGCGCCGAGGAGACCACGGTCGGGAACACCGACGCGGTGCCGAACCCGGGGGCCAGCGGCGGCCGGAACGTCAGGTCGGTCGAGAAGAAGAACCGCCACGGCAGGTCGTGGGCTCCCTCGGTCGCCTCCCGCACGGTGTCGCGGAGCGCACCGTCCTCGTAGAGGTGCGTCTCGCCGACGACCTCTGCCGCGGGAAGGCGGAACACCGTCTCCGTCACCTGTTCGACGAGGCGCCACTCCCCGTCGAGCCGGGACTCTGGCAGTGTCACCGGCATCTACACCGCGTGAGTTCCGTCGCCGGTGTGGACGCGGAACGAATCCTCGACGACGACGGCCCACGACCCCGCGAGCGACCCGCGTTCGAACAGGTGCTCGGGGACCAGCGGCATCGGCACCGGTTCGTAGCCGTGCTTGCGCATCGCCTGGATGCTGGTGAACCGGCCGACCTCGCGGCCGTCGCGGTCGTGGACGTGGAACTGCTTGTCGTGGCCGCGCCCGTAGGAGAACGGGAACGCGTCGGGCGTGGGACACGAGAGCCCGTCGACGTCGGTGAACAGTGCGACGGTCTCGCCGTCACCCGTCAGGACGACCTCCTTGCGGTCGGAGCCCGTTCTTCCGTCCAGTTCGGACTCGTCCGGGTCGAGTTCGCGCCAGACGTACTCGTCGGCCTGTGCGAGCGCGTACCGGCCGTTCGCCAGCGGGACGCGGTCGGGGCCGTTGTAGAAGGTACGACACCGGGTGTCGGTCTCGGCGGCCACGCAGTAGGGCCGGTCGAGGATGCCCAGGGCGACGCCCAGTTTCGACTCGTCGGGGACGACGAAGAGGACGTTCTGCTCGCCGGCGAGCGCGTTCGCGAACTGCGGGACCAGCGTCTTCGCGTCGACGTTCTCCGGCGCCAGTGCTTCGACCACCACGGGTCGGTCGGTCCGGAACAGGTCGGGGCCGTCGCCCGTCGGTCGTCCGACCACCGGGCCATCACCCGCATCCATCTCGTACCCGGCACGGGAGAGCACCGCCGCGCCGTGGTCGTTGCCAGCCGTGTATCTGACCATGGGAACTGTTGGCACCCGGAGGACAAGAACGTTGGGCGTCACTCGGTAGGTCGCACACGGCGTAGCGACCCCACCCCACCCTACTGCGGCGCGGTCTCGTGGACCCACGTCGCGAGGTCCGTCACCAGTTCCTCGGCCACGTTCCCGCCGAAGTAGAGCCCGTCCATCGTCACCGGCGTCGGGCCAGCCTGGAAGTAGTGGTCGACGCCCTCGTACAGTTCGACCCGGCTGCCGGGCGGGAGGTCGGCGGCCTGCCACACCTCGAACTCCTGTCGCTGGAACGTGAGCAGTTCTGCCTGCGTCTCCTCGTCGGCCCGGCTCGTCTTCGCGACGAACACCGGCAGCCCGAGGTCGCTGGCGGTCGCCGCGGGGGTACACTCGTTCACGCTCCGGTGCCACGTCCCGGGTCGCCCGTGGATGGTCTCGTCGTCCTCGAACTCGCCCGTGGCGATACGACGGAGCGTCTCGCGGTCGTCCTCGAGCCGGGCTTCCTGCTCCGCGTCGAGGTCGCCGTCGACCTCGAACTCGTACCGGATGATGTCGGCGTCCTCGGGGGCCAGCGGCGGGTCGGCGGGCCCGTCGAGGTTCACGATGCCCGCGACCCCGCCGTACCGGGCCGCGATGCGCGGGGCGGCCATCCCGCCCTGGCTGTGGCCCACGACGAACAGGGCGTCCGCGGTCACCTCCTCGGCCGCGGCGAGTTCGGTGAGCGCGGCGACCGCGTCGTCGGTGACGACCCTGTCGAGCGTGAACGCCTCGTCGGCGACCTCGTGGTCGGCGAGTCGCTTCTCGTACCGGAGCGTCGCGATGCCCTCGCTGGCGAGCCCCCACGCGAGGTCCCTGAGTATCTTCGCGTTCCCGGCGGTCCCGTCCGGGTCGTGGATGCCCGCGCCGTGGACGAGCAGGACGCCCGGGAACGGGCCGGAACCGTCGGGAACCGTGAGCAGCCCGTCGAGGGACACGTCGCCGGTGTCGACTGTCACCTCGCGTTCGCCGAAGTCGCGCTCGTCGACGTAGTCCGGGGCCGCGTACTCGGGGGAGAACGAGAAGCCCGTGATACCGTCCCCTTCGTCGGCGACCGACACGCTGGCCGTCTCGGAGCCGTTCTCGAAGTCGAACGTGACGGTCGCGTCGGTGCCATCGACGCGGACCTCGCCGACGCCCTCGAAGCGCCCGTACTGGCTGTAGAGGCCCCACCAGTACTGCTCGAGGGCGTCCTCGGCGTCGGGCTCCCCCTGCTGGAACTCGTCGGGCAGGTGCTCGACGACCGCCTCCCGGCCGGCCGCGGTCAGCAGGTCGGCTGCATCGGCGACGGACTGGTCACCGAAGCGGGTGGCGAACGTTCGGACCGTGTCTTCGACATCGTCCCTGGGGACCATGGTCGTCGCCCAGATTTCTGGTCAGTAGACAAATAGCTTGAGGACGGCTCGCGGTCAGTCGAAGCTCCCGTTGCGGATCGCGGCCTCGGCCTCGTCCAGCGCCCGCTCGCGGTCGAACGACTCGACGATGTCGCGAAGCTCGTCCTCGCTGGCGTCCGCGAGCTCGCGGGCGTGTTCGGTGATGTTCGGAATCGCCCGCATGATGTTGTCGATGACCGGGACGGCGGCCATCCGGGGCGAGCGCGAGCCGGGATTGAGGTCGACGACGATCTCGGTCTTGCCCATCTCGGCCAGCGCCTCGGCGCGGTCGCCGTCTTCGAGCGGGACCAGCACCACGTCGGCCCTGTAGATGCCGTCGGCGTCGACCTTCGCGCGCTCGTGGTCGAGGCCGGGGATGCGGGCGTCCGCGGTCAGCCCCTTCACGTCCGTCGCGCCGTGCTCGCGCAGGTGGTCGGCGATGGCCTGCATGCGCTCGGGGGTGCGGTTGAACAGGTTCACCTCGAGGTCCGCCCCGGTCGCCTCGGCCAGCTCGACCATCTCCTCCGGGCAGAGCGCGGCGACGTTCCCGTTCACCGAGAGCACCGGGTGCTCGGCCAGCAGCAGGTGTGCGGCCGCGGCGCGCTCGGCGGCGTCGGCGCTCTCGATGGTCTCCTCGCCCAGCAGGTAGTCGAAGGCCTCGCCGCGACCCTCCGCGATGAGGCCCTGCTTGCTCGTGATGCCCTTGTCGACGCCCGCCTCGATGCGGTGACGGGTCAGCAACGAGAGGTACCGGGGATGGCTCTCGGGTACCTCGACGTGGTCGCTCATGGCCCGCGATACGCCACCGACGAAAAAATACCCCCGGTCTGTGGCCGACTACTCGGTGAACGAGACCCAGCCGTCGGGTGCGTGTTCCTTCACGAGGTTCATCTCCGTGCGGGCCTCGCTCCGGCTCTCGTGCGGTTCGATGCTCTCGGCGAGGGCGTCGCCGCCCTCGTCGACGAGGCGCCAGATCCAGCCGCCCTCGACCATGTGCAACTCGAAGGCCGCGTCGTCGATCTCGATGACGCTGGCCGCGCTGACGAGGTCGCGCACGCTCTCGACCGTCTTGCGTGCCTCCTCGCGGCTGTCGAACGCGCCCGCGCCGGTCGAGACGACCTGCTGGGAGGAGTCGAGCAGCCGCCAGTACCAGCTGTCGCCCTCGCGGAACAGCTCGTAGGAGGCGTCGCCGAAGTCGACCCGGCCGGCCTGCGGGGCGAGCCGCCGGAGGTCCTCGACGTGGTCCTCGAGGTCGCCCCTGGTCCCGAAGAACCGCGTCCCCTGCGCGAGCACCTCGCGGTCCTCGTCGCTGAGGGTCCACCGCCAGCCCGAGTCCTCGCGGGTGAGCCAGATGACCGCCGACTCGATGGAGAAGACGGGGGCGTCGGCCGCGTCGTTCTGGACGGCCATGACGACGTCCTTGACGGCCTGTTCGGTCTCGTAGGCGCGTGCGCTCTCGGCGACCAGGTCGCGGTCGCGGTCGAGGAGCCGCCAGCGCCAGTCGTCCTCCTCCCCGACGAGCTGGACGACGAACTGCCCGATGGCGTAGGAGTCGGCCTCGGCGGCCACGCCGCGGATGCGCTCGACCGTCTGCTTGAGGTCGTCGCGGGTCGCGTGGGCCGCCTCGCCGTCGGCGACGACGCGGCCGTCCGTGAGGACGAACCGCCAGCGCCAGTCACCGTCGTCGGTGTACGCCTGGAAGATGGCGTCGGACATGGTCCGCACGTCGGCGTGCAGGTTGTCCTTCAGCTGCGAGAGGTAGGTGCGTGCGCCGCCACGGGTGTCGTGGAGCTTCGGCCCCTCGGCGACCATGTGGCCGGCCTCGTCGATGAGCCGCCAGCCCCACAGGTCGTCGTCGTTGCGGAACAGCTCGAAGGCGGCGGTGTCGATCTCCAGCATCTCCGCGTCGGGTGCCTTCTGCTTCAGCGTCATCATGGCCTCGGTCGCCTCCGAGCGGGACTCGTGTTCCGCGCCGGAGTCGGCCATCACGGCGCCGTCCTCGTCGATGAGCCGCCAGCGCCACTCGCCGTCGTCGGCCTCGTAGACCTGGAACGCGGCGTTCTCGAACTCGATGAGGTCGGCCTCGGCGGCCTGCTCGCGCACCCGTTCGATGGATTCGGTCGCGGCGTCCTCGGACATGTGGTCGAACGTCGAGTCCGCGAGGACGGTCCGGTCCTCGGTGGCGAGCCGCCAGTGCCAGTCCTCGCCGTCGGGGTAGACCTCGTACTCGGCCCCGTCGATGTCGACGAGGTCGGCGGCTTCGACGTTCCGGGCGACCTCGTCGGCCGAGCGCTCGCTCGCCGCGCGGTCGCCGGTGGGTTCGTGGCTCCGGGCGACGACGCTCTCGGTCGCGTCGACCAGCCGCCAGCGCCAGCCCTCGTCGGTCTCGTGGAGCTCGTACGTCGGCGTCCCGGCGACGGTCACCGAGGAGTCGCCGACCGCCGGCAGCACGTCCTCGACCGCGGACTCGGCCTGCCGACGGGTGTCGAAGTCGGCCGTGCTGGTCGCGAGCAGTTCGTCGTCGCCGTCGACGAACCGCCAGTCCCACGTACCGTCCTCGTTGGCGAGTTCGACCCCGATGGACTCGACGGCGAGGGCGCGCGCGTCGCCGAACTCCTCGGCCATCCGCATCGCGACGCGCTCGGCGTCCTCGTGGCTCGGGAAGTCCCCGACGCCGGTCGCCAGGTCGTTCCGGTCCGCGTCGAGCAGCTCCCACGTCCAGCGGTTGTCGCGCTCGGTGTAGTTGAACGCGGCCCCGTCGATGTCGAGGATGTCCGCGCCGGCACCGGCCTCCTTGACGAAACTGACCGACTCCTCGGTCGTGTCGCGGTCCTCGTAGAGGTCGGTACCTTCGGCGACGACGCTGCCGTCGTCGCGCATCAGCACCCAGCGCCACTCGCCCTCGTCGTTCTCGTACAGGCGGAAGGCGGCCGTCGTGATCTCCAGCAGGCCGGCCTCGTCGATCTGTGTCTTCACGCCGTCGATGGTCGCCTCGGCGTCGGGCCGGGTCGCGGCCGTCGCCTCGCTGCTGGCCAGTGCGTCCTGCTGGATGATGCGCCAGGTCCAGTCGCCTGTCGCGTTCCGGAACACCGCGAACAGGGCGCCCCGCATCGCTTCGCCGACCATGACGGGCGGCTGGTCGCCGTAGCCCTCCTCCTCGACGAGGAAGCCCTTGCGCCCGGTGACGACCGGGACCAGCGCCGTCACGCCGGCCAGTATCGCGTTCCCGGTCAGGTACGTCACGATGACCATCGGGCTCCGGTCGGAGATGCCGTCAGGCCCCCAGTACTGCGGGTAGACGGTCGTGAACAGTATCACGCCGACGATGGCGATGGCGAGCCCCACCACCGAGGCCTGTATCGCTCGCCTGCGTACCGGTAACAGCAACACGATCCCGAACAGTCCCAGCGAGAGCCCCACGGCCGCGATGGACCAGGCGATCTCCTGTAGGAAGAACTGTTCGCCGGCCATCATCCCCGGACCGAGCAGGTAGAAGAGGATTCCACCGAACCCGACGAGATAGCCGGCGATGAAGAGCCAGTACCCGTAGACCTCACGGGCCGACTCCGGTTCACCCACGTATTGTTCGTACAACCCGAACAGCTTGTTCCGCACTTCGGTATGCGTCGACATGCCCACAGGCGAATCTATCCCCCATTTATAATAAATGCTTCAACCCCACTCACGGCTAATTTTAGGAAAATAAAACGTACAACCGCGTCTATGTATTAACACTTGCGGCCGAACCGTCTGGCGGTTTCGAACGATAGTATTTCTTATGGTTGTTCGTTAACACTATCTCCAGTGGCGACGTGACTGGGCGCTGACAGGGCTCTGGACGGCGAATCAGCCGGAAATCGCATCGTTCGCGCGGCCGCGGTCCCACGGAGAATCGAGGGCGGTGCGCCGGCGGTCACCAGCGCCCCGCCGTCACTTCAGCATCGCGCCGGCCGGGTGGGTCGCACACACCGAGGCGTCGTAGCCGGCGTCGGTCAGACCACTGCCGAGTGCGAACACCGTCTCGCCGAGCATCGCCATCGACGCCTGGCCGCCCGCGTCGATGACCTCCTCGATGACGTCCCTGACGTCGGGGGTGAGCAGGTCCGCCTCGCGGGCGAACCGGCGCGACGCGAAGATGAAACTCGCCAGCGTCGGCTCCTTGACGACGCGCGAGAGTGCCTGCTTGCCCGCCTCCGAGAGCTGTTCCGTGTCGCCCGAGAGCACCTCGGCGGTCGAGAGCTGGCCGATGTTGAGGTACTCGACCCGGGCGCGCGCCGGAATCCCGTCGAGCAGGTTGTGCTGCGGGCCGCCCGGCTCCAGCCGGAGGGGGATACCCCCGCGAGCCTGCGCGACCACGTCGCCGAGGCCGGTCCCGGCCTGCACCTCCGCGCCGTGGGCGATGGTCACCAGTTCGTTCTCCGAGAGCTGCCGGTCGAACACCTGGTTCGTCGCCAGCGCGGTCCCGAGCGCCATCGCGCCGGAGACGCCGAAGCCGGCGCCGAGGGGTAGCGGCGTCTCGGCCTCGACGGTCGCCCCGGCGTCGAGCGTCCGGAGCACCGTCAGCACCGAGTCGACCTCGGTGACCTCGCCGTTCAGCCGCACCGTCGGGTCGCTGCTCGGTCGGACCGTCACCTCGACGCCGTCGGTGAGCGTGAGCCCCCCACCCCGGGAGCCCGCCTTCGTCGGGTCGTCCGCGTTCGGATGCGCGCTGAAGAACCCCGTGATGTGCCCGGGGACGAAAGCACGCGCCTCGTCGGTCATACCCCGAGAGTCTGCGACGCGGGCGTTAAATCGTTATCATCTCCCGCTCCCCCGTGGGGCTCTACTCGGCCGACTGTCGACCCGCCCAGCCCGTTGCCCTACTCGGCGAGCCTGATGTGCCGGTTCGGGTGCTGGTCCGCGCCGGCGGCGAGGACGTCGGACTGGAGCAACTCCTCGATGCGGGCCTTCGCCGCCTCGCGCTCCACGCCGCCGAGGATGCCCAGCGCGTCGAGCAACAGCTCGTCCGGGACGCCCTCGCCGGCGCCGCCCATCGGCGTCCGGGCGTCGTCCCCGCTGCCCGGGTCCCGCAGGCGCTCGACGTACGCCGTCACGTCGGTCTCGCCCGCGAGGTCGTCGTGCCACGACGCCGGGAAGGCGCTCACCCGGCCATCACCGACCCAGTAGCAGTCGGCGCCGGTCCACGTCTCCGCGTCGTCGGCCCGGTCCGTCACGACCGTCACCAGACTCTCCGGCTCGAACGGCACGTCCTCGCCGCCGGCCATCTCGTCACGCACCGCCGCGGCGTACTCGCGGACCGTCTCGGTGGCGACCCCCGGCCGGTCGGCGTCGTGGAACCGCTCGACCAGCGTCAGGAACTCGGTCACGCGGAGACTCCGACCACGGTCGACCGCTCGCTGGAGGACTGCGTCGTCGAGTCGTGTCATGTCCGGGACTCGGGCCTCGACCCGTGTCAGTGGCCGCCCAAGGTGGCTTGCCCACCCGCGACCGCACCATTGAAACCCGCCGCCCGAGAGGGGGTCGGTATGGCTCTCTCACAGCTGACTGGCATCGCGGTCGCCGCCCTGCTCGCGGGCGTCCTCGCCGGCGGCTCCCGGCTGGTCGTCGGGACCGAAGGTGGTCCGGGTGGTGCCGCCACGACGGTCGTCGTGACGGGCGTCGCGACCGCAGCCCTCGTGGCCGTCTTCGGCGGGCTGCTGGTCGGGGTCGAGGCACTCGTCGGGGGCCTCCTCGCAGGAGTCGTCGGCGGCATCATCACCCTCGCACTCGCCCTGATGGCGTACAACAGCGACAGCTGGGTCGCCGCCGACGAGGGCGCCGACCAGACGACCGCCGTCAGGCAGGTCGAGACCCTCGTCGGGTCGAGCGCGGTCGGGATGCTGGCGGCGACGCTGGCGGTCTACCTGCTGTAGCGGTCGCGAAGAAAGGAATCGGGTGTTCTGCGGGCGGGGAGGGGCTCGGACGCTGACGATTCGGCGAGACTCACTGTGTTCGTCTCGCGGGAATTCACTCGCAAATCGAAGATTTGCTCGTGCTTCCCACGCTCCGAAACAGCGCACTTCGCCCTTACGGGCTCAGACGCTGGCGGTCTCGCGGGAACAGCACAGCCTCCCGGATGTTGTCGAGCCCGAGCATCGTCATGATGAGACGCTCGCCACCGAGGCCCCAGCCGGCGTGGGGCGGCATGCCGTACTTGAACATCTTGGTGTAGTACTCGAACTCGTCGGGGTTCAGGCCCTGCTGCTCGAAGCCCTCGACGAGGTGGTCGTAGCGGTGCTCGCGCTGGCCGCCGGAGACGAGCTCCATGCGCGGGTGCATGAGGTCGAAGCCGGTCGAGGTCTCGGGGTCGTCGTCGAGGTCCTTGATGTAGAACGGCTTGATCTCGCTGGGCCAGTTCGTGATGAAGTAGTGCTCGCCGACGTCCTCGCCGAGCGCGCGCTCGGCCTCGGTGGAGAGGTCGTCGCCGTAGACGAGCATCTCGTCGAGTTCGCCGGTCGCGTTGACGCGCTCGATGGCCTCCTCGTAGGTGAGCCGCGGGAAGTCGCCCTCGGGCAGGTCGAACTCGTCCTCGAGACCGAGGAGTTCGAGCTCCTCCTGGCAGTTCTCGGAGACGGCCTCGTAGGCGGCCTTCACGACGCCCTCGACGACGTCCATCGCGTCGTTGTGGTCGTGGAACGCGCCCTCGAAGTCGATGGAGGTCGCCTCGTTCAGGTGACGGGGCGTGTTGTGTTCCTCGGCGCGGAAGATGGGGCCGATCTCGAAGACCTTCTCCAGCCCGGAGCCGGCCATGAGCTGCTTGAACAGCTGTGGCGACTGGTTCATGAACGCCTCCTCGCCGAAGTACGAGATGGGGAAGAGTTCGGTGCCGCCCTCGGTGCCGGTGGCGACGATCTTCGGCGTGTTGATCTCCGTGCAGCCGACGTCGCGGAAGTGCTCGCGGACCGCGCGCAGGACCTCCGAGCGGATCTCGAAGACGGCCTTCACGTCGGGCTTGCGGAGGTCGAGGGTGCGGTTGTCGAGGCGGGTCGGGAGCTCGGCGTCGACCTTGCCGGATGGGTCGAGCGGGAGCTGCGGGTCGGCGGGCGCGACGACCTCGAACGACTCGGGAACGAGTTCGAAGCCGGTCGGCGCGCGCGGTTCCTCCTTCACGTCGCCGGTGACCTTGACGACGGATTCGCGGGCGGCGTCGAGGCCGGTCTCGACGAGTTCCTCGTCCATCTCGTCCTTCTCCAGTTTGACCTGGAGCTTGCCTGTCTTGTCTCGGACGATGACGAACGCGATACCACCGAGGTCGCGGGTCTCGTGGACCCAGCCGGCGACGGTCGCCGAGGTGCCGGGTTCCACGTCCGCGGTGTACGTTCTGTTCTCCATACCGCGTGATTCCGGAGGCTGTATCTTAAATGACTTCGTTTCGTGCCAGCACGCCTCCGAAAGGGTTTTCAGTGGTTCCGCGGGTCCTCGCCGACCTGTCGGTCGACGAGTTCGGACAGGCCACGGCGCAGACGCTCCGAGGCGGCCTGCCCGGAGATACCGAGTTCCTCAGCCACGTCGCCGAGGTTCGCTTCCCGTGGAACCGAGAAGTACCCGGCCGCCAGTGCGACCCGGAGGGCCTCCCGCTGGTCGTCGCTCAGCGTCACCCGTCTGGTCACGTGCTGCTCGCACGGCCCGCTGGCGACGGCCTCGACCGACGCCGAGACCGCGCTGTCGGAGAGGTGTGCCTCGAAGGTCGCCATGTCCTCGCGGTCGGGGAACCGGAACCGGGCCCGCCATTGCGCGTCGCGACACGTCGCCGAGAGCAACTGGCCGTCGAGGTCCAGTAGCAGGTCGTACAGCGAGACGAGGACCGCGTCGGTGAGCGTGACCGAGAGGAGTGCCCACCGGTCGTGGTCACAGACGTGCGTCTGCTTGCCGACGGAGCCGTCGTCGGCCAGTGCCGCCCGGAAGTCGGCGACGTCGACGTTCCGGACCCAGAAGTCGAGTTCGACGGTCCCCCGGTCGGTCCGTCCCACCTGGTCGACCTCCAGCACCGCGTCCGGGAAGCGCCGCAGGGTGTCCCCGAGGCCCAGCGAACTCGCTTCGACGGCGAACTCGACACTGACAGTCATTCGTCTCGAAGAAGGCCATATTATAGATAAATGTCACGGCTAGACGGCCGTGATACCCGCAGACGACCATGAATTTCCAGCGTATCCGAGGTTCTCGTATCATCACCCAGTGGTAATGCTCGCGGGTCCCCCCGCGCACCGGGTGTGTCGGGCCCCGGCAGGTCAGGCGTCGTTCGCGCCGCGGACCGTCGCCTCGACCGCCTCGATGCCCTCGTCGTGGACGAGGTCGCCGACGACGACCACGTCGGCGTGTTCGGCCATCGTGTTGGCCGACTCGTAGTCGTGGATGCCGCCGCCGTAGAACACGGTCGCCTCGTCGACCGCGTCCTGGGCCGCGGCGACCTTCTCGGTGTCACCGAGCATCCCGGAGTACTCGATGTAGATGATCTCCTGGCCGAACATGCGTTCTGCAATCTCGGCGTAGGCCGCCACGTCGTCGGCCTGCAGGTCGCACTCGGCCTCGGTGTACTCGGCGACGCTGGCCTCGTCGTTGAGGACGATGTAGGCCTCCGTCGTCGTCTTCTCCCAGTCGAAGTCGTCGATGCGGAGCCACTCCTTGTGCGCGCCGGTGACCCAGAACACGTCGCCGGCGTTGAACACGGTCGGGACGAGGTAGCCGTCGAGGTGGTCGGAGTCGACGACCACGTTCGGCATGCTCGGCTCCTGGTACAGCGGCACGTCGTGCTCGGCGCAGGCCTCGATGACCTCGGCGACCTTCTCCTCGGTCATGCCGAGGGTTCCGCCGATCTCGATGGCGTCGGTGCCCGTCGCACACACGTCTTCGTAGGTGACCCCGTCGGGGAGCTCCTTGTCGGGGTCGAGTTTCAGGATGTGGTTCCAGTCGTCCCACGGTCGGCTCATACGGGGACGAACCTCGTGCCCGGCTAAAATCTCTTCGAAACCCCGACCCGGAGTTTAACGTCGCCAGCCGCCGTCTGTACGGGTGACTCATGGCTCCTGCGCCCGCTGCTGCCGCCCGACTGCGAGCGGACGCACTCGACGCGCGGGAGCACCTGCCGGACGGACAGGCCGGCGACGTGGCACTCTCGCGCGTCCTCGTCTGTTGCTTCGCCGACGCGAGGGGCCGATTCCCCGGCGCTCTCGACTGGGGGGACCGCGACGGTCTGCCGGACCGCCTCGACGCCGCCTGGGCCGCCGTCGAGGACCGGGTCCCGACCGACCCGCTCCCACTCGACGCGTGGCCCGATGCGGCCGCACTCGCCGACGCCGTGGCGGCCCTCCGGACCGTCGGCGACACCGACGAGCCCCGGGACTTCGCGGCCATCGACCCGCGACACGTCGGCACGGTCCACGAGGCGGTCCTGGCCGACCGGCGCAAGGCCGCCGGCGCGTACTACACCCCGCTCCCGGTGGTCGCCTACGTGGTCGCCGAGACGGTCGGCCCCCTCGCCGAGGCGGTCGCGGCGGGCGAACGCGACCTGACCGACCTCGCGGTGCTGGACCCCGCGATGGGCTGTGGCCGCTTCCTCGTCGGCGCGGTCTGCGAGTTGCGGGACCGGCTGGCTGGCGAGTCTGGCGACGACCCGCAGACCCTCGTCGACGACCTCGTCGCGAACACCGTCTACGGCGTCGACCTCGACGCCAGGGCGGTCGACCTCGCGGTGCTGGTCTGCTGGCTCGCGACCGACGCCGGCCCGGCCGCCCTCGCCAGCCTCCGCCAGCACCTCGCCGTCGGCGACTCGCTCGTCGGCGCCGGCCCCGACGGCGCGTCCACCGAGCCATCGGCCGACAGCCGACCACCAGCCGACAGCCAGCCCCTCGACTGGCCAGCCACGTTCCCGGACGTGCTCGGGCCGGACGGGGCGACCGGCGAGCGCGGCCGGTTCGACGCCGCCATCGGGAACCCGCCCTACGTCCGCAGCCGGCACCTCCCGGCCGACCTGAAGACGTACCTCCGCGAGCACTACAGCACCGTCACCGGCGCGTTCGACCTCTACATCCCGTTCGTCGAGCGCTCGGGCGACCTCGCCGCGCACGTCGGGCTCGTCGTCCCGAACAAGTGGACGACCACCCGGTACGGCCGGCCCCTGCGCGACCAGTTGCTCGACCGCCACCGGCTCACCGAACTCGTGGACCTCTCCTCGCACGACGTGTTCCCCGACGCCAACGTCTACCCCCTCGTCCTGCGGTTCGCGGCCGACGCGGGCCCGACCGAGACCGTCACGGTCGCCCGGCCGGCGGCCGAGGCGACCATCACCGCCGCCGAGCGCGTGGCTGTCCCCAGAGCCGTCGTGGACCGCCTCGGCGACCGGGTGGTCCCGACCGACCTCTCCGCGGACGCCGCCGACCTCGTCGCCCGGCTCTCGGGGGCCGGCGACCGTCTCGGCGACCACGCGACGATGACGGAGGGCATCCACACCGGGAACGTCCGCGAGCGACTGCTCGTCGACGACCCCGGCCCCGACACCGAACCGGTCGTCGGCGGGGACGCCGTCACGCCCTACCTCGTGGACTGGGCCGGGCGCTACATCCGGTACGACCCGGGGCTCGTGGACGAGGCCGCGGGGGAGTACGCCGACCTCCGCGAGCCGGCCCTCTTCGAGGGCGAGAAACTGCTCGTCCCGGACGTGAGCGAGGGACCCGAGGCAGGCTACGACGACCACGACCGCTACGTCCTGAACTCCTGTTACGTCGTCCGGCCCCGCGATGGCTCGCCGTACTCGACCTGGGCGCTGCTCGGCCTCCTGAACGCGGGGCTCGTGGACTGGTACTTCCGGCAGGTCTACGGCGGCAGCCACGTCAGCGGCGGCTACCTCCGGTGCAAGCCCATGTTCCTCGGCGAGGTGCCACTCCCGGCGGCGCCGCCACCCGACGCCGTCGACCGACTCGCCGCGCTGGCCCGGCAGGCACACGACGCCCGGCGAGCGCGCCGCGACCTCGAGCCCGCGCTGGCGCTCTCGGTCGACGGCGCCCTCGCGGGAGACGACACCGACACACTCGCAGACCTCGGTGCGGTCGCGGTGGCGACCGGCCCGCTCGGGGCCACCACGCGCACCCACGACCGGCTTCGCATCGGCCGGGTCGCGGTCGAGCAGACCGACGAGGGCGTGGTGATCCTGGCGACGGCGCGGTACCGCCCCGACGAGCAGGACCCGGCGACCGACCTCGCACCCGACAGCTGGGGGTACGTCGAGACCGACCTGCGCCCCGCGGTCCGGCTGGCGTGTGACGACCGCCTCGGCGCGCTCGTCGGCGCGGTCGTCTCGCAGGCGGTCGCGGGCGAGGGGAGCCCGGCCGGGTTCCGCCGCGAGGCCAGCAAGACGAACTCGCTCACGGACCGGCTGCTCGCGGTCCGGGTGCCCGACCCGGCCGCGGTCGCCGACGAACTCGACTCCTATCGCGAGACGACGCAGGAGGCCGCAGAGCTGGCGGCGACGATACGCGAGACCGACGCGAGAATCGACGAGGTGGTCGCGTCGCTGTTCGGGCTGTCGGTCGAGGAGAGTGAAATCGTCGCGCGGGCTGCCGAGGAGGACTAGGCGTTCGCCTGCCAGCCGCGCACCCGGTCGGCGCTGACGCCCTGGACCGCCCCGGCGACCTCGTCTGGGTCGGCCTCTTTCAGGTCGTCGACGCTCTCGATACCGGCCTCCTTGAGCTTCTCGGCGGTCTTCGCGCCGATGCCTTCCAGCGCCTCGAGGCCGGTCCCCGAGTCGCTCTCTCTGGCCTGGTACTCGCGGTAGTTGCAGATGGGACAGCCGAGTTCCCACGGGTCGCGGTCCGAGTCCTCGTACTCCACGTGGATGGAGAACGCGCCGTGTTCGTCACACACCTCGTCCTCGATGACGACGACGTTGCCGCGCCGGGGCAGGGGCACGGAGTAGTCGCAGTCGGGGTAGCGCGAACAGCCGACGAGTCGCGAGCCGTTCCGCAGGGTCTTCACGCGCAGTTCGCCATCGTGCTCCTCGTGGCATTCGGGACACGGCCCGACGGCGGGGCCCTCGCCCGCGGCGTCGGCCTTGCACATCGGGCAGCCGTGGACGAACGTCTGGCGGCCCGCGAGCATCTTCACCTCGTGCATCTCGTGCTCCTCGCAGGTCTCGTCCATGATGAGCGGCTTGCCCGTCGAGGGCAGCGGGAGCGTGAACTCGCAGTCGGGGTAGCCGTCACAGCCGACGAAGTACGAGCCGCGCCGGGAGCGCCGGACCAGCAGCTGGTGGCCGGACTCCGGGCAGGGGCCGAGTTGCTTGTCGGCCTTCAGGCTCTTCTGGAGGTGGTCGCCGATCTCCTCGCGGGAGTCGCGCAACTCGGCGAACACCTGTTCGAGCATCTCGCGGGACTCGTCGGTCACGTCCTCCAGCGAGACCTCGCCGGAGGCGATGCGGTCCATGTCCTTCTCCAGCTGGGCCGTCATGTCCTCGCTGACGATGTGGTCGGCGTAGTTCTCGGCGGCCTCGACGACGGCCTTCGCGAGCTGGGTCGGCCGCGGCGGGTCGCTCTCGACGTAGCCCCGGTCGTACAGTTTCTCCAGGGTCTCGTGGCGGGTCGCCTTCGTCCCGATGCCCATCTTCTCCATCGTCTCGATGAGCCGCGACTGGCCGTAGCGCCGCGGCGGCTGGGTCTGCTTGGCCTCGAACCGAACCTCGCCGATGGCGAGGTCCTCGCCGACGGACACGTCGGGGACGTGGTTCTCGGAGGTGTTGTAGTACGGGTAGACGGCGTGGTAGCCGGGGTCGACGAGGCGCTTCCCGTTGGCCTTCAGGGTGTGCTCGCCGATGTCGGCGACGACCTTGAGGTGCTCCCACTTCGCGGGCTCGGCACAGGTCGCGTAGAAGCGCCGGACCACGAGTTCGTACACCTCCCACTCGTCGTCGTCCACGTCGCTGCCGCGGACCGGAATCTCGCCGGTCGGGTGGATGGGCGGGTGGTCGGTCGTCTCGTTCTCGCCGCGGGTCGGCTCGATGTCTTCGAGGTCGAGCAGGTCCTCGGCGGACTCGCCCAGTTCGGAGTGCCCGACGAAGTCGTCGAGCAGTTCCTCGGGGTCGAGGTCGTCCGGGTACACCGTGTTGTCCGTCCGCGGGTAGGTGATGTAGCCGGCGGTGTAGAGGTCCTCAGCGATGCTCATGGCGCGCTTGGCCGAGTAGCCAAGCGAACTGGCCGCGCGGATGAACTGCGTGGTGTTGAACGGCGCCGGGGGCGTGTCGGTCCGGGTGCGCCGGTCCACGTCGGAGACGGTGGCGGTGCTGGCCTCCTGCAGTTCCTCGTACACCGACTCCGCCGTCGCCTCGTCCCAGACGCGCTCGGCCTCGTTGCCGTCCTCGTCGAGGTAGTAGTACTGCGCCTCGAACTCCTCGTCGTCCTTCCCGAGGTCGGCGAACAGCTCCCAGTAGTCCTCGGGGTCGAACGCCTCGATCTCGCGCTCGCGGTCGACGATGAGCTTCAGCGTCGGGGACTGGACGCGCCCGACCGAGATGAAGTCGTCACCGAGCTGGCGGGCGGCCAGCGAGAGGTACCTGGTGAGTGCCGCCCCCCACACGAGGTCGATGATCTGGCGGGCCTCGCCCGCCGCCGCGAGGTCGAAGTCGAGGTCGTCCGGGTTGTCGAACGCCTCCGTGACCTCGCGCTGGGTGATGGAGGAGAAGCGCACCCGGTCGATGGGCACGTCGTCGTTCACCTCGCGGACGAGTTCGTACGCCTCCTTCCCGATGAGTTCGCCCTCGCGGTCGTAGTCTGTCGCGATGGTGACGCGGTCGGCCTTGCGCGAGAGCAGGCGCAGCGTCGCGACGATGTTCTCCTTCGTCGGCGTCTTCTGGATGCTCGCGTCGATGAGCTCGTGTGGCTCCACGTCGCGCCAGTCGTTGTACTCTGGCGGGAAGTCCACGCCGACGACGTGGCCCGACAGGCCGACGCAGCGCTTGCCGCCCCACTTGTAGACGTTCACGCCGTTCTCGCGCTCGGCGCTGGCGGACTCGCCGCTCAGGATGTCGGCGATGCGTCGTGCCGCGTTGTCCTTCTCCGTGATTATCAGCTCCATGGGTCACCCCCGGCTCTCCGGTCGGTCATTGGCGGTGGATAGGTCGGAGGCCGTTCTAAAGGTTTCGGGGCCGAAAATCGAGAGACGGCGGCGGGACAAGGCGCACCTGCGCGCGGGAGCGAGCGACCGCGAGACGTGTCACCCTCGCTGGACCACGTCGACCCCGCGGACCTCGATGCACGCCCCGCCGGCCGCGCTCTCGGTCACCGTGACGGTCCAGTCGTGGGCGTCCGCGATGGACTCCACGATGGCCAGCCCGAACCCGGAGCCGTCGGGCTGTGAGGAGTGGCCGTGGTCGAGCACCGTCTCCCGGCAGTCCGCCGGGATGCCCTGGCCGTCGTCGGCCACGAAGAAGCCGTCCTCGCCCTCGAAACAGCCGACGCGGACGGTCAGGAGGGGCTGGTCCCCGGCCTGCTCCCATCCTTCATCGGCCGATTCGTGCTCGACAGCGTCTCCGGCTCCGCCGGAGGCTCGTGGACCGCCATGTTCCACGGCGTCGTCAGATTCCATCTGACGGCCTGTCGAGCCGTGCTCGACAGCGTTGCGGAACAGGTTCTCCAGCAACTGCTGTGCCCGCCCCTCGTCGGCCCGGATGGCACAGTCGCCCTCGACCTCGAGTTCCGCGTCCGGCGTCTCGACGCTCGCCCACGCCCGGACCGCCAGCGACTCGAGGTCGCACAGGGCCAGCTGTTGCACCGCGGTCCCGTGCTGGGCCAGCGCGAGCAGGTCCTGGACGAGTTCGTCCATCCGGGCGAGCGCCTCCCGGACGTGCTCGATGCGCTCGACCTCGCCCGTCTCCGCGAGCAGGTCGGCGTGACTGGTCGCGACCGACAGGGGGTTCCGCAGGTCGTGGCTCACCACGCCCGCGAACGCCTCCAGGCGCTCGTTCTGGCGTTCGAGGCGTTCGCGACTGCGCTCCAGGGCTTCCTCGCGCTCGCGCTGTTCCGTGATGTCGGTGTAGATGGCGTACCCGAACCGGACGCCGTTCTCGTGGCGGTTCGGTACGTCTCGCAGGAGGAACTGGCGCTCCCCGTCGGCGGTCAGCCGGGTGACCTCGGCGTCGAGTGGCTCCCCACGAGCGACCTGCTGGTTCAGGTTGGCGGCCTCGTCGGTCCTGTCCTGGGGGACGACGAAGTCGTCGAGGGACTCGCCGCGGATAGCCGCTGTCGAGTGCCCGAACACTCGCTCGAACGCCGGGTTCACGTCGGTCACGTACGGTTCGTCGTCCTCGCGGAGTTCGTAGGCGACCGTCGGCTCCGGGATGTTGTCGAACAGCGCCTGGAAGCGCTCGCGCTCCTCGCGCAGGGCGCGCTCGCGCTCGGCCGCCTCGACGACCTTCTCGACGCGGTTCACGAGGAGGTCGAACCGGTCCGGGCTGGCGTCCTTGCGGACGTAGTCGGTGACGCCCGCCGAGATGGCCTCGCTCGCCACGTCCTCCGAGCCCTTCCCGGTGAACATCACGAACGGGAGGTCCGGGTCGCGCTCACGGACCGCCGCGAACAGGGCGAGGCCGTCCATCGTCGGCATCCGGTAGTCGCTGACGACGCAGTCCACGTCGTCCAGCACGTCGAGAGCAGCCTCGGGGTCCGTGGTCGGCTCGACGGTGACGTGGTCGTACTCGCGGGTGAGCGTCCGTCTGGTGAGTTCGAGAAACCCCTCGTCGTCGTCGACGTGGCAGACCCTGATCGGGCGCTGCCTCCCGGTCGGCATGGCTCTGAGGAAGTGGTGTACCCTGAAGAACGTGTCGGCCAGCCGAAAGCAGTTGGAGGGGGAGACAGTCAGGCCGCCCTACTCGTCCAGCGCGGCCCGGAGCTTCTGGTTGACGGTCCCGGGGTCCGCAGAGCCCTGGGTCTTCTGCATGACCTGGCCGACGAGGAAGTTCAGCGCGCCGTCCTCGCCGTCGTAGTAGTCCTCGACAGCGTCGGGATTCTCGTCGATGGCTTCCTGCACCGCGGTCGCGACCTCGTCCTCGCCGGTCTTGCCGAGGCCCTCGCGGTCGACGATGTCGTCCGGTGCATCGCCGTCGTCGAGCATGCTTCGGAGGACTATCTCCTCGGCGTTCTTCGTCGTAATCTCGTCCTCGGCGACGAGTTCGACGAGCCGGGTGAACTCGTCGAGGCGGTGGGCCACGTCCGTGATGGCCATGTCGCGGTAGTTGAGCTCGCCGAGGAGGTTGTCGGCGACCCACGTCGCGGCGAGGTCGGGGTCGAACTGCTCGGCGACGTCCTCGTAGAAGTCCGCGACCTGCTTCGTGCTGGTGAGTTTGGAGGCGGATTCGCGGTCGAGACCGTACTCCTCCTGGAAGCGCTCGCGGCGGGCGTCCGGGAGTTCCGGGATGGCGATGCGCTCCTTCCAGTCCGAGACCTGCAGCGGCGGGAGGTCGGCCTCCTCGAAGTAGCGGTAGTCCTTCTCCTCCTCCTTCGAGCGCATCGAGACGGTGGTGCCGTGGGTCTCGTTGAAGTGGCGCGTCTCCTGGGCGACGGCCTTGCCGCGCTGGACCAGGTTCTTCTGGCGGTTGCGCTCGTAGGCCAGCGCCTTCTCGGCGCCCTTGTGGCTGGAGATGTTCTTGACCTCGGTGCGGTTCGCGTCCTCGAGGACCTCCTTCGAGATGCTGCCGTCGTCGGCGACCTCGTCGGCCGGGACGATGGAGAGGTTGGCGTCCACGCGCAGGCTGCCGTCGCGCTGGCTGTCGAACACGCCCAGATATTCGAGGACCTCGGTGAGCTTCGCGAGGAAGGCCCGGGCCTCCTGCGGGCTGCGGAAGTCCGGCTCCGTGACGATCTCCATCAGGGGCGTGCCGGCGCGGTTGTAGTTGACCAGCGTGTAGTCCGCGTTGTCGATGTCGCCGCCGACGTGCTGGAGGCTGCCGGGGTCCTCCTCGAGGTGGGCGCGGCGGATGCGGATGTCCTTGCGCTCGCCCTCGACCGAGATCTCGAGCTCGCCGTCGCGACAGACCGGCTCGTCGTACTGGGTGATCTGGAAGTTCTTCGGCAGGTCGGGGTAGTAGTAGTTCTTCCGGTGGAACCGGGTCTCCTCGGGGATGTCGGCGTCGATGGCCTTGCCGACCTTCACGGCGGCCTCGACCGCGCCCTCGTTGAGGACGGGCAGGGCGCCCGGCAGACCGAGGCAGACGGGACAGACGTTCGTGTTCGGTTCCTCGGTCGGTTCCGTCGGACAGCCACAGAATATCTTGGTGTCCGTCTCCAGCTGGACGTGGACCTCCAGCCCGATGACGGCCGCGAGTTCGTCCGGCTGCACAGCCTGCGCAGTCATTGGCCGTGGATTCGGTGTGGGGTGGTTAAAGCGTGACGGGTTCCGTTCTGGGGGGTCGGTCGGTGTTCTCGAGTTGCGGGTGTTGATGGCCGGTTCGGTGTGTCTGGGAGTGCTGGTGGTGACTAGCAGTTCACTCGCGCTGGCGGCATGGAGACCGCCCCCGCACAGCACCGCCCCGCACCACGCCCTCCCCAGCCGACTCTCTCCGTTTCGTTCCGTTGCACTCCACTTCACTCCGGTCGTCCCTCGCGCGCCCCTGCTCGCGGCCTCGCTGGCTCACGGGTCGTTCCTCCCCGTTCGCCTCGCGGCACTCCGTGCCGCGCTACTCGGCACACTCGCCAGCACGCGCCAGCCGGCTGTGGAGGCTCTTTCGCCCCGTCTCCGACTCCTCGAGATTCGACTCGAACCTCGACCCGAGGCGCGGTTTTTTGAACGGTCTCGGCGAACTGTCACCAGCTAATGAACCGCCGTCGATTCCTCCGCCGGGCGTCGGGCATCGGGACCTGCGTCGCGCTGTCGGGCTGTCTGGAGTTCGGGGACGACCAGCCGCCCACGCAGGGCCCCGACGACCTGCTGGTGACGAGTATCGGGGCACAGCCCGACGGCGGGAACGTGACCCTCGCGGTCGAGGTGTACGTCGACCGGTCGGCGCCGACCGAGTTGACGGTCGAGGGTGAGGTCGAGGTGGACGAGACGGCGGCCCGCGAGGCGCGGACGGTCCGGCTCTCGGGGGAGCGAAAGCGCCTGACACTGCAGTTGTTGTTCACGGACGTCGCCTCGTACCCGAGCATCCCCGAGGACATCAGGGCGCGCGCCAGAGTCGGGTACGGCGAGGAGATGTCGGCGTGGTACGAGACGGCCATCTGAGTCACAGGCCGGTCTCGGCACCGGGTTCGGCAGTCACGTTGGACGAATGTCAGGAAGCGGTCAGATGTCTGACGCAGGTTTATGGTTCCCGCCGCACGCGATGTAGGTATGCCGAAGAACCGGGTCGAGGAACTCGAGGCCACCGTCAACGAACTCGAATCGACCGTTCGCGGTCTCACGGAGGAACTCGTCGAGACCAAAGAGCGCGTTCGGATTCTGGAAGCAGAACTGGAAGCAGACCCCCGCAGCGTCGCGCCCGAGACGGCCGACGCCGACACGGCGGAGTCGTCCGAAACCGAGATGCTGGAGCCCGAACCGGGCGTCAGCCAGGAGGCGGCACAGTCCGAGGTGGACGCGGCCGCCGCGATGGCTAATCACGAAGGCGAAGGCGCTAAGAGTGCCGAGGAAGAACCGGACGACGACACCGACGAGTCCGGGCTCGGCGACGACATCATCGTCGCGTAATCCGCGGTCTCCGGCCAGCCCGGGCGACACCCCCCTACCATGCACATCAAAGAGCTCGTTCTCGACAACTTCAAGAGCTTCGGCCGGAAGACACGGATTCCCTTCTACGAGGACTTCACCGTCGTCACCGGGCCGAACGGCTCCGGCAAGTCGAACATCATCGACGCCGTCCTGTTCGCACTCGGCCTGGCCCGCACCCGCGGCATCCGGGCCGAGAAACTGACCGACCTCATCTACAACCCCGGCCACGACGACGGGGGCGAGTCGAGCGGCCCGCGCGAGGCCAGCGTCGAGGTCATCCTCGACAACGCCGACGGGAAGCTCGACCGCGCCCAGGTCGTCAACGCCGCCGGCTCCGAGGACGTCGGGGACGTCGACGAGATACGTATCAAACGACGCGTCAAGGAGACCGAGGACAACTACTACTCCTACTACTACCTCAACGGTCGCTCGGTCAACCTCTCGGACATCCAGGACCTGCTCGCACAGGCCGGCGTCACCCCGGAAGGGTACAACGTCGTCATGCAGGGCGACGTGACCGAGATCATCAACATGACGCCCCACTCCCGGCGCGAGATCATCGACGAGATCGCCGGGGTCGCGGAGTTCGACGCGAAGAAGGCCGACGCGATGGAGGAACTGGAGACGGTCGAAGAGCGCATCAACGAGGCCGAGTTGCGCATCTCAGAGAAGCGCGAGCGCCTCACCCAGCTCGAGGACGAACGCCAGCAGGCCCTGCGGTATCGCCGGCTCCGCCGCGAGCGCGAGCGCTACGAGGGCTACCTGAAGGCGGCCGAACTCGAGGACAAGCGCGAGGACCTCGCCGCGGCCGACGAGAAGATCGAGGCCAAGCAGGAGGAACTCGACGACCTCCAGCGCGACCTCGACGAGAAGCAGGGCAAGGTCGTCCGCCTGCAGGAGGACCTGGAGGACCTCAACGCCGAGATCGAGCGCAAGGGCGAGGACGAGCAACTCGAGATCAAGCGCGACATCGAGAGCCTCAAGGGCGACATCTCGCGGCTGGAGGACAAGATCGCCGCGAGCGAGGAGGCCATCGAGGAGGCCGAGAACAAGCGCCGGGACGCCTTCGTCCAGATCGACCGCAAGCAGGAGGAGGTCGACGACATCGAGGCCGAGATCCGCGAGACGAAGGTCCAGAAGTCCTCGCTGAAGGCGGACATCCAGACGAAGCAGGCCGAACTCGCGGACGTCCAGGCCGAGATCGACGCGATAGACACCGAGTACGACGAACTCAAGGCCGACCTCCAGGCCCGCAAGGAGGACCTGGACGAGCAGAAGGACGCGAAGAACGAACTCCAGCGCGAGAAGGACCGCCTGCTCGACGAGGCCCGGCGACGCTCGAACGAGGCCAGCGAGATCGAGACGGAGATCGAGGAGACGCGGGCCGAGATTCCCGAGGTCGAGGCCGACATCACCGACCTCGAGGACGAACTGGAGAAGGCCCGCCGGAACGTCCTCAACATCGAGGGGGTCGTCGACGACCTCAAGGCCGAGAAGCAGGAGCGTCAGGGGGACCTCGACGAGGTCGAGGACGAACTCCAGGCCAAACAGCAGGAGTACGCCGAACTGGAGGCCAACGCTGGCCAGTCCGGTGACTCCTCGTTCGGTCGCTCCGTGACGACCGTCCTGAACTCCGGCATCGACGGGGTCCACGGCGCGGTCGCCCAGCTCGGCAGCGTCGACCCGCAGTACGCGACCGCCTGCGAGACGGCGGCCGGCGGCCGGATGGCCAACGTGGTCGTCCGGGACGACGTCATCGGCCAGCGCTGTATCGAGCACCTCAAGTCCCGGAACGCGGGCCGGGCGACGATGCTGCCGATGAACAAGATGCGCGACCGGTCGCTCCCGAGCGCGCCGAACGTCCCCGGTGTCGTGGACTTCGCGTACAACCTCATCGACTTCGACCAGCAGTACGCCGGCATCTTCAGCCACGTCGTCGGCGACACGCTGGTCGTCGAGGACCTGGACACCGCCCGCGACATGCAGGGGGACTACCGGCTGGTCACGCTCGACGGCGACCTCGTCGAGAAGTCCGGCGCGATGACCGGGGGCTCCTCGAAAGGGTCCAGATACTCCTTCGACGCCTCCGGCGAGGGCCAGCTCAAGCGCGTCGCCGAACGCATCTCCGAACTGGAGGACGAGCGCCAGTCCATCCGCGAGGACGTCCGCAGCATCGAGTCGCGGCTGGACGACGCGCGCGACCGCAAGAGCGACGCGGCCGACGAGGTGCGCTCCATCGAGAGCGACATCGAGTCCAGGGAGAGCGAGAAGGAGCGCCTGGAGTCCCGCATCGCCGAACTCGAGGAGCGCCAGCAGGAGATCCAGGCCGAACGCGAGTCGGTCGACGAGGAGATGCAGGAGATCGAGGCCGGCATCGCCGAGCGCAAGGAGGCCATCGCCGAGATAGAGGCCGACATCGAGGAGCTGGAGTCCGAACTCGCGGACTCGCGCATCCCCGAACTCACCGCGGAGGTGGAGTCCATCGAGGCGGAGATCGACGACCTCGAGGACCGGACCGACGACCTCGACGGCGACCTGAACGAACTCCAGCTCGAGAAGCAGTACGCCGAGGAGGCCATCGAGGGCCTGCACGACGACATCGAGGCGGCCCAGAACAAGAAGGCCGAACACGAGGAGCGCATCGCGGACATCGAGGAGACCATCGACGAGAAGGAGGCGGAACTCGAGGCCAAGCGCCGGAAGGTGCTCGAACTCGAGAACGAACTCTCCGAACTCAAGGACGAACGCGAGGACCTCCGCGAGGACCTGAAGGAGGCCGAGAAGGCACGCGACTCGGTCAAGTCGCAGGTCGACGCGGTGAAGAGCAAGCTCGACTCGCTCACGGACACCCGCGAGCAACTCGCCTGGGAGATCGAGAACCTGGAGGAGGAGGTCGGGGACTACGACCCCGAGGACATCCCGGACCACGACGAGGTCGTCCGCATGGTCGAGTGCTTCGAGGGCGACATGAACGCGATGGAGCCGGTGAACATGAAGGCCATCGACGACTACGACGAGGTCAAAGACGCCCTCGACACGCTGGTCGAGGGGCGTGACACGCTCACCGAGGAGCGCGACGGCATCGTCGAGCGCATCGAGTCCTACGAGGCCCAGAAGAAGCAGACGTTCATGGACTCCTTCGAGGCCATCGACGAGAACTTCCAGGAGATCTTCTCCCAGCTCTCGGCCGGGACGGGCCACCTCCACCTCGAGGACGAGGCGGACCCCTTCGACGGCGGCCTGACGATGAAGGCCCAGCCGGGGGACAAGCCCATCCAGCGCCTCGACGCGATGTCCGGCGGCGAGAAGTCGCTCACGGCGCTGGCGTTCATCTTCGCCATCCAGCGCCACAACCCGGCACCGTTCTACGCGCTGGACGAGGTCGACGCCTTCCTCGACGCGGTCAACGCCGAGCGCGTCGGCCAGATGGTCGACGAACTCGCGGGCCGCGCGCAGTTCGTCGTGGTCTCGCACCGCACCGCGATGCTCGACCGGTCCGAGCGCGCCATCGGCGTGACGATGCAGCAGGACAACGTCTCGGCGGTGACGGGCATCGACCTGTCCGAGGGCGGTGACGTCGACGAGGAGGTGCCAGCCGATGACTAGCGACGGTCCGGAGCAACGCGGAGGACCGTCGGAAACCCGAACGGGGAGCGAAGCGACCCGGGAGGAGAGCGAGGAACCGGAGCGAAGCGGCGGCTCCTCGGAAGGCGCGAGCGGGGAGCGAAGTGACGACGAGAACCCCGAGAGCCTCCTGAACATCGCGGGGCACGAGGACCGGACGCCGCCCGGTGAAGAAGAGAACCCCTTCGGCGGCGACGCCGACGGAGAACCCGCCGAATCCGCACAATCCGACGGGTCAGCGGACCCGGACGAGTTCTACGCGGGCGACGAGGACGACCTCGACGAGGTGCTGGCCGAGGACGAGGAGGACGCCGAGGCGGACGAGGCCGAGCAGCCGGCCATGGACGAGGTCCTGCCCGACGACGACGCGATGGTCGACGGCGACGAGGGCGCGGTCGAGCCCGTCGAGTTGCTGGTTCAGTTGGCCAAACGGGGCGACATCGACCCGTGGGACATCGACATCGTCCGCGTCACCGACGAGTTCCTCGACGCGCTGGAGGACGCGGACCTCCGGACCTCGGGCCGCGCGCTGTTCTACGCGAGCGTCCTGCTCCGGATGAAGGGCGACGAGCTCATCCACGGGAGCGACGACGACGAGGACGAGGAGGAACTCGCGCCGTGGGAGCAGCCCTTCGCGGACGAGGCGCCACAGGAGCCCCCGGACCCGGACCACGACCCGGTCGCGGGGCTGGAGGCGGAGATGGAGCGCCGGCTCGACCGCAAGCAGGTCCGCGGGACGCCGGAGACGCTGGACGAACTCGTGCGGGACCTGCGCGAGGCCGAGCGCGGGTCGTGGTGGAAGCGCCAGCGCGAGTACGACACGAGCGACTCGCCGCGGGGCTTCCAGCGCGGGACGCAGACGCTCGACTACCACTCGGGCGACGACTTCCGGGTCGACGACGAGCCGACCGAGGACGAGGTGACGGGCACGACCCACGAGGAGGACATCGAGGAGATCATCGACGACGTGCGCGCGGCCCTGCACGAGCACTACGACCAGGGTCGGGCGGAGGTGCTGTACGCGGAGATCGACACGGTCGGCGGCTCGCGCGTGCAGACGTTCCTCGCGCTGTTGTTCCTCGCCCACCGCGGGCAGGTCCGGCTCCAGCAGGACGAACTGTTCGGCGACCTCTGGGTGCAGGACCCGACCGCGGCCCGTGGCTCCGAGGAAGCGGTCGCGGACTGATTCTCGCGGCCGACCCGGAGACGGCGTGGGTTCTCTTCGCGTCGTAGCCGGAGTTACCGTCCCTCACTACCGAACTGGTAAGGCAACACACCGAGGTCGCACCTCTCCGTAGGTCGGGCCGTCCCACACCGATCTCTCACCCGGTCAGGGACGACCGTTTTTCAACAGACGAGACAGTCGTCGACCCGTCGAGGTCGCCTCACGTGTGAAGCCAGTGACACGGCATTTTCGATACACGGTGTTGGGGTATTGTAAACTATAACTCTCGAATCGACATTTCAATCGGCTGTACGGAACGGTCATATTCTCCACCAACGTATTCGTGACGCATGGGGGTCATTGCCGATTTCACCGTGGGCGCCGAGGACTTCGACCTGGGCGCACCGACGGAGGGGGGAACAGAACTGAACATCGAGGTCGAACCCATCGTGCCCGCGTCCGATCAGGTGTTCCCGTACGTCTGGGTCACCGGAGAGTACGAGTCGTTCGAGGAAGGTATGGAGGCGTGTGAGTACGCCGAGCACTACGAGTTCGTCGAGCAACTCGGCGAGCGACGCCTCTATCGCATCACCTGGAACGAGGGCATCCACGACCTGCTGGCGTGTTTCGTGGAGGCCAACGGGACGATTCTCCGCGCGCGCGGCGGGAACGGCTGGCGCTTCACCGTCCGATTCCCGGACGATGCGAGCGTGAGCAAGTTCCACGGGATGTGTCAGGAGCGCGACATCCACCTCGACCTGCACCGGCTCACCCACGTCGAGGAGGGTGCCGACAGCGCGGCCGACGAGTTCGGCCTGACGCCGGAACAGCGCGAGGCCCTGATGCACGCGGTGAAGACGGGGTACTTCTCGATTCCGCGCCAGTCGACGCTCGACGACATCGCCGAGCAGTTCGACATCTCGAACCAGGCGGCCTCCGAGCGCATCCGGCGCGCGACGGAGAAGGTGCTGCGACAGGCGCTCGTCGACCAGGTCGACGCGCTCGTCGAGCACCCCTGAGGAACCCGTCGCCGGCTTTCGATTCTTCGCTGTGTCACGGTCACCCGCGACCGCCCGGTTCGTGGTCTGGTACCATATACCGGTTTAGATAGCAAGCACCACGACCAAGTGGCCATAAGGATTATGTAGAGTTGACTGTCGTCCCGGATTTCGGAGGGGGAAGGGGGCGGCAGTCTGGGGGTGCGGGACCCTCCGTCGCAGGCTGGTCCCGCATCACTCGAACGCCGCCGGGCCGACTGGCCCCACACCGCATCCACCGTCAGTCGAAGCCCATCATCACATCCGTCAGGCGTCACCGCAAATCGCTTGCACGTCGGCCCGGCCGGGCGTTCATCGTTCTACGAGGACTTCGCCACCAGCCGCAGGGATTCATTCTTGTACCTTCACGACGATAGCCGTGCCAATGGGACTGCTGAGCGGGTCGGGCGACGCCGACCGCGCCGAGGAACTCTGCGAACTGGCACGGACGGACCCCGACGCGGCCGCGGCCGAGGCGGACGAGCTCCGGGAACTGTTGACCAGCGGTGACACCGACACGCGAACCGCGGCGGCGGACGGCCTCTCCCACCTCGCGGCGTCGCATCCGGACGCGGTCGAGCCGGCCATCGACCGCCTGCTCACCCGACTCGAAGACGGTGACGCGAGTTCGCGCCGGCGCGCCGCCGACGCGCTGGTCGCGCTCGCCGACGCCGACCCGTC
This sequence comes from Haloarchaeobius amylolyticus, assembly GCF_026616195.1. Taxonomy (NCBI): domain Archaea; kingdom Methanobacteriati; phylum Methanobacteriota; class Halobacteria; order Halobacteriales; family Halorubellaceae; genus Haloarchaeobius; species Haloarchaeobius amylolyticus. Next base: position 553,690 of record NZ_JANHDH010000002.1, read on the forward strand.
GGCCTTCGGCGCCTGGGTCGAGACGACGACGCCGTACATCGAGGACGACGACCCCTACGTCCGGGCGACGGTCGCGAACGTCCTCGCGCTCGTCGCGGCCGACCGACCGAGCAACGTCACCGCGGCGGTCGAGGACCTCTGGACCGCGCTGGTCGATCCCGGCGACTGGGACGTCCGGACGTTCGCGACCGGCGCGCTCGCGGACATCGCGGTGCGCCACCCCGAGGAGGTCGTGCCGGCCGTCGAGCAGACCGTCTCGAACGCCCGCGAGCCCGTGCCGGCGCTCCAGGTCGCGGCGGTCGACCTGCTCGCGGCCGTCGGTGCGGAACGCCCCGGCGTGGTGGACGAGGAGGTGGACGCGGTGCTCGCGTCGGTCGCACAGGACGCGCCGCCGGCCCAGCGCGCCGCCGCGTTGCTCGCCATCGGTCGTCTCGGCCGCGCGGTCCCGGGTGGTGTCCCGACCGCGCTCGACACCGTCGTCCCGGCACTCGCGGCCGACGAGGGCGAGGTCAGGCGGGCCGCGGCGGCCGCCTACGTCACCGTGGTCGAGAAGCACCCCGACGTCCTCCCGACCGACGAGGGGACCCGCCAGCGGCTCTGGTGGCTCGCGGACGAGGTCGACCTGCCGATAGAAGCGGTGCTCGACCGGCTGTCCTAAGCGCTCACTCCAGCCGGTCGCGGAGCGCGCCCAGCCGCCGGTCGACGTACGACCGCCGGCGCTCGTGGCGCCGTGCCGTCTCCTCGACGCCGCGGAGCGTCCGGACGCCGACGACCTCCTCGAACTGGCCGGCGAGGACGCACGTCTCGCTGTCGTTGCCCGACGTACAGAAGTAGGGGTTCTCGAGCCCGGACACCTCGTCCTCGTCGAGCTCTCGCGCCTTCGAGAGCGACAGCTGCATCACGCCGAGGTTGACCGACCGCGACTGGCGGCCCCGCGAGGGGAACCAGCGCTCGTCGTCGGCCTCGACGATGTAGCCCTCGCCACAGAGCGGACAGACCGACCCGACCGCGTGGTCGAGCGTGTCGAGGAACTCGCGTGCGGCGTCCTCGTCGCAGTCCAGCTGGGCGGCGGTCTGTGTGACGAGTTCCGCGTCGTCCTCTGCCATCAGGCTGACGAGGGACGGCGACCAGCAAAAAACGTCCGGTGGTCGGGGTCGCTGTGTGGCTGTGGCGGCTCAGTCGAGGTACTGGCCGGCGAGCAGGTCGACGCGCTCGCGGGTATCGTCCGGGATGGCCTCGCTGGGCGTGTTGATGGTGCCCGCCAGTGCGGACCAGGCGTCGGACTCGAAGTCCTCGGGCATCGACCGGACGGCCTCCTCGACGACCGCGTTGATGGACTCCTGGTTCGCGGCGGCGTTCTCCAGCACCTCGTCGAGGGTGACCTCGTTGTCCGCCTTCCAGACGTCGTAGTCGGTGACGCCGGCGACCGTCGCGTAGCTCATCTCGGCCTCGCGGGCGAGTTTGGCCTCCGGGATGGCCGTCATGCCGACGATCTCCCAGCCCTGCTCGCGGTAGAACTCGCTCTCGGCGCGGGTGGAGTACTGCGGCCCCTCGATGCAGACGTAGGTGCCGCCCTCGTGCAGGTCGGCGTCGGTGTCGGCGCGCTCGGCCGCCCCGGCGAGGTGCTCGACCATCGCGGGGTCGTAGGGGTCGGCGAAGCCCATGTGGACGACCATGCCGTCGCCGAAGAAGGTGTGCTCGCGGTGGCTGGTCCGGTCGAAGATCTGCGTCGGGACGACCAGCGTGCGCGGCGGGAGGTCCTCGCGCAGGCTGCCGACCGCGTTCGTCGCGATGACGCGGTCGACGCCGACGGACTTCAGCGCGTAGATGTTCGCCTTGTAGGGCGCGTTCGTCGGGGTGTGCTGGTGGTCGGGGCCGTGTCGCGGGAGGAAGGCGACCTCCTTGCCGGCGAGTTCGCCGAGCGTGATGTCGTCGGAGGGTTCGCCGAAGGGCGTCTCGACGCTTCGCTTCTCTACGTTCTCGAGGGGCAGGGCCTCGTAGATGCCACTGCCACCGATGACGCCGATGGTCATGCGTGCACGAACTCGTGGCGTGCGTAAAACCGCTACGAGTCGTCGCGGTCGGGGACCGCGTCGCGCACCACGGCGACGAGGTCGGTCGCCCACCGCCGGAAGGCCCCGACGCCGTCGCGGTAGCCCACGAGGTAGGCGAGCAGGTACGTCCCGGCCAGGGTGAGGGCCGGTCCCGCCAGGTACATCGGCCGGCCCTGGACCGCCGGGACCGCCGGCGCGAACAGTTCCTGTGCGACCAGGAAGACGACCGCCGAGACGACGGAGAACTGTATCACGCCGTTGGGGTCGTTCTCCGGGTCGGCGCCGTGGTAGGCGAACGCGAGGAGGAGCGCCCAGCGGACGACCCACGGAGAGGGGACCGTCGCCTGCTGGCCGAGCAGCCAGCCGACCGGGTAGGTCGCCAGCCACGCCGGAATGAGCATCGGGATGGTCCGGCCGAGCCGCCCGAGTGAGGAGGCCGCCGAGCTATCGGTCTCCGTCGCTGACTCGCGGTGCGCGTCGTCTCCCTCGATGCCGCGGCCGTCGCCGGTGTCGCGGTCGCTGCCGGGGTCGTCCGCGCGCCCGGGTACGCGCCTCTCCCGGGCATGCTCGTCGGCCGTGGCCTCTGCCTCGTCAGGCACCGTCGCCCACCTCCAGCGCGTAGAGCCGGGCGTTCGTGAGCGCGAACAGGCGACCCGACCCGTAGGCCAGCGCGTGTGGCTCACCGCCGGCCAGGTCGACGCTCCCGCGGCGCTCGCCGGTCTCCGGGTCGAGCACGTCGACCCCGGTCGGCCGGTGGACGTAGAGGCGGTCCTCGGTCCGGACGGTCCCGCCGACGTCCCCGAGGTCGCCCCGGTGCCAGCGGCGCTCGCCCGACGACACGTCGAAGGCGTAGAGGTCCCCGTCCAGCCCGGTGAGGACCGCAGTCGACACGGTCAGTGTGGCGTCGTACAGTCGCGCGTCGACCTCGACCTCCCACTGCAGGCTGCCGTCGTTCACGTCGAACGCCTGGACGCGACCCGACCCGTCGGAGCCGCCGTAGGCGAGCAGCGTGTCGGTGACGGTCGCGGACCCGCGATGGAGGTACTCGTACTCTGGCGTCTGCCAGAGCCGCGAGCCGTCGGTCGGGTCGTAGGCGCTGTGCCGGACCGCGTCGAGGCGCGTGTCGCTACAGAACAGTGTCCCGTCGCCGTAGGCCACCGGGCCGACGTCGTCGAGCGTCTGCCAGTGCGGCAACCCGCTTGCCGCGTCCCGCGCCTCGAGACCGCCCTCGCCGTGGAGGAACAGGACCGAGCCGACCGGGAGCAGCGTCGGGTCGAGCAGCCAGTGGATGGTCAGGTTCTCGACGTCCGGCAGCTGCCACGCCGGGCGGCCGTCCCGGTCGAGCACGCGGAGGGCCTCGTAGGTCGGCCAGCAGAGGTGGTCGGCCGCGACGACGACGCCACCCGAGCGTCTCGTGTCGGGCGTGTACTCCCATCGTCGCTGCCCGTCGTCGGTGCCGAACGCGTGGAGGCCGGTGTCCCGGGTCGGGGCGACGACGGTTCCGTCGGCGATGGTGAGGCTGTAACCGGCCTCGGCCTCGAAGGCGGCCTCCCACGCGACCGAGAGGGCGTCGCTCCCGTCGACGGGGACGTACCCCTGTCTGCGCGGGGTCCGACCCGGGAGGTGCCACTCCGCGACCGGCACCGACGGGCCGGTGTCGAACGACTCCCGGAACCACGACGGGCGGAGCAACTGGCCACCGGCGAGGGCGCTCGAGCCCAGGAGGAGGACCTGCCGGCGGGAGAGGGACTGGAGGGGACCAGGCATGGTCGGGACATATCTGTCTGGAACTAAATATCTCGTGGAGTGCACTGGTCCTGCGAGGGGTCCGGGCCGTGCCACGTGCTACCGGCCCCTAGACGTATTGATACGTCTGGGGACCGTTTCGATTCGTAATGGCTGAACCGCAGGTACAGAACGACATCACCGAGGGTGAGCTGCTCGGCCCGATGCTCCGGCTCGCGTGGCCCATGGTGGCCATCCAGCTTCTGCAGGTCGCGTACAACCTCGCCGACACGGCGTGGCTCGGGGCGTACTCCTCGAACGCGGTCGGCGCGCTGTCGGTGGCGTTCCCGCTCATCTTCTTCCTCATCTCGGTGGGCGGGGGGTTCACCGCGGCCGGCGCCATCCTCGTGGCGCAGTACACCGGCGCGAAGAGCGACGGGTCCGCCGGCCTCGTGGCCGGCCAGACCATCGTCTTCGTCGGTGCGTTCTCCGTCGTCATCGGGCTCCTGGGATTCCTGCTGACGGACGCGATGCTCGGCGTCCTGCCGGCCGACCCCGCCACGAAGACGCAGGTCATCCCGCTGGCCGCGGACTACATGCGCCTGTTCTTCCTCGGGTCGCCGTTCCTCTTCGGCTTCTTCGTCTTCGTCTCCCTGCTGCGGGGGTACGGCAACACCCGGACGCCGATGCGCATCATGTTCGTCTCCGTCGTCGTGAACGTCGTGCTCGACCCGCTGCTCATCTTCGGCGTGGGCCCGTTCCCCGCCATGGGCATCGAGGGCGCCGCCATCGCGACCGTGTTCGCCCGCGCCGTGGCGACCGTGCTCGGGTTCTACATCCTGTTCGCGACGACGGTCGGCCCGACCATCCGGCGCGAGCACCTCGTGCCCGACCTGCCGACCATCCGCGACATCGTCCGGGTCGGCGTCCCGAGCGCGGCCGAGCAGTCGATGGCCTCGCTGGCGTTCATCACGCTCACCGCGATGGTCGCGACGTTCCCGCCCGCCGTCATCGCGGCCTACGGGCTGGGCAACCGGCTCATCTCGCTGGTGTTCCTGCCGGCGATGGGCCTCGGGCAGGCGACGAACACCATCGTCGGCCAGAACCTCGGTGCCGGGAGACCGGAGCGCGCCGAGCGCGCGGTCTGGATCGCCGCCAAGCTCGCCGCGGGCGTGTTGCTGGTCGTCGCCCTCGTCGTCTTCGCGTTCCCGACGACCATCCTGCGGCCCCTGATGAGCGCGGACACCGCCCAGGCCGCCGAGACGCTGCGCTACGGGAGCGAGTACCTCCGCATCGTCGCGGTCGCGTTCGTCGCCATGGGGCTGTTCCCCGTGTTCCTCGGCGCGTTCCGCGGCGCGGGCAAGACCACCACGGCGCTGGTGTTCTCGGCCGTCGCGCTCTGGATCGCCCGGGTGCCGGTGACGTACTACCTCGTCTTCGACCTGGGCTGGGGCACGACCGGCATCTGGACCGCGGTCGCCCTCGGCGACGTGGTCGGGGCCATCGCCGCCATCCTCTACTTCACCCGGGGGACCTGGAAGTCGACCATCGTCGACACCGGGGACGACGCGACGCCGGGCGCAGAGACGGTCGCGGCGGCGGGGCAGGACGATTGAAACGTGTAAACGGGGCAAGGGCTTTTTATGTCATCGGTCTGTCGTGCCTGCCGGGATGGATAGACGACGCTTCCTGAAACGAAGCGGTGTTGCACTGGCATCGACGACACTCGCGGCGACGCCCGTCGCGGCCGCCGGGGACGGCGACGCGCCGAACGACCAGGTCGAGACGACGCTGGTGAGCCCTGTCGGTGACGACTTCACCGTGCCCGCGGGCTCCTGGGTCGACCATCGACTCGGCTGGGTCGACCGCCACGAACCCTCGAAACGGGCGTACATCGAGGAGTACCTGGAGAAACTGAACTTCATCAGCTACACCATCGACGGTGAACCGGTCGAGAACCCCGACGACTACTGGAACGAACCGTACGTGAACGAGAACGATTACTGGACGATATACTGGGAATACACGACGCCCCCGGTGGACCCCGGTGTCCACGAGGTCGCCTGGACCATCGAGTACGAGGAACCCATCGACGACGGCGACAGGGTGTTCTCGGGCGGTCCCTACACGCTCTCGTCGGAGTTCGAGGTCGTCCCGGGGAAGAAGGGTAACGGGAAGGGCAAGAACTAGCCGCGGACCGCCTCGTACGCTTCTTTCGCCGCCTCGAACAGCTCACGCCCGAACTCGGTGTTGAGCCGCGGCTCGGCCGTCGCGAAGAACTCGTCGAGGTGGTCGTACTCCGCGAACGCCTCGGCGTCGCCCGGCTCGTACCGGTCCTCGCGTTCGTAGACGACGGCCTGCAGGCACATGTCCACGAGGTCCATGTCCTTCACGAAGCGGGCCTCGGGCGTCGCACGGGCCTCGTACTCGGCCCAGGCGTCGTGGGCGTGCTCGAATCCGGCGAGCAGGTCGGCCGCGGCGGCCGTCTCCGCGGCCTCCTTCTCGGCCGGGTCGTAGCTGTCTACCGTCTCGTCGGCCCTGGTCGCCCAGTCGCCCGTCTCGGCCTCGGCCACGTCGTGGACCACCGCGAGCCGGAGGGCGCGGTCGGGGTCGACGCCGGCCTGCTCGGCGAACAGCAGCGTGAGGTAGGCGACGCCCCACGAGTGCGCGGCGACCGACTCCGGGGCCACGACGCCGCGGAGCTGCCAGCCGGTCCGCGTCTCGTCCTTGAGCGCGAGCGCGGAGAGCAGGGGTTCGAGTGCCGGGTCGGATTCCTGCGGGTCCTCGTCGGTCATGGATGCGAGTGAGAACGGAGACCGCCGAGTCTCTTACGACCCGAGTCGGCCGCGGACCCCCGCAACGATTCGCTCGCGGCGGATGACCGCCTCGCCGATACCCCAGACGAGCGCGACGACGACCGCGAGCCCGCCGTTGAACAGTGCGCTCAGGGGCATCCAGTTCGGTATGGCCCACGGGCCGTAGTGCTGTATCTTGTCGACGCTCCAGCCGACCACGTCGCCCAGCACCGGCACGCCGTCGGTGGCGAACTCGGCGCGCTGGAACAGCGTCGGCTCGCCGCTGTGGGCGGCGTGGCCGGCCGAGCCGGAGAGGTCGTACGACCCGGAGACGTTCAGGTCGCGCATGGTCGGGCCGTCGGGTTCGTCGCCCAGGTGCATGCGCTCGGCGTCGTAGGGCGCCCACGGGACGTAGTACTCCCAGACGATCTCACCCGTCGGCGTCACCTCGACGACGCGCTGGTTCATCGAGTCGACGATGAGGGTGTTCCCGTTCGGGAGGCGGTCGGCGTCGCGGGGCCACTGCAGTTTGTCGTCGCCGACCGCCCAGACCTGGGTCCACGAGCCGTCCTCGTAGGTGTACTCGACGACGCGGTCGTTCTCGCTGTCGGCGACGAGGACCGTCTTCTGGCCGGACTCGGTCTCTAAGTACTGCGGGTTGTGCTGCTCGTTCATGATGCCGTACTCGTCGTCGCTCCCGAGCCGCCACGTGATGTTCTTGGTCTCGCGGTCGATGGCGATGACCTGGTCGAAGTCGCGCGGCGAGACCATGTAGGTCCCGTTCGCGATCTTGTCGACGTCGTTGACGTGGGTCCAGTCGTGGTCGAGTCCGCCGTCGGTCGACAGGGGGTAGTGGTTCCGGAAGTACCAGTGCCAGGTGATGCGGTCCTCGTTCAGGTCGTAGACGAAGACGCCGTCGTAGCTGGTGCCGTTCGAGGAGTTCTTGATGTTCGCGACGAGCAGTTCGTCGCCGTTGATGAGGTCCACGTCGTGGGTGTCTTCGATGTCGAGTCGTTGCTGCCACTCTCGCTCGCCGGTGTCCGGGTCGAGCCGGGTGACGAGCGTCTGGCCGTCCGCGGTGGTGTTCGTGACGAGCAGGTCCCCGTCGGGGAGCGGGTCCACGTCGTAGAACCGGGTGCCGGGGATGTCGGTCGTCTCGCGTTCCCACTGGAGCCGTGCGTCCTCGGAGAGGGCGACGAGCCGGACCGGTTTGTCGGGGTCCGCGGGGCCGGTGAGGCTGGCGTGCCAGCCGTGGGTCGAGACGACGGTCGTCCCGTTCGCGGGGTCGGTGACGGTCCCGCGCTGCAGTTCGGGAGGCTCGTAGGTGGCAGTCGCGGCGACGCTACTCAGCGTGAGGAGGACGAGGACGACCGTCAGGGCGATGCGGATCCGGCTGGCTGAGACTGTCTCGGAGGGGACCATCGACGGATGCGAGGTGTGTCAGTCCAGCAGTGTCCAGCCGCCGTCGGTGGCCTCGACGACCTCCCGGCGGGTCATCTCGCTCATGACCTCGTCGAGGCGGTTCGGCTGGGCGATCTCCATCTCGATGCGCTGGAGGTCGTGCTGCTCGGCGAGGAAGTGGCGGATGTCCTCCTTGGTGTAGACGGACTTGTCGTTGCGGTCCATGACGCCGCCGATGATGTCGATCATGTCCTCGATGAAGTTCCACGGGTAGACCATCCAGGCCCACTCCTCGAGACGCTCGCCGATGTAGTCCGGCTCGAACTCGCTGGTCTGGAGGAGCTGGAGGGTCGCGGTCCGGACCTGCCCGGCGTTGCGCTCCTCGACGTACTCCTCGGCGCGCTTGATGGAGCCGCCGGTGTCGGCGATGTCGTCGATGATGAGCACGTCCTTGCCCTCCACGCTGCCCTCTGGCATCGGGTAGCGGACCTGGGGCTCCTCGGCCTTCTGGGCCGTGCCGACGTAGTGCTCCATCTTCAGGCTGGTCAGGTCGTTCAGCCCGAGGAAGTCACAGATACATCGCCCGGCGAACCAGCCGCCGCGGGCCAGCGCGACGATGACGTCGGGCTCGAACTCGTCCGCCTTGACGTCGTTGCTGACGTCGCGGCAGAGACCGTAGATGTACTCCCAGTTGGTGATGGTACAGTTGAAATCGTCCGGGAGGTCGCTCATACCCGCCACTCCGGAACGTCGCTACTTAACGGTTTACAGGTTCGACGAGGGCGTTCTCACTCGATGCGCGTGAACATACCCCGTGAGGCTGGTGCGGTCGGCTCGAAGCCCCACTGCTCGTAGAACCCCTCGACGTCCGCCATGAGGTTCACGTAGGCGGTCGGGGGCGCGTGCTGGGCGAGGTAGGTCATCAGGGCGTCCACGATGTCCGTGCCGAGTCCCTTCCCCTGGTGGGCGGGGTGGACCGCGACGTCGACCAGCTGGAAGACGGTCCCGCCGTCGCCGACGATGCGGCCCATGCCGACGACCTCCTCCTCGCCGGTCACCTCGCTGTCGGTGACGACGGTCACGCCGAAGGTGGTGTTGGGCAGGCCGCGCCGGGCCGCGTTCAGGCTCCGTGGTGCCATCCCGGCGGCCTCGCGCAGGGCGACGTACTCCTCGGGCGTGGGGAGGGTCTCGCGGAGTTCGTAGTCCATGGGTGTGAATCGAGTCGGGGACCTGTAACGATGTCGAGTTCCGGTGCCGTCGATTCCCGGCAGACGAAAGGTCGATTTATGATAGCTGCGATACAAGACGAGGACATGGACGACGCCCTCCCCCGCAGACGCCTCCTCGGCAGTCTCGCGACCGTCGGTACGGCCGCCCTCGCCGGGTGTTCCAGCGGCGAGCAGGAGACGGAGACGACGACCGGCCCCGCGACCGATACGACGACGCAGACGGCCACCCCGACCGCGACCGACACCACGACCCAGCAGCCGACCGGCGAACCGCTCTCCGAGGCGGAGTTCGTCGCCCGCGCGCAGGCCCTCACGCTCGACCTCGCGAACGGCGCCTACGACGACCTCACCGACGAGTTCGTCGGGCAGGCCGCCGAGCAGGTCTCCGCCGACCTGCTCCAGCAGGCCTGGAACTCCCAGACCAGCGACAAGGGGTCGTTCACCGGTATCGCGAGCGCCGAGTACACCGAGCAGAACGGGACGCACGTGGTCACTGTTCGCGCGTCCTTCCAGAGCGGCGTGTTGCTCGTCAACTGGGGCTTCGACGACACCGGGGGCGTGGTCGGCCTGCGCCTGAACCAGCCACAGGCTGCCTGGAGCGCGCCCGACTACGTCGACCAGTCCAGTTTCACCGAGTCGACGCTCTCGCTCGCCTCGCCGGCCTGCGACCTCGGTGCGACCCTGACGATGCCGGCCCGGTCCGGCGACGTGCCCGGCGTGGTGCTGGTCCACGGCTCCGGGCCGAACGACCGCGACGAGACCATCGGTCCGAACAAGGTGTTCAAGGACCTCGCGTGGGGCCTCGCCTCCCGGGGTGTCGCGGTCATGCGGTACGACAAGCGCACCTTCGCCTGCGACGTGTCGGCCACCGACCAGGTGACCATCGACGACGTGACCGTCGACGACGCCGTCACCGCCATCGACCGGCTCGCGGACGAGGACCGGGTGTCTTCCGTGACCGTCGTCGGGCACAGCCTCGGCGGGCTGGCGACTCCCCGCATCGCCTCGCGGGCCGACGTATCGGGCGCGGCCATGCTCGCCGCGCCCATCACCCCGCTCTGGGAGCTGATCCCGGAACAGATCCGCTACCTCGCCGAACTCGACGGGACGGTCTCCGAGGCCGAACAGCAGCAACTCGACTTCGCCGAGAGCGCGTCGAACCGCATCGGTGGCGGCTCGTTCGTCGACAGCGAGACGCTGCTCGGCTTCTCCGGGACGTTCTGGCGCAGCCTGAAGACGTACGACCACGTCGCGACCGCGAACGAGCTCTCGGTCCCGCTGTTGCTCGCACAGGGTGGCAGGGACTACCAGGTCCCGCCCGAGGAACTCGACGGCTGGGCCGTCGCGCTGAAACAGGAGACGGTCTCGTTCAAGTCCTTCGCGGACCTGAACCACCTGCTCATGCCCGGAACCGGCCCGTCCGACCCCAGCGAGTACCTCGTCCAGAACCACGTCGGCCAGACCCTCGTGGACGAGCTGGCCGAGTTCGTCGGCGCGGCGTGATGGGCGGACGTGCCGGTCGCCCCCATACGATTACCAGCAGATAGGGCCATCCCTCGTTACCACTGTGCTTTTCCGTCACTCGCATCTCCCACCTAGTACGACCATGGCCGACCCCCTCCCTCGCAGGAACCTTCTGCAGACCCTCGCGGCCGGCGGACTCGCCGCCCTCGCCGGCTGCTCGGGTGGCTCCGAGACGGACGCCCCCGCCACGACGGCCCCCGACGCGGTCCCGAACACGGGAGTCAAGACCGCGACGGACCGGCCCGCGACCGGGGCGACGGGGACCGCCGATTCGACACGGTCGACCGGCGACACGGCCGACGGGACCGGAACCGGCCCACAGACCGACCCGGGGACGACGGCAGGGTCGACGACCGCGGGTGACACCCCGACCGGCGGGACGACGACCACGCGGGGGACCACGGCGCGGCAGACCACGGACGGACAGGAGGGCGGGGGCGGCGGTGGGGGAGGCGGTGCGGACGGTGGCGACGGTAGCACCGGAGGTGGTGGCGGCGGTGGCGGTGGAGGGGACGATGGCGGCAGCGATGGCGGCGGCGCCGAGACCACCGCCCGCAGTCCCTCGCAGTTACGAGCGCGGGGGCGCGACCTGACCGAGGCGCTGTCGGCAGGCCGGTACGCGTGGGTGGCCGACGCCTTCGTCGGGAGCGCGGCCGAGACCGTCACCGCGACGAGCCTGCGGGACGCCTGGGCGACCCAGACCCGGGGACTGGGCACGTACACCGGTATCGAGCGCACCGAACACCTCGTCTCGGAGGGCTACGACGTCGTGCTGGTGCAGGCGACGTTCGAGAGCGGCTCCCTCGTCGTCGCCTGGACGTTCGACGCGGGCGGCGTCGTCGGCATCTGGCTCGCGGAGCCGGACCGTAGTTGACCAGGGCGACCGCACGGACGCCAGTTTCTTGCCCCGATAGGTCCTCGTGGCGCCCATGGATACCTATCGCGCGTTACAGGTCGACGCCTTCACCGACGAGCCACTGGCGGGGAACCCGGCGGGGGTCATCCCCGACGCCGCGGGTCTGACGGCCGAGCAGATGCAGCAGGTCGCGCGCGAACTCGCCGTCTCCGAGACGGCGTTCGTCCTGCCGAGTCCGAGCGCGGACCACCGGCTGCGGTTCTTCACACCGACTCAGGAGGTCGACCTCTGCGGGCACGCGACCGTCGCGGCCTTCAGCCACCTCCACGAGGACGGCGAACTCGACGCCGGGGAGTACAGCGTCGAGACGAACGTGGGCGTCCTCGACGTGGCGGTGGACGACGACGGGACGGTCTGGCTCACGCAGGACGCGCCACACGTCAGGGAGGTCGAGCCGACGTACGAGCGCGTCGGTGAGGCACTCGGCATCGACGAGGCCGCACTGACCGACGTGGGTGCTGACCTGCCCCTCGCGGTCGCCTCGACCGGCGTGCGCTACCTGCTGGTCCCCGTGAACTTCCTCGAACACCTCGGGAACGCCGACCCGGACCTCGACGCGGTCGCGGCCCTCGCGGACGAGTACGACGCGCTCGGGGTCTATCCCTTCACCTTCGACGCCGTGGGTGCCGACGCGACCCTCCACGCCCGGATGTTCGCGCCCGGCGCGGGCATCCCGGAGGACCCGGTGTGTGGTACCGGTGCGGGCGCGGTGACCGCGTACCTCGACCACTACGGCGCGTTCGCCGACGAGTTCCCGGAGGAGGTCGTCGTCGAGCAGGGCCACTACGTCGACCGCCCCGGGCGCGTCCGGGTCCGGACCGCACCGGTCCGCGTGGGTGGGCGGAGCGTGACGGTGCTGGACGGCTCGCTGGTCGTGCCGGACGCGGAAGAAGACGAGATTCTCGAAGCCTGAGGCTCAGCGCAGGGGGTCGTCGGTGCCGCCGTCGCTGGCGGGGCTACCACGGCCGCCGGACCCGCCGCTCGTGTCGTCCGTCTCGCTGCCCGAGCCGGACGAGGAGCGCGACCCGGACCCGCTGTCGGACCCGGACCCGGACGTGGTGGTGCTACCCGTGTCGTCCGCCCCGGCCCTCTCGGAACCCTTCGAGCCGGACTCGGAGCGGGAACTGCGGCGCTCGCTCTTGCTGGCGGCGGACGACCCGGACCCGGACGACCGCGAGGACCGGCTGGCCGACGACCCGGGCGAGGACCCCGACCGGTTGCTGCCGAAACTGCCCGAAGCCGTGCTGGACCCGTCCGAGCCGGCGTTCGCCTTGATCTCCGAGCGGAGGTCGGACTCCATGCTGGAGAGCTGGTCGTTCACCACGTCGAGCACCTCGCTCTTGACCTGCTGCTGGTCCGGCTCGCCATCGCCGCCTGCGGCCCTGTCCATCGTCTTCACCATGGCGAAGGACTTGCCGAACTGCCAGACGAGGACGCCGACGACGCCCAGCGCGACCGTGATGACCGGGTTCGCCGCGGCGATGGCCGTGTCCACGTTCGCCGGGAAGTCTCGCAGGAGGATCTGCGCCGTCTCACCCATACCGAGGTAGACACCCACGAGCGCGATACCGCCCCCGACGACGAAGGAGAGGAACGCCAGGGTGCGGTAGTACGCGACGAGTTTGAGCGTCTGCTTGGTATCCATGTCCGATGGGTCACGGGCACCGACCATAACCCCTGCGGCCCGCCCCCCACCCGGGCAACACTTGCCGAGCAGCCGAATCGTTCACTCAGTGGCGAGTGAGAATCCAGAGACGGCGTCCGGAATCTTCATGGTCGCCCCCCGACTGGCTCCGCATAGAGATGGCAGTACTCTGGCTGGACGAGATACGGGCCAGCGATATCGAAGCCGTCGGCGGTAAAGGCGCCTCCCTCGGCGAGTTGACCGCCGCAGGGCTTCCTGTCCCACCCGGGTTCGTCGTGACCGCGGGCACGTACCGGCGATTCATCGAAGAGGCAGGCATCGACGAGGAGCTGTTCGAGGCCGTCGACGTCGACGTCGACGACTCGAAGGCCCTCTCCGAGGCCGAGGCGCGTGCGAGCGAACTCATCCTCGGCACCGAGTTCCCCGACGACCTCCGCGAGGAGGTCCTCGAGGCGTACCGCGAGGTCGGGGACGGCGAGGCCTTCGTCGCCGTCCGGTCCTCCGCGACCGCCGAGGACCTCCCCGACGCCTCCTTCGCGGGCCAGCAGGAGACGTTCCTCAACGTCACCGAGGACGAACTCCTCGAACGCGTCCGGGAGTGCTGGGCCTCGCTGTTCACCCAGCGCGCGATCTACTACCGCCAGCAGCAGGGGTTCGACCACGCCGACGTGAACATCGCCGTCGTCGTCCAGCTGATGGTCGACGCGGAGAAGTCCGGCGTCATGTTCACCAGCCACCCCTCGACGGGCGAACCGAAGATGATCATCGAGTCCGCGTGGGGCCTCGGCGAGGCCGTCGTCTCCGGGAGCGTCTCCCCGGACAACTACGTCATCGACCGGAAGACCCGGGAGGTCGCCGAGGTGACGGTCGCCGACAAGAAGATACAGATGGTCAAGGACCCCGACACCGGCGAGACCGTCGAGGTCGAGGTCGACGAGGACCGCCGGACAGAGCGCGTCCTCTCCGACGAGGAACTCGCGAAGCTACGCGAACTCGGCGAGACCGTCGAGGACCACTACGACACCCCGCAGGACGTCGAGTGGGCCATCGTCGACGGCGAGGTGTTCATGCTCCAGTCCCGCCCCATCACGACCATCACCGAGGGCGACATCGGCGAGGCCGACGAGACGCGCGTCGACGCCGAGATGGAGGAGGCCGCCAGCACGAGCACCGACGGGAGCGGTGCCGTCAGCGCCGAGCAACAGACCATCCTCGTCCAGGGCCTCGGGTCCAGTCCCGGCGTCGCCTCCGGGAAGGCCCGCATCGTCAAGAAGCTCGACCAGCTCGACAAGGTCGGTGAGGGCGACATCATCGTCACCGAGATGACGACACCGGACATGGTGCCCGCGATGAAACGGGCCGCCGGCATCGTCACCGACGAGGGCGGCATGACCAGCCACGCTGCCATCGTCTCGCGCGAACTCGGCGTCCCCGCGGTCGTGGGTGCCGGGAACGCCACCTCGATGCTCGAGGACGGCCAGCTCATCACCATCGACGGCGACAAGGGCAGCATCCGCGAGGGGCGCGTCGAGACCCAGGAGGAGGAGCGCGAACCCGTCGAGGAGGTCCGCCCGCAGGCACCCGTCAAGCCGATGACCGCGACCGAGGTCAAGGTCAACGTCTCCATCCCGGAGGCGGGCGAGCGCGCGGCCGCCACGGGCGCCGACGGCGTCGGCCTGCTCCGCATGGAGCACATGATCATGTCGACGAACAAGACGCCCCAGAAGTACATCGACGACCACGGCGAGAAGGCCTACGTCGACGAGATCGTCGAGGGCGTCCAGGGCGTCGCCGAGGAGTTCTACCCGCGCCCGGTCCGGGTGCGCACCCTCGACGCGCCGACCGACGAGTTCCGCCAGCTCGAGGGCGGCGACGACGAGCCCAAAGAGCACAACCCGATGCTCGGCTACCGCGGCATCCGCCGCAGCCTCGACAAGCCCGACCTGTTCAAGCACGAGCTGGAGGCGTTCCGTCGCCTGTTCTCGATGGGCTACGACAACGTCGAGGTCATGTTCCCGCTCGTCAACGACGCCGAGGACGTCCTGCAGGCCCGGAAACTGATGGAGGAGGTCGGCATCGACCCCAAGAAGCGCCGCTGGGGCGTGATGATCGAGACGCCCGCCTCGGCGCTGGGCGTCGAGGCGATGGCCGAGGCCGGCATCGACTTCGCCTCCTTCGGCACGAACGACCTCACGCAGTACACGCTCGCGGTGGACCGGAACAACGGCAACGTCGCCGACCGGTTCGACGAACTCCACCCGGCCGTGCTCGAACTCATCGGCCAGACCATCGAGACGTGTCGCGAACACGACGTGGACACATCCATCTGCGGGCAGGCGGGCTCGAAGCCCCAGATGGTCCAGTTCCTCGTCAACGAGGGGGTCTCGTCCATCTCGGCGAACATCGACGCGGTCCGCGACGTCCAGCACGAGGTCAAGCGGGTCGAGCAGAAGCTCATCCTCGAATCGGTTCGCTGAGGGGTCTGGTAACTCCCCTCAGGTAATCGGGATTCGTCCTTTTCACGGAACCTGCCTCTTCTCTGTAGTATGAGAGCTATCGCCAGCGTGGCCGTCGCCACGGTCGTCCTGCTCGCCGGCTGTGTCGGGGGCATCGGCGCCGTCGACTCGACAGGAGCCAGTACACCGGACTACGCGCCGGGCGTCGCCGACGACGGCGTCACCGACCCGGCCGACCTGCTCGCGGCCCACGAGGAGGTCCTCGCGGGCATCGGCTACGAACTGTCGTTCGCGCTGCGCTACGAGGCCGGCGAGGACGGCATGGAGCAGACCAGGCAGGTCACGGTGGGCACCGACGGGCAGTTCTCGCTCACCGAGCAGTCCACCTACGGCGACCAGACCGCCACCCGCGCCCTGTTCAGTGACGGGACCGTCGCCTACGAGCGCGACGAGTTCGGCGACGAGACCGTCTACAGCGGCTACGACGCCGCCATCGCCTACGGCGAACTGACCGGCAGCGAGGTGCTGCAGACGTTCCTCGGGACCGTCCCCTACGAGGTCACGACTGCCCAGCGCGGCGGCGAGACGGTCACGCTGCTGACCGCGGAGGACGTCTCGGCCGACCCGTTCGGCTTCGGTGAGGGCACGACCGTCACCTCGACCGTCGTGGTGGCCGCAGACGGCCTCGTGCAGTCGCTGGACGCGACCGTGACGAACGACGCGGGCGAGACGCCGACGTCCGTGACCGTCACCTACGAGGTCGAGCCGGCCGCCCCGACGGTCACCGAGCCCGGCTGGGTGAGCGCGAACCGCGCCGAGATGACCATCGCGGACCTCGAGTACAAGATACACGGTGACGCACTGAAGATCACCCACGCTGGCGGCGACGTGCTGCCCGAGGGCACCGAGATAACCCTCGTCGTCCAGCAGTCCGAGGGCGAGGTCATCGTCACCTACGCGACGCTCGACGCCGACCTCGCGCCCGGCCAGACCGCGTCGGTCCACAACGTCGGCTCCGAGGAGCCCGCGACCGCCTACGTCGGCAGCCACGAGGACCCCGAGGGTGGGACCACCATCGACGGGCTCGTCGAGGTGACCGTCCGGAACGGCATGGCGCTCGTGGACGTGGACTACCTCTCCAGCGAGGAGTAACGACCGACCGGGCTCCGGGGTTCACGGGGCCCAGCCGGACCTTCGAAGAACGCAATCCCTAAATTCCACAGGCCGCACCATAGGGATATGCGCGGCCAGCCACAGGACTTCGACCGGGTTCTCTCCTCGATGTGTACACCACCGCACCCGGTCGCTCGCGAGGCCGCAGAACGCTACCTCGCCACGAACCCCGGCGACCCCGCGACGTACCAGACGGTCGCCGACCTCGAGGACGACGCCGTCGCCATGCTCGGCGACGTCGTCGGCCTGCCCGACCCCGCCGGCTACGTCGCCAGCGGCGGCACGGAGGCGAACATCCAGGCGGTCCGGATGGCCCGGAACCGCTCGGTGTCGAGCGACCCGAACGTCGTCGTCCCCGAGAGCGCGCACTTCTCCTTCCAGAAGGCCGCCGACGTGCTGGCCATCGAGTTACGCATCGCCCCCCTGACCGACGACTACACCGTCGACCTCGGGGCGGTCCGCCGGTTCTGCGACGAGGACACCGCCGGCGTCGTCGGCGTCGCCGGCTCGACCGAGTACGGTCGCGTCGACCCCATCCCCGAACTGGCCGACATCGCCCACCGCCACGACGCGCTCTTGCACGTCGACGCGGCCTGGGGCGGCTTCGTGCTCCCCTTCACGGACCACGAGTGGCACTTCGGCCACGCGGACGTGGACACGCTCACCATCGACCCGCACAAGATGGGCCAGGCTGCCATCCCGGCCGGCGGCCTGCTCGCCCGCGAGGACGAACTGTTCGACGCGCTCGCGGTCGACACGCCCTACCTCGAATCTGCCAAGCAGGCAACCCTGACGGGCACCCGCTCCGGCGCGGGCGTGGCCAGCGCCGCCGCGGTGATGCAGGAACTCTGGCCCGACGGCTACCGCGAGCAGTACGAGACCTCGGTCGCCAACGCCGACTTCCTCGTCTCGGAACTGCGCGAGCGGGGCTTCGACGTGGTCGAACCCGACCTCCCCATCGTCACCGCGGACGTCCCCGACGACCTGTTCGAGGCGCTCCGCGAGGAGGGCTGGCGGGTCTCGACGACCGGCTCCGACGAGATGCGCGTCGTCATGATGCCCCACGTCACCCGGGAGATGCTGTCAGCGTTCCTGACCGACATCGACCGGCTGCGACCCACCGTGAACATCAACACTTAGGTTGCGGCGGTTGCGACACTCTGGCAGTGACAGCCGTACTCACGACTGGTCCCCTCGCCGTCTTCGACTCCGTGGTCCTCGCCCCGTGGTTCGACTACCACTGGCTCGAAGCAGCCGTCGAGACAGCGACCGGGTGGGTCGGCCTCGGCATCATCGCCGTCTACTCGTTCCTCATCGCGTTCGTGTTGCCCCTGCCGAGCGAGATCGTCCTCGCGCCGAAGCTCCAGCTCGGCGTCCCGCGGAACGTCGAACTCGCGCTCATCATGCTCGTGAGTGGGCTCGGCAAGGCCGGCGGCAGCGTCTTCGCGTTCCACATCGGCCAGGAGGCCAAGGAGGCCGGCCCCATCGTCCGGTTCCTCAAGCGCTCCCGGTTCGACGTCATCGAGTGGTCCGAGAAGCAGACGGTCGAACTCGCGCGCAAGTACGGCTACGCCGGGCTCGCGATGGCGCTGTCGGTGCCGTTCTTCCCCGACACGCTCTCCATCTACGCCTTCGCCGTGCTCGAACGCGACTACCTGAAGTTCGCGGCGGCGACCTTCGTCGGGAGCGTCGGCCGGCTGCTGGTGACGGTGCTGTTCTTCAGTGGCGCGTTCGCGCTGCTGTGACCTGGGGCAGCAGGCCGCATCCTTCTCGCCACCCGAGAACCAACTTCTCGGTATATCGTCGGTGTCAGCGTATCTAGACACATGAACCTCAGGATCAACAGCAGACTCGTCAGCGGTGGTGTCATCGTCCTCTTCGGCCTCCTGCTCCTGCTGGGGACCACCGAGACCTACGACACCGGGCAGCTCTGGCTGTTCGTGCCCAGCGTGTTCGTGCTGCTCGGCGCCTGGGCCATCGTCCAGAGCCGCGGTGCCAACCTCGTCGGCCCGATGGTGCTGATACTCGTCGCCGGGGCGCTCCAGCTCGCGGCGCTCGACATCCTGACCGACGCGGTCGTCGAGGCGTACTGGCCCGTGCTGGTCATCCTCGTCGGCCTGACCGTCGTCTTCGGCCGCCAGCTCAGGACCCGCACGGTCGACTCCGACGCCGAGACCATGGACCTGTTCGCCATGTTCGGCGGCGTCACCAAGCGCGCGACCGGCTCCCGGTTCGCCCAGGCCGACGTGACCACCCTGTTCGGCGGCGCCGAACTCGACCTGCGCGACACCGAGCCCGTCGGCACCGCACAGGTCGACGTGTTCGCCATGTTCGGCGGCGTGGAACTCCACGTCCCCGCGGACTGGACCGTCCGCATGGAGGTCCTGCCCGTCTTCGGCGCGGCCGAGGACGAACGGCCGCGGGTCATCCGCGAGCCCGAGACCGACGTGGCCGGCCGGACGACCACCCGGCCCACCGGCGGCGACGACGTGGACCTCATCGTCACCGGCCTCGTCGGCTTCGGTGGCGTCGAAGTGAACTGAGCTTCGGCGTTCTTTCTGATTTTCCGATTTCCGGTCTGGCGCGCGCCGACAGGGTGCCGAGCCCGAGCGAGGCCCCTGGTAGGCGTCGCGCGAGGTCCGCACGACCGGTAGCGAGAGCGGGCTCGTGAGAGCTTGCTCTCACGGTGGCCGACCGGAGTGACGCGGAACGTAGTGGAGCGAAACGGCGGGAGTCGGCTGGGGAGGGCGTGGCTGCGGTGCTGTGCCGTGGCGGTCTCCATCGCCCTCGGCGCGAGTCGACGTTCTCCCCCGAGTCACCCCAGCGTCGAATCCGAAACTGCAGGTGGGCAGTGGTGGCGACGAGCAGACCACTCATGCTGGCGTCCACGACCGCACCACGCCCTCCCCAGCCGATTCCGCGCTTCCTTCCGTTCCGCTGGCGCTCCATTCCAGTCCAGTGCTCATCCCTCGCGCGACGTCGAACGCGGCCGTCTCACGGGGTTCGACGACCGCGTCGGCGCGCGCCAGAACCCTATTCACACCGGGTCGAAATCACGCTACCACCCAACACACCCCACGACACCTTTTTATCCGTCTCCCGACCAACCCAGTACCGTGACAGATACGACCCGTCACGTCCCCGAGAACCGCCGTATGCGCATGGCGTGAGCCATGCCTGGCGGGTGGACCGGGGGTTGCGGGTCGGTCATACGACTTCTCCGCGCGGTCTGAAAGCCGGGTGCTGTCGAATCCCAGAGCGAACCGTCGACAGAACAGACCGGAATCAGCGGGTTTTAGGCCCGCACGATAGCAGACGATACCATGAGCAACGACGACTTTCCCACGGACAACACCGCGGTGGTGACGTGTGGGTTGCCCTACGCCAACGGCGACCTGCACGTCGGCCACCTGCGGGGCTACACGAGTGCAGACACGTTCAACCGCGCGCTCCGGAAACTGGGCCAGCAGACGGCGTACGTCTGTGGCTCGGACATGCACGGGACACCTATCGCGGTGAACGCCGAGAAGGCCGGCGTCTCGCCCGAGGAGTTCGCGCTGGACTACCACGAGCAGTACGAGGAGACGTTCCCGCGGTTCAACATCGAGTTCGACAACTACGGGCACACCCACGACGAGACGAACACGGAGACCACCCAGTCCATCGTCCGCAAACTGGAGGACGAGGGCTACGTCTACGAGAAGGAGATCAAGGTCGCCTGGGACCCCGTCGAGGACCAGCCGTTGCCGGACCGCTACGTGGAGGGCACCTGCCCGTACTGTGGCGAGCAGGCCCGCGGCGACGAGTGCGACGAGGGCTGTGGTCGCCACCTCGAACCCGGCGAGATAGAGGACCCCGTCTCCTCGGTGACGGGCAACCCGGCGGAGTACCGCGAGCGCCCGCACAAGTTCTTCGAGGTCTCGGAGCTCTCGGACTACCTCACGGAGTTCCTCGACGACCTCCAGGGGACGAGCAACGCGAAGAACCAGCCCCGCGAGTGGATAGAGAGCGGGCTGCAGGACTGGTGTATCACCCGCGACCTCGACTGGGGCATCGACTACCCCGGCGAGAATCCCGAAAACCTGGTGCTGTACGTGTGGGTCGACGCGCCCATCGAGTACATCTCCAGCACGAAGCAGTACTCCGAGAAGGTCGGAAAAGACGAGTACGACTGGGAGAACGTCTGGCGCGACGACGACGGGGAGATCATCCACGTCATCGGCCGCGACATCATCCAGCACCACACCATCTTCTGGCCGGCGATGCTCCACGTGGCCGAGTACAACGCCCCGCGGGCCATCTGTGCGACCGGCTTCGTCACCATCAACGGGAAGGGCCTCTCGACGAGCCGGAACCGCGCCATCTGGGCGCAGGAGTACCTCGACGAGGGCTTCCACCCGGACCTCCTCCGGTACTACCTGACGACGATGGGCGGCTTCCAGCAGGACCTCGACTTCAGCTGGGACCGCTTCCAGGAGCGCGTCAACGGCGAGTTGGTAGGTACGGTCGGGAACTTCCTCTACCGCAGCCTGCTGTTCGCCCAGCGGAACTTCGGCGGGACGCCGGCGGCCGACCTCTCCGCGGAGGTCGAGGCGCGCATCGAGGCGGCCATCGCGGACTTCACCGACGCGGTCAACGAGTACGAGATCCGCCGGGCCGGCGACGCCGCGGTCAAACTCGCCCAGTTCGGGAACGAGTACATCCAGCAACACGAGCCCTGGAAGCTCGACGACGAGGAGGCTGCACCGGTCATCCGCGACTGCGTCCAGATCGCGAAGGCCGTCACGCTGCTCATCGAGCCCATCACGCCCGGCAAGGCCGAGCAGGCCTGGGACCAGTTCGCCGGCGAAGGCGACGTCCACGAGGTCACCGTCGACGCGGCGCTGGAGCCGCCGGCTGCCGAGTTCGACGAGCCCACAGAGCTGTTCGAGAAGGTCGAGGACGAGCGCGTCGCGGAGCTGAACGAGAAGCTCGCCGAGCGCGTCGCCGAGGCCGAGGACGACGAGGACGAAAGCGAAAGTGACGATACCGCGGGGGATGACGAGGCGGACGTGAGCGACGAACTCGAACCCCTGCTGGACTCGCGCATCGACTTCGACGACTTCCAGGAACTGGACATCCGGGTCGGCCGCATCGAATCGGCCGAGCCCATCGAGGACTCCGACAAACTGGCGAAGCTCTCGGTCGATATCGGCGTCGAGACGCGCCAGGTCGTCGCGGGCATCAAGCAGCTCCACGACCTCGACGAGCTGCCGGGCACGAAGGTCGTGCTGCTCGCGAACATGGAGAAGGCCGAGCTGTTCGGCGTCGAGTCGAACGGGATGGTACTGGCCGCCGGCGAGGAGGCCGACCTGCTGACGACCCACGGCGACGCCGAGCCGGGCACGAAGGTCCGGTAGACGGGTTCCTGTCCCCGTCTTTCTCCTGCCCGTATCTTCCTATTCCTGTTTCCATCGCCGTTGGAAATTTCCACCGGCCAACCTTTACCAGCCACCCGCCGGTGCGTGCAGTCGTGACATCCGACAAGGACGGTCTCGGCAGGCGCAGCGCACTCAAGGGACTCGCGACGACCGGGCTGGCACTCGGCGGCCTCTCCGGCCTCGCCGCGGCCGGCGGCAGCGACGGCGACTACGAGGCGCCCGCGGACTACCCCCTCATCTCGACCCGCGGGCACTTCGACGACGACGGGAACCTCACGAGCAGTGGGACGACCTACAACTACTACGGCGAGGGCGACTGGGCGAAGTACACCGAGTCCTGGCACGACCAGATCATCGTCTTCGTCCACGGCTGGAACCAGGACGACTCGCAGGACCAGGACATCGACGGGGCCTACACCTGCGAACTCGCGCTGGAGCAGAACGACGTCTACCAGACGAACGTGGGCTACTCCTGGGACTCCGACCGCGGCTGGTGGACGGCGGTCGACATCGCCAAGCAGAACGGGCCGAAACTGGCGAACTGGATCGCGAACTGGACCAGCAACGGTGGCGACCCCATCCGCCTCGTGGGACACTCGCTGGGCGCACAGGTCGTCGCCAGCGCGCTGAACAACCTCCACGCCTGGGGCTACTACAACGCCGTCGAGACGGCGTCGCTCGTCGGCGGCGCCATCCCGGACCAGACCGTCTCGACGGAGGACCTGTACGGCGATGCCATCGAGTACGCGGCGTATAGCTTCGGGAACTTCTACAACCGCGAGGACGACGTACTGGACTGGGCGTACAGCTCGGCCGAGTGGGACACCGCCGTCGGCGAACAGGGCATCCAGGATGGGCTCGCGGCCCCGTACAACTACCAGGAACTCGACGTCACACAGCAGGTGCCGGACCACGGCTCGTACTACGAACCGGGCGACGGCTGCATGCCGGAGGTCGTGGCGTCGTGGTAGCCGCGAGCGACCGCCGGGCGAGCGTCACATATCGGTGACGAGTTCGGCGAAGTCGTCGGTCGGTACCACCTCCATCGTCTGCATGTCGAGGCCGTGACGCTCCATCGCGAGCGCCACCTTGAACGCCTCGTCCCGCCCGGCGGCGTCGAAGATGACGATGAAGTCGTAGTCGCCCAGGACCGCGTAGGTGTCCTTGAGTTCCGCGTCGAAGTCCTCGATCTCGGTGTGTATCTCGCCCCAGAGCGTCGCGAGTTCCTGCACGTTGTTGACGTCTCGTTCACGGACGCTGACGAGGGAGGTGTACGTACCCATGCCCCGGCCTACTCACCCGCCGACGGAAAGGGTGCGGCCTGATTACCGAGGGCTAGTGGAAGGGTACTCGAAACCGAGTAAAACACCGGGGTTTTTGCCGACCTCCAGCGTACACCGCCACATGAGAAACGCCAAGATCGTCTGTACACTCGGGCCAGCGACCGACACGGTCGGGCGCATCCGGGCACTGGCGGACGCCGGGATGTCGGTCGCGCGCATCAACTCCAGTCACGGCGACGAGGAGAGTCGCGCGCAGATCGCCGACCGCATCCGCCAGGTGGACAAGGAGACGGAGCAACCCCTCGCGACGATGGTCGACCTGCAGGGACCGGAGGTACGCACCGCCCCCCTCGACGAGCCCATCCAGCTCGAGGCGGGCACGACCGTCCGGTTCTACGAGGGGGACGAGGCCACGCCCGACGAGATCGGGCTCTCCTACGACATCTCCTCGGTCTCGCCGGGCGACAGCATCCTGCTCGACGACGGCCGCATCGAATCGACCGTCGAGCGTGTCGACGGCTCCGACGTCTACGCCACGCTGGAGACGGGTGGCGAACTCGGCGGGCGCAAGGGCGTGAACATGCCCGGCGTCGACCTCGACATCGACGTGGTGACCGAGAAGGACCGGACGGACCTGCAACTCGCCGCCGAGAAGGAGGTCGACTTCGTCGCGGCTAGCTTCGTCCGGAGCGCCGCGGACGTCATCCACGTCAACGAGGTCCTGGAGGAGTACGGCGCGGACATCCCCATCGTCTCGAAGATCGAGCGGGCCGGCGCCGTCGAGAACCTGGAGGAGATCATCGACGCCTCCTACGGCATCATGGTCGCCCGCGGCGACCTCGGCGTCGAGTGCCCGATGGAGGACGTGCCGATGATCCAGAAGCGCATCATCCGCCGCTGCCGCGAGACCGGAACGCCGGTCATCACGGCGACCGAGATGCTCGACTCGATGATCCACGAGCGCCGCCCGACCCGCGCGGAGGCCTCCGACGTGGCGAACGCGGTGCTCGACGGGACCGACGCCGTGATGCTCTCGGCGGAGACCGCCGTCGGCGACCACCCGGTCCGCGTCGTCGAGGCGATGGACCGCATCGTCCGGCAGGTCGAGGAGAGCGAGGAGTACGCCGAGACGCGCGAACAGCGCGTCCCGCCGGCCAGCGACTCCCGCACCGACGCGATCGCCCGGTCCGCGCGCTACCTCGCCCGCGACATCGGGGCCAGCGCGGTCGTGGCGGCGTCCGAGTCCGGGTACACGGCCCTGAAGACCGCGAAGTACCGCCCCGGCGTCCCCGTGGTCGCGACGACGCCGACCGACCGCGTCCGGCGCCAGCTCGCGCTCTCGTGGGGTGTCAACGCCCAGTACGCACCCTTCGACCAGGACGGCGTCGACGCCGTCATCCAGAACGCGGTGCAGGCCGCCCTCGACGCGGGCGTCGCCGAGAGCGGCGACACGGTCGTCGTCCTCTCCGGCATGATGACCGAACTGGAGGGCGCCCAGACGACGAACATGCTGAAGGTCCACGTCGCCGCCGAGACCATCTCGACCGGCCGCGGCGTCGTCTCCGGCTACGTCTCCGGCCCGGTCCGGCACGTCGACGACGGCGACCTGACCGACGTGCCGGAGGGCACCATCGTCACGCTCGGCCCGGACTTCGACGCGGAGTTCGACGGCGACGTCTCGAAGCTCGCCGGTATCGTCGACGCGCGCCCCGGCATGACGGGCTACCCCGCCATGATCGCCCGCGAGGTCGGCATCCCGATGGTCTCCGGCGCCGACCTGTCGTCGGTCGCGGACGGCGCGACGGTCACCATCGACGCCGAGCGCGGCGTCGTCTACGACGGGGCCATCCGCAGCCGCGAGGACACCCGTCGGTGACCCGTCCGGTTTAGTAGTCCGAGCGCGTATACACTCCCGTGACAGACGACACCGCCGACGACCAGTACCGCTTCAGCCTCGAGGACCTCGAGGACGACGAGGCGGAGACTGACCGTCACGAGGCCCGTGCCGTCGAGATGGGCCAGTACGACCCCGACGAGGTCATCGAATCCGGCTCCATCGACGGCGAGAACGCGCTGTTCGTCGCCCTCGGCGTGCTCGCCATGGTGGCGTTCTTCGTCCACGTGGTGACGCTGCTGGGGTGACCAGGCACCTCCCCACGGGCGAACACGTATCGTACCGGTACCGACCGCCTGCAAAATTTTAATCAGCCCTGGCCCTAACCGACCCACATGGCACCGTTACTCGACGTCGACCTGTTGCCCTTGCTCCTGTTCCTCGCCGGAACGGGACTGATGATAGCGGAGGCGCTCGTCCCCGGTGCGCACTTCATCGTCATCGGTGTCGCGCTCTTCATCGCCGGCCTGGTCGGGATGCTGTTCACCCCGCTCGGGACCCCCGTCGCGCTGGCGGCGATGGTGCTCGCCGTCGGCCTGCTCACGTTCTACGTCTACCGCGAGTTCGACTTCTACGAGGGAACCGACCGCGGCCAGACGAGCAGTTCGAACGACCTGCGGGGCGCGACCGCCCGCGTCACCGAGACCGTCACCTCGACCAGCGGCCGCGTCCGCCTGCTCGACCAGGGTGGGTTCGACCCGAACTACACCGCCCGCAGCGAGTGGGGCGACGAGATACCCGAGGGCAGCGAGGTCGTCGTGACCGACCCCGGCGGCGGCAACGTCCTGACGGTCGCGCCGACGGAGACCGAGGACGACATCGACCGCGAACTCCGCCGAGAGCGCGAACGGCAAGAGCGCGAGCAGGAAGAGGACGAGACCGAGACAGCGTAATCGGGCAGACAAATCAACTCTGCAACAGGAAGGCTTTTGTAATCTGGTTCCCCGGATGATATTATGGAGCCACTTCCACTACAAGGGGCAGCGACCTTCGGGTTCGTGGCTGCGATTATCGGGATACTGATAATCGTGGCGCTGGCCTCCGCGGTGAAGATCGTGCAACCGACCGAGAAGCGCACGCTCACCGTCCTCGGCCAGTACCGCGGTCTCCTCGAACCCGGGTTCCACCTGGTCCCCCCGTTCGTGTCGAGCACGCAGAGCTTCGACATGCGGACGCAGACGCTCGACGTCCCGCCCCAGGAAGCTATCACCCGCGACAACTCCCCGGTCGTCGCGGACGCCATCGTCTACATCCGCGTGATGGACGCGAAGAAGGCGTTCCTCGAGGTCGACGACTACGAGAACGCCGTCCGCAACCTCTCGCAGACGACCCTCCGCGCCGTCATCGGCGACATGGAGCTCGACGATACCCTCAACAAGCGCCAGGAGATCAACGCGCGCATCCGCGAGGAACTCGACGAACCCACCGACGAGTGGGGTGTCCGGGTCGAGTCTGTCGAGGTCCGCGAGGTCAACCCCTCGAAGGACGTCCAGCAGGCGATGGAGCAACAGACCTCCGCCGAGCGCCGTCGCCGCGCGATGATCCTCGAGGCGCAGGGTGAACGCCGCAGCGCCGTCGAGCAGGCCCAGGGTGAGAAGCAGTCCAACATCATCCGGGCGCAGGGTGAGAAGCAGAGCCAGATCCTCGAAGCGCAGGGTGACGCCATCTCGACGGTCCTGCGCGCGAAGTCCGCCGAGTCGATGGGCGAGCGCGCCGTCATCGACAAGGGCATGGAGACGCTCGCGGAGATCGGTACCTCCGACTCCACGACGTTCGTCCTGCCCCAGGAACTCTCCTCGATGCTCGGCCGCTACGGCAAGCACCTGACCGGCAGCGATATCAAGGAGAGCGAGGCCGCCCTCGACAGCAAGGACTTCGACAACGAGACCCGGGAGATGCTCGGGCTCGACGACATCGAGGACATCATCGGCGCCATCGACGAGGAGGCCGAACTCGACACCGAGAAGATGGAGAAGCAGGCCGAGGCCGTCAAGATGGGCGACGACCCCACGGACATCAAGGACCCCGACGAGGTCATCCAGGAGGCCGACGACGAGATCGCCGGCGGGGACTACGACGTGAGCGACGACATGTCCGACTCGTTCACCAGCGCCGAGAAGAAGATGGAGGACAAGGAGAAGGAGACCGAGACCGAGAAGTAGCGAAGGCGTTTTACCGCTGGGGAAGTATAGAAAGAAACGAACAATGGGCGAACGCGGGGAGGTCGACGAGCAGAAACGCGCCACGTTACGGCGCTTCGCCGCGGTCGGTGCGGCGAGCCCGTTCGCTCGTTTTACGGACGACGACGACACCGGCGAGAGCGACGTGCGCGACGCCATCGCCGGCTACCTCGCCGCGACGCCCGGCGCCCACTTCTCGAAGCTCCGTGACGACCTGCAACTCGGCACGGGGGAGACCCAGCACCACCTGCGTCGGCTGGTCGACGGCGGCGCGGTCGAGGTCCACCGCGACGGCGACTACAAGCGCCTCTACCCCGCCACGCAGTTCTCCGAGTTCGAGAAGACCGCCCTCGGCTACCTGCGTCGGGACACGCCCCGCGGGATGCTCGTCGAACTCCTGCGCGACCCCGACGC
Organism: Haloarchaeobius amylolyticus; assembly: GCF_026616195.1. Taxonomy (NCBI): domain Archaea; kingdom Methanobacteriati; phylum Methanobacteriota; class Halobacteria; order Halobacteriales; family Halorubellaceae; genus Haloarchaeobius; species Haloarchaeobius amylolyticus. The sequence goes on from NZ_JANHDH010000002.1 coordinate 581,799, forward strand.
CACCGGCTCCGCCCTCGCGGAGGCACTGGGCGTCTCGCGTCCGACCGTGAGCAAGTACGCGAAGGAACTGGAGGCCGCCGGCCTGCTCTCGCGCGAGGACGGCTACCGGGTCGAGCGCCCCGAGACGGTGCTGTTGCTCGTGGTTCGCTACGCGGACTCCTTCGACGCCAACGCGGCACGGCTCGCCGGAGAGGCGGACGAACTGGTCACGTTCGGGCGCTGACGACGGGTCGCAGAAAACGGGTCGAGAAAACGGATCGCGGAAAACGTTTCTCAGGCGTTCGGAACCGTGAGCTCACGCTCTGGCGGTTCGTCGTCGGGTGCCTCTGCGTCTGCGAGGTCGAGGGTGCCGAGCGGGTCGACACCGTCGAGCAGGCTCTCGAGATACGATTGCACGGTCACGTGCTCGCCGTCTGCGACCGTGCAGGGAAGTACCGCCGCGAGCTCGTCGTCCTGTCGGACCGCGAGACAGATACACGGCGTGCGGAGCCGCTCCGTGGTCTCGCCGGTGAACAGGTTGTCGTCGCGCCGGGTGACGAACGACTGGTCGATGCGGACGTCCTCGGCCGCCGCCCAGTCGCGGAAGCGCTCGTAGTGGCGCGAGGTGGTCGTCGAGCGGTCAGCGCGGACCGCGCTTGGCCAGGTGTGCACGTCGTACGACGCCACGAGACCGTCGTCCCGGAGGTCCCGGACGGTTTCGAGCACCGTCTCTTGCGGAGCGGAGACTGGTGCGTAGGCGCGCAGGTAGACGTCGATGGTCAGTGGTGGGTATGCGGTCATCCTTCCCCCACAGGAACCTTAATCATTGTTCATTATTAAACTAGCCCTTCCACGGCAACATCTGCCAGCGACGCTGGTGGGTGGTGGGGCTGTGGGGTGCGCACCGTCGGAGAGCCCCGACGGGCGCGGGATGACAGGACAGGATGGGGCCGACGCGACGGGGTCGCGTCAGCGGGGACACGCGACAGCCGGTCTAGACCGAGACCTTCCAGGTGGTCGAGGAGGAGTAGCCCCACTTCTCGACGTCGACGTCGAAGTCGCCGCGCTGGATGGCGGTCATGTTGGTGCCGACCTCCTTGGCGGTCATGCCGAGGTCGTCGCCGATGAGCCGGGACTTGAAGTACGTCTTGGTCTGGGCCTCCTCGCGCAGGTACGAGAGGATCCGCCGTTGTTTCTCGGACAGGTCGAGGGCGGCTGCGGAACTGGTGCTCATACCTACAGGGATGGGACGTGTTCTCTTAGGGGGTTTGGTACAGGGAGTTAATCGGCCGCTGTCTTGCGATTTACAGGGGTCCAAAGACCCGGGTGGAACGTTCTGCAACACTTCTTGGTACGGGTGGTTAACACAACGTTCAGAAGCTACTTACCTGCGGATGGCTCAATTGGTGGCAATGAGTACGGAGTCGGTCGACGTCAGCGTCGTCCTCCCCGCCTACAACGAGGAGAAGACCATCCGCTCCACCGTGGAGACGACGCTCGAAACGCTAGAGTCCTTCCTGCCGGCCGGCACCTTCGAGGTCATCGTCGCCGAGGACGGTTGCGACGACCGCACGCCGGACATCGCCGACGAGATGGCGGCCGCGGACGACCGCGTGCGCCACTTCCATTCCGACGAACGCCTCGGCCGCGGGGGCGCGCTCGAACGCGCCTTCGAGGCCAGCCACGGCGACACGCTGGTCTACTTCGACACGGACCTCGCGACGGACATGAAACATCTCGAGGAGCTCGTCGAGAGCATCCGGACCGAGGGGTACGACCTCGCGACGGGGTCGCGCTGGATGGCCGGCCACGAGGCGGACCGCCCCGCGAAGCGCGGCATCCCGAGTCGCGGGTTCAACCTCCTCACGCGGCTGTTCCTGCGCTCTGACCTGCGCGACCACCAGTGCGGGTTCAAGGCGTTCGACCGCGAGGCGTTCCTCGCGCTCCAGCCGACCGTCGAGGACAACCACTGGTTCTGGGACACCGAGATGCTCGTGAAGGCCCAGCGCCGCGGCTTCCGGGTCAAGGAGTTCGCCGTCGACTGGGAGCCCAAGGGCGACACCAAGGTCGACCTCGTGCGCGACGTCTTCGGCATGGGGAGCCAGATCCTCCGGACCTGGTGGGAGCTGTCGGTGACCCCGCGGGTGAACCGCCGTGTCAGCCTCGTCGCCGGGACGCTGCTCTCGACCGTCGCCATCCTGCTGATGGCGTTCTACTACCTGGAGTGGGAGGTCGTGCTCGACCACATGGGCGCTGCCGACCCGGCGTTCGTGGTCGCCGCGGCGGTCGTCTACCTGGTCTCGTGGCCCATCCGCGGCCTTCGCTACCGCGACATCCTCGACACCATCGGCTACGACAGCGATACGAGATTCCTGACCGGCGCGATATTCATCAGTCAGACGGGGAACCTCGTGTTCCCGGCGCGGCTCGGTGACGGCGTCCGGGCGTACGTGATGAAGGTCCGGCGGCGCGTCCCGTATCCATCGGGCTTCGCGTCGCTCGCCATCGAGCGCGTGTTCGACCTGCTGACCATCGCCGGGCTGGCCGGCACGGTGATGCTCGCGCTCGTCGCGACGGGGAGCGCGGACGACATCGCCGCTGCCCTCGCTGGCGAGGCGGTCCCGCAGGAGTACGCCCAGTACCGGTCGGCAGCCGAATACGCGTCGTACGTGGCTGCCGGGGTCGGCATCGCGGCAGTCGCCGCCGTCACCGCCATCTTCGCCTCGGCGCGCTCGGACCGAGACCTCGTGAGCCCGCTGGTCGCGCGTCTCAGCGACGACTCCTACGCCATCATGGTCGTGAACGTCATCAGGGGCTTCGTCACCGACGTCCAGGCCGTCACGCAGGACGGCAAGGCGTTCGCGGTCGTCGGCTCGACGAGCCTGCTCATCTGGACGTTCGACGTGGTCACCGCGATGGTCGTGATGGCTGCGGTCGGTATCGACCTCCCGCTGGCGCTGTTCGTCACGGTCGGCTTCTTCGCGGTGAGCGTCGGGAACCTCGCGAAGGTCCTGCCGCTCTCGCCGGGCGGCATCGGCCTGTACGAGGGCGCGTTCACGGTCTTCGCGGTCGGACTGGCACCGGGCATCTCGGTCGAACTCGCCATCGCCGCGGCGGTCGTCGACCACGCGGTGAAGAACGTCGTCACCATCCTGGGCGGGCTGGTCTCGATGGTCTCGCTCAACGTGTCGCTGACGACGGCGCTGGAGGAGAGTTCCGAGGCCCGCGAGGCAGCGGAGCCAGCGGGCCAGGAATGAATCGGTGACTCGACTCGTTTCTCAGGACCGGTAGTGCGGCGTGACGAACGGCCCGAGCGCGCCGGCGACGGCGCTCTCGAGTGCGCCCTCGCGGTCGATGGCACCACCGCTGAAGATGCCGATGGCGCCCTCGCTCCGGGCCACGTCGTCGCGGTCGAACTCGTCGTTCATCACGGGGCCGAGCTCCTCGCCGTCGTGCACCCGGGTCGCGACGTGGTCGGGTAGACGGATGCTCGGCCCGGCGGCGCGCTCGACGCGGGTCCCGTCGAAGACGGCGGCCCACATGACGAGGTGGAGGTCGGTCGTCGGGTCCCCCTCGTCCGACCGCGGTGCCGGGACGAGGTCGGCCACGCCGCCTTCGATACCGACGCCGAGGTCGAACGCGCCGGTCTCGTAGGCGCGGCGGGCCCGGTTGGTCGCGCCCGCGACGGTCTCGTCGAGACCGCGGGGCTGCTCGGGCACGCCGGAGTCCACGTCGGCCGGTTCGACGACCACGCCGGGGAGTGTTTCGAGGGCTCGCTCGGTCGCTGCCACCTTCACGGGGTTCTGGCTCCCGATGGCGACTCGCATCGAGTAGGTTCACGCGCGGGAGGCAGATGTGCGTTGTCATCGCCGCTACGACGACTACATATTAAAATTGTGATTTTCAGTCGAGTTCCGGCGTATGACATAGGAATTCGTGGCATATAGAGAAAAATTCCACAACATTTAATATCGGGCTCCACATCGCACAGTATCAGCACCAGCGCTTCCGGGTTTCTCCAGGACAGCTCCTGCCCGGTAGCCCCCGCCTTCGCACCCATGCCAAACGCACGAACCCGAACACGAGTAAGCAGCACCGAAGAAGAGACATCCGACAACAGCCTCCAGTGCCCCGAATGCGGCGGTAGCGTCGTCAGTGAGGGGTCCGAGACGGTCTGTGACGACTGTGGTCTCGTCGTCGAGGAGGACCAGGTCGACCGCGGCCCGGAGTGGCGCGCCTTCGACGCCCAGGAGAAGAACGAGAAGTCCCGCGTCGGTGCCCCGACGACCAACACGATGCACGACAAGGGTCTCTCGACCAACATCGACTGGCGCAACAAGGACGCCTACGGGAACTCCCTGGGCTCGCGCCAGCGCGAGAAGATGCAGCGCCTGCGCAAGTGGAACGAGCGCTTCCGCACCCGTGACTCGAAAGAGCGCAACCTGAAGCAGGCGCTCGGCGAGATCGACCGCATGGCCAGCGGCCTCGGCCTCCCGAAGAACGTCCGTGAGACCGCCTCCGTCATCTACCGCCGCGCGCTCAACGAGGACCTGCTCCCCGGCCGGTCCATCGAGGGCGTCGCGACCTCCGCCGTCTACGCTGCCGCGCGCCAGGCCGGCGTCCCGCGCAGCCTCGACGAGATCGCCGAGGTCTCCCGCGTCGAGAAGAACGAGGTCGCTCGCACCTACCGCTACGTGGTCCGCGAGCTCGGCCTCGAGGTCCAGCCGGCGGACCCCGAGAGCTACGTCCCGCGCTTCGCGTCGGGCCTCGACCTCTCCGACGAGGCCGAACACCGCGCCCGCTCGCTCCTGCAGAACGCCAAGGAGAAGGGCGTCCACTCCGGGAAGTCCCCGGTCGGCCTCGCCGCCGCGGCCGTCTACGCCGCCTCGCTGCTCACCAACGAGAAGACCACGCAGGCCGCCGTCAGCGACGTCGCCGACATCTCCGAGGTCACCATCCGGAACCGCTACCACGAACTGCTCGAAGCCGAGGACAACCTCGGCCTCGTCTGAGCTACAGGTCGAGAAACGCCGCGTCGTAGGTGACGCGCCCACCGATTCTGTCGTTCTCCTCGTCCGTCAGCCACAGCACCTGGAAGTCCGCATCCGGTAGGTCGAAGGGGTGCGAGAACCCGTACGGCGCCGCCGGCTCGAACCCGAACCGGCTGTAGAAGTCCGGGTCGCCGTGGAGGACGGCGCACTCGTACCCCGCCTCGCGGCACGCGTCGAGCCCGTGGCGGATGAGCCGGCTTCCGATGCCCTCGCCCTGTCGGTCCGGGCTGACGGCCACCGGCGCGAGCGTGAGTGCCGCGTCGGGACGGGCGGCGTCGCGTCCGGTTCGGCCGCCGCCGGAAACCGAGACCTCGGTGAACAGCACGTGCCCGACGATTCCCGCGTCGGCCTCGGCGACGATGGAGAGGCCGGGGACGAACGCGTCGCTCTCGCGCAAGGCGGCGACGAGGGCGGCCTCGTCGTCGGTCGGGAAGGCGGCGCGGTGGACGGCCTCGACCGCAGCGTGGTCGGCGGCCGTCTCGGGGCGGAACTGGCACATGGGGGTCGAGACGCCACGCCCCCGGATGACCGTTCCGGTGCCCCGACAAGCGATGACGGTTCGCGCACGCTTTTGCCGGTCGCCACGCAATGCACTCGCATGGACTTCGACTCCTTCGTGCTGTGTGCGAGCACCGCCGACCTCGGCGAGGAGCCGGCGGCCCGCGAGCACGCAGACGCCGTCGAGTTCCGGATGGACCTCGCGGCCGACCCGCTGGCCGCCCTCGACGCCTACGACGGCGAGCTCCCCATCCTCGCGACGAACCGGGTCGCGTGGGAGGGCGGCGAGGCGGCCGACGACCCGGCCCGCCTGGAGGCGCTGACGGCCGCGGCGGAACACGACGCGGTCGAGGCGGTCGACCTCGAACTCGCCGCGCTCGCGGACGACCCCGACGGGGTGGTGGCGGACGCCGCCGCACACGCCCGCGACCACGGCGCGGCACTCGTCGTCTCGGCCCACGACTTCGAGGGCACCTTCGACGCCGAGGAGATGGCGGAGACGCTGGAGGCCGCAGGTGAGTACGGCGACGTGGCCAAACTGGCAATCGCGGCCGAAGAGCCACTCGACGTGCTGGAACTGCTCGCGGTGACCCGCGAGTTCGCCGCCGCGGGCGAGCGCGTCGCCACCATGGCGATGGGCGAGGTCGGCAGCCACTCACGGGTCGTCGCCCCGACGTACGGCTCGCGTATCGGGTACGCGCCCGTCGACCCGGCGGACGCGACCGCCCCCGGCCAGCTCCCCCTCTCGCGACTGCGCGAGCTGGTCGCGGCGCTGTCGACGAAACCCGAAACCTATTGAATCAGCGTCGATAACGCGGCCCCATGGTTCGTGTGCGCGTGGTCGTGGCCGTCGTGCTCTCGTTCATCTTCCCCGGCCTCGGCCACGCCTATCTCCGCCGCTGGGCGCGTTCGCTGCTGTTCGTCGGCATCTTCGTGACCGTCACCGCCATCGCGGTGCCCGAGAGCGCGCTCACCTCCGTCGGCTCCATCGTCGAGGTCACCCAGCGCGTCTCCGACCGCATCACGCTCTCGGAGAGCCTCGCGATGAGCGTGGTCGAGGTGGCCGCGATGACCGACGCCTACCTGCTGGCGAGCAGTGCGGCCCGGACAAGCGACGAGGGGCCGCGCTGTCCGAACTGCGGGAAGGAACTCGACGGCGACATCGACTTCTGTCCGTGGTGCGCCCACGAGATAGACGAGTTACGGCGCGTGTCGCGGGACTGAGACGACCCGCTTTGCGACCTCACTTCTCGATGATTGACTCTTCGATGGCCTCGCCGAAGTGCCGGGCCTTGTCCTCGTAGTAGAGCAGGAGTTCGTCACCGGGTTCGAGTTCGGTGACGGCCTTGCGGCCCTCGCGGGTGTGGACCTTGATGGTCTCTGCGTTCTGGAGCAGCGTCTCGACGCGGTCCTCGGCCTCGTCGTCCTCGATGGCGAGTTCGATGCGGAACATCGGGCGCTTCTCGATCTTCGCGCGACCGACGATGACCTCGCGGGTGTTGCCCGCGGTGTCGACGACCTGCACCTCGTCGCCCGACTTCAGCTCGGAGAGGTACTTCGTGCCGCCGCCGGGGGTGCGGACGTAGGCGTGGACCGCGCCGGCGTTGACCCGGAAGGGGCGGGAGGCGACGTAGGGCGACTCGGCCGTCTCGGCGTGGACGAACACGAGGCCGCGGGCCATCGAACCCACGAGCATCCCCTCGTCGTGGTCGAGCAGCGAGCCGGTGTCGATGCAGACGCGGTCGGCGCTGCCGGTCTGTTCGATGTCGGTGACCTCGGCCCAGCGCATGTCGAGCTTCTCGCGGTCGGCCGCGTCGCGGGCCTCGACCGTGTCGCGGATCTCGCCGGGGTCGTCGCTGTCGAGCAGGACGGCGTCGGAGCCGCGCTCCAGCGTCTCGAAGGCGGTCCTGGCGTCCTCGGCGGTCTCGACACCGGCGACGAGCGTCGTCTCCCCGCCGATGCGGGCGATGAGGTTCTCCAGCGGGATGATGGTCCAGTCCTCGCCGACGACGATGGTGTACTCGGCGATGGACGCGGCCTCCTCCGCGAAGCCCTCGTACTCCTTGCCGAGGATGCGGACGTACGCGCCGTCGGCGTTGCCGCGGCGGATGGTCGAGAGGTCGGCGGAGCCGGAGAAGTCGGTCGGGAAGTCGATGGTCCCGTCGCCCTCGCTACCCTTGCCGACGACGTAGGCGTCGGGGTCGGCGTGGCCGCCGTCGCTCTCGACCTCGTCGTCGTCCTCGCTCTCGGCGTCGGTGATGATGTCCACGTCGCTGCCGTTGCGAAAGGCGGCGACGTTCACGGCGCCGAGTTCGCGGACGCGGGCCACGTCGGCCTCGTCCACGAGTACCCAGTCGACGCCCGCTTCGAGCCCTGCCGTGATGCGTCGTTTGCGTGCCTCCCAGTCGCCGACGCTGCTGTCGGCTTTCAGCCAGACTTCGCGCTCTGTAGTCATACCACGAAGTCCGTCAGGGCGTTGCTTTAACGTGGCGGAAGTGGCGATTGTGCTCAGTCGAGCAGACTGCCGGCCAGCGACGCGCCGAGGCTGCCGACCGAGCCGGTGAGGCCGGTGAGAACGCCGTTCAGGAGGACGCCGGCGGTGTCGTAGGGTGGCACCGTGGACCCGAACAGGTGGATCCGCCCGTCGGTCGGGACGAACTGCGTGTACGGAATCCCAGTGGTGGCGATCGTGAAGAGGGTACAGCCGACGAGCGCCCCGGCCACAATGGCGGGCACGAACGTCTGTTCACGACTCGCGCTCGCGACGAACGTGACGAGGGTCGCCAACAGCACCCCGAGAAGCGGGACGTACTGGTAGATGTGAAAGCCGAGGAGTATCCGGAGCTCCGTCAGCGTCACGTCCACCGGGGAATAGGTCCATTCCATGAGCGCCTGCGCACCGAACTCGCCGACCACGACAGGCACCAGGCCGAGTGCGAGGCCGGCGGCGAGCAGGACGAGCGCCACCGCAGCTGATTGCCGGGCGGCGTCCCGTTCGGTCAGGGCGTCGGCGATATCGCGGAGCGTGACGACGTCGTCGTATCGGTCTCGGTCGGGGGAAGTCATCTCGTATCGAACTCTCGGGAGCGGGACCGTCGTGTCGTGGCTGTTCGGCTGTCAGTCGAGCAGACTCCCGGCCAGCGACGCGCCGAGCGCGCCGACCGCGCCGGTGAGGCCGACGAGGGCCCCGTTCAGGAGGACGCCGGCGGTGTCGTAGGGCGGGACGGTCTCCTCGAAGGGGAAGGAGTTCTCGACGACCGCGAACTGGGTGTGCGGGAGCCAGGTGCTCGCCAGCATGAACAGCAGGCAGCCGACGAACGCGCCGACGACGGCCGCGGGGACGACCTTCCGGCGCGGGCCGTCGTGGCTCGTGCTGGAGACGAACGAGACGACGGTCGCCAGCAGGGGCGCCAGTATCGGGGCGAAGATGTACACCAGCCTGCCGATGTTGTTCTTGCTCGCCTGTGCGCTCTGCTGGGCACTCGGCCCGCCGGCGAGTTGCAGGAGGTTGTGGTCGCCGAACCCGCCGAAGAGCAGCGGGACCAGTCCCAGTGCGATGCCGGTCGTCAGGAGGGCGAGGGTCACGACGCCGAACTGCCGCGCGAGCGTCCCGTCGGTCAGGACGGCCGCGATGTCACGCAGCGTGAGGACGTCGTCGTAGGGGGACCCTTCAGGGTTGGACATATCGACCTGTTCCCTAGTCCGACACATAAATCTCCGGGGAGGAATCCCTCGACACGCCTTTACCCCTGTCTCTACAACTCCCGGCACGATGACTGCCCCCGCCACGGTCCTCTTCGACCTCGACCTGACCCTGTGTGCCTCCACACAGGACCGGGACGCCCTCCTCTCGGACACCTTCGACGCGGTCGGCGTCGAGCAGTACTGCGACCCCGCGGACCTCGGCGCGGTCGTCGGCGAGGTGGGCACCGCCGACACCGAACACGGGTTCTACGAGTCCATCTTCGCCGCGGCCGCCGACCGCGCCGGCGTCGAGGACGTGCCCACGGACGCGCTCGCCAGCGCCCACGCCGACCTCGTCGACCACGCCGCGGTCGAGTTCTGCCCCGGCGCGGAGCGCGCCCTCGAACACGCCCGGACCCACGCCGAGAGCGTCGGCCTCGTCACGAACGGCGGCGAGGCGAGCCAGACCACCAAGTTGGAATCGCTCGGCATCGCCGACGACTTCGACGCGACGGTGTTCGTCGACCCCCGGAACGGTGTCGAACCGAAGCCCCACCCGGCACCCTTCGAGCGCGCTCTCGGGGCACTGGACGCGGCCCCCGAATCGACCATCCACGTCGGCGACTCGCTGCGCTCGGACGTCGCCGGCGCGAACGCCATGGGTATCGGCTCCGTGTGGGTGCCCTACGACGCCGCGAGCCACGACGGGGCCCACGACCCGACCCACCAGCTCGACACGCTCCACGAGTTCGAGACGGTCCTGTAGGGCTCACCAGTCGTCGCCGAGCGCGGCCCGGGCCTCGCGGTAGCCCGCCGCGGTCCGCCACGTCTCGCCCGAGTCGACGTGTTCGACCTCGTAGGGCGACTGGCACGCGCCGCAGCGATAGCCGTCGGCAGGTCGTTTCACGGGTTTCGAGGCGCGGTGGCGGGCCGCCCGCCAGTCGCAGTCGCTGGCCGCACAGCGCAGCAGGTACCGCGGCTCCGAGAACGTCTTGCAGTGTCGCGGCGCGTCGAGTTCGGTGGCCTTCTCGCGGAAGCGCTCGCCGTGGCCCGACTCGCCGAACTGCTGGAACTCCCAGGCGTGGACCAGCTCGTGGCGGATGGTGTCGGTGAACTGCCGCCAGCCGAAGGCGCGGTACGCCTGCCACGTGAGGACGATGGTGCAGGTCTCCTCGTCGGGATGGTACCGGCACGCCCCCGCCCGGCGTTTCGCCCGCTTCGAGACGTCCCAGTCCACCCGGTCGAGGTCGACCGCGACGTCGACGGTGCTGGCGTACGTCCTCGCCCAGTCGCAGAGCTCCGCGGGCGTCTCGGGGTCTGGCGTGCCGGTGTCGTGCACGGCTGCAATCGCGGGCGGGGCGTCCCTAAGCGTTCCGGCGGCGAAGCCACCCCACGTTCCGGCGACCCTCGTATGACATACCGGCACAAAGTTCATCCCGGACTGGCCAGAGCATCCCCACATGGCCTCGCTCACCGACAGGCTCCCCACGTTCGCGCAGGTCGAGACGGCGCTCGCACTGCTGTTCCTCGGGAGCATCGCGGGCGTCCTGCTCACCAGTGGGAGCGTCATGGGGGCCGCCTTCGAGGGGAACTGGCTCCTCACCGTCCTCTTCGTCCCGGTGTTCCTGCTCCCCGCCGTCGTGGTACTCCACGCGCTCGTCGACCTCTACCGTGCCATCGACGGCGACGACGCGACCATCGAGGACGCCATCGGCCACCTCGCCCGCGTCCTGCCGGCCGGCACCTTCGTCTTCGGCGTCTGGCTCGTCACCCGCATCGACCCCGACGCCGAGTTCGACCCGACCGCCATCGTCGCGGTCATCCTGCTGTTCGTGGGGACCGTGGCACTGGTCGGGTCGGTACTGGCACAGGCCGGCTGGCGACTGCTACGAAGAACGAGTCCCGGTGCAGAAACCTAGACTTCCATCGCGAACCCGCCGCGCTTCAGCGCCTCGTCCACGCTCGCGTCGTCGTGGACGATGGCGGCGACCGCGCGGGCGATGCGCTCTGGCGACTCGTGCTGGAAGATGGAACGACCCATCGAGACGCCGGCCGCGCCGCCGTCCATCGCGCCGCGGACCATCTCGACGGTCTCGCGGTCGGTGCCCTTCGCGCCGCCGGCGATGACGACGGGCAGGCGGGTGGACTCGACGACGTGCTCGAACGAGTCACCGTCGCCGGAGTAGCCCGTCTTCACGATGTCGGCGCCGACCTCCTCGGCGAGGCGGACCGCGTGGCCGAGCGCCTGCGGGTCGTCGCTCTCGACGTCGGGGCCGCGGGCGTAGGCCATCGCGAGGACCGGGATGCCGTAGTCGGCGGCCTCGGCGGTGACCTGCGAGAGCTCCTCGATCTGACCGGGTTCGTAGTTCGAGCCGACGTTGATGTGGAAGGAGACGGCGTCGGCGCCGACCCGGATGGCCTCCTTGACGGTGCCCGTCATGCGTTTGTCGTTCGAGTCGGGCCCGATGACGGTCGAGGCGTTGAGGTGGACGATGTAGCCCGCCCCGTTCTTGTGCTCGTGGACGCGGGGCGCGATGCCTTTCTGCGTGAGGACCGCGTCCGCGCCGCCACGCGTGACCGCGTCGATGGTGGATTCGATGTCCTTCAGCCCCTGTACCGCACCGAGTGTGATACCGTGGTCCATCGGGACGATGACGTACTTCCCGTCTGTCCCGATGCGTTCTAGCCGTGTCTGGATTCCGATGTCTGTGTTCATGTATGTCACTCTGTAGCAAACAATAGGTTATGTCCCTTCTGGTTCGGGTACTCCTTGCGCGTAACCGGCCCGGACGCCCTCTGCGAGTTCTCGCGCCTTCTCCTCGAGGCGCTGGGGCACGTCGTCACCCTCGGGGTCGCCGTGCTCGGCGACGATGTCCACGAGGGCACTGCCGACGATGACACCGTCGGCGCCGCCGGCCACGATACGCCTGGCATGGTCTCCGGTCGAGACTCCGAAGCCGACGGCCTTGGGGATATCGTACTGACAGATGCGACTGAGAGAATCGGCCGTCTGGTCGCTCACGTCGTCGCGAGCCCCCGTGGTGCCGAGTCGTGCCTGTACGTAGACGTAGCCCGAGGTCTGTTCCATCATGCGTTCGAGGCGCTCGCCGCGGGTCGTCGGCGCGACGATGAACACGAGGTCGAGCCCGTACTCGTCACACGCCTCGCGGAGTGGGCCGGACTCCTCGGCCGGCAGGTCCGGCACGACGAAGCCCGAGATGCCGACCTCGGCGGCGCGCTTCACGAAGGGTTCGGGCCCCTCCTCGTCGCCGTACTGGTAGATGAGGTTGTAGTAGGTCATACAGACCAGTGGCACCTCGACGTCGAGCGACTCGACGAAGTCGAAGTACACGTCGGGCGTGACGCCGGCGTCGAGCGCGCGGACGACCGACGCCTGGATGGTCGGCCCCTCCGCGATGGGCTCGGAGAACGGCAGGCCGAGCTCGATGACGTCGGCGCCGCCGCGTTCGAGCGCCTTCACGTACTCGCGGGTGCGCTCGACGCTCGGGTCGCCCACGCAGAGGTACGGCACGAAGGCGGGTTCGTCGAAGGCGGCGTCGAGGTCGCTCATAGCGAACCACCGCCGACCTCCTCGAAGACGTCCATGTCGGGCGCTCCGGGGATGTCGCGCTTCTCGGTCTCCTCGATGACCGCCTCGAGGTCCTTGTCGCCGCGCCCGGAGACGTTGATGACGGTCACGTCGCCCAGCGTCTCGGGGTGCTCGGAGGCGTAGGCGATGGCGTGGGCGGACTCCAGCGCCGGGATGATGCCCTCGTGCTGGCTCAGGTGGTGGAAGGCGGCCAGCGCCGCGTCGTCGTCGACGTTCACCGGGGTCACCCGGCCCTCGTCCACGAGGTAGGAGAGCTCCGGGCCGACGCCGGCGTAGTCCAGCCCCGAGGAGATGCTGTGGCTCTCGACGATGTTGCCGTCCCTGTCCTGCAGGAGCTTCGTCCGGGCCCCGTGGAGGACCCCCTCGGAGCCGGTCGAGAGCGACGCCGAGTTCGGGGCGACCCCCGTCTCGCTGTCGACCTCGAGCGAGGAGCCGCCGGCCTCGACCGCGAACAGGTCAACGTCCTCGTCGTCGACGAAGTTGGCGAAGGTGCCCATCGTGTTCGAGCCGCCGCCCGCGCAGGCGACGACCGAGTCGGGGAGGCGCCCGACCTGTTCCTGGATCTGGCGGCGAGCTTCCTCGCTGATGACGGCCTGGAAGTCACGCACCATCGACGGGAACGGGTGCGGCCCGACGACCGACCCGATGACGTAGTGGGTGTCCTCGACGTTGGTCGCCCAGTCGCGCATCGTCTCGTTGATGGCCTCCTTCAGGGTGCCACGCCCGGCCGTCACGGGGTTGACCTCGGCCCCGTTCAGGCGCATCCGGAAGACGTTGGGGCGCTGGCGCGAGATGTCGCGGGTACCCATGTAGATCTCGCAGGGGAGGTCGAGGTGGGCCGCCGCCATGGCCGTCGCGGTGCCGTGCTGGCCCGCGCCGGTCTCGGCGACGATGCGCTCCTTGCCCATGTACTTCGCGAGCAGCACCTGCCCGAGCGCGTTGTTCAACTTGTGGGCGCCGCCGTGGAGCAGGTCCTCGCGCTTCAGGTAGACGTCGAGACCGTACTCCTCGCTGAGGCGGTCGGCGCGCTGCAGCGGCGTGGGACGGCCACCGAAGTCGCGCAGGCGTCGGCGGAACTCGTCCATGAAGCCGTCCTCGTTCTCCAGGACGTAGCGCTGGTAGGCGTCCTCCAGCTCCTGGATGGCGGGCATCAGTGCCTCTGGGACGTACTGGCCGCCGTAGCGGCCGAACGTGCCCGGTCGGTCCCGTGTCGATTCCTCGGTCGTCGTGTCGTCGTCCGTACTCATGCGTTCACCAGGTCGCGTGTGTTCGTCTCCACGTCGCCGTCCATGATGGCGCTCCCGACGAGCAGCCCGTCGGCGCCCGCCTCGCGCATCCGCCGCGCGTCTGCAGGCGTCGTGATGCCGGACTCGGCGAGCAGTGTCACGTCGTCCGGAACGTGGGGCGCGATGGCCTCGAATGTGTCGAGGTCGACGACCAGTTTCGCGAGGTCGCGGTTGTTCACGCCCACGAGGGTCGCGCCCGCGTCGAGCGCGGTCTCCAGTTCGGCCAGCGTGTGCACCTCGACCAGCGGCTCGAAGCCGCGGTCGCGGGCTGCGTCTATCATCCCCCCGAGGTCGTCGAGGAACCGGACGATGAGCAAGACAGCGTCGGCCTCAACGGCGTCGAGGTGCGCCTCCTCGAGCAGGAAGTCCTTGCGCAACACCGGGACGTCGACCGTCTCGCGAATGCGGGTCAGGTTCTCGGTGCTGCCGCCGAAGTGTTCTGGCTCCGTGAGAACCGAGATGGCGGCCGCGCCGCCCGCGACCATCTGCTTCGCCAGCTCGACCGGGTCGTCGGTCCGCGAGCCCTCCGTCGTGGGACTCGTCGGCTTCACCTCGGCGATGACCGGTGTCCGCCCGTCCGCCGCCGCGGCGGCGAGCGCGTCGACGAGCGACCGCGATTCCACCGAGACGCGCCCGTCTGGTGTCTCTCGCCGCGCTGCAGCGTCCAGGATGGACCGGACCGCTGGCGCAATATCCTCAGTAGCGTTCATCATCGTACATTGATGTGCTAATCTGTACATAAGCCTTGCGCACCCGTCAGTCCGCCGACCGACGAGGAACCTTGAAGTCGGTTTCGCGCCTCGTGTCGCGTATGGACGACGCGGGCATCTACGCGAGGCACTACCCCTTCCTGGAGCGATACGTGCAACTCGGCGTCGCCAGCGGGCGCGTCATCTCGGTCACGTTCCCGGAGCAACCGGACGACGACGCGGCCGACGACCACGACCTGCTCGACCGCATCCAGACGTACTTCGACGGCGTCACCGAGGTCGACTTCGGGGACGTGCAGGTCGCCCTGACGCTGCCGACGGACCAGCGCGAGGTGCTGGAGACACTGCGCGAGAACGTGCCCTACGGCGAGCAGGTCGACGTGAAACAGCTCGCCCGCATGACGCCCGGCCTCGACGCCGAGGACGAGGACGACCTCATCCTCGTCCGGACCGCCCTCGACGAGAACCCGGCGCCCCTGCTCATCCCCGACCACCGCGTCCGCGACGGACCGAGCGCGGCCCCGCCGGAGGTCGAACAGCGACTGCGCTCCGTCGAAGACCTCTGACTCTCTCCTACTCGACGCCCAGTCCCTCGTGGACGACGAACTCCAGCGCGTTCACCAGGTAGTGTGCGACCACCACGACCAGCAGGCTCCCCGTGAGGATGAACACCGCCGCGAGGACGAAACCGAGGGCACCCGTGATGACGACGCCCGCCGGCCCCTGCACGCCGTGGCCGACCGCGAACGCCAGCGACGACACGACCGCGAGCAGCCACGGTGAGACGCCGAAGCCGACCGAGAGCGCCCCGACGAGCACCGCCCGGAACATGAACTCCTCGAAGAGTGCGACCAGCGGGAGCACCCCGGCGAGGAGGACGGCCCAGCCCCGGGGGCTCTCGGGGGCGAGCAGCGCCCGCAACTCCTCGCCCGTCTCGATGTCGAAGCGCGCCGAGACGGACGAGCCGACCTGGTTCGCCGCGTAGAGCGCCAGCCCGACCGCCACGCCGACCGCCAGCGGGGCGAGGCCGACGTGGGCCGGTGCCACGCCGAGTGCAGCCGGCGGGACCGCCGCCAGTATCGCCGCGCCGACGAGCACCGCGAGGAACAGTCCCTGCGTCAGTGCGACGTTCGCGAGCAACAGCCCGGTCGAGAACTCCTGCCGGGTGCCTGTCGAGTCGGTCTCGGCCAGCCAGCGGTCCTGTCGCTCCGCGGCCCACTCGTCGCCCTGCTCGGCGACCCACTCCTCGTACAGTCCCTCGTGGTCGGCGAAGCGCTCGCGGGCGTGGGCGTCGACCTCCTCGGTGGTCGGGAGCGTGGCCTCCGTCGTCGTCACTGTCGAACTCGTCGCGTGTGCGAGAAAGAGCAAGAAACCACAGACGACCGCCGCGACGGCAGCGAAGGCCGCCCAGTTCGGCATCTACTGCGGGCTCGGGGAACCGGTGCCGCGCCCGACGTTGTGCTCGAGCGCCGAGCCGGTGATGGACTTCAGGCGGTCGACCAGCGAGTCCTTCTCGGTCTCGCCAACGAGGGCCACCTCGAGGACCTCGCTGATGTGGCTGACCGGGATGATCTCGATCTGCTCCTTGTACTCGTCCTCGATCATGACGTCCTGCTCGTTCGCCTTCGGGATGATGACCCGGTCGAGTCCGGCCTTCGCGGCGGCCTCGATCTTGTGGGTCACCCCACCGACGGGGAGCACGTCGCCACGGACCGACAGCGAGCCGGTCATCGCCATCGACTGGTCGACGGGCACGTCCTCGAGCGCCGAGATGACAGCGGCCGCGACCGTGATGGACGCGGAGTCACCGTCGACACCCTGCTGGCCCGCCTGGACGAACTGGATGTGGATGTCCTTCTCCGAGATGTCCTCGTCGGAGAACTTCTTGATGATGGCGGAGACGTTCTGGACCGCCTCCTCGGCCATCTCCTGGAGCTTGCCGGTCGCGATGACCTTGCCCTGGCCCTGTGCCGGGACGACCTCGGCCATGACGGGGAGGACGATACCGGAGTCCTCGCCCATGACCGCGAGGCCGTTGACACGGCCGACGACGTCCCCGGAGGAGACGGTCAGCTCGTAGTCCTTGCGGCGCTCGATGTAGTCGTCCGCCAGCTGCTGCTCGATGGAGCGGCTGCGGCGCTTGGCGCGGAGCACGTCCTGACGGTCCGTGAACTCCTTGTCCTCGGCGCGGGCGATGTCGCCGGAGACGCGCACCAGCCCACCGAGGTTACGCAGCTCGAGGGTCAGGTGGCCCTTGCGGCCCGCACGGCGGCGGGCCTCGAGGATGATCTCCTCGACGGCGTCGCGGGTGAACGACGGGAGGCGGCCGTCCTTGGCGACCTCCTGTGCCACGAAGCGCGCGTACTTGCGGCGCATCTCGGGCGTGTCCTCGATGGTGTCGTCCATGTACACCTCGTACCCGTATCCCTTGATACGGCTGCGGAGCGCGGGGTGCATGTTCTCCATCGCGTCGAGGTTCCCGGCCGCGACCATGATGAAGTCACAGGGGACGGGTTCGGTCTGGACCATCGCACCCGAGGAGCGCTCGGACTGGCCCGTGATGGAGAACTCGCCCTCCTGGATGGCGGTCATCAACTTCTGCTGGGACCGGATGTCGAGGGTGTTGATCTCGTCGATGAACAGCACGCCCTTGTTCGCCTTGTGGATGGCGCCGGGCTCGACGCGGTCGTGGCTCGGCGTCTCCATCCCACCGGACTGGAACGGGTCGTGGCGGACGTCGCCCAGCAGCGCGCCGGCGTGGGCGCCGGTCGCGTCCTCGAACGGGGCGGTCTGCTGTTCGGCGTTGTTGACGATGAGGTTGGGAATCATCGAGTCGCTGCTCCGGCCGGAGTAGCGGAACGCGAGGTAGACGACACCCGCTGCGAGGATGCCCAGCAGCAGGTTGCGGGTGACGACCGCGTACACGAGGACCACGGCCATGATGATGAGCATCAGGAACGAGCGCATCTGGTTGCGCTTTCTGGCCTCGTCCTTGTACGCCTCGATTATCTGGTCGCCCTTACCCGCGGGGACGGTGCGGACCTTCGGCTCGTTGCCGTCGTCCGGGTTGTGGTAGACGAGGATGTCCTGGAGGTCCTCCTTCGGGAGGAGCTGGGACATCGCCTTCGCCAGCATCGACTTCCCCGTACCGGGGGAGCCGATCATCATGACGTGGCGGCGCTGCTTGGCGGCCTTCTTGACGATGTCACGAGCCTCGTCCTGGCCGATGACCTGGTCGACGAGGCGCTCTGGCACCTCTATCTCTTCGGTGCTGTCGATCTGGAGGCCACCGAGGAGGTCGTCCTCGGCCACCTCTTCGTCGATGTCGGCACCGATGTCGACTTCCACGTCGCTACCCAGTCGTTCGATGGAGTCACCGTCGTC